>NZ_JAJNKE010000001.1:0-170048 GCF_021043395.1 Clostridium guangxiense
ATTAAAGTTAACCTTTTTTAATCTCATAAAAATAATAATTATTTTTTATTTCTTATTGACATTTCTTAGCTGGACTTAATTATTCATATCACTGGTCTTTGAATTGTGTATTAAGATATCATGCTTAATAATGTGTCAAATAAAGGTTTATGTTCTTTTATGATTTCATCAAGTAATTTTTCATTATATTCTATTACGCCGTTATGGTCACATTCAAATGCTCTTACTGATTCCCTTTCAATAATAAAGTAATTTCCAGATTCTTTTCTTAGTACAAATAATAAATTTTCGTGTCCAAAGCTTGTAGACCCTTTATGATAAAAGCATTGAACCCTATTCCAGTTTGTACTCTTACCATCTATAATATAGGTATTATCATTGTTTTTTCTTCTACCATCATATTTTTTTATATCAATACTTTTCATATATTCTTCAAATATTTTTGCTAATTGTTTTGTTTCACAAGTTTTCCAAAGCTTTATCAACTTTTCTTGCATTTTTATTCTCCTTTCATAGACCAGCTATGCCTTATTTGAATTCTAAACTATTAACCAATAATAAACATACCTACTACGGTTTTTATTGAACTATAATATTTCCCTATTTCAAGATACCAAAAATCATGCTTTTCATGATTTTTGCACAAATAGAATGGTAAATATAAAGTTGCAATTAACCACGCTATAAGCGTTATAAAATAATACAATATTTTTCTTATCATTTAACTTTATCACCTCATTTGCGACGTATTTTATTCAGCTCTTGAAACTGTTTTTGAATTCTGAAATTAAATTTATGAACTTTACTCTTCTGGAAGATCATAAGTATCTTGTTTATTTTTAGCATGAGATTCTAGCTTCACAGAAAGTCCATCAATAATCTTATACAATTCATCGATCTTATTACAAACCACTTGGAAATCCTTCAAGCCAGTGCCTATTATTTCATCATTAACCATTCCTTTTAAAGCACCTTGTGGCGTTGTATAGTAACCTAGTCTCTTCCACTGTTCTTCACCTTTAACTACCATCTTTTTAAGGATGCATATATTTCTATCATCTACAGCCTCAATTTTAATATCATTACTTATTTTCATTTTTTTCATCCTCCTTGTCTTTAAAATTTAAAAAATGTTTTTTATCAAAATAATGTCAACTGTTCATTAATTTGAGTAGGCTTATTGGTCCAACTAGAGCATCCCATTGTTTTAAGCTCATTGTCCGACTGTATCCACCCGCATATTTTTCCTCTTTTATCCGACCTGCATCCGTACATATAACAAGTTCCATCTATTTTCTTTTCATCTTTATTTAAATTTGTGCAACCATGACAGCAATACTCCATTCGATCCACCATCCTTTATTATTTTTATAAATAAAAGGACATCTAAGTGTAGACATCCTTTTATCTTTTTATAAATTCTTCAATTCAATTCCTGTTTTAGGATCATATCCTAAACGTTGCCTTAATTCTGTAAATCCCCATGCACATTTGCCTGTACGATTAGTATATTCTTCAGCAAAACACCTTTTGTAAAGTCTTATATCATCAGGAGTTATATCATTGTTTAATAATTTTTTATTTACTATATCGGCAATTCTCTTGTTTAATTGCTTTTTACCATCTTCAGTTTTACCATTTATTTTTATGTTTTTATCCTTTCTGTCGTAGTATTCAGTTTTTATTGAACTAGCTATACAACTTACTTGAATATAAGAGAACTGTTTTATAGACATTGAATTCATATACTCTAGGATATTTTTAGTAACCCGTCCTTTCATACCAACTGCCTCCTTTAAACATAGAACTCCTTCATATCATCAAGCCTTAAACATGCTAATTTGCCACCTTGAAAACAGCTACCACAATCAATATAAATTGTTCCCTGTCTTTTTAATATTTGAGGTGTATTAGAATTATCTAATATAGCCTGCACAGGAGTATGACCACATATTACGGTATAATCTTTATATTGCTTCTCGATACCTATGTTATCTCTTGTCCACAAACAGTTTTGTTCATCCTGTTTTAGAAATTGTTCAAGCTCTATTGAGCTATAGTTACCTGAAAACTTCAAACCTGCATGAACCAATATAAATTTATCGACTACTTTAATAATCGGCAGTCTCTTAATATAGTTATAAATCAGCAGTTCCTTATCAAATCCTTCTTTTAATAAACTGAAATGCGTGACTTGTCCTCCATTGCAGTACCATAAATTATAATTACCTGTTTCAACGGCTTCTTCAAACATTTTTTCGTGATTACCTTTAAGCAAAGTTATGTTTTTGTGCCCTACTACATAATCTAATATTTTTAATGATCCCGGTCCTCTATCAAATATGTCACCTATTATATACAATTCATCATTGTTTGTGAAATTAATTAATTTCAACATACTTATAAATTTTTCATAACATCCATGTATATCTGACATAACGTATTTACTCATCCTTATCTCTCCCATCATTAAGATTAAAAAGTTCTTCAATTTCACCATCTTCTGCAAACCAATCATCATTTTCACAACGTACTGCACCAAATTCATAATTAAGTTTACCACCACATTCTGGACATCTAAAATTATCAAAATCACTCTGTTTATAATTACCTTCCATAAGCACCGTCCTCCTTATAAAAAAGAGCAGCTACCTACTCAAATTTCATAGACAGCTGTTCTCCCTTTTTTTCTTTTATTTCTTGATTATTTTTGGCTAATAAGCATACTGGATAAGTATATGCACTTTTGTCAACTGTTATATTTACAGTGTCGCCGTTATTATATATTGAACGAACATATCCTTCTAATATTTCTCCTTTATATTGAAATTTAACTTTCTTACCTATATAAACATCCATATTGAAGTACTTCCTCTCAATCTATCATATCCAAATTTCTACGATTACAGGATCGTCGCTTTTAAATCTATCAATTTTATAAAGACCCTCCGGCAGTGAATTTCTACATTCCTCTAATGTGCCTTTAACTACGCAATATTTTGTAGCAAATGAATTGCCAAGCTGTCTATTGATTTCCCATAGCCTAACAACGTACTTGTTTGCAAAGTCTTTTGGGTTTTTATATATGGTAAACAATGCGATATTACCTTTTATACAAATTCTTTTTGCATGATAGAAATTTATGCCTTTAAAATTTTGTAAAATTACATTTTTCAAAATATTCACCTCATTTTACAAAAATATTTTTTTAAATTGTATAAAACTTTGTTTAATTTACAGCGATATTTTTCAAATGTATAACTTAGTATTATTCTTTGGAAAATATTTAGTTTTACATAATTTTCTATAAAATCAACTCCCATGTGTACTTTTTTATTTCTTGCCATTCCACATTTATATTCGACAATATCACCAGGTTCTGCAAATACTCCATATGGTGACTTTATTTGCTTTATTACTTTTAACTTCATTCTTACCCCTCCAATAAAAAAGGATTAACATTGAAAGTTAATCCTCCTAGTTTTTATACTTATTAATCCACTACTCCTGTACCATAGAATTCACCCATAGTTAAGCCTCTTTTTAACTTAAAAGCTTCACTAACCATGATCCTTCCGTATTTTTCATCATTGTTTTCCCAATAAACCATTTTCCAATTGTATTTTGGATTGTCATATTGTTTGTCTTTATAATCAACATCCTTATAGCCTTTATATTCCTTCCATTTACTTTCATCAACCGCTATGTGCTTTTGATCTTTAAAATCATTTATACTAATATTTTTGGTCTCTTTCGCTTTATTAACAAATTCTAGTTGTTTAATTTCATTAAGTGACAACTGTATTTCATGAATATTTCTCCTATTGGTACAACCATCTGCATAACAACAATAGCCATCAAGTGTCTCTTTAAAATCATTAAGATTGATATTCCAATTTACTTTTTGAGCACACTCTTCACAAATATAACCCCATGCATATTTTATGTTTCCAACTGGTATATCCTTGTTTAATTTACTTATGTCAAAAACTTTTCCATTCCCTGTTTCTACTGTAAATTCATCAAAAGTCACGCCCTTATATTTTACTTTCATAATAAAAACTGACCTCCTATTCATTTTTTATTTAAAATTATCAACGTTTCTTTAATAAAAAAGGACTAACTTTGAAAGTTAATCCTCCTTAATATTTTGATTAAATATTTCGCACCACTTATTATACAATTCTTTCTTCTTTTTAATTTTCAAAGCCTTTTCCTTAAGCTGCTTAAGTGAAGTCATATCTTCAATACTCAAAACATCATCAATATTTATAGTATCAAAAGATGCATCATTTAAGTATCTTCCAGCAAATTCACTTCCATGCTCCAAAGCTTCATGAAGTTCATTCCAATTTGGATATACATCCTTACATTGACTTTTGAATTCTTCTGAATAATTAATCATTTTTACTCCTCCTTGATCGAAATTTTCCTAGTTTTCTTCTTTTCTGTGAAAGCTTGTATCTATTCCATTCACGCTTCCAGTGTTTAGCTTTAACTGGATTAATTGCAACACATGCAGCTTTTAGAATGTTTTTCTTTACTCTTTTTTCAAGCCATTGATTTATGCTTAACATTTTAATCTCTCTCCTTTAAAATTTTAATTCTATAAAAATAGAGAAGCCAAAGCTCCTCTCTCAAATGTGACAGTCAACTATGGTTAAGTTCAGCTCTGGATCTGCTTTATCAATAAAGGCTTCTTTGAAGCTTTTATTCCATTTCTTAGCTTCTACATCCGTTTCTGAACTACAACCAAACCTGCCCAAGTTCCAACGTATGAAAGCATTTTTTTATCACTGGTATAGAAATCTCCACTACCTTGTCCGTTGCCTACAGCTGTTAGCAGTGATAGGGGATGTAAAATCCAACCATCATCATATGAAGGCAAAGCTTCCATATCTATAAATTGCTTTTTATCATGGTTTAAAATATACTTTGATAATTTTTTTGTAGGTTTAGCCTTAATCTTTTTGAATGTACCATCAGAAGTACAATCATATAAATTGCCTTTGTATCCTTCAGGTATAAACAGACCATCATCAGCATAATCACCAGCCCACACAATTTTATCTTTATACCATTTTCCATCAGGTTGAAGTAATCCTTCAACTGCAAGCATATACTCATTTGGTCTAAATGAATGTTCTGTAATCTTTGAAAATGAATTATAATCCATATGATCTACAAATTCTCCCTTTGTAATATTTACTGCTTTAAAGTATTGTCCCATAGATAATTCCTCCTTTAAATTTAAACAAAATAAAAAACCGCATATAAGCAGAAAATGCCTACACACAGTTTTGTTAGCCAATTTGACCTAAAAATAATTTGTTGCTAAAAAGAATAGCAAATACTAAATGTATCTACTATTCTTTATATGTCATTTTTCGGGTTTTATCAGAGGAATTTATATAATTATTTTTTGCTTCGATTTTCATTTTTATCAGAATCAACTAATCCCTCTACATATTCTATTTCTTTCTTTATTTCAGTTATTTCTTTATTTGTAATTACAAATTTATTATTATCAATTTTATAATTGATTTCAAAAAACTTATTATAAAGATCTACCAGCTTTTCAGCAAATTCTCTTGATAATTCATCATTAAATAATGAAATAACATAATCTTTTATGCTGCTCCACTCACTAATAATAAACCTTTTCTTAACTGGTGTATCTGAATTTAGCATAGTTAAATTTGATTCGGCATTTTGGCAGCAAGATCCTAAGTTATCTATTAATTATCATTATTAATAAAAAGGCAGGTTAATTCCTGTCTTTTTTATTAACCTTCTCAAAGTGTTTTTTTATTTAGATACATAAAAAAGGTAGCTAGAAAGGTAACTCAACCAATTGCTCTTATATTAATTTCTGCCTTTAAACTCTTTAATTATTCTAAAATATCCTTATACAGAGTTTGCAAAACACAAAAATCTTATAATAAAAAAGCAACTTGGTTTTGTGCTCCAAATTGCTTTTACTTCGTTAAAATATAAATGGAATTACTTTTACAGCCTTAGCCATAGCACCTCCTGTTATATAAGCAATATTACTTGTAATTTGTGTATTTACACCTATAAATACAAACATAAGCAGCATACAAGTAAACAATAGTAATGCTTTCTTACGACTTAATTTTGACATATTCAACACCTCCCATTAATTTGTTTTAAGTACAAAGTTTATAAGTTCCTTAGCCGTTTCAACGTTATTATCAATATAAAAAAGCACCAATTTGTGAACTAGCATATGATTTATATTCCCCTGTTTATTAAACAAAGAAAATAACGTGTACTTTATACTGTTCATTTCCTTTACTTTGTTTTCAACTGTATACATTTCTATTAAATCACATAATATGTCATTTTCCAAAACATAGTTTTTTTGTTTTTCACATAAATTCAAAGCTTTTGAATAAAATTGCTCAGATTTTTCTTCATTACCAAAACTTCTATAAAATTTACCAACATGAAAATAAATTTCTGATAAATAAGGACTATCATTATTGACACTATTTAGCCTTTCAATAACACAATTAAAGTTTTCAAGAGCTTTATCCTTTTCCTGCATGTCTAAATAAACATTTACGATATTCAATAACACTGTTACATACCTATCTACATAATTACTTTTAACCAAGCTTATCAGTTCATCAAATACCTGTAATGCCTCACTATAACGCTTCATTGAACACAAACAAACAGCCTTGCTATCTAGTATTTTAAATAATTTTAAATTATCATTTCTATCTACTAATTTTTCAGATATCTCAAGGTTTTGCAAAGTCTTTTCAAAATTATTCATATAAAAATAAGATAAAGCATTGTTATATGTAAAAATCACTTTATCATTAACTGAAATATCATCAAAGCGATTTAATATAAACTCACAACATTCAATGCTTTTTTTATAGTCACCTATATATACATAAACCATGGATAGTTTCCTTGAAAGTGGTATTAATTCTCTATCTAAAAACACCCGATTAATTAATGCTAAAGCTTTTTCATAATATACAGCACCTTTATACATCTCATTATTATTACAATAATAATCTCCGGCTATTTTATATATCTTTAATTTTTTATCTTTTATGTCCCAGTCAATTAAAAAACTTTCTGCTTCTTTGAGTGTTTTAATAAAGCTATCACCCTTAGAAATGCTTAAAGTGTTTAGCTCTTCTATATAATTATCAAGAGCTTTATTAGCTTGTACAATTTGATTTTCCATTAAATAATCAACGGTCTCATCAACTTCAAAGCGCCTTTTTTTAGCCAATGCGGTTAAGTTTTTTATAACAACCTCTGCCGTTTTTTTAGTAATACTTGCTTTATTAGTTTCAATCTCACTTATAAGATTTCTTGTTATCTCACTTCCCGTAATTTCTTCCTGTTTCAAACCATACTTTCTTCTAATTTCCTTTAACTTATCACCGTCCGATAGCACTATATTTTTTTTCATTTAAAAACCCTCTCATTTTGTAAATTTGTAACTATTTATATAAATTATACCACATGTATTTTTTTATGTAAATAGCTTCTATTACAATTACATTCCTTGGCTAAATAAGCCATTATAAAAAGCAGCTGGATGATATACTATCCAACTGCTCTTATACTAATGTGCTATTCGAGGAGGAGATATTTATGCATAAAATAGGAGGTAAACCAGATAAATGTACTTACCAATGTACTATTTGTGGTGAAATTGCAGTTCTTGATGATGATAGTGATCTTTACCACTATACTCAAAGTATCATAAAACTACTTATAATAAGTTATAAACAAAAAAGCATCCGCTTAAATTAATAAGTGGCTGCTTAAATACTAACTCATTTTTTTCTTTTAAATTCTGAATTTCTTCTTCTGATAATTCTGTCGTTTTTGCTACTAATTCAATACGCATCTCCATTTTCAATAGGTTTTCCGCAACTTTAATTACACCTGATTTAATCATTGTATTTTTGTCATGAAGCTCAGCTTCTCTAGCTTCATAAGCCATTCTTACTTTTTATCCTTACTTATTATTTCTAGATAGTTATAAGTATCTTTAATATCTGTGCTTTTCTTTGCAAGTATCAATTATCAATTTATTATATGGTATTCTTACTAAATCACCTTTACGATTGTTCTACTACACATACTGTTTAATGACTTCTACATGTGCTTGGTGAAGCCTTATCATTACAGCCACAGCAATGTATTCCATCGCATCCTGCACTGTCTACAATATCTGTAGTATTTTTGTGAATTAATTTTTATAACTTTTTACCTGTTAGTTCCTTAATGAGTTTATCAAATATTTCTTGCCTATTCATATTCTTTAAGTTTCTAATGGTTACGTGTTTACTAAAAGTATCTTGTATGAATTTCTTAACTGAATAATCAATGTCCCTTGTAACCTGTAGCAAGTCTTTCATTGAGTTTATTGAATAAGTAGCAATAAATTTTGGGTCAAGCGATTTAGAGGCAACATCAATGGCATTATTAATATTTAAAGATTTAGAATTTGGGTTTTCTGCTATCCACTGTGATAATATATCTTCATCAAAACCAATTTTCAAAGCTAAACATAATCCAGTAGGAAGCTATAATTTAGCATGAAGACTTTCTTAATAAAAAGAATATTATTTCATAAAGATATATTACACTAGATAAAATAGAATATAATAGGACAGGTTTAAATGCCCGTCCTATTTCTTTACATTAAAGATAAAATTCTGTGTAAACACTTTCAGGATCATTACTTACAGCCACTAATCCAATAGGAGTGATTAGATAGTCTGTTATAATTCCATCTACATTAGTAGCTAATGTCCTTGAACTATCAATAATACTATAATTACTACTTTGTTGAGACCAAGAGAAAGTAACTGTATTACCAGATAAATAGCTTGTTATGTTACTACAAGATGAAAATCTATTACTAACATAACTATACTGAACTCTAACATGAAAACTAGTACCTACCATTGGACCTCCATTAACCTTATCTTGAGTACCTGTACTCATGGTGTAAACTGTACCATCAGGTTTTATTTGATTTGAAGAATTGATTTTTGCATTGGCGTTAAATTTTTTGAGTGTACTTTTAAATGAATTATTAACCTCATCTACAACTTTTTCGGCTTCTGCAAGACTTTTCACTGTTGTTGGTTTTACATTTGCAGGTAATTTACTATAAGGAATAACTTGTCCAGTATATTTACCCACTTTTACAGTACTTCCTATTTTAGATGTTGTGGCAGCGCTAACAGTATTTTTAGCGGGCACAACGGCAACGGTAGTCGATAGAATTAACACTGATAAAATAATACTAAATACTTTTTTCAAATTAACCATCTCCTTTTACATAATATTACATTATTCTTTTTGAAAAGTAAACATTTTTTTTTAAATTTATAAAATTTTTCAAGTAAATATTGAATAGTATATATATATATATTATTATAAATATAGTAAAAAGGAGGAGATTAATTTGGAGATAAATAGTATATCTATCTTAATATCAATTACTAATATAATCCTATTTTTCGTATATGTAGTATTATTTGTGAGACTATTTAAATTTTTAAGAAACTATAAAAAAGATTTTGAAACCATTAATTTAAAATTAGAAGAGATCTTAAAAAAATTAAAATAATTTACTATACTTAATATGATGTATTATTAGCTTTTCTGCAAACTGGTTTTTATTAATACTATAGATTATTAATTACTATGAAAGTTAAAATCGGTGTAGAAAAATTCAACACAAAATTTACCTATTAAAATAAAGTGGCTTCCCGTGGTATAGTCCTCTACTGGAGGTCATCTTTCTGTTTGTTATTGCTTTTATTGATCAAAAAGTAAAATTTATTTAATCCAAAATACCACTTACAATTGTTGTTATCCCAATTAAAAATGCAATTACAAAAATAAAGCACCAGAAAATCATAATTAATTCACTCCTAGTTTTAGAAATCAAAGCTTAATTTAGTATTATTATCTGAATTATCACTGCTACTAATAGCACTATCTTTAATTGAGCTTTCCGAATTTACATCTTCACTTTCAATGATCTTATCGTCCTGAATATTAAGGAACTTCTTAATAAGTTCAGCATTGTTTTCCATGTTCATAAGAACACTATAAAGGCGTTGCTTACTTATATCATCAAAATTTTCTCCAAGAGCTTCAAATATTCCGCTTAACTTAGTCACCTGCCCTCCTACAGTTTCATCTATAGTATCGCATATAGCCAAAATACCAGGAGCATAATCTAACTGTGCAAGCTTGTCTATAATTCCTTTGTTGATTTCATCATCAACTTTTGATTTTATAAGCTTTAGTTGCTTTTTTAACTCTTTTTTTTCACTGGTCAGAACCTCTTTATCTGAATTTACAACTTCAAGCTTATTTTTAAGCTCTTGTATCTCCTTATCTTTCTCTTCCTCTATTTTTGCTCTTTCTTCAGCTCTAGCACTTTCAACTGCCTCCTGCCTTTCATTTTGTGCTGCTATAAGTCTTTGCGCCATCTCCTCTGCTGTTAATTTTCCATCCATAATGCACCACCATTCCTTATAAAAGATTTTTAATTAAAAATTATAGTATCACCTGTAACTTTCCCATTTAGCAACCTTGCCATAGATCTGTATTCTTGGTCAATATCTTTAATAACCATTCTTACACCACTGGAAATTAGTTTCAGAACTATACTTTTCATCTCAAAATTATTCATTTCTTTGTTATTCATCTCCCACTTACCTCACATAAATTTTATAATATCCTGGTACCTATCAAATTGAGAACTACAAAGTATTGTTTTATATTCTTTAGGCATATATACCAAATCTACATTTTGATTCTTTGCTGTTTTAAGCAAAATTAAAAGTATATTTACTGTGATCTTGTCTATTTTCCTATCTTCAGTTAACTTTATTATTGTTAACTCATTCTTAAAGCTATATATACGCTTAAAGTTCGTATAAATTTTCGCTTTATCCTCAATTTCTTTCAAATCATTGTTTTCTGTAACCACTACAAGTTTCTTTCCTGATCTTAAACTGTTTATTATACTTTTTTCACTGGAACAATTAATTACCTCTTCCATTGCCTTTATTCATCTCCATTTCTATTTATTGATCTTTACATTTTTCATATATTTCTTCTTTCAATTTCTCTTTTCCACTTATCAGCTCTACTTGCTGCTTTAAGACAAGTAGTAGTAGCTAATAAAATAGTTCCTATTAAAACTGCTATAATTGCAATTAAAGTTTTAATTAACATACATTTCTCCAATCAAATTAATATATTATAATTTTTACATATAAATTTTGTAGGAATAATAAGCTTTTGACCATTATCTTCTAGTATTGCCTTACCTCCAAATATTTTTTGAATTGTAAACATGCATATATTCCCCATAAAATTACATATTATCTTATCACCTGCTTTCATACTTTCCCCCCATTTCATCTTTTTTACTTATTAATCCTTTTAGCAATAGAATATCCGCATCCTTGAACGGAAGATATCTTTATAACATCCCCTGTGTGAGGTGCTTGAATATATTGATTTCCTCCAATGTACATTCCGACATGATGCGGAGCCTTAGTGTCTCCAAAGAAAATCAAATCCCCTGGCTTAAGATTTCCAGTAACAGTTGTACCAACATTAACCTGTTCATACGTAATTCTAGGAAGATTAATACCAAAATGAGCATACACATATTGAACAAAACCAGAACAATCAAATCCACTCTGAGAGGTGCCTCCCCACAAGTAAGGAACTCCAAGAAAATTTTTGGCATAATTAACTACATTATCATCACCATAGATTAAGTGTCCTGCTAAAAGACATTGATTGTAAACATTCACCGAATTTGATGCATTGTCTTGAGGTATCTTTAAAGAATTCAATTTTATCAGTGCCTCAGCTTGCTTAGATTTATCTGATTGTAGCTTATTTAACCTATCTCTATTCTCATTAAGCAGTTTTTGTATTTTATCCCTATCTGAAAGTAATTTATTTTGCTTATTTTCTATATATTTCTTATCCTCATGAACCTTTTTCATGACTTCTTTATTAGCTGTAAGCACTTTATTTACAGCAGTTGTTTTACCAATGAAGTCAGCAAAATTCTTACTTTCAAGAACTGCATTTAGTAAAGTTACTGTACTGTCACCATTCTCATAAATAGCCTTTGCAGTATCCCTATTTTTTAGCTCATCATCTTTAAATATTTCTTCTCTATCCCATATTTCTTTACTTGTTATCTTTACGGAAGCATTTATTTTACTTATATTATCAGTGTTTTTATTTATATCAATCATAGTGTTTTGAATCTCATTATCTGTTTTCTCCATTTGAGTTTCTAAATCACTAATTTGTTTAGTTACATCACTGGATTGATTACTAGTATTAGTAACGCTATCTACAGGAGCAGCCTTAACAAGGACATTACTTCCCACCAAATTAAAAATCAAAGCATTGGTAATTATCAAGCTTACTATTTTCTTTTTTCCCATCAACTCATCCTTTCACTTAATTTTTTGTATAAAAAAACAGCCTATAAAGACTATTTAAGTTTTTTATTAGATTAATGCTTAGCTATTCTGATACTTCAATTACTTCAAATCCTAAGTTTCCAAATTGATTACATAACTTTTCTTTAAGCTCTGCCCATTCCTCATTAGGCAATGTTAATCTTTTACAACTCCATTTTATTTTATTCAAATAATTGTCAATTTCATCTTCTTGCAATTTTTTAAACTTATTACGTGGTAGTAAATTTTCTATTCTATCTAAAGAACAAGATATATTAAAAAGGTATTGTTTAATATCTTTTAATTCTTTACGATTTATTTTTATCTTTTTTTCTTGTATTTTTATTCCACCAAAGAGCAAACCGCTGTATGTTAGTTCCGACCAATCACTCGAATAGTAACCATCTTTTAATTCCAAGCCCAAATGAGTTAATTTTTCTTTAATTACTTGATTTAAAATGTCTTTAATATTTACTTCATTTATTTCATTATAGAATTTTTCAAAATAGCAATATTTTTTATTGTCACAATCCATGTCTTTTATAAAAGCATCATAATTCTTAGTTTCAATATACGAATTCATCTTGTTTATATATCCTAAAATATCATTCATAATCATAATATATAAATTGCCCCCTCAAAATTTAATATCACCTGAACATTACAACTCTTCACTTTCATTCTCACCTACTATTAACTCATTTCTACGCTTATTATCTCTCCAAAGCATAATCATAAATATTCTTTTAACAAGATCTGCAAGAAATGTACTAAAGATAGTTACTGCAAAACTTATCGCCGCAGGTACAAGTACATTAGCCACAGCAAATACAGTAGTAATTATAGCCCCAACAATTGATACTACAACAGAGGCTTTTTTAGCTTTAATAATTTTTTTCTTTAGTTTTTTAATTTTTTTATCCAAGTCTTTTATTTCTTCATCCAAAATACCACCCCTTTATTGAAATGAATTCCATTTGCAGTGAGGATTGAAAGAAAGCCTAAATAACGTATTTTCTTCACGTTCGAATATTATTCCATTAGTTTTCTTTTTCAGAATTATAGCATAGCTTAGTCCTTCATCCTTATAATCAACTATGTCGAATTTATTATCTAGTACATCAAAAATGTCACTGCATATACGATTGCCATTGCTATATATTATCTTATAGCTTGTACCTACAGTAGCTCTAAAATCCTCTATTACCCAAAACACAGGTACTTTAATAAACTGTATTCTTTTTTTCTTTTCACTGGCCTTTATATACCTTTGATACAATATTTGCTCTTCTTCTGTGAACTCTAGTAATTTTTTTACTGGAATCACTTTTTATCACCTTCTTTCTTGATAAAACACTTTTTAATTGTATTTAATTTACAGTACACTAAGAGATTATCTCCTAACTCCATCTTATAATCAGCTTCGGGAAACTCTATTATTTTATTCCCCTTATCAATATTAAGAACTTGTATTCCCATTTCTTTAAGGGGACTCTCCTTAATGGTTTCTCCAACAAACTTAAACATTCTATCGATATACAAGTTATACAAGCCATATCCATTATTTTTCGATAAGAGATAATATACATTAGTTTTATTTACTGAAAACCATCTATGCTTAATAAATTCTTTTCTTAGCTTCCCTTCAAGTATCATTCTATTTTTTATGAACATAAATAATACAAGCAGCACAATTAAGCTCTTAACAATTAAACTTTTAGTTATTTCAGATTTAGTTAGATTAACTATTATTGAGAAGAGTGTTACATTACTCACATATGTGAATATCATGGCAAACAAAGCTAATTTTCTTCTCACTGGATGCTGGACAATAATTTCGCTTTCTTTTGTTGAATAACCTGTTGTTATCATTGTGATAACTTGATATTTTGCTTTTTCATGAGGAACACCAGTCATTTCAAAGGCTATGCTTAATATCTCTACAATCAAAAGAACAACAATTACATATACAATTAAAGCTAGCAGCATTAAACTAAATCCTCTAGCTTTACAGTTCTTATAGGTATTCTTGGTATTTCACGTTCTAATGATTCTTTTTGATTTTCTAAGCACAGTAATTCTATTTTAGTTCTTGTAAATGTTGTATTATACTTATACATATCTTTGTACTGCCTTAACTTTATAACTTTTTCCATATCATTGTTTATCATCACAATTATGTTAATTCCATCATTTGTTTTATAATCTACAAAAACCAGCTCAGACTTTACAATGTTGTTTTTACCATAAATCAGTTCAGCAGCCATTCTATTAACATCTTTCGTTCCATACAGAATTAAAAGTTCTATACCAAAATCAGTTAATGGTAATAGGAGCTGTTCTTTTACTCCCAAATCCTCCATCTGTTCTTTATATACACTCATTGCATTTCCATCTTCAGCGAATATAATTACTCTATCAATTTTATTATTTTGAACATTTTGCTTTATCTCCTCACGTATCCTATATACCAATCGTTGCTTTAATTTTTTTCCTTTTGAAGGATTTTTAAGCTTTCCAATATTATATATATAATATTCACTGGAAAAACCCTCACTGGTTTCGGTTGCTTGTAATTTGCGTGTTATACTCCCATAATACAATGCTTTCATTTCAGCTTTATTAGTCTTGATTTCCCAACTTGGATGTATTTCATATGCTTTTTCAAGTGGCAACATTATTTCACCTATTTTAGCAATTCTATTTCTTGTTTCTTTACTTCCGTTTACGTTTCTTACAGGTATTCCAATATTATTAATATACTTTTTCCCTTCACTGCCTAGATAACTATAACTGTTATTTTTTAGAATATATCCTTCATCTGCCAAGTCTTTTCTTCTATATCTTGCATATCTTTCATGATTTTCATATATTCTATTTACTGTTTCTTTATTTAGCACTCCGAATCTAGCTAACAACTTCAAATATTTTATGTCTCTTTCTTGTAATCTAAGCATTTTTTATCACCTTCAATCTTCTTATAGTTTTGTATATTTATTATTTTAATTTTATATTTATACTTAGCATTTTATATGATTTATAGTTTTTCCTTTAATTCTTCACTGGTCTTTTTTTGTTTCTATAAAAGGATTGTTTTTATATCATAATTTTTATTTACCTATACAGTAAACTGCTCCTTGGTGTCATTAAGACAGAGAGTGCCTATAAGCTGTCTAGATTTTTCAATTTTCATCCCCTCAAAACGCTTATTTTTTCTATGTTCTTTTGACTTTTGCCATTATGGCAATTACTAACCTATGGCAAAACTAACACTTTGCCATAGGTTTTATATACTTCAAACCCGCATTTTACCGTTGTGCTTTTTTATATATTTTGCCATATGTTACTTCATTAATTCTGACACTCTTTTTTTCATATCATCTAAGTAAATATAAATTTCTGTTCTAGGGTTTTCATCATTTTTTTCAATCTCAAAGCCGAAACTTCTAATGTATTTTATGCAATCATCTTGAACCAAACCGCTCCTATAAATTCCATCAAAAACCGGTTTGAAATATTTATTATCTAAATCACAAGTTCTACTTTTGACTGGAATAAACATTTTAATCCAAACAAAAACTTCATTTACGCTTTTAAGATTAAGTGATCTTAAAGCATTACTAATAGTGGTTTTCCACTTTTCAACAAAATAGCCTGCTCCTTTATTAGTTGTCTTAATATAAATAATTGGCAGGAAATCAAATATAGTAAGTTTTATTCTCTCTTTACTGCACTCAATCTCATACTTAATTTCTAATTCCTTTTGCATCTTTTCTGCCAGATCATATGTTTCTGGCAACAACTTAAGTACTTCTATTCTTTCCTCTGCAATCTTATATAGGTTCATCCTTAAATCCTCAAAACATTTGATTGTATGGATTATCTCTTCATTTTTTCTTGTCTTTGCAAATGTTGTATCTTGGTACATTAGTCTATCTTCATGCAATTATTATCAGCTCCTTCACTTTCTTTTTTACATAAAAAAAGACCTGCTATATTTATTAGCAAGCCTCTTTTACATTTTATTTTTAATTAATCCTCATAGTTAATATAAAATCATTTCAAAGCTAACAAGTTTAATTGTTCTACTTGTATTTACATACCACTTAGTTAGTATAAAATTTGAGTTATTATATCTTAGAAATCACCTTCACCATTTAAATCATCATCATCTATTCCAGATTCAACATTGTCAACTTTCTTAACAATGTTCCCTTCTATCAATTTATCTTCATTTACAGCTTTCTCTTTTACAATAATACTTTTAGGTGAAAGATTATCAATTTTGTTTTCAATATTTTTTAACTCCTTAAGTATCAACTCTGTACTTTCCTTTTCTTGTACCAGCTCTATTATATATGAAGTCAAAGCATGTTTTGAAGCTTTTTCATTTAAAATTTTATAAACGTTCTCTGGTAATATCTTAGCTTGTATGGCAAATTTATTTTTTTTACTGTTGCTCATTTTTTCTACCTAGCTGATTTACAGAAAGTATTTCTAATGATGCTAAATTAATTGTTCTTGGAGTTGGTTTAAATATCTCTGAATTTTCATCATTGAATAATTCATCTAGAAACAAATGATTTTCTTCCAAAGCTTTCTCTGTAATTATATTTAAAAGTGAGTTCTTCATGTATGGCTTCAAAATTGGAGTTTCACCTCCAAAATATATAAATTTAACAACTCTATCCTTTTTTCTAAATGCACTGAATATTTGCGTTATAAGCTTATTTGCATACTCTTGTAACATCTCTACAATTTGCTTTGTAAAATCATATGTTTTTCCTGTATTTAAATCTTCTAAAATATACTTTTGTTTACTATAATTTCTTACAATAAAACTCTCTAATTCTTTTACATTTGAGAAATATTGTAGTAATTTTTCTTTTCTAAAAGTTTCTAATTTACCTAAAAAAGGCTCTATATCAATAACCTTAAAGCTGTCCCTTTCTTTTGGAGCAGTAAGCCCTTTCACAAGCAAAACACAATCTGTAGATCCTCCACCTACGTCACATAGTACTGTTTCAAAATTTTGAAACATTTCAATTTCTTTTCTTTTTTCAATTTTTATCGTATTACTTTCTTCTTGAACCATCCTATATTTCAAAGCAAAGCGAGCAACTTCACCTTCTATCTTACATTGAGAATTTTTTACTTTTATTTTTATTTCTTTTTCCATTCCCATAGTAAGTACTTTAACCTTATGTTCTCCAATAAAACGATTAGCCATTTCATTTTGTGCTATACTAAACTTCTCAGCTCTCTTGAGCAACCATATCGGAAGCATCATCATCATACTATCTATTTCTACTTCATTATCTGTATCTTCAGCTTTTATTGTATTGTAATATGATATTGCAGCTAAAAATGATGCATATGGTATAATACTGTGTATTTTGTCATTCATAGTATTAACGTGAGATTTTATCTCATGTCCTTCAGCAAACTTGCCTACGAGATAAAACTTCTCATTTTCGCCTTCTCCTGTTGAAATCATAATTCTATCTAGTAATTCTTTCTTTTCAGTTATGGGGGAAACAAACATCCTCTCAGCATCTTGCTTTGAAATTTCTGCAACACTTGTAGTTAATTCAAAATAATATCCGTCAACCAAGAAGTTATTTGTTGAATTACCAAAATCAGCCTCTAATCTTCCTATTTTCATTCTATACATCTTCCTTATCAATAAATTATAAGTACTACTTAAATACTACTTATAATTATATTTTACACAAATAACAATAAAAAAGCAAACGATTTTGATAATAAGTAGTTGTTAAATACTACTTATTTTAATTTTTATATGTAAAATAATAAAAAACCACAAAAGCAAGTGTCATTATAGTAACACTTGCTATGTTTTAATGAAATTATAAGAAACTATTCTTTATATGCATTAAGTACTGCTTCTGTTATAGCATTTCTAGCCTCATTATTGATAGGAAAAGCTATATCAACATATTCGTTCCCATTTTTATTTTTTCTGTCTGGAAAACTTAAAAACATTCCTTTTTTACCTTCTATCAGTCTTATACCATTTACTGCAATTGCATTATCAATAGTTATTGAGACAAATCCTCTGATCTTTGAATCCTTTAGTATTGAACTATTTTTTGTTATTCTTACATTTGTTATTTCCATTTCCTTACCTCCAATTAATATTTTTTAATTTTTCTCTACATAAAAAATGGACTATCTTAAAATACTACTTTCAAGATAGTCCATTCTATAAAATAAAAGTGGAAACAAATTTAATTAGAAAAACTTACTGACTAAAAAATTTACTTCTTATCAGAAAATATAGTTTTTCTAAGGACAAAATCATTTTAGCACAAAAATCAAGGCAAAAACCTACCCACTTTTCTACCTTTTTACGGTAACGTTTTTTCCCTATCCACAACCTTTTCCACAGCTATTTTACAAAAATTATCACAAGCATTAAAGCAACTACTATGTAAGGTCCAAATGCTACTCTTAATCCTTTTTTGTTGTTTTTTCTTATTAGAATATATATCCCATATACACCACATAAAACTATTGAAATAAAAACTACTACAGCCACTTTATATACTCCTACTAAAAGTCCACACACAATAAATATCTCAACATCACCCCATCCAATTACATTTAAGGCTGCAAGTATTGTTGAAAATATTCCTGCTGCTATTCCTGCAAATACATAGCTTTTTATATTTACTCCGTTAAAATATCCTATTATGATAAAGGCAATACTTAAAACAGCCGCAATACATGTAGTTGAAAAATACACATCTTTAGTTTTGTAGTCTATTAAAGCTACCACAAAAAGAATTGTACATACTGAAGTATATCTAAAAAAATCAATGCTGAATTTATATTTAAAATAAAGCATACAGTATACACTTCCTATTAATATTGATATAATTGTACGTTTGTTAAATACTCTTCTAGCATATTTGAAACACTTCTCTATATTACTTTTCATTGGCCCATTTTCTTCTTTGGGAATCTTATATGAAAACCATTCCACCATACTTCCTATGAATAAGCCAAATATAAAGATTAATACTACAAGCAATTTTCCACTTCCTCTCTTTTCATTTTGTTTTCTATATAAAAAAAGCGGATAAGCAACTTATAAAAGTTATTTATCCGCTTTTAATTATTAATTTCTGTCCTGTCCAGTACCTATTATTTCCGTCTTTATTCCATCAAGTATATTCCCTTTAACATCAAGATACAGCGTTATTGACTTACTTGTACCATTTGCCTTTTGTGCTTCTACTGGTATTACATAAGGTTGTCTCACTCTATTTCCATTACTATCTAATGTAACTGGCGTATTTATTGGAAGCATATAGGCTATTTTCTCATTATGATGTTCTTCTTCCACAATAGTTTTTGTAATTGGAAAAGCTGTTCCCTTTTTATCAAGTGAACTTATTTCATTTGGAATATATATCTTTAAATATTTAGCATTGCCTGTCGTAGTTATATCAAAGGTCACCTGCTGTCCTTGTGCTGCAGGATTAGGATAAAGCTGTCCTGTTATTCCTAAGTCTTCAACTGTCAAAGTTTTTGTATATGGATCTGAACTTAATGGACTTCCAACTTTAGGAGAATCTTTTACTATTTCTTTTATAGTGTATATTCCCTTAGTTAAATTACTTAAATTAGGCTGATAATTTAAACAGTCTTGAACTGTATTACCACTGCTGTCTATTACCCAGAAATGCCTTTCTGAAAGCGAGTCTCCATCGGAATCATAACTTGTATCATTTATATTATTCTCTTCTCCTTCTGACATTTCATATTTATCAAGTGTGAATTGGGCTATAGGAGGATTATTCTGTCCTATAGTAATTGTTTTAACTGTCCAATTTGACCACGCACCCTCATTATTATTTCCATCCATATCCTGTACCCTTTCGGCTACTTCATAGGTTTTTGACATCTGTACTGTGCTTGGTGACATTCCATCTGTCCAGCTGCTGTCAGTATCTAATTTCCACTTGAATTCCCTTTTTACAAGACCTTTATCAGCTCTGCTTTCATGGTCTATGTCATAACTATTATCTTTTATATTAATAGTTAAGGTTCCTAGTTTAAGTGCCATTGAAAAATCGGCTATAGGTCTGTGGTGAACTCTAAGTACAAGTTGATTTTCTCCAGTACTCCACATTGAATATAATCCTAAAGGAATTCTAGCTGAAGTATCATCTTTTGCTTGATAACTTATTTTATACTCTCCAGTTTTGCCAAATTGAGTTATAGGTGTATCAATCCACTGATTATTATTGTCAATATAACCAGAGTTATTTTCATAAATACTTGGATCGTGGTCATATCTCCACCTTTCAACAGGTGTTCCATCTGAATTTTTAGCTTGTGGATCATTTTCTGCATCACTGTAAGTCTTATTATAAGTTAAAGTTTCATCAGTACACATATAGTTTATCTCGCCTAACAAGGCATCCTGAGTATATCTTGACTTTATATCATCAAGAGCATTTTGAATTTGACCTTCATCAAAAAGTTTTCCTCCGTCAAGAGAACTTCCTATGAGCTGCCTTATTGTAAGCGTTTGATTACTTCCTGCTTGTGAAAGCTTATAATCATAATTAGAACCAGGTGTTACAGCATAGCTAGTAAAGTTATTTTTCAATAAATAATTCATAAAAGAACTATTTAGATCTCCAAAGCCAAAATAGTTACCATCTCCATTTTGAATACTGTTCCCTGTTCCATCAGATACATAAATAAGATATTTATCACTATTAGTATTAAAGGATTTATTTTTTACTGTATCTACATTAACCGCATTTACTGGAAGTGCATCTGTCGTAGTTCCTGAAATTGTTCCTGTGTAAGTTTGAGTGTAGGTTGTAGTTGTAACAGTGTATCCAGGATGTGTTACATCTCCATCATACACAACATCATAAGTAACCCAATCAGTATATGGTGCTGGTGGTGACCCTCCTCCAATATTAACAGCATCAGCAGAAACACAAGGGACTTGACCATCCGGTACACTTAAATAAGGTGGATGTTGAGGAGATCCACTCATAGTTATAGTACCATCTTCATTGTGAGTATAGTATATTGTAAAATTCTGTTCAACATGATAGTGCTGCGTATAAGGTGGATAATAATAACTTCTTGTAGCGTGCGTGTACCCACCTAAAGCGCTTAAATTACCGCTAAGTCCATTTTCATAATAATTATAGGTTGATGGCGGTACCTGATCTACAAAAGTTTCATTTACAGTTACATTCTTGCTTTTAAACGAAGTATAATTATATGTCCCTACTTGCTTATTTGATGTTATAACATCAATATTTGCATTTACTCCATGGGAAGACATATCTGCCTTAAATGCATTTAACTTTGAATTTAAGGCACTTAATTTTTGCTCCGAATAATCAGTCAATATTTCAAGATTTATTGGCTTAGAGTTTTTCACAGCAGCTATAGTTGCCGTTGGTGGAGTATTGTTCTCCTGCTTCTCTTTTCCGTAGACCACACAACTTACAATCAATGCTGATATCACCGCTAACGCTGTTCCTATAATAAATTTCTTTTTTCTTTTCACTATTTCACCTCCTCATATAAAATAAAAAAGAGAACTGCATAAAAAATACAATTCTCTTTTTCATCTTAGTGAACGCTGCCAAAGGTATTAGCTTGCTTTATATCACTATTTGTTATAAGCTGTGGTATTGTTTCCTGACCAAAGCTCTCCTGAACTACTTTTTCAAAATCAAATTTTCCAACTGAGGTTGATTTAAATGTTACGCTTTTTAAGTTTCCACAGTTAATTTTATTTATATCAAGCTTTAATACATCATCATAGCTTCCTACATATCGCCAGTGAGGATTTAAGCTGTCATTGACGTAAGCATACTTATGTCCATCCGAACCTATAGTAACAAGCTTACCATTGAGTGGTGTGCTATCTGGTACTTGTATTTTATATCTAGTATCTGAATCACCATTATAGTCAAGATCATACACGTACCATCGCTCTTTTTCTGGTGTTGTTTTCTTTGTTCCATCTTCATTATTTGTTATATTAATGTAACTGCCATCATTATCGCTGTCAAAACAAGCTATCCACATTCTTTTGCTTATGTTATCATCACTGGAAGTACTGTTATCTGTTAAAACTGTAGTTCCCTGTGCAAGACCATTGGGACTTAAATCCTTTGGATCTCTATATCCTGTGTCACTGTCTAAATCAAGGTTAGCTGTTGGTGATAAGTCAGGAACTATATTTAAATCAACAGAAAATGAATTTGAATATCCTGCCGTATTGTAAAGCGTACATTTTGCTGTATACTTTCCAGCCTTTTTAAATATTAAATCCATACTTTTTGAAGCTGTAGTGCTGTCTAATGATTTAACTATTGTACTTGAAGTAGGATTATTATCTACTGTAAGCTCATTACCGCTGCCATCAAAGAACTGCCATTTAACTTTGCTCCAGTCTAAAGGATATCTCCCACTATTTGAACCACTTGAACTATATTTATCAACGTCAAGCGTTACTTTACGGTTTTCTTTTTCATTTCCCGATTTATTTATAACTACATTAGGTACTGGAGGAACTACTTTTACAACAGTGGTTGCAGACGCTGAGGCTCCATATGAATCTGTAACCGTTACACTATAGTTTTTATTTCCTGTATTATCAAAATACCCTGAAGCTGTATAACCACTTGCTGAACCTTTCAAATCAGAAGGTACATTCCAACTATACGTAAGGCTGTCACCATCTGGATCTACACCCGAAGCATTTACACTAAAATCATCCCCCATAACTACTTCAGAAGGTCCCTGAAGGGTTACTGTTGGTGGATGATTTACAAGTCCAAAATTAAAGTCTGCATATACCGTACTATTTGATATAACATTTACTGTCACTGTTGGATTTGAACATGTGTGCCTAGGGTATGATTTATCTGGGCTGTAAGTATGTGGTCCTACATCTACATTATCTATTTCGCTTTCATCTGCTGTCTGCTCTATCCCATCAACAAAATATCTTTTTATTACTGTTCCAGTTTGGGGTACTGGTGGAATTTTTCTACAATAAATTTGTAAATCCGCTGTACTGCCCGAACCAAATCCATTCTTAGGAAGTAAAGAAGAGTCTGTATCAAACCCTATACCATATCCTAAAAATGAAGCAAAATATTTCGATGTATCCAGTTGATAACCACTAGGTGCCACCGTCGGTAAATAATAGCCTATTTTTGAATTTCCATAATCCGTTAAATCTGAATTTACATATAGCTTAGTAGAAGGACATCCTGCTGTATTATATATAGGATTACCTGTATCTTCATCTATATATTGCAGATTTAATGTGTAACTATTTTCTAGTTGTTGACACATTACATAAATTTCTTTACTTGAAGTACTTAAATCTACGCTTATACGGCCATTATAGGCTGTATCCGTATCATTAACACTCGTTCTATAACTACCTGTTAAGCTATATCCGCTAGGTGCTTGTGGTGTGTATGGGCTTATTTGATTATCTACATCTTGAATATCTGTACCACTGTCTTTATCTATATAATGCACTGTTAAATAGTTTTGCTTAACATCAGTTACCGTAAAAGTTTTTGTCTGATCTCCACTTGATGAACCCCAATTATCAGCTACTTTGTGATGAACTGTATAAGTACCTGCTGGTACATTACTATCTACTGTGAGCGTCATACCACTGGCTGCATTTGTAGCACTCTTATTATTAAGCTGTGGACTAAACAAGCTATTCACATTAGCTCCGCTGCTGTTCGTTATACTCCAACTTGAACCAGTGATAACAGCATCATCATAGGTGTAACTTTGTGGTAAGCTGTGATTTGAACCATGCTTTGCTACAGAATTTGACATAGTATAATAAGTTGACCAAAATAAAGAACTTGTATCGCTATAAGAGGAGCTTGTAGTACCATCTGTAACATTTAAAGTCTGACCACTGCTTACAGTTTCTGTTGAATCTCCACTATTGAAATAGAAATCAGTAGTAGGTGCTGTATGCTGTGGATTAGCTGCTATTGTGGCTATGTGATAATCATGAATAAACTTTGATTTTGCATCATAATCACCATAATTAGGGAAAGTCTGCCACATAACTGCTCCACCACTTGCTGGTGTAAAAGAATTACTATCTATTTTATATCCTATACGAACAGGATCTTTTAAGTACATAGTAATTGCTCTATAATAAATTAAATATGGATAATTATAAGTTGCCTCATCTGAACCAGTACTTGCAAATTTATAATTTAAGTAATAATGGCTATCTTGGTCGTCTGAATCGTTGGAATCTACACCATAGTTGGCATTAGCCATAGCCTGAGCTCCTGTTATTGAACCATCATAATTATTTTTCATATAACTATCAGTCGTTGTAGCATCTTGAGGAAACATAACCGTCTGATAAAACTTCCATCCAGCAGTTTCATTATAGCCTGCTCTAGCTGTCCATCCTGGAGTGTCTACATATTCGTCTGCCATAATAACCTGTCCTGTATAAGTATTTGGCTTTTGAAAATTATTTGAATCTCTTGACACTATATAAGGATATGTCGTATCTGCCATTACTTTGCTGTTATTGAAATAAAAATTAGACACTATTAAAGAGAGTGCCAAAATTAATGACACTCTCTTTAATAATCTTCCTTTACTATTCACTTTTTACCTCCTATTAATACTTAAATAAGAATATACCATTATTACTATATATAGTTATACCACCAATTGGCTTTGTATGAAATTCTTGCCTAGAATCATAACCTGCATTATCTTCTTGTACAATATAATCATAAATTTCATTTGCATAATCTCCACCAAACATAGAATAAATTGATTGATATAAAGCTAGCCTTGATAAATTCCCCTGTGCATCTTTAGTTGTAGAAGACATTTGCACCGCAACTTGTGGCTGATTACTAATTAAAGCATTTTTTAAATCGTCTGTAGTTTCTGAGCTATAGACCTCTTGAAATAGCCCATTATTTATATTAGTTTTATAAAAAGAGAAAAGTTGAAAAGTATAAGCTGGCATGCTATTTAATACATTAGGCATATACTGGTATAAGGCCATTCCTGTAGAATCATCATATGTCGTCTGTGGTGCTTGTTCTCTAAATCCAACATTATATCCAGAATAACTAGGATTTTTAGCTAATATCTTTTTATATTCTTTTCTAAGTTCTACTTGAAGATTTACGATATTCCTATTCTGCAAGTTTGCATATGGATTCCAGTCATTTGTTATTTGACTTACTTGCTGTACTTTATATGCATTATCTAGTACAAGTGTTCCGCTATTATCATGACACTTCTGTAAACTCTGTGTAAAATAACCGTCTCCATCACCATCTGGTATTTGATATAGTTCACTAGCATATTGACTTCCAAACGAGATATAGTCATCGTTGCATATTCCTTGTATTGTTGGGTTTAACTTATAAGCTCGTGTTTCAAAACTGTAAGTCTTAGTTGCTATATCTTGACCGTCTGTACTCCTTACTCCATTTAAGTTAATTGTATAAGTAGTGTTGCACTTGTATGCATTTCTTGGCAAATCTATAGTTTTAGTATCATCCCAAAATATATTATTAGGATCTATGTCAATCTCACTTCCAATAGCTGTAACTTTGACATTTGCCTTATTCCCATCCTTATCTGTAACTGTTACATTGCCTATAGTTGAAGCATCTATATTTTTACTCAACTCCAGATCAAAAATAGCATTAGGTTGAACATTGCTTGAAGCATTATCTGTAGATCCATTTGAATATACTTTGTTAATATCAAAACTGCCCTGCTGTGCTTCATTTGCAGTTGTAAACTGCATTGTTGCATTATCTGAAAGCTTGTCACCCTTAGTATCTGCTACGTTATCTACTACTAAAGTATACGTACTATTAGGTGCATACCCATCCGTAGGAGTTACAATCATTTTTGTAGTATCATCATTAAAATCTAATCTAGTTGGTATTTTATTACCCTTACTGTCCTTTATATATACATTTTCAAAGGCTTCATTAGTATCAACAGACTTATTAAAAGTTACTGTCCATGCGTGATTTAAAGCAACATTCTGCTTTGAGTCAAAATTCTTTGCAAACACAGGTGATACGGAAGTAAACATTATTGATGTCATTGTAACTAAAGAAATTAATTTTTTGTTCATGTAAATTCCCCCCATATTTTTTATATAACAATTTGAATATTATTCCTACCTATATATATTTTACCTCCTTTCCAGTACTCCCGCAAATAAAAATAAGCTTTTGCAACTACATTATAAATTTTTTTCTTTACATAAAAAATGGACTATCTTAAAAATTAATTCTAAGATGGTCCATTTATATAAAACAGAAATTCTTTTTTATACATAGAATAGTATAGGTGCTATGATTAAAGGCACTATACATAACATTGCCACTGGTATAAAAGTTTATCACTCAAAATCTGTCCCCCCTCTGCTGTCAAATTAACCACAACAGCTCCTTTGGAAGAGAAAAACTCTGGAGGGTGACAAACTAAAAACATTTGTTCTCTTAATTAATATTATATCATATTTTTAAAAATTTTTTCTTATATAAAAATAGTATTTACTTAATTATTATTTGTACTTTCACTATACACAGGACATTTAGCAATTTTAAAGCTTCCCGAAAACATTTGATTAGATGTCTTTATAAATGCATCTTCACTGCCAGCAAACATAACTGCTGCTGCTAATACATTTTTATCCCCTGGTTCTAAAAATTTACCCTGTGAATCTACTGCTCCAAGTACTCTTACTTTTCTTCCAGTGAGTTCTGTTTTTGGCGTAGGATCTCCTTGCACCGCAACACCTGTGTGAGAAATATCAACTATATCACCACGTCTTAAGGTTCCTGCAAAAGCATCATTGTCAAGCTTTGTAAGAGGTATTGAAAATTCTCTTTCTCCTGGTTTTAAAAACATCTTTGAACTATCGTTTTTATCAGCTATTGTGTTTTTATTTAAAGGCTCTTCTTTGTATATATTCTGAGTTGCATATTTACTTGTTATACCATTTAAAGATTTAGCCATATCACCAGTGACATTGCTTATAGGCTTTTCTTCTATTATGAAATCACTTGCTTTAAGAAATTCACCCTGCCTTATATCCTTTGCTGCAACATAAATTTGTTTCTCAGGTGTTGAGTTTGCTATCTTTTTTTCAGCTGCAATTAATGTTGCAAACACTACACCCGCAAGAACAACTGTAGTTATTATTATTTTTTTCTTATTCAATTTTAATCCTTCCTTTCTAAAATATCTATTTCACTATGTCTGTATCCACAGATATGCTGGTTTCCTTCTTCTGTCCAAATAAAATATCTGTATTAAACTTTATGGTTGCATGAACACTTGTATTATTAACTATACTATTATCAGTGGTTTTTACTACGTTTAAACTCTTATCTGCTGTGCTTTCAGTAAACATATGAGTACCAGAATTATAGGCCCATATATCAACTGAATTATCTTTAACATTATATATTGTAAATTCATCTATAGTAACTTGACCATCTGCTGCACTGCCAGCAAGTCCATTTAAATTGAAATCTAGTTTCATATTAGTTTCTAAGTGCTTTTTAAAAGTCTCAAAAGCTGCATTAGGATCACTAATTTTTAGAGTACCATCTTGTCCAAGAACATCTAAATCTATATTCTTATATACTGCTAAATTCGATAATGTAACATCATCCTGAACACTCTGTACTCTATTAAGTATTATTCTATAAAAAACAGTAAACATAAGTGCAATTGATATAAGTATAATCATAAAAAGTCCTAAGGCCATTATGGATGCATCACCTTTACTTTTCTTTTTCAAAAGCCTCTTTAACATATCTCCACCTACCTCCTAATTAGCTTTCTTACTGGTGGAACTTTTTTTAATATGACCGGTTTTATCTACATTTTGAAAAGAAGGTATAACCCCATTTCCTGTAACTAAATCTTTCATAGGATATTTATAAGTTATACATAAGTATACATCTTCACCGTAGTTAACTTGACTAAGAGTAGTGCCTGAAATATCTATATTATTTATACCTATGTTCTTAAAATCACTTATCATTGCTGTTTCATTATCTGGTGTTAAGTAACCATTTTGCTCCATTTTGAGCATATACTTTCTCGCTATACCCTCTGCATCTGTACTTTTCTTTATCGGAACAACACTTGAAATGAAATAAACAAATACAACACTCATAACTAAAATAGCTATAAGAGACATAACAACTGTATCCGCACTGCCATCCTTCTTCTTAGTCAACTTACTTATTTTATTATTAATATTTCGCCACAATTTATCACTTCCTCAAATTATCTCGTGTGGCTTCGCTCTACACGTATTGATTTTGCCCCATATAAAAATGGCATTAGAAAGAACTTTTTTCTAATGCCATTTTTCAACTTTTTAAGCCGTAAATATATTTTTAGTTTCTGTATTAAACCATGTTCCAACACTATTCAAAAATGTGCTTATCATAGTCTTATATAGTGGATACGTTATTATTAAAAATACTGCTATAATTACAAGTACCTCAACTGTATTTACTTCTCCTTTCATTTTTTTTATTCTGTCATTTACTTCCATAAGCTTTAAATGTGCTTTTACTGCTAACTTTTTCATTTTAAATCTCTCCTTTGAATTTTTATTTTTAATTTTTCTTTACATAAAAAAATAACCGTGGAAAAATATACGACTATTTCCATGCTTACTTAAATATTGAATTACCACTTTGCATTAAATTGCCTGCTACAACAAAGAATACAACTGCAAGTATTCCCATAAACATAAGCATATCTATTAAAAGCATCCACATATCAATTTTTTCAGTTTGCTTTTCAACGAAAAAAGCATTTACGGTCTTTAATGAAGAGCTTTGGTCATCTATTGTTTCCTCATATGTTCCTGAATTTATACATTCCTTCATTGTTGACACAAAAGTTTCAATTTCAGACATATTGTATTCGTCTTTGAAATCATCTAGTGCTTTTTCAATATTCTTTGAAAGATTTATCTTTGCAGCAAGCTTTATAAGACTTTTTTTAAGTCTTTTATTCTTGCATACTGTATATGCTTCTACAAGTGCATGTCCTATATTTACTCCTGCCATAG
This sequence comes from Clostridium guangxiense, assembly GCF_021043395.1. Taxonomy (GTDB): domain Bacteria; phylum Bacillota; class Clostridia; order Clostridiales; family Clostridiaceae; genus Clostridium_S; species Clostridium_S guangxiense. Next base: position 29,695 of record NZ_JAJNKE010000001.1, read on the forward strand.
TTTGAAGATTTATAAGATCATATACATCAGCTAAATCCATTCTTATTTTATTTAAATCATCCTTATTATTAAGATAATTTATTATATTAATAATAAAAAAACCAAATATTCCAAATGCTATAGAAAAAATTGTATTTACAATATAATTTTTCCCTAATGGCTGTGTTTGCATAGAGGAAAAAAATAAACCTATAAATAATAGGATTTTTAAGATCAAATAACTCACTGGCGTTAAATGGAGCGGATTGCCACACTTTTCAAGTTTGTTTTCTGTATACTCCATACTTAACCCCCTGGGAAGCTTTAATCTATGAAAAAGATTTTTATTTTTTCTTAGATTTAACGATTCCCCATATTTTACTTCTCTATATTTTGAGTTAAAATAAAACTTTAAAAATTTCCTTAAATAAAAAGAAAGCATAATAATACATGTTAGAAATACTAGTTTTAATACAATAATTACAATCTTCATATTTGCCTCCAATCCATTAATAGTTGAAATCTTTAAGTGTAATACATTTATACACAGCAAATATTATTACTCCCGAAATATATACTACTATGATTTGTCCAATAACGCTGTTCATCATCTTTTCATAAAAACCAGGCATTATTCCTGTAAGACCATGAATAATAAGAAGTGAAATAAGTATTATAGCTATAATGCCAGCTTGTCCTGTCTGAACTTTCTTTTTTCTTCTTTCCTTCTCTTCATAGTATTTCCTAATTACAACTTTAGTTTTTGTCAGAAGTTTTGAATAATCTGCATTATTTATAGAACATATATATAAATTTTTAAGTATATTTTTGAGTCTTATATTTTCTACCTTATTTATATAATTATTAAAAGCTGTTTCCATTGGAATTCCCCTTTTAACTTCCATTACAAATTCCTTGTTATGTGTTTTTAAAGGCTCCTTTAAACTTTTTGTAGCTTCCTCCATCATAAATAGTATGCTATTTTTAATCTTAGCACTGCTTTTTAATGCATCGACAAAAGGAATTATGTTACTATCTATCTTATCAAAATTTATTCTAGCCATTTCCCTAAGAACGGCATATGAAATAATGATTACTGCTAGAAAAGCCATAGCTGAAAATATACAGCTTTGAAAAATTAAATATATAATAAAAGCAGCAGTTACAGCTAAAAAAATATCTATAAATATAAAAAGCTCCGAGGACATAAATCTAAAGATTTTTCTTATGTTCGAGTTATATATAAGTGTGTCAATTTTGAATAAAAAAGACTTTTTATCTTTTCCCTTTCTCTTGTATATTTTTTCTGCTCTTTCTGAAAGAAGTCTTTTCTCATACCTTTTATCAATAAACTGGAGGATTTCCTTTAACTTATGATTATTTTTATCTTTAAATAACATTTCCAGTGATAGAAATACAATTATAACTATTTGTACAGCTAATATTGCATTTAAAACTATATTTAAAGGCGATATATGCATTTTATTCACCTTCTTTCAAAGTCTCAAGATACTCTGAATACTTAATTTTTTCATTTATTTTACTACAGCTATGGCCAATTGTATTAAATTCACCTTTATTAAACTTAAATATAGGATTAAAATTAAGCTCTTTCTTATCTTCATTAAAGCCTACTACTTCAGTTACTTCCATAATCTTAAAGTCTTTCATAAAAACTATGACATCTATAGCCGAAAGCATCTTTAAAAGTGCTGATCTTTCAAGATTTGTGCCAGATTCCTCCATATAATCAATAAGTTTATCAGGTGCTTCCTTTGAACTATTCGTATGACCTGAAGCCCAACCTATATGTCCTGTACCCATTATCTTAAATAAATCCATCGCCTCTTTACCTTTTATTTCACCAATTACTATCATATCTATATCTTCTGTCATAGCCTGTCTTGATAGCTTACTTAATGAGTATTCAACATCACTTTCTCCTACTTTAAGCTTTACTTTTTGAAACATCATATTAGGATGCTCAGAGTGCAGTTCTTCAATTTCTTGTATCACAAGCCCCGATATAGAAAATGGTACTTTATCTATCATTGCATTTATAAGAGTAGTTTTACCACTTCCTCCTTTGCCACACATAAAAACATTTAAGCCAGCTCTTGCTGCTTTAACCAAATAGTAATAAATTTCTTTATTCATCATCCCATATTTACCCATAAGCAGCTCTAATGAAACCTTATTTTTAGGTATTTTTCTTATAACAATATATGGCGTGTCATTAGAATTTACAAATTCTGAACTTAGAGTTATTCTTAAATAAAATTTTTCTTGAGTTTTATCTTCCAAAAGCTGAACAGCATTTCTTTTATCAAGTGTTCCACCAAGCTTTACTACTAAGTAATTGAAAAATATTCCATACGACTCTTTTGAAGTAAATTTAATATTTGAAGGCACTCTTTTTCCTTTAATTTTTACTTGAACATTGTCGTATGCCAAAACTTTAATATCTGAAATATCATCATCCTCAATTAAATCCTGGAGAAGATAATAGCCAAATAAATAGTCTATTACCTTTTTTATAAGAGTATTTCTATCTGGCACATCAAAGGTTATATCCTTTTTATCTAAGTAATTTAAAACTTCATCTTTAATTACACTTTCAGGAAGTGCTCCTTTTTCAACATCGTTAATGAGATAAGATTTTTTCTCTGTAAATTCTTTTATTATGTTATCTACCAGTGAAATAATTTCCTTATTGTGAGTGCTGGTACTATTTGTGTTCTTCTGTAATTTGTTATAATTAAGCTCTTCAACTAAATTTACTCTATTCAAGTTTCTTCCCTCCCTTTACTAAGGCTTCACCTGTTTCTTTCTTCAATGTTTTATTTGATTTCTTAGTGCCAAATACCTTATTTAAAAATGAAGTTTTAGGAATATAATCTAAATTCTCTAAGACCTTAATATATGGCTCCAGCTTTTTCTTATTAGGTCCGCTTATAAATGGCTTTTGCTCATTTAAACTTCCTTCTTTTGCCTCATCATATGGAATATAGGACAGAATATCATATCCTTTAAATATTTCCTTTATAGTTTCTTTATCTAAGCTTTTAACTGTTAAGTTTGATATTACAATTTTAAATTTATTTTGTGATATTTTTGACTTAAAATTATTTATGACAAAGAGCATATTCCTCATTTCGGTATAATTAGCTTCGGTAACACAGATAATATCAGTTGCTTTTGTTATTGGAATAAAAGTGCTTCCAAGACTTATATCTGGATTTGTATTTATAAGTATAGTGTCATAAGCAGTCCGTGCAGTATCTATTATTTTTTCAAAATACTCATTTGGCATTTTCTCAAATAACACTAAATCATACAATCCTGTTGCAATATCTATATTTTTATATTTAGGATGTTTTTTTACAAAGTTAGAAAAGTTACTACTGTTTAAAATGTTTCTATCTACTGCATTGTACATGGCAACTAAACTTGTATTATCCCCGATATCATATTTACTTTCAATATCTATATTTTTGTTGATACCTAAGAAGTGATCCATCACTGGAAATAGTGTATTGAAATCTAATATTAATATTTTTTGCTCTACTTTTTGAGATAACAATACTCCAATTTGAGCTATTAGATCCGCTGTTAAAAGCGCATTGTCTGTAGTATAAAAAGTAAGTACCTTCTGTTTTAAAATTTGAGTTTTATAAACAGTTTCCTTAATCACTACAGGTTTTTCAACTACCTTCTCCACCACTTTTTCTACTACTTTTTCATTATTTTTTTCAATTACCTTTGTATCACTACTTTTTGAATGTCCTCCAACATTTATAACTTTTACTGGCGTTCCATCATCATTTTTTTCAAGCTCCATGTTGCTGTATTTTAAGTAAATATCTGAAATATCCGAAAATGAATTTGGATTTAAAACTAAGTTAGCTGCATCTTCAGGCCTTACAGGATCAAAAAGTATATCGTTAATAGAATAATTAAAACACTTCTTTATTCCCCTCACATCATCTTCATTTGTAAGATATATAATCCTTGTATCTTTGGACTTTAAGAGAAAAAATAACTGGTTCATGTCCATATCTCCAACAAGTCTTTGAGACACTATTGCAACATTAAAATCCTTTTTATCAAAAAACTCTCTGTAATTTACAATTTGGATTTCTATATCTTCTTTACTGGATAGTATTTTTTCAATTTTTTCATCAAGTTCTTTCATTCCTGTCGCTATTGCTAATGTCATTAAATTTACCTCCCTTTTTAATTTTTCTTTTAATTCTCTACATAAAAAAGGGATTATCTTAAACCGTCAAATTTAAGATAATCCACTATATAAAATAAAAGGGGAAACTATTTAATATTGAAAACTTACCGACTAAAAAATTTATTGTTTATGAGAAAATATAACTTTTCTAAGGACAAAATCATTGTAGCATAAAAATAACCAAGAAAAGCTACCCTCTTTTCTACCTTTTTATGGTACTGTTTTTTTCCTATCCACAAGCTTTTCCACAGCTTTTGCACAATTATTTAAGATATCCTAATATTTAAAATGGCTCTTTCATCAGCAAAATTTACATCAACATTAAATGTTTGGCTTGTGTTATTATTGGTTTTAACTTGAAATTGAAAATTTATATTATTATTATCAATTTTCTTTATATTTTGTAATACCCCATATTTCACCCTACTATCTTTTAAAAAGAATAGCTTTGATACAAAATCCTTAAGATCATTTATGCTGCTTATACCATATAAGTAACAGAATCTTGATTTATTATCTCCTTTAGAAAGATATGAATTCAATCGCTGTGCATCATCTTTAAATGAATTGGTTTCATTATAAACATTTTTCATATCGTTAGCTGCTTCCTTAAGTCTATCTTCTATTCTATTTGAATCATCTAAGTTTGTAATATTTTTGGAGTAAAAATCTCCCGCTGCATTATCTATATAAAACTCTCCATTTTGAGTTCTACGTTCAGCACTTGAATTGACTGTACAACCGCTATTTCCATGATCCTTATACTTATCAGCAAATTCTTTAAGCTTTTTTTCTCTCTGGTCATTGCCAACTACCTTTATTTCAAGAACTTTATTGTCTTGGTTTTGCTTTTCTTGTTTTACTGTTTTTATATTTTTTTTAACATCTAATTTGTCTTTACTTCTATATGCAAATTTTGAGAACATAAATATCCCAATGATAATAAAAATTAAAGTTATTATGCTTATCATAACAATAAACTTGACTTTATTATTTTTATTAAAGTTCATGTTTTTACACTCCTTCAATTATTTTTTCATAATCCAAACTTGTCTTGTTCCTATCGAATTTATCATTTTTTCAGCATATGCTCCATATCCCATGAACAGATCAATATGGTGCCCTTTTATAGCTCCACCAGTGTCTCTAGCTGTATATATTCCATTCATATCAAAATCTTTTTCATCTGCTGTTTTTTGGTGTCTTATATTTTCAGGGAATCTAATAAGTATCTTGCTACCAATTGGAATTACACTAGGATCTGTTGCAATAATTCTACCTGAAAAATCTAAGTATCCATTTACATTAGTTCCATCTGCTGTCACTCCAGAAAGACCTTCCATTGCATCTTTATGTCCTCCATAAACAGTCATTTCATATTGTTCAAATTTCAGATTAGGATTTTTAAATATCCAAAACCTGTTAGCTTCATCAGCAATACCTTGCATAGGAAATTTATTTATTCCTGTAGCTGGATTAGGATCATTTATTAAAACTTGTCCATCTGTATCTACACCTGTAAGAACTATAAAGTGTCCACCTTTAGTAAAATGTCCTTCATGCATACTTGCAACTACTGGATAGCCATTCTTTAATGCATCATATACGGTGCTATAATTTGTAGGTTCAACTTCCGTACTATTAAGTCCAAAACGTGATGCTGATGCCTGTTCAAAAAGTGCCCAAGACGTTCCCTCACCTGTTGTGCTGTTATATCCTTCTGCTTTTGCATATGCAGCAGCTTCACCTGGATCTAAAATTTTATCTCCATTTTTATCCCATGAACCTAAGTTTCCTTCAAGCCCTGAAATTACCATTGCAAAACTTGTTGGTCCGCATCCACTTGTTTCTATTGTTCCTTGCCCATAAGGTATATCCTTCCACCTTGGATCATTTTGTCTAAATAGTGGTATCATGCCAGAAAATCCACCAGCATCTACTCCTAATATATCATCTACAATGTTATCATCTACCTCTGAGTTCATCCAATCTCCATCTTGCTCACTTGTATCATAATCACTGCCTGTACCATTTATAACATAATGTACACCCATATTAAGATCATCATCTGATTTTTCATTGGGAAATTCACTTTTAATTATGCCTTTTAATCTTTCAAAATGCTTTTTACTTTCAGTTATCTTATCAACAATTGGAGTATCGACTTTAGTTATTACTGTTGCAGTCTCTGTAACTTTCTTAGTCTTTGAACTTTGGGATTGTAAGGAAGGATTTGTACCTGCAACACCAGTTCCATTATTATCTACAGCAGTAGATATTGTTGCATTTGGCTGAATATTTATTGTAGTTTGTTTAGAGTTAGAATCTTGCGATGCAGCTGTCGCCGGTAATACTGGAACTTCATAAGTTCTAGTTGATGTTTGACTAGAAGTAGTAGACTTAATTTTGTAAGTTATATCAACTTTTCCTTTAATAGTATCAGCCATATTTAAAAGTTTTATTTTCTTCTTAGATGTTGAAATTGTTGTAGTATTCTTTCCTTCACTGTCCTTAACATTAGTGGTTGTTGTAGTAACTATATAGCACTCAGAATAATTAAATTCAGGCTTTAAAAGGTCTGCATATTTTGATATAACAAGTTCTGAAGCTTCTAAATCTGTTAAGGCCTGCACTGCCATCATTTTATTTATATCTTTTCCTGTTTCAAGTTCTACCAGTGAAACAAAGCCTTCAACGTTTCCTTCTGTAATACCAACCCTTTTAGCCATTCCATAATAATCATCCATAGCTCCATTAGCATTTTTGACTTTAGTTTTTAAATAATCCGCTAAAGCTTTATTATCGTACTTATTCATTGTGTCAGAAAATGTATGCTCTCCTGTCATTCCAACCTTAGCAGCTCCTATACAGAATATAATTATGAATAATACAAAGCATATCAAAGCTCCCCAGGGTATCATAAGCTTTATCAGTAATTTTCTTAATGTTTTCTTGCCCTTATTTTTTGCCATCCCTCCTATAAAAGATTTAACCTTTGAATTTCTATTATCCTCACCACTTTCTTCATTGAACATTTATTATCACTTCCTTTCAAAAAGAAAAGCTCCAGAAGTTTTGTCTTCTGGAGCTTAAACTATTTGAAAGTTAAATTGTAACTGTTTCTACCTCTTACCATTTCATCTGCAAAACCTTAAAAAAGCCACTCCATGTTTTTCCCTTTTAGTGCTGCATACATGACTGAAAACGAAAGCACTTTTTTATGTATAAAAATAAAGAATAATCCCTAAATAATTTTAGAGATTATTCTTTAACTTAATTATTCCAGTGATTAAAACCATCCATTGAAGTATAAGGGTTAGTTTGTGCTATGATTTTTGTTTTCTCACTATCATTTAATTTATTAAATGGATGTGCTGCTGCCAAGTCCATAGCTGCACCTTCATTATTTCCTTTTGCTATATCACCAGCAAATTTCTGCTTATTGGAGCCTATTTCTCTTATTCTGTTTACTGCCCCGTTAACACCACCTGAAACTTTGTTATTTACCCAGTTAGCAGCCTTGTTGTTTGAATTTGAAAGTACTTTAAAACCTTTAAAATTGGATTGAAGATAATTTACTTTAGAATCTCCAAACAGTGTAGTAAGTGCCTCTTGTTTTGACATTTTACCTCCACTAAGCTGCTGCATTTGGTCCGCTGTTTTATTTATAGCTCTTGCAACAGCTCTTCTTTTCTGAATACCTGCTGCTATATTTCCTGCACCTTGAACAAAGCCCTTCATAGTAGGATCATTCATTGTCATTGCCTGCATTGCTCCTGATGCTATTCCCGAAGCACTTCTTCTACTTGATTTAGCCATTTCTCTATTTAAATTATCTGCAAGCATTGAGTTGTAAAGCGCCTGCTCATTGCTCTTTTTCTTAAAATCTTCTGGTTTCATAGACTTACTATTGGAAGCTTTGTTTAAATTACCTTGGCTAGGATTTATTCCTTCACTACTTGAACCCGATTTTTCACCATTTGTTACATCTGTACTATCATTATTGTCTGTTGGAATTGTTGGTGGCAAATCATCACTTGGATTTCCTGTACTTTCATTAGAATTTTCACTATCCGAATCTGGTGACATTGTAGGTGCAGTACCTGAGTTGGGAGACTGTACATCTGGTGTTGAACCGGAAGGATTTATACCTCCAGAACTACCTGTTCCTCCATCAGTAGCTGATGTTCCAGTAGCAGGTGAACTGCTATTTTGTGACTTAACATCTGGTGTATCTTTACTTGAAGGCATGTTTGCAGCTGTACCACTATTTCCACTTGTCTTATCTTTTTTACCATTACCTGTTCCTAATGCATCTCCAAATACTTTACCGCCTACACTTGAGCCTTTAAATTCTTTATTATTAGCAGCCATTCCAAAGGCTGCTGTCATGCCTGCAAAAGTTGAACCTACAGTTCCGAATACCCCACCTGCAAGACTTTGTTCATCAATTCCAGCAAGTCTTGTAAAAAATCCTTGAAGTGAATTTCTAAGCATATCTGCAATTTTTATAATAGCCAACATCCATACTAAGGTTAATATCCAGTTTTTCCAATCCGAACCTAATGCCACTATCATTACTGTAAAAGTAAAAGCATAAAAGAACTGCATTGCTGCATTAGTTAATATTTCTCCAAACCATATGCTGGCTGCATGTACCCTTTTATTTATTCCCCAAAGAGCTATCGCTATTGGAGTAAATGCGTACATAACCGCAAGGACAACTTTCCTTGAAATAAATACTAAATTTATTTTTATCATCTGCCAAGCATATAAAAAATGAACTATAGCTGTAGTTAATGCTGAACCAGTTTTTAAGTTTTTAAAAGTATCTACGCCAAAGGCTTTAGTAGCACCTGAAGTTGATGTTCCACCTGTTCCCCATACAGCTGATGTTGCTATACCTAAAGAATCAGTAAATGAATTAAAAAGTTCAAACAACCCTTGAACTAAAAAAGGTGCTGTTCCAAGTAAAAAAGCGCATAATATCCATTTTGATATTTCTTCCTTTAAGTCTATTTTTTTTGATGTGGAATCTGAATAAATGACCATTTCAATACCTGTTTTTGCAACCATTATTAAAAGTAATGGTGCAACTATGGTACAAATACTTATATAAAGATAATTTAAATTGTGCCATTCTGAATTTTTAAATGGAGGCATTGACATATCAGTAGAACTTGTATTAAATATAAGTTTATCAAGAGATTGAAAGCCAAAACCAGTTCCAATCCAATCAAAAAGCTTATTCGGAATTAAATCAATTACATCAGTTAATGCCCTTAACACAAAACTACCTTTATCATCATCTATAGTATCAAATGATGGACTGCCAGCACCAGGAGTTTCAGCTGTAATTTCAATTCCTGTTTGATTTGCTACATTAGCTATAAAACCAGCAAATATAAGGCTTGAACCTATAATAAATCCACCAGCTATTATCTTTCCCAATGAATCCATAGCCTTTTCTCTTGCATCTTTTTTATGTGCTGAAAGTAATAGCTTAATTCCTGCCATTATTATGGCAAAGGCTATAATGACACCTCCAAAAGCAGCTATATATTCATATATTATTTTTGTTGAAGCATTGCTATTTGTTGATATAAAATTAATATTTGATGAATTTGCTACTGCCGATACTGCTTTTGAAACTGCTGGCGATACCACCTTTCCACTTCCTCCATCATCTACAATACGTACGTTTGCAAGAAATGTAAAATCCAACATTTTTTCACTTCCTTTATGATGTTTTTACAAAGTCCCATTCAAAATCAAATGGCTTTACATGCATTAAAACAAGTTCCTGCTCTGAAAGAAGTATAGCTTGTCCCGATATAAAGGTTGTCATAAGCTGCTCACATCTTGAAGATAAGCCTAAAAATTCTGCAACCTTTTTAGCTACTGCCCCATCCTGTTTTAGAAGTATTTTAGTTCCACATAGATTTACTATGGCTTCAGTTTGTTTACTTCCTATAAAGTCCTGCATAAACTGTGTTGCAAGCGTTAACGCTATTTTTAATTTTCTTCCAAGCCTTGCTATAAGCTCAAGAAAATGAAGCGATCTTTCAAACTTTGCAAATAAATGACCTTCATCAACTATAACTTCCTTTTGAATATCTTTATATTTGTAATTTGAGAAGGTTGTCCATATCCATGAAAGGCTGTTTATCATTGCATAAAATTTAGTAAATTCATCTGTAAGGTGTTTATAACTTATTGCAATTATCCTGCTGTTTAAATTTATTGAGGATTTACAATCAAACATAGCCATTGGACCATCACCGGTTATCATCTTCATAACTTCAATAAGCTCTTTTACTCCTTCTGATTGAAGTTTCTCATTTTTAACTATAAGTGCATTTCTTAGATCACTTAGGGTTGGTAAGTCCTTCTTAACTTTTCCTGTATAAAATTGTTCGTTTTTTTCATAACTCTTCTCTTCATACAAAGTATCTGGTTCCTCAGTTATTTTTAAGTTTTCATAAAGCTCCGCCGCGCATTCATCTACTGCTGTAATTTCCTCACCTTGAAGCGGCATACCATTTCTAAACTTTTCAGAGAATATAGATATCATCTCTATTATTTCTGAACGTTTTCCATATATGTCTATTTTTCTTTTGCCGTTTTCATCTTCTTCAACTTCAAGTTCAAAAGGATTTATTCCAGATTTAACTCCTGGTTTAAGCTGAATATACTGACCTCCTAGATGTTCTATCCACGATCGGTACTCTTCTTGAGGATCAAGTACGATTGTCCACCTTCCTGCTGCTGCACATCTTCCTGCTTTAAGCTTTAAAAATACTGATTTACCAGCACCAGTTGTGCCTGAAACAAAAGTATGAGGATTTGTAAGTGTTGGTGCTCCTATAAATTCATCATAGACAATTGGAGATTTCGTAAACAAATTTTCTCCATAGAATATTCCATTTTTATGGCAAAGTTCTGTGTTTCCAACAGGAATAAGACTTGCAATAGAGCCTGTCGTCATATTTCTAAATCCTCCAGTATACTTTACATCTAAATATGGCATACCAGTTAAAAAACCCTTAAGCTGATCACCCACAAGGCATTTAGCTACAAGAGATTTTCTTGCACAAATTGTATCAAACATTTCTGCTCTATCATCAAGATCCGCTGGATTTTTACCCCATAACAAAACTATTGGCTGGGCATAAAACATTCTTTCTGTATTGGTCTGTATCTTTGCTCTCATATCGTCTAAGTCTTCAGCTGCAAGCTTCATACCGTAATCTATGGAGTAACCATGCTTCAGTTGAAGATTAATATTACTCATATACTGACTGAATTTAGATGTAAGCCTTTTTATAACACTGGAATCCGGTATATTCTCAACATAGGTTGTAACATCGATGTTTCCTATCTGAAAAAGTTCATTAAGATATCCAACAGCCATATTTCTTGGAAATCCAATAATTGCATATACCCTACAGTATTTTTTGGGACCCATATACATATAATCTTTACCTTCAATTATTCCATCCGGTGATATTAGATCTAATATATTTAGTGTTCCCCTAGTAAAGAAGTTATTTTCTTCAGTTAATTCGGCATCCTCCTGAACATTACCTTGAGAATTTATATTATCATTCTTTTTATTTTCCATTCCTCGTTTATTAGAATTACTTCTATTCTTCATCAATTTCAACAACCTGTCCTACCCCCTCACTATACAAATCAAATACTCCAGCCTTTTCAAGTTCACGTACTTTTATATTCTTCCCTCTATTAAATAAATCCGCAAAAATTTGAGCTGTACTTTCAGAATTTAAAAGATTGACTTTCATTCTTGCTCTTGAAAGTCCTCCTGCTATATTGTCAACTCTTGATTGAAGTTCATTAAGTACCTTTTTTTCGTCTCTACCTGGAAGATATGCGCCTACAGTGCAAAAGCTCTTCCTTACAAAGACACCTTTTTCATCTTCCATCTTCCTATATGCAGTATAAAGCTGGGAGCAGTAATCTTTAAGACCATCTGAAATTGCAGTATCGCTGCTGTTCATAGTTCTTTCAACTTGCTCCGCTGGTTCTTTTATTTCCATTTTCTTTAAAGTTGTATGAAACATAACCGGAAAATTAAGCGATAGAGCACACATTATAAGACAATTTTCAAAAGTCGTCTGCTCTTCATCCGTTAAAAGTTCAAAATCTGGAGACGATATGCCAAGGTTAACTCTAATTGCTCCATTTCTCATGTATATTTTGTTATTCTTTATTTCCTTTATATTCATAAGCTTTTTTAAAGCGTTTCTATCAAGCCTCTGTTCATAATCACCTTTTTCGTGCTGGTCTCCGTTACTACTTTTTTTAACCTTAGGTTTCTTACTCTTTCTCGTGTAAATAACTACAAAAAGCATAAAAATACCTGCAAGCACTGGAAATACTATTCCTATAAAAACCACTTTCACACCTTCTCTCTACTTTTCATATTTAAATGTTTTATTTCTATACTTAAATTTAAGCATCTTAATTAAGTAACTATCAAAATTATAGGTATCATCCACCTTAAAAAAGGCACATAAAGCTGAAAATACCACTACTACAATTGATATAATAAGCCTTATAGTAAGACCTATATAATTAAAGGTTATGCTTGATGAACCAGTGGTGCTTTTATGGATAGTCATGTAACTTCTATCTCCTAAAAACACAAGTGCAACTATAGTCCCGGCGCAAATAATCCATCCAAATTGCCTTAGGGACATGTAGCCACCTATAATTTTGTCCTCATCATTTATATTGAAAGGTACCTGAAAATACCTCATAAAACCATTCCTTCCTTATAAAAAAAGAGCAGTTTCCTGCTCTTTTCCTTTATTGACCCATTCCCCAGAATAGACCAGCAAATACTGCAAAACCTCCAAGTAAAAGCGCTGCAATAATTACAGTTAACACCGAATCCATAGCTTCTGATCTTGCTTCCTGCTTTTTACTTGCCATAAGCATTTTAATACCTATAACAACTACAGCTATTCCTACAAGTGCACCACCAAAAGCTGCGGCTATTCCTTTATTAGCTTTAAATATTGCACTAGCAACATCTGTTGGAGTTTGTGTAGTTATTTGAGTTGATGTGGTTCCTCCTGAACTATCAGAAGAATTACTACCTGATGTAAAAGTTGCATCTTTAGCAAAAGCACAAATAGGATTTGTCATAATAAATATTCCTGCTGAAACTGCAACTTTGCTTGCCTTTAACCAAATCTTTTTTGTTTTCTCATTAACCTTCTTTAACTTTTCCTTAATCATCTAAATCACCTTTCCTTCCTACTTAACCACATTTGTAAGGCTCTTTAAAAGTCCTATAAATACTGGCATAAAGTAATAAAATACTAATGCTAATGTTATGACTCCAAAGTCTGCCGCTGCCATTTTCTTTATGGTCTTGCTGTGTAGTAGTGCTCCACCTATAAGAAAAATAAATGCAGCTGCATATCCTAAAAGTGCTATTGGATATATAATTGGAGTTAAAAAATTGTAAAGCATCATAACGACAGTAACTAACTTACTGCTGGCCACTTCTGGCGATACAGGTTGTATATTCATAAAATCACCTGCTTTCATATTTTCCAATTAATGTTTCACCTCTTTTCCTCATAAAAAACATTTAAACCACTTTCTCTCTACACAAAAAACAAAGCAAGGAATTGCTGTAAAATTCCTTGCTTTATCCTAATTATCATACCTTATTCTTTTCATATGTTTTCCCCTCATATATTTTAAAAGAATGTATCCCTATATTTTTAGGCAAATCAAATGGCCTATCACCACAGGATTTATCAAATTCAAGTTTTTGTTTTTTGCTGTTAAACTTATAATGACTTAAATTAATGTCCACAATTCCAACATTTGATATCTTACGTGTTCTAGACATAGATATAGCATTTTGAATTTGTAATAACTTTAAATTACTCATAATTATATCATCCTTGGAGTTACTTCTTTTTTCAGCTTTAATCTTTTTTGAAAGTTCTCTGTTTCTTTTTAAACTTTCTCTCTTTCGTCTTTCCTTTTCAAACTTATATCGTTTATCATTTTTTATAACATATGTAATGGCTGAATTACTCAATTTAACTTCTTTAGCAATTTCAAAAACCTTTTTATGATTTTCATAATATAGTTTTATAATTTGTTCTGATTTTTTAAAGATTTTTAAGGATTTTTCTTCTCTTCTTCTAGCAGCTTCCTTTAAATATCTAGAATCACTTTTTATGCATTTATATATATTCTGTTTTGTACTGCCAATCATAATAGCAATTTCTTGTATTTTTTTCCCTTCGTCAAAATACATTTTAATAATATCTGTTTTATTCAATGAAATTCCCCCTAAAAGCTTACTAATTAAATTTTTTATTTCCTATTCAAATTAAAGTTTTCTTAAGTTCGATACTATTGTATAATATTTGAAACCCATGTATCTTACCATTTTTATGCCACCTTTTTTATGCTTATATGTGTACTTTTTTAACTTTTACACAGGAACTAGAAGCACATAATTATTATTTTTATTAATGGATTGTAAAATCACATGATTTTATTTGATTTTTTATAAATCTTTATGTAAAATTTAATAGAATGGTATTCAACTTTACTTTGGTTCCCCAGTGGAACCTTTTTTATTAAAAACTATATTTTGAAACACAACCTTATTAAAAAAGGAAAGCTTAAAAGCTTTCCTTTTTAATTAAATTATAAAATCAAGTTATTTTCTTCTCTATGTTCAAGTTCACCTATTAAGTAATTAAAAGCTTCCTTAGTTGTAGAAAAGATCTTATTAATGCATCCAAACCATAAAGTATTATCGTTTTTAGCTATTAAACCAATATAAACCTTACAATCCTTATATATAATTGAATAATTCTTACTTTGAAGCCATATAATATTTTTATCGCTAAAAACTTTTAACTGAAATTCCATATTAATTTTCCTTCTCATTTCTTTGTTAATGTCATCATTAATTTCTTTTGATTTTAATAACACTTCATAATTCTTAATACCATATTTTTTTATAAGCTTATAAAGTTCCTCCTTTTTCTCGTTAATTTCTTCATTTTTTCTTTCCATAACTTTAAACCTCTTTTCTTAATTTTTTGTACAAAAAAAACCGCATATAGGTGAATAAACACTTATATACAGTTAGTTAGCTAAAAAATAGCCAAAATAAATAAGTTGCAAAGCAAAATAAATTTGTTTATACAATTATTTATATGTTAATTAAAATAAATATCTTAAAACATAGCGTAAAATAAAAAATGCAGTGAAGTTTATTCTGCTGCATTTTTTATTATTACCATACTGCAATCTGACCATCGGTTCTTTTTTCTGTTCCACCACATAGTACATTGTTTTTATCCTTTAATATGATTTGTCCCCTACCAAAGGCACCTTTTTCAATTTCAATTTTTATGTCATGATTCTTACGTATAAGCTGAAAATCTAAATTTTTGGCACACTCCTTCTCAATCAATACCTTTTTATCCGAAATCCACTGCCACCTTGGTGCATCAAGTGCTTCTTGAGGATTCATATGAAAATCAATCATATTCATTATGACTTGAACATGTCCTTGTGGCTGCATAAACCCTCCCATAACTCCAAAAGGACCTACAGCTCTTCCGTTTTCTGTTATAAAACCAGGAATAATAGTATTATATGGTCTTTTGCCGCCTACTACACAATTAGGATGACTTGGATCAAGCGAAAAACAATTTCCACGGTTTGCTAAGGCCACTCCCGTTTCTGGCACAACAATTCCCGATCCAAATCCAGCATAATTGCTCTGTATATATGAAACCATATTTCCTTCCATATCAGCAGTACATAAATACACTGTACCTCCTTTAAGATTTCTCAAATCTTTAATTTCATTAGGAACAACGGCGTTTTCCTGTATTGATTTTCTCCTTTCCTCTCCATAAGCATCATTCAATAATTTATTTATATCATAAGTACTCCCATCCGCTATGACTTTACGTGCATCACCAAAGGCTATTTTTATTGCCTCTATTTGTTTATGATATGTATCTACACTTTCCCTCTCAGTAAAGTTATATCCTTTTAATATATTCAAAGCCATTAATGCTACTATGCCTTGGCCATTTGGAGGAAGTTCCCATATATCATATCCTCTATAATTTATGCTAACAGGTTTAACGAATTCAGGTTTATAATTTTCTAAATCGCTTTTTCTAATATAACCACCATATTGTTTTGAAAATTCATCTAATTTTTCGGAAATTTCTCCACAATAAAAATCTTTGCCATAAGTCTCCCCAATACTTTTTAAAGTTTTAGCATGATATTTAAGCTTAACAATTTCGCCAGCATTAGGTGCTTTTCCATCCTTCGTAAATGTATCGAACCAATATTTAAACTCACTACCACTGCATTTTGAAAAGCGCTTTACACTTTTATACCAATATTCTGCTGTCCCTGGGGCCAAAGGATATCCATTTTCAGCATAATCAACAGCTGGTTCTAAAACCTTTGAAAGTGGTAATTTCCCAAATTTTTTTGATAGTTCACACCAAGCAGCAGGAATTCCAGGAACTGTTACAGGTATCCATCCATCTTTAGGAATTTCCTTATAACCCTTGTCAAGCAATTCATTTAAAGAAAGATTCTTTGGAGCTGGTCCACTTGAATTTAGCCCATACATCTTATTCTTAATCCATATTATTGCAAAAGCATCACCTCCAATTCCATTAGCTGTTGGTTCCAATACAGTAAGACAAGCAGCTGTAGCTATGGCCGCATCTACTGCATTTCCACCTTCCTTTAATATTGCTAACCCAGCTTGTGCAGCAAGTGGTTGTCCCGTAGCAACCATTCCCTTTGTTCCATATATTACATTTCTATTTGAACTATATCTATAACTTAATGGATCATAAATCATTTTTTCATCTCCTCTACATCATTGACTGGCCATGAAGGCCTCTTTCCACTTAAAACTTCATGTATTCCAATGGCAGGATGAACAGACATTCTTTGCATACCTTCAATTGTATGCGCTGCTGTATGTGGCGTAACAATTACGTTGTCTAGCTTAAAAAGTGGATTATCTTTAGACGGAATCTCTCCTTCATATACATCAACAGCTGCTCCAGCTATTTTATTATTTAAAAGTGCATTAACAAGTGCTTCGTTATCCACTACTCCCCCTCTTGCTGTATTTATCAAAAATGCTTCTGGTTTCATAATAGATATTTCTTTTTCCCCTATTAATTTTGAAGTTTCTTCAGTAAGAGGTACATGCAAACTTACAAAATCTGAATTTTTAAGCAAGTATTCTATATCATAAGTATACTTAATTCCATCTTCTGGTTCAAAATCCTTATGTCTTTTTAATTCTATTACCTTCATTCCAAACCCAAGTACAGCTTTTTTAGCTACTAACTTTCCAATACTTCCTGCCCCAATAATTCCAATTACTTTTTCCTTAAGATCAATGCCCAAGCTATTTCTTATACCAAAATTACCTTTTCTAAGTTCATGGTCATATAAGAAAAACTTTTTTGAAAGAGCTAAAATAAGGCCAATAGTGTATTCTGCAACAGTATTATTGTTTGACTCTGCTGAATTTGTAACTTGTATTCCTTGTTTTGTTGCCTCTTCAACATCAATATTGTCTACTCCTACTCCAAATTTCGATATAACTTTTAACTTGCAACCAGCTTGTATAACTTTTGCAGTTATATTAGCCATGCGCACTAACATAGCATCACAATCTCTAACTTCCTCTACAAGTATATCCTCTGAGGTTCCACGTGCTACTTTTACTTCATATCCCATTTTCTCAAGATATTCTATGCCATCTTTTTCAATATTCTCAGTAAGTAATACTCTCTTTTCCATTTTATAGCCACCCTTGCATTAGTATTTTATTAAATTATATAATGCATAAGATTTATATTCTATAGTAATTTACAATTAAATTATTAAATTATTAAATTTTTAAATATTAATGGCTTTATATGATAAAATAAGAAATGGCAGGATAAACCCACCATTTCTTATTTGAAATTATTACCTACTATTTACCACATTTTCAATACCTTTTGATATTGTTTTTGCCATATAATAGACGCTGCATAAATCAGCTTTTTTCATTTGATACAAACATTCATAATCTAATTGGTTTACAATCCCTTTTATACTTAAATTACCTACCTTAAATGAGTGTAAAAGTTCTGAATTTAAAGCTTTATTTTTAAGTATTATGCTGTCTATATCATCTATATCACCAAGATCTGAACTTACAGCAATTATAAATGGATTTTTATATTTTATCTTTATTTGAAATAAATTTTTCATAAGGTTATCTTCAACTATTGTTTTATCTAGAGTACCATATACATTTAATATTCCTTTATCCTTAAGCATAGAACCTACAATTGGACCCATAGACCATCCATTTGAATTACTTGATCCTATGCACAATATTACTATGTCACTGCTGTCTTGTTTATATGTTTTGATAAACTTCTCTATTTTCTTTGCAGCAGTTGCTTCATAATAATATACACTTAAATATCCATTATTCATGATGAATTTCATCCTTTCTCTTTTAGGATAACTGCATGAAGTTAATACATGCAGTTATTTTAATCTTTTATAATGCTGCCTTCTTGCACAATGCAGATTTTATAGATTTAGCTATTATTTTTGACATATTGTAAATAATGGCTAAGTCAGCATTTTCCATCTTTTTTTGAAAATTATAGTACCACCCATAAGCGACTATAGCTGTTATACCAATATCTCCAACAGGCATTGCATTTTTAGTATCCCATGATCTAACTGTTATAGCTTTATCCTCCACAGTTATGCTTTTTAAAAATTCAGGTTTTCCCATTAAATAAGAAGTTCCTAAGCTTACTGCAGAATCTACTACAATAATATATGGTTTTGAATAACTAGCTTTTATTTCTTCTACCACTTTAGATAAATTTGTTGCATCAGCAGGTTTCTGAAGATTACCATATACATTTTCAACATTATTTTCTTCTAAAAATGTCCCAGTAATTGGTCCAAGTGCATCACCAATAATACGGGTTGTCCCAGTGCATAGAATAACAATTTCTTCTTTGTCCTTAATCTTTTCATAAATATAATTTGATATTACTTTTTCTGCCTCATAACTGTAATGCTTAGCATTAAAATCCACCTTTTCAATCGTCATTTTTTTAATTATTCCTCCTTAATTATTTGTAATTTTTTGTAAAATAAAAGCCATATACAATAAATTTGTATATAGCTTACAGATAAATATCCTAATGGTAAAAATTTGCCTTGCTTTATATTCTAAGCTTAAGTAAATTTCTACTACCATGATTGTTTATCTTTAGTCGGATTAAAAATCCAATTAATTTAGTTACTAAAAAGTGAAATATTAAATGTCTCTAATATTTCTTATATGTTGTTTTTCTTAATTATCTTATATTTTTATATAATTTAATCCATGTTTTAAATTCACTAGGATTATTTTCATTTATGAGAAAAACCCTTGCACCTCTATCATAATTTTTTTTGCTATAGGCATCATATCCTGTACATCTACCATACCCTAAAATTATTCCATTTAGTTTACTTATATAATCATTGTTATGATCATGTCCTACAAATACCCCTTTAACATCTTTCATTTTTGCTAAAGCATGAAACATTCCAGCGTTAGCTGATTGTACGCATTCATCTTCATTGTATTCCCCAACAACTTTTGATGCCTTTGAAACATTTTTATATTCCTGAAGTGGAATATGAAAAAACATAATTGAAGGAGCATTATGATGAATTATTTTAAGTTTTAAAGCGGTCTTTAAATACCAATTAACTTGATCTTGATTTATATACCCATATCCACCTAAGCTATAGCTTCCTGAATCCATCATATAAATATTAAATGCTGTTCCTATTCCATGAGATTTTTTTATCGATATATTATAATCGCCGATTTTTCCAACATTATATTTATAGTCTGAATAAATTCTCATCATTTCTGCTCTTCCAATACCATCGTGTTCCGTGTCATGATTTCCAAGTGTAACTGCCCATGGTATTTTTCTATCTTCCATAGGTTTAGATATATTAGAAATACACTTAATAGCTTGACTAAAATTACAATAACGTCCATCAATATTATCTCCAGTAAGTACGACTAAATCCGGCTTTTCTTCATCTAAAATATCATTCATAAGCTTTATAGTTTTATTATTAATTTTTGAATTTAAATGAGCATCTGTAAATTGAATGATTTTAAAGGTACCATCAGCTTTAAATTTAAGAGCTGACTTTTTAAAATAATTACTATAGCCAACTAAAATTAGAAGTAGTGTTACACATAGAATCGTGCTAATAACTTTTTTAAAAAAATTATTCTTCACTTTTCTCATCTCCGTAATAAAAATTTCTTTTAATCACTTTTTTTAGTTTTCCCAGAAAGTTTTTTTATATTATTTTAGTTTACAATTTTTTTATTAACATAATTTTAATTATGTTAATAAAACTTTTTATCTTACAAAATAAAAAAATCAGGATTAAGTTTTTAACTTCATCCTGATTTTTGGTGTATCTATTATATTTTACCTTGATTTGCAACTGCTTGTGTCTTCAACTCTATCTCTTCTAAATCCCCTAAATAATAGTGTTTAATTGGTTTCAAATCATCACCAAGTTCATATACCAATGGAACTCCTGTGGGTATATTTAATGCTGTTACTTCTTCGTTTGAAAGATTATCTAAATATTTAACAAGTGCTCTTAAACTATTTCCATGTGCTGCAATTACAACCCTTTTATCTAATTTAATTATAGGTACAATTACATTTTTCCAATAAGGGATTACTCTTTCTATTGTAGTATTTAAATTTTCAGTTAATGGTATTTCTTCTTCTTTTAAATCCTTATATTTTATATCCAAGCCAGGGTATCTTTTGTCATCTTTTTTTAGTGATGGAGGAAATATTCCTGAATCCCTCCTCCATTTATAAACTTGTTCTTCTCCATACTTTCTAGCTGTTTCTAACTTATTTAGTCCTTGAAGTGCACCATAATGTCTTTCATTAAGTCTCCAGGATCTTTGTACAGGAATCCAAAGTAAGTCCATTTCTTCAAGCACATACCATAAGGTTTTTATTGATCTTTTAAGCACAGAAGTAAATCCAATATCAAAAGTGTATCCTTCTGTTTTTAATACTTGACCTGCTTTTTTAGCTTCTTCTATACCCTTATCTGAAAGATCTACATCTGCCCAACCTGTAAATCTATTTTCTTTATTCCACTCACTTTCGCCATGTCTTAATAGAACTACTTTTTTCATTGCTATCCCTCCTTATCATGAGATAATCATTATCACTTGCATTTTCTAAGTTAAGTTTAACTCAAATAATCCAATTTTTCAATAGTTCTTATAAGAAATAGATTAAAATATTTGTTAAAATAACTGCTGCATATAAATAAACCTGCAGCAGTTATTTTAACTACTCTCCCAAATAAGCTTTTCTAATAGAGTCACTATTTAATAATTCTCTAGCATCTCCTTCCATGGTAATATTACCAGTTTCAATTACATAAGCTTTGTCAGCTATAGATAAAGCCATACGTGCATTTTGCTCTACAAGTAAAATTGTAGTTCCTGCCTCATTTATATCTTTGATTATAGAAAATATATCCTTAACAACTAAAGGTGCAAGCCCCATGGAAGGCTCATCGAGCAGCAATATTTTAGGTTTAATCATAAGAGCTCTTCCCATGGCAAGCATTTGCTGTTCTCCTCCACTTAATGTTCCGGCCATCTGTTTAGTCCTTTCTTTAAGTCTTGGAAATTTATCAAAGACATTATCATAATCTTTTTGTATTCCTTTTTTATCTTTTCTTATATACGCACCTAATTCAAGATTTTCCATAACTGTTAAGTTACAAAAAATTCTTCTTCCCTCCGGTACATGTGATAACCCAAGATGGGGTATTTTATAATTTGGCATTAAATTCAAAGCATTTCCTTCAAAATTAATCTCTCCTGAATTTACTTTAACCAACCCAGATATAGCTCTAAGTGTAGATGTTTTTCCCGCTCCATTCGCCCCTATTAAAGTTACTATTTCCCCTTCATCAACCTCCATATTTATATTTTTAAGAGCATGTATCGCTCCGTAATAAACATTTAAATCTTTAATTTTAAGCATCCATATCCTCCTCTCCTAAATATGCAGTTATAACTTGAGGATTTGATTTTATTTCTGTTGGTGTTCCTTCAGCTATCTTTTTGCCATAATCTAAAACAACTATTCTTTCACATAAATTCATTACAAGTTTCATATCATGTTCTATTAATAATATAGAAATTTTAAATCTTTCTCTTATCCATTTAATCAGTTCCGTAAGTTCCCTAGTTTCTTGTGGATTCATGCCAGCAGCTGGTTCATCAAGTAACAAAAGTTTAGGGTTAGCTGCTAAAGCTCTTGCTATCTCTAATTTTCTTTGTTCTCCATAAGGCAAATTTTTTGCCTTTTCATACTTTTTTCCATCTAATTTAAAAATATATAGAAGCTCTAAAGCTTTTTTTTCAATTTCTTTTTCTTCCTTAAAAAAGCTAGGAAGCCTCAAAATTGAATGAAGTAAATTATATTTAATTTGATAATTAAAAGATATTTTAACATTATCTAATACAGTTATTTCGTTAAACAAACGTATATTCTGGAAAGTCCTTGCTATTTTTTTCTTTGTTATTTCATATGGTTTTATATTTGTAATATCTTCTCCATTAAACTCTATAGTGCCTGAGGTAGGTGTTCTAACCCCTGTTAACATGTTAAATATTGTTGTCTTTCCTGCACCGTTAGGGCCTATAAGCCCTATAAGATCATTATCACCTATATTAAGTGAAAAATCATCTACTGCTACAAGTCCCTCAAATTTCATGGTAAGATTACTAGCATTAAGCAGTGGCATTATAATTCCCCCTTTTACTTTTTCTTCTTAACAGTTTTGAAGGTGACATTCCCTTTGCATTTAATATCATTATTACAATTAGAAGTATTGGATATATAACCATTCTTAAGTCTCCAAAACCCCTAAGTCCTTCAGGCAAATAAGTAAGTACAATGGTGGATAATATGCATCCTGGAATGTTTCCAATACCACCTAATACCACATACACAACAAAATCTGTAGACTTTAAAAAATTAAAAGACTGTGGTTCTATATACATCATATAATGAGAGTATACTCCTCCTGCAATACCAGCCAAAAAAGCACCAACTACGAAAGCCATTATCTTATATTTTGTAGTATTAATACCCATGGCCTCCGCTGCTATTTCATCTTCACGAACAGAAATCATGGCTCTTCCCTGAGAAGAGTGTACTATATTGTAAATTACAATTATGCTTGCAATCATAATAAAGAAAGCCCACGCAAAATTTGTTTTTCCCGGAATACCTGTAAGTCCTTGAGCTCCACCAATTTGAGGTATGTTTTGAATAATTACAACTATTATCTGACAAAACCCCAAAGTCGTAATTGCAAGGTAATCTCCTTTTAGTTTTAAAGTTGGAATTCCTATTAAAAATCCTATAATTGCTGCTAAAATTCCTCCACTTAATAATGCTAGTGGAAATGGCAAGTTAAGTTTTATTGTAATCATTGCCGATGTGTAGGCTCCTATTGACATAAAACCTGAATGACCCAAGGTAAACTGACCAGTAAAGCCTAGTATTAAGTTTAAGCTTAAGGCTAAAACTATATTTATGCATATTAATATAAGTATCCTTTCGTAATATGCACTTAATATTCCTTTATATATAAGTAATGAAAAAACTACAAATATTATTAAAGAAGCTAAAATAAATATTCCTAATCTCTTAAAACTGCTTTTAACCATATTCTAGTCACCTACACTTTCACATTAACTTTTTTACCCAAAATTCCAGAAGGTTTAATGAGCAAGATTATTATTAAAATAGTAAAGGCAATTGCATCTGAAAGTTTAGATGAAATATAAACCTTTGTAAAAGTTTCAGCTACTCCCATTATAATTCCACCAAGAACTGCCCCTGGAATTATTCCTATTCCGCCAAGCACTGCTGCAACAAACGCTTTAAGCCCTGGCATTATTCCCATATATGGATCAATTCTTGAATATAAAATACCAACTAAAACTCCAGCGGCACCTGCAAGTGCAGAACCTATAGCAAAGGTAACAGAAATTATATTGTTTATATTTATGCCCATTAACGCAGCTGCATCCTTATCAAAAGAAGTTGCTCTCATAGCTTTACCAACCTTAGTTTTAAAAACTATTATTTGGAGAATTACTGCAAGTAAAATTGAAATCAATATAATAAGCAGATGAAGTGAATTTAACCTTAAAGCGCCAATTTGAATTATTTTTTCAGGCAAAAGCTTTGAAGGATAAGTTCTGTAGTCTGGTCCAAAAATAAAGTTTAATCTGCTTCCATTCTCTAAAAGAAGTGACATTCCAATAGCAGTTATGAGAAGTGACAGTTTGGGGGAGTTTCTAAGTGGCTTATATGCTATTTTCTCAATTAAAATTCCTAAAATACCTGCTCCTATCATACCAACTAAAAGAGTTGGTATGAATGGTAGTTTGAAAATTGTTGCTGCAAAGAACCCAAAGAAAGCCCCCATCATATATATATCACCATGGGCAAAGTTTATAAGTCCTATTATGCCATACACCATGGTATAGCCTATGGCAATAAGTGCATATACACTTCCCAGTGCAAGTCCATTTATAACCTGTTGTAAAAATTCCATTTGCTATACACCTCATTTCTAAATTTTATTAACTCTAAGGCTGTACCTTTTCTATAAAATCAAAATCCTTGTTCTTACTATTAGCTTTTAATATTACTGCAGCTTTTACCGCATCTCTATTTTTATCAAATTTTATTTTGCCTGATACGACAGTACCACTATAAGTTTTTAAAGCTTTTTTTATACTTTCACCATCTGTTTTGCCAGCTTTTTGAATGCATTGAATTAATACTTTTCCAGCATCATAATTTAAAGCTGCCATCCCATCAGGTGTGTTACCATACTTTTTCTTATAGCTAGCTATAAACTTTGTAACTTCAGCGGAAGTATCCTTAGCTGAATAATGATCTGAAAAACATGCACCATCTACAGCGTCACCACCAACCTTAAATAAATCAGCAGAATCCCATCCATCGCCACCTAAAAAAGTAGCTTTAATTCCTTGATCTCTTGCCTGTTTTGCTATCATACCAACAGTAGCATAGTAATCTGGCAAGAATAAAACATCTGGATTTTTCGGTTTTATTTTTGTAAGTTGAGCGTTAAAGTCTTGATCATTTGTGTTATATGTTTCAGAATCAACAATTTTACCTCCTGATGATTTAAATGCTTTCTCAAAATATTCTGCAAGGCCTTTTGAATAATCATTTCCATTATCATATAAAATTGCTGCGGTCTTTGCTTTTAAATTTTTATTTGCATATTTAGCAACAACTGTACCTTGAAATGGATCAATAAAACAAGTTCTATAAATATAATCTCCTGCTTGAGTAATTTTAGGATTAGTTCCTGTTCCCGTAACCATAGGTACTTTATTTCTTTGTGCTATCGGTGCAAGAGAATTTGCACAAGTACTTGTAAGCGGTCCTATTATTGCAGCTACTTTATCATCATTTATAAGTTTTTGACCAACATTTACAGCAGATGCAGGTTTATTTTCATCATCTTCATAAATAAATTTTACCTTCTTTCCATTAATTCCTCCTTTATTATTAACTTCTGCTTGGAGTAAATTAAGACCATTTCTTGCGGATGTTCCATAAGCTGCAATTTGACCTGTAAGTGGAACAACTACACCAATTTTAATAGTTCCACTAGAACTTCCACCTGCACTAGCATCACATGCTGAAAAAATACTAGTTAGCATTAATGCAGTAAGTCCTAAAGCAATTTTTTTCTTAAACATAAGAATTCCCCCTTGTAAAGTTTACATATTATGTAACGTTTGTTATTTTACATAATGATATCACAGTTTTATTATTTATTCAACATTTTATTAATAATTTATTAATAAAATGTTGAATTTATTTATAATTTAATTTATAATGTGCGCTATTTATGCTATTTTATTATTCGCTAAATATCTGTAATTTGCATAAAAAAATTGCAGTGTGAATTATATCACACTGCAATTTTTTGCCTTATATTAATAAACAGGAGTACAGCTATCTGCGTATTTATCATTTTTACCAGTAGCAACTTCAAAGAATAAGTTCTTAATTTTCTTGCATACTTCTCCCTGTTTTCCATCTCCTACAACCCTATTATCAATTTTAACAATAGGTGTAACCTCCATAGCCGTTCCACTAAAGAACATTTCATCTGAAGCATAGAGTTCTGTTCTTGCTATACTTCTTTCAACTACTTCTATTCCAAGTTCCTCTTTTGCAAGTTTCATAACTAAATCTCTTGTTATTCCTTCAAGAATGTTATCAGAAGGTGGAGGTGTTATTAACTTTCCCTTTTTAACAATAAATACATTTTCTCCAGGTCCTTCACAAACATGGTTAGTGTTTGTTAAAAATAATGCTTCATCAAATCCGTTTTGCGCAGCTTCAAGTGATGCTAATGCTGAGTTAAGATATGCAGCTATAGGTTTTGTTCTTGGAGGAAGCATATTATCCTCTAACCTTCTCCATGAAGATACACATACACTTAATTCTGGTTTTCCAGCATACTTGTCTAATGGTTGACAGTAAATAAGTACTCTATTATCATCATCAGCTAAAGTTGGACCTATGCTATCAGCCCCCTTATATGCAATAGGTCTTATGTATGTTGTTTGCTTAAAATTATTTTTCTTTAAGAGCTCAACAGTAGCTTTACTCAAATCTTCAACAGTATAATTTATATTTATATTTAATGATTTACATGATTGAAGAAATCTAGTATAGTGCTCTCTTAACTTAAAACCATAAAGTTGACCGCTATCCTCATCAAAGTAAGCTCTGATACCTTCAAAGCATCCAAGACCATAATTGAATACTTTAGATCTTATGCTTATTTTCACCTCACTTTCCTTTACAATATTACCTTCGTAAAAAACGTATGATTCTGACATTAAAAAGCCCCCTAAATATTATTTTAATTTATAAAAAAATTAGACCTCACTCCTAATGGAGCGAAGTCTAATCGCGGTACCACCCATCTTATTAAATAAACTGTTGAATAATTCTCCCCAACAACAGCTAGTATTTTACTCATTAAATAACGGCAAAACCGACGAATCCTACTCCGTTCAAATCCGTAACTCCAAGGCTACCTTCTGCAACTCAAATTTATAAGCTTTCACCAACTCTTACTCTCTGTATAATTCTCATTACATACTCTTCCTCTTCTAAGTTTTTAACAATTAATAATTTTCTTACAATTATACTACCAACGATTTTTGAAGTCAACGCCTACATTCCTTTAATTTTTATTTTCTTTAACGCAACATACTTTATCTCAGATATTTTTTTTGGTGATATATTAATCTCTTTTGATATATTTTTTATTGACCTATTATATAATATCGATTTTATTAAAATGCTTTTCTCTAGATCTGACAGTTTAACTTTTATTTTGTTTTGTAAGAACTCAAGATACAACCTGTCATCAACCCTTCTATAGTTTATATCTTCATATATTAGATTTTCTAAAAATTCTGTTTCTTCATCTTTAGACACTTCTAAGTTTAAAGATAACACATTATTTAAATCAACCAATTGTATCATATGTTTATATTCATTAAAATTCATCTTCATTTTGCCACATATAACTTCTTCTGGATATCCATCTCTTTGTAGTTCTTCTCTTTTCTTTTTAAAAACTACTATCTTTGATACTACATGTTCAGGAATTTTTATAAACGTATACTTATTTTTTATTTGTGATATTAAAGTATACTGTATAGTATTGTAAACATGTGTCGAGAATTTTACATTTTTATCTTCGTTATAAGTATTTATCGCCTTGATTATGCCTATTATTCCATCCTGTTTAAGATCCTCTTTAGGTAAATTTCTGTTATTCCTATAAAAATAATTTAATATCTTGTTCAAGTATTTGGTACTGTACTCTATAATAAATTTTTTAGCTTCATCATCTCCACACTTTGCTTTATAAACTATATCCTCTATACTATCATTCATTTTTACCCTCCTATCAGTTTAGATATAATGCTGAATCTAAGTGATTTAAAATTTTCTTTCTAATTCTATAATAGCTTCTATCCTTAATATACATTTTATCTTCTATTTGTGTAACACTAAATTTACACTTATATTTCAGTTCTACATATTTCTTTTCTTCTGGTGCAAGACTATTTATAATTTCCTCTAAATGTTTATTTTTAAATCTTATCTCTGACACTATTTCTTTTATATCCTGTATTTCCTTTGTAAAATCACGCTTCATCCTATGTTTATTTTCATTGTAGTATCTTACCTTACTTTCATATGCTTCAGCATTTTGCATATCAGCATAGTACATAGATACTATATTTTCTATTTTTTTATCCTTTATTCTTGAACTCATAAAAACAACTCCTTTTTATTTCATGTGTCACCCTATATAAACATTATATAACATATATTTTATATAATGCAACTATTTCTTGTATAATATTACATGTTATTGATATTTTATGATACAATTATTTTGTAATTTTATTAAAGGAGATGAGCATTATAGAAAATAAATTATTAAAAAATTCTTCTGAAACATTTGGAAATTACATAAAAAGAATACGTGAATTACGAGGATATTCCCAAAGAAAATTATCTACTATTACAGCGTTGAGTAACACAACAATATCTAGAATAGAAAAAGGTGGAGACCATGGAATCGAAAATCCAGATATATATACAGTAGTTAAATTGGCAGAAGGTCTAAAGATTGATAAAGAACAAATGCTCATAGCTGCAGGATATTTAGATGAAAAACAAAATGAAGAAGCCCACGATATAAAGCAAATTATCATAGAAGCTCTTCAAAAACTTGGCTGGGCAAATTCATTACAAGACATAAATGATGAGACTATTGATTTCGTGGAATTTACATTAAAAAAGTATGGTATAAAAAATAAGCAAATACCTTGAATATTTGAAATCAATTAATATTTATATTAATTGATTTCAAATATAAAATTAGTTTATTTGTCTCATTAAATTTGCATTAATTTTTCTATCATCTGATTTTATACTTTTTATTTTAACTACAAATTTCTCTCCTATTGAAGGTGAAAAATTAGACCAATTTGGAAATGGACATAAACAATTCATCCCTTCTCTTATTGTAAGAAATATTCCATAAGGCTGTATTCCTGTAACTTCAGCTACATATTCTCCACCTTTTTTAATTGAATTTATTAATATGTTATATGGATCATCTTTAGCTTCCTTCAGTGAAATATCCACAACATTATTTTCAATATCAATTTTCTTTATTATACCTTGAATCTTGTCACCTATTTTTACATGTTTGTTTATATCATCTATGTAACCATAATCAATTTCTGATATTGGAACACTGCATTCAACCCCATAACAATCAACTGTACAGCTTTTTCTACCCACAGATGTAACCCTAACAAAAACCTTATCTCCAACTTTATATTTTTTTAATTCTATATTTTTTCTAAGTTCCATAGCCTTAAACCGTGAAGCAATGGCAATTTTATTTGTTTCATCAATTTCTTTTATTAAATAATCAATCTCGGCACCAAGCATACTTCTAATTACTTTTTTGTCTTGTCTTGTTATATTCATATCCTTGGCTGGTATAATTATTTTAAATTCACCAAGAAATACAACACCACAATCAATAATCTCATCATCACTAACCTTAAAATTTTCTACAGCCGCTAAAATTCCTGTAAGTATTTTTTTGCTTTGTTTAGATGCCATAATTTCACATAAAGCTCTATCCAAAATTTTGTAAGACATATGCATCATCCCCTTATTACTTATAGATTTATTTCATCTTTAAAGACATTATATATCATTTATTAATTTTACATCTTATCTATTTTTTTACATATTTGTGTCTCAAAACTACACGAATATTGCCACATAGTAATAAAGATAAGACGAGAATATCATAAAGATATTAATTATAAAAGGGTTTGCTACTTAACTCTAGTTTTAATCTCAAAATATATATGTAAAAAAAGAAAGTTTAAATTTATATTCCACAATAATCCAGTTTTTAATACACTAACAAGATATTTATGGTCAATTTTAAAAAAAACAGGTGCTAAGCAATAACACCTGTTTAAAAATTTTATTTTTTTATGCTGTCTACTTAATAGAAAACAGTTCATTTTACTAGTTCAGCAACTTATTATAATATATTAATAAAAAGTGATTTGCAAGCTAGTAGTTAGTGTCAAAGTAGCTTATAAGCTTGTCTACTTTTGGACTTCCTATTCCTGTTACAAGATCATAACCAGATTCAGCACTATAATCACCATTACTTCCGCTAGTTATATCATGATAGTCAGTATTATAACCTGAACTTGTGGCTGCATAAAGATCTGTTAAAAAATCATAACTATCAAGAGAATGTCCAAGACTTTGATCAATTAATGCTACAACACCAGCTAAACTTGGAGAGCTAAGGCTTGTACCACCAACTTGAAACCAACCAGTTTCACCTTCCTCTGGTGTAGTATCATAAACAGCTGCTCCAGTATTAGGATCGGATACCCATGATATATCAGGATTGCCACGATAATTTCCTACTATGCTAGATACGCTTTTTTGATAAATAGGTGCTGACACATAAGTACTTAAGCCACCACCTGAACCTGACCAACCAGTTTCACTCTCATATGTTCCAGTTGAATCGATATTTAGTGTAGTTCCACCAGCAGAAACCACATAAGGAGATGATGCTGGCCATTCTACTCCTGAACCACTATCACCTGAGGAAGCCAAATAAGTTACGCCTGAATGGTTAAAGTATGAATCATAATTGTTTTCATCATATGCTTCAGAACCACCCCAGCTATTTGATACAACCTCAGCCCCATGAGAAGTGGCATAGTTAATAGCACTCATTAAATAAGTATCGGAAGCAGATTTAGCAACCACTAAAAGAATCTTAGCATCTGGAGCAATTGCGTGAGCCCATTCGACGTCCATAGAAGTTTCAAGCGCCCATCCACCATCAGTATTTGTAGGTTTTCCATTAGGATAAGCAATAGTTAAATTAGCGCTTGAAAGACCAAATTCCGATGAAAAAGCGTTTAAATCACTTTGCATAGTTGGACTTCCATAAGCATCTACAATAGCTATTGTTTCACCATTGCCTGTAGAAGAAACATTGCTTACGCCATAGGCCTTTCTGATTTGAGAAGGTGTATAACCCACAGGTCCTGAAGATGATGCTCTCTTAACCTTTATTGTTGTTCTGCCTTCCCAGTGAGTGTGTAGTTTTGTGTTAGTTAGACTACTAGTTGACCTAGCAAAAGCACTTTGTGGTAGAAGTAATGTGGAAGAAATAAGCCCCAACAAAAGAAGTTTTTTTAATGATTTGTTCATAATAGACCCCCCTTTTTTATTGTTGTGCCAATAAACTTATGTCTAATACAATATTTTTAAATGTAACAATTAAGTAAAATATTATACTTAATTTTACTGTTGCTACAAATAATTAAAATAATGTATTTAAATGGATTATAGCACCATGTTATACAAATAGCAATATACTTAATAAAATTTATGTTAAGTAAGCAAAAAATTATTAATAAATCAACTTAAATTATATAAAATAAATTATTTACTTATAAAAAAACTGAACTGTGAATATTGAGCATTTATTACAGTAAAACAAACATCTTTACTATTAACTAGATATCATAAAAAATAAGACTGCAGCACTAAAAATTAGTTATGACTTATCAATTTTTTATTTAGTGCAGTAGTCCTATTTTCTATCATAATTTTTTATGGCCTACAATCTTTAAATAATGGTATCGCATTTCTAATATTAACAAACATGATGTTTATTCAATACCATTTGTAGTTCCAATAAATTGATAATTTGCTTTATACCTATGAATTATGAATTTTGAAGAAAGACATTAGCTTTTCTTCTCTTTCATTTTCTAAATCTAACAACCTAATTACTGAATTTCTAACATCAGGATCTATTTTCATAATATTATCGTACTCCTTTTCTTGTTTCTCATTATATTCGCAGTCTATATTTTTTTTAATTAACCATAATAGCTTTTCAATACAAATAAGCAGCTTTTTATATTCAAAAAATGTTTGTGCATACTCTGATCTATTTTTAATTATTTTAATCAGCCTAAAGAATACATTTTCATCTATATATTTTTTATTCATTAAATTATTTTCAATAACCTTAAGCAGCTTGACTATTTCATTATTAGTTAATTTTCCTACTTTTTTATCAAAATCATCACTAACATTTAAATCAAATTTATTTACATCAATCTTCATAATACAATTTCCCTCCCCCAAAATTAACAAACTTATACTTATTTGTGTATAATATTAGTATAACACCTATAATTTCACTTATAGAGAAACAATAACATATTTTTCCCTATATTTTTTAACTATATTGTGATACATGTCAAAAAAAAATTTTACTTTTATCATAATTTTATACAATTAATATATTAAATTATAGTTTTTATTAAAGAACATTATGAAAGGAGAGCTATGAACCCAAACATAGGAATAAACATAAGGAAAATACGAAAATCTAGACATATATCTCAAAAAGAATTGGCCTTTAGAATAAAAAAAAGTAATGGATATTTGTCGGATATTGAAAATGGGAACAAACTACCATCTATCAATGTATTGTATAACATTGCATATCATTTATGTATATGCCCTAGTAATCTATTAGGGTGTAAAAACAACACATGTGACCACTGTAGAAAGTTTCCAAATGAAATTAAAGATGAAATTTAATTTTTAAATCTAAATAAGTAATACGTGATAGATGTTAAACCTTGTAGTCAAAATCTATCACGTATTACTCATAATTAAGTACTAATCTTTACTAAATATTCTTTTTATATAGGGTATGCTTCTAACTGAATTTGATACCAAATAATCTGTATATACACATTTTCCTTT
Source organism: Clostridium guangxiense (assembly GCF_021043395.1). Taxonomy (GTDB): domain Bacteria; phylum Bacillota; class Clostridia; order Clostridiales; family Clostridiaceae; genus Clostridium_S; species Clostridium_S guangxiense. The sequence continues at coordinate 63,091 of NZ_JAJNKE010000001.1, forward strand.
TACAAACACATCAATTCTACCTATTTTACTATTTTTACTTAAAGGAGCTTTTAACTCTTTTGAAACAGTAATTTTAGTTGAATAAGCTTCATTGTTTTTGCATGGAATAACTATATCATGTGAAACATAGAGTTCCAGCTTGTTTTTACCATATTTCACATTGCCTTCATATACCTTATTTCCTTTAGAATTTATTTTTCTATAGGTATAATTTTTCACAACATAATTGTACATCTTTTTAGTTTCAGCCCATCTAGGAGTACAATTTAATACAACAAAGATAACATCGTGACCATTAACATTTATAGAGGTCACAAGGCACTTACCAGCCTTACCAGTGTATCCTGTTTTAACACCATTTGCACCTGGAATTAGAGTTAATATCTTGTTTATATTGTGATAACTTCTCGTAAATCCACATTGATTTGCAGCCATATCCTTTGTTCCTACGATATCATTAAATAATTTATATTCCTTAGCCTTTGAAGTTATAATGGCTAAATCATACGCCGTACAATAGTGGAATTCTTTATCTAACCCATGAGGTGTTATAAAATGCGTGTTAAAAGCACCTATCTCCCATGCACATTCATTCATGAGTTTTGAAAAATTTTCTACACTTCCAGATATTCCTTCAGCTATTGTAATCGCTGCATCATTACCTGACCTAAACATTAGTCCATATAGAAGTTCTTTTAAAGTAATCTTTTCTCCGCGCTTATATCCAACTTTAGAACCCCTTATAGATACTGCATTTTTAGAAACAGTAAACTTTTGATCAAGTTTTCCATACTTCATCGCCACAAGTGCTGTCATTATTTTAGTTGTGCTGGCCATTGGAACAATCATATTAGAATTTTTTTCATATAAAACAGCTTTACTTTTACTGTCTATAGCTATTGCACATTTTGCATCAATATTTAAATTTCTATCTTCTGCTTTAATAAAGGTGGTATTTGATAGAATATTTAGAGCTAATAATATACATATAAAGGTATTTAATTTTTTTACTTTCAAATTTATTCCCTTCTTTTCTTTTGTTTACATTAATTTTTATTAACATAATTATAGTTATGTTAATAAATATGATTATATTTAAACAAATATCTATCACCTTATATTATTTTTCCATACGTCACTCACAAATATTCATGGTTACATTATAAAATAATTATAAAAAAATACTAATATGGTTATAATATCTATATATATCCTATTTAGGAGGTTTATACATGTACATTTTATTGATTATCTTGATGCTTCTTTTTATACCATTTCCAGTAATATTAGATTTTTTTTATAAAGATTACGATATTATATTAAAACTTTATAATAGATCGATTAAAGAAATACAATTGTTTAATAGAGTACAAGAGACAAAACATGATTTGCAAAGAAAACACTTTTTCTTTCCATTTGACTACATAAGAGAAATTAAAAGATTTCATTTTAAACCTCATTTAAAAGTTCATGCAAATATAATACTAGGATTGGATGATGCCGCAAAAACAGCTGAAATTTTTGGACTTATGAATTACTTTATTCAACTTGCTTTTTTATTTTCAAAAAACTTTTTTAAAATAAAAGATATAGATTATAAAATAAATCCTGATTTTAAAAAAAACATATTAGAAATTAAAATTCATAGTATAATCTGGATAAATATAGCTAAAACTATATATATAGTAATTTCTATACTATTTATCATGATTAAAACTCATAATAAATATAAAAGAATTAATTATAAACATTTAAAGTATGTAAATAATTAATTGTATTTTTAAAGTATTTATAAAATTTTAGGAGGAATCGTATTATGGATAATCATCCTATTGAAAATTTAATGAAAAGCACCATGGAAAATATCAGAGAAATGGTCGATGTGAACACCATCATTGGTGACCCAATTAAAGGAGATAACAACTCACTTATAATACCTATATCTAAAGTATCCTTTGGTTTCGTTTCAGGAGGAAGTGAATTTAACACTTCTCTTTCACCTGAAAATCAAAAAAATTATCCATTTGGAGGAGGTTCAGGTTCAGGGATTTCAATAAAACCTGTGGCATTTTTAGTATTAAAAGATGATTCCGTAAGACTGTTACCTTTAAATGCGGAAAATACTTATGAAAAAATTGTTGATTTGGTGCCTCAAGTTATGGATATGGTAAAAAATATGACACATTCACATAGTTGTGATAAAAAAGATTCAAAACTTAAGGATGAAGTAAAGAAATCTAAATATCACGATGAAGAAGTTGGCTTTTAAAAACTTCTAATAATTATATCTGCCATAACAGCAGATATAATTATTCTAAAATACTAACTAAATAAAGATAAAGCACCCTAAAACTTGAAATTTATTTATACCAAAATGCCGTCTTCTGTGCATTATGGTGCACATCAATTTCAATAGTTAAAGCGTTTTATCTATAAGTCCTTATCATCTGAATCCTCATTTTTTATCAAAAATTCATCAAGATGAGGCAGTTCCTCTAGGTTTCCTATAGAAAAACTTTTTAAGAATTCATCTGTAGTAGAATACAAAATTGGTCTTCCAGGAACATCAAGTCTTCCGTTTTCCTTAATAAGCCCTTTATCCTGAAGTGTTAATATTGCTCTATCACTTTTAACACCTCTTATTTCATCCACATCTATTCTTGTAATTGGTTGTTTATACGATATTATCGCCAAAGTTTCCATGGCAGCCTGAGATAATGATTGTCTTGAATTAGTCTTCAAAAGTTTACTTACATAATTACTGTTTTCTGGCTTCGTAACAAGCTGATAACTATCATTTATACAAATAAGTTTTATACCTCTTTTTTCGTCATTATACTTAATAATCATATTATCTAAAATTCGTTTTGCATGCTTTTCATTGCACTCAATAATTGAAGCAATTTGCTTAATTTTTAAAGGCTCCCCACTAGCAAATAAAACCGCTTCTATTATAGATTCATAGTTACTTCCATCAGGAATACCTTGCATTTCTAACTGTTTTATATTAATTTTTTTCATTATTTTCAATCCTCTCCATGAATATCTCGTTAAAATTATTTTCCTGATATATTTTTACATTTTTCAGCTTTACAAGCTCCAAAAGTGCCATAAAAGTAACTACCATTTCAAGCTTATTGCAGCATTTTTTAATAATATCTGAAAAATATAAAGTTTTTTTATTTTTAACTCCGTCTAATAAATAATTCATTTTATCTTCTACTTTATACTCATCAACAGAAATTTCACTTAAATACACATTGTTATCATTCAGCTTATTATCATAATTATTCATGAGTTTACAAAATAAGTTATATAATTCAAGCATTGTAACTCCCTTTAATATGTCTTTGCCTTTAATGTCATCTTTATCATCTATAATTTCTGGTTTTTTTGAAAATACAAGTCCACTTTCTTCCTGCCTTTGTCTTAAATAACTTGCAACTGCCTTAAACTTTTTATATTCTAAAAGTTTGGAAACCAATTCTTCTCTTGGATCATTTTCTTCTTCTTCTTCTTCTTTGTTTTTGGGTAGCAAAAGTTTGGATTTTATCTCTAACAAAGTCGCTGCAATAACAATAAATTCAGAAGTGATTTCTAAATCAATTTCCTTCATCTCGTTTAAATATTCCATATATTGATTTGTTATTTCATGAATTTTTATGTCGTATATATCCATCTCATTTTTTTTAATAAGATGTAATAATAAATCAAAGGGACCTTGAAAATTATTTATATTTATATTCAGTATCATAAAAATCTCCCCTATTAAATAGCATAAAAAAATAGCTGCAAAGTTTAACTTCACAGCTATTCTAACATAGTCTATATAGAATTATCAAATACCTTATTAAAATCTTTTCTTAAATTTTCAAAAAAGCCACCTTTTTTAATATCTCTGTCACAATATATCTTTACTTTTCCTATACTTTTAGCATCTAAATAATACTCACAATATCCTATTATACTTCCTTTTTTTACTATTTTGCTATCTTTTTTAATGTTAAAGAAACACTTACTTGTAATCTTACCATTATTACCTTTTGGCATTACTATGGTTAAATCCTCATTAGATTTTGCTATAAAAAACTTATCGCCATTTTTATTTAAGGTTATCTTAGCAACTACATCATCTTTAGAAACAATCTTCTTTTGCTGGTATTTTGAAAAACCATAATTCATAAGCATACTTGCATCCTTATTTCTAACTTTGTATGTAGGTGCACCCATAATTACAGTAAGCATTCTAACTCCATCTCTTACAGCTGTAGCACTTATACAATATTTAGCTTCATCAGTAAATCCTGTTTTAAGCCCATCACAACCTTTAAAAAATCTAACTAATTTATTATGATTAACAAGTCCTATTGGGCTCTTCCTACCCTCACTTATAGTTTCCATATAAGTTCCTGTATATTTTAAAATTTTAGAATGTTTTAATAATTCTCTAGACATTAAAGAAATATCATAAGCTGTAGTAACATGACCATCTGAACTTAATCCCGTACAATTTCTAAATGTAGTATCCTTCATTCCCAATTCTTGTGCTCTTTTATTCATCATAACTACAAAATTATCTTCGCTTCCACCTAAATACTCTGCCATTGCAACTGCCGCATCATTCCCTGATGCAATAGCTATTCCTTTTAAAAGTTCTTCTACAGTTCTAATTTCTCCCGTATCCAAAAGCATAGAGCTTCCACCCATTTTTTTTGCATTTTCACTTATAGTAACCTTATCAGAAAGCTTAATTTTTCCACTATCTACTGCCTCCATTGTAAGAAGCATAGTCATTATTTTAGTTACAGATGCTGGAGCAAATTTTTCATGGCAATTTTTTTCATAAATAATGTTTCCAGTAGTAGGTTCAAGTAAAATTGCAGATCTAGCATCTACTTTAATCCCACCTTGATTTTCAGTACTATTTTTATTATCATTTGGTGCAAAAGCAGTTACATACACAGGCAAAAATATACTTTGAAGAAAAATTATTATCAAAGCCAGTGTTGTTATAATAAACCCCTTTTTTTTCATTTTGTGTATCATCCTTTCTAACTATCAAGTTTATAAACTTATTTTTACCATGTTAAAAAAAATTATCACAAAATGAAGAAAAAAGTTTATATTTCGCTAATAATGCCTCTAACTAATTTTGAGAATTTATCCTTTACCTTATTTGATGTTTCAATTACTTCCTTATGGTTTAAAGGCTCATCAAGTATTCCCGCTGCCATATTAGTTATGCATGATATTCCTATAACTTTAATTTTACAATGGTTCGCAGCTATAACTTCTGGAACTGTGGACATACCTACTGCATCTCCTCCAAGAATTCTTATCATTCTTATTTCAGCTGGAGTTTCATAGCTAGGCCCTGTCATCATGAAATAAGTCCCTTCTACAACATCTATTTCAAAATCATTAGCTACTTTTTTTACAATTTCAATTAACTTTTTATCATATGCATTAGACATATCCGGAAATCTCTCTCCCATTTCGTCTATATTCTTACCTATTAAAGGATTATTGCCAGTAAAATTTATATGATCCCTGATTATCATTAAATCCCCAGGTTTAAATTTCGTGTTCACTCCACCGGCTGCATTAGTAACTATAATTTTTTCAATCCCCAAAGTTTTCATAACATAAATTGGCAGAGAAAGATCTTCCATTCTATTACCTTCGTAGTAATGAAATCTCCCCTCCATCATTACTACTTCTGCACCATCTAACTTTCCAAATACAAATTGTCCAGCATGACCTTTAACTGTTGATATTGGAAAATGTGGAACATCCTTATACTTTATAATTTTGCTTTCACTTGCTGCCCTTGCAAGGTCACCAAGTCCAGATCCTAATATTATTCCTATCTTAGGACTTATGCTTATTTGTTCCTTTATGTACTTTGATGCTTCTAAAATATCTTGATAATTCATTAAGATTCCTCCATGATAAATAATGTAACTTTTCATAATTATGCTCTTGGATGAGTATTTTTATATACTTCTGCTATTTTAGTTTTTTTATAAATTCCAGAATAAATTTGAGTTGTAGCCATATCTCTATGTCCTAATAATTCTTGTATGGTTTTTATATCAGCACCATTTTGAAGCAAGTGAACTGCAAAGGAATGCCTTAATGTATAAGAATTTATAGGTTTATGTATGTCTGCTTCCTTTGCATATAATTTTACAAGTTTCCAAAATCCCTGCCTAGTCATTTTAGTACCTTGAAGATTAAAGAAAATAAAATCTAAATTATAAATATTAATTTTACTTCTAATTTTCAAATAACTTTCAAGACAATTCACTGCATATGATCCAATAGGTATAATTCTTTCTTTTTCCTTTATACCTTTACATTTTATATAAGCCAATTTTAAATTAACATCATATATAGTTAGATTTAGCATTTCTGTAACTTTTATTCCTGTTGCATACATTATTTCAAGCATAGCCCTATCTCTTATCCCTTTATTTGTAGTTTCATCAGGACTTCTTAAGAGCTTGTCTACTTCATCTACAGTTAAAATCTCAGGAAGATTTCTTTTTATCTTTGGGGCTTCATATTGTATAACAGGATTATCACCTTTTATTCCTAACTTTACAAGATATTTATAAAAATTTCTTATAGATACAATATTTCTTACTATAGAACTATTAGCGCGTCCTTTTTTTTGAAGATATTGAACGTATGCCATTATTGTAACCACTTCAATTTCCTCTACTTTTTCGTCTCTTTCCTTAATAAATTCATAAAATCTTTTTATATCCCTTATATAAGCATCAAGGGTATTTACACTTAAACTTTTATTCTTTAGTTCAGTAATATAATCATCAACAAAACTATTCATATATAATCTCCCATTATAACAGACTTATCTTATGATACCACATAATTTATCTAATTGACAGTCTAAAAAAATAAATAAACTTTACTATAGTTTCTTTACTGCTAATAATGTTATATACAAAATCACTATCGCTATTTAACTTAGCTTTTAAAGTAAAATACGTAGTTATTTTATCTATCATCTCGGGCAGTAACATACCAAATATAATTAATACTAGAAAACACTTTATTAAGGTTAAAATTAAAATATATACTTCATCTTCTTTCTTCAACAATTAATTACCCACACATTCATTGCTATTATCTTTATAATATTAGGAGTGCAGTAGGTTTCAAAGAAAAAACCCATGAACATAATTAGTGTTATTATTATAAACATAAAAGAATAAGAACCGATATTAGAAAAAAATCTTCTCCTCATAGACATTTTCGAATTATCTTTAATAAGCTTAATAGAAAATTCCATAGCTATCACTGACAAAAAAATAATACATGGTATATAAATTATATTCTGTGGTATTACTCCTAACATAGCCATGCCTATTCCTTTAATTCCAAATCCACTTATGAAAAAAGCAACAGTAAATCCTATGGTAAATCCTTTTAAAACATCTATTATGAGTATAATTGGAATTCCTATCATTGTTAATCCCAAAAACCATACTACTAAAATTAATGGAATATTATTTTTTATTGCCTGAAAAAGAATCATTTTTGAATTTTCAGAATTTCCATTCTTACCTTTTATGAAGTCCGCAAGATAACTTATCAAATTGCTTTTATCTGATGTTGTCATATATTTTACTATATATACTCCTATAACAAATCCTATACCAATACATAACGCACTAAGTATATATAGCAAAAAATTTTCTTTAAGATGAGTATTGACAACATTTTTTATTGCAAATCTTTTCATTGTATCACTCCTTTTGTTAATCGCTTTTGATAAATCTTATGATTAGCAAAAGAAATTTATAACTTAAACATCTACTAAAAATAATATTAATTATATGTAATAAGTCTGTCGCACTAAAAATTAAATTAATTTAATCTTAATTCAAAAAGTAAGCAAAGTAACAGTATTGATGAGATGATTTAAATGAAAGCTAATAAATTTTAGATTTATAGCTTTCATTTAACATCTCAAAATACTGTTACTTCGTAATTTTTTATTTTTAAATGATATTATAAAACTTTTAACTAACTTTATTTTGAAGTCTTAATTTATCTGCAATCATGGCAATAAACTCTGAATTTGTAGGCTTTCCTTTACTATTATGTATTGTATAGCCAAAAAGCTTGTTTATAGTTTCAACTTGTCCTCTAGACCATGCAACTTCTATAGCATGTCTTATTGCTCTTTCAACTCTGCTTGCTGTAGTATTATATTTTTTCGCAATAGATGGATATAACTCTTTAGTAACAGCTGAAAGCAATTCTATATTATTTACCACCATAGTAATTGCTTCCCTTAAATACATATAACCCTTTATGTGCGCTGGAACACCTATCTCGTGTATTATTGATGTTATTTCACCTTCAAGATTGAGCGGCGAATTTGAGGAATATTCTGAAGTATTAGCAAAACTTGAAGGCATGTGCTTTACTTCTGAATTGGTAAAACCTGATGACATGCCTCTATTATTAGCAGTGTCTATAACGCTATTAAACATCTCTCTAATTCTTTTTATAAAAACCTCCATATCAAAAGGTTTTACTACATAGTAATCTGCTCCAAGAGTAATAGCTCTTTGTGTTATTTTATCTTGTCCCACAGCTGATAAAATTATTATTCTAGGAAGATTACTTAATTTCATATTATTAAGTCTCTCAAGGACTCCTAGGCCATCTAAATGAGGCATAATGATATCAAGAACAACTAAGTCTGGTTTTTTTTCTTCAATTAACTTTAATGCTTCAATACCATCTCTAGCTACTCCTACAACGAATATATCACTTTGATTAAGCAAATAATCATTAAGAATATTACAAAATTCCTTATTATCATCTGCAATTAAAACACTTATTTTTTCTTTTTCCATTTCTGACTCCCCTTTATTATTTTTTACCATTAATTAACATTAGCTATTGTAAGTATTCGACAAAACTATTTTTTTCCCTTTTTTAAATAAAATATTTTTATTATTTAATCGCTAATTCAATTTGTATCTTTTTTTCCATTTTATTACTAAAAAAGCAAAAAATCAAGTCATAGATTGTATTTCGAAATAATTTATTATATATGTTACATTTATTAACAAAACATACAGCATAAGTAGCAGCAGCATATACAATCATTCTATTTAAAAAAAACATTTAACTTACGCTAGTCTCATAATTATTTAAAAATTGCCATTTTTAAATATGCATAAGCTAAATGTTTATTTTGTCAAATCACAGGATACCAGCAGATTTAAGCATCCATTCAATGTAAATTCCATAACCTACTTCTGGTTTATTGACAAGTACATGAGTAACTGCACCTACTATTTTACCATCTTGTATTATTGGACTTCCACTCATTCCTTGAACAATTCCTCCAGTTTTATTTAAAAGCCTCTCATCAGTAACTCTAATTATCATACTTTTAGGTCCTGGTTCTTGCTGATCAAACAATTTTTCTATCTGTATCGAGTACATTTCAGGTTTATCGCCATTTACAGTAGTTAATATTTGGGCTTTCCCTATTTTTATTTCATTTCTAAGACCTATTTCAAGTGGTTTATTAAAATTACTATTTCTCATGCTTACTGTACTTTTACCAAATACCCCACATATAGTATTTCTATATATTTTTCCTATCGGGTTTTCTTCATTTATAAAAATCCCTCTTATTTCTCCTGGTGTTCCCTTAACACCTTTCCTTACAGAGACTACAGAAGAATTTATTAAATTTCCACTGTTTATTTTTAAAATTGTTCCTGTATCAACATCGGTAATTGGATGGCCAAGCGCACCAAATTGATTATCTTTATCATAATAAAAAGTTAATGTGCCTATACCAGCTGTTGAATCTCTTACCCAAAGTCCTATTTTATAACTTTCATCGTCTTCACTTTTTATCTTTTCCACTTTTTTTTCTATGAGTTTTCCTTTTCTTTCTACTGTTAAATATAATTGTTCTTTTTTGCTCTTGCTTATTTTATTTGATAAATCTTTTGAATTTAGCACATCTTCATTATTCACTTTTACTAGACTGTCACCAATTTGTATACCTGCTTTAGCTGCAGGACTAGGAACCTTTCCTTGCAAAGCATTAATATCACTAAAACCAACTATAAGCACACCTTTTGTGCTAAGTTTTATTCCTACCGGCTGTCCTCCAGGATATAATTTTATTTTAGGAACAGATTGCAAATCTACAGTCTTTACCGGTAATATTCCTAATATACTAACATTAACTTTATCTTTTTTTAAATTAACTTTATTTCTAGAATTTGAACTTTCATAAGGCTTAAATGATAAAAAGCTATATTTGCTTATGCCTTCGCCTTGTCTTATAAATATAGTTTTAGGAATGTTTCTAATTCTATTATAAGTTAAAATACTCATAATTATAATAGGAGTTAAAACACAATACAATACTATAAGCTTAATTTTTTTCATGTTTTTAACCTCCTTTTCTACATTTAAATTTCCCATTTTAAAATTATATTATGCTATTATATAGTTTCATTTAAAGCCATTTCTTTTATTTTAATGTCTAAATTTGAATAATAAAAAAAACATGAATTTATTATTCATGTTTTTCAATAAAAGAAAATCTTCATTTTATTTGAGTAATTTGCTTTTTCCTTTTTTCTGCCATTTCTATCATTTCTGCAGCATGTTCTATTGTAATTCTAGTTACTTCAGTTCCACCAATCATAAGTGCTAAAACCTTTTTCTTCTCATCTTTATCAATTCGTTTTACATCAGTATATGTTTTTCCATTTTCAGTATTTTTTGAAACTAAAAAATGTATATCAGACATACATGCAATTTGTGCAAGATGAGTTACACAAAATACTTGGTGCTTTGTTGAAATTATATACATTTTTTCTGCTACGCTCTGCGCTATTCTACCACTTATTCCTGTATCTATTTCATCAAATATAACAGAAGGAACTTTATCTTTATCTACAAATACAGTTTTTATTGCCAGCATTATTCTAGAAAGTTCTCCTCCAGATACAACTTTTTCAAGAGATTTTAAAGGTTCTCCAGGATTTGTTGAAATCAAAAATTGAACTTTATCCGCTCCAATACTTCCTATACTATTTTTATCAAAATTTACATCTATTTTAAATATGCTTTTTTCAAGACCTACATAATTAAGTTCATTTTTAACTTTAACTTCAAGAGTTTTAGCAAGTTCAACACGCATTTCGTGAAGTCTTCCTGCCTCATAAATAAGCTTTTCAAAAATTTTATTCTTTTTTAATTCTAAATCTTTAATTATAGCTTCTCTGTTTATATATTCGCTATATCTATTTTGAATTTCTTCTTTATATTTAAAAATTTCTTCTATAGTTTTACCATATTTTTTTTTATAATTATCAATTTGAAACAATCTACTATTTACATATTCTAGTTCTTTCTCATCAAAACTTATGTTATCTTTTATATCTCTTATATCCTGGACAATCTCCTGAGTACTGTAATAAAATCCTTCAAGTGAATCAGCTATATTTTTAATTTTTTCGCTTTTACCTTCAATACTTCTAAACCTACTTACTATGTACCCTAATAAATCATATATGGATTTACTATTATCCGTTCCATCATATAAAATTTCAGAAGCTTCAGAGAAAATTTTAGATATATTTTCACTATTAGATATCACTGAAAATTTCTCTTCAAGCTCCTCGTCTTCCCCTATTTTTAAGTTTGCTTTATCAATCTCATCTATTTGATATTTCAAAAAATCAGATATTTTACCATTTTGATCATCGGATACCTTAAGTTCTTTAATTTTTTTATCTATATCCATTACTTCCTTGTAAAGCACAGAATAATTTTCTATCTGTTTTAAAATATCCTCTTCTCCAAAATTGTCCAAATATAAAATATGATTTGAAACCTCAAGTAAGTTTTGATTTTCATGCTGACCATGTATATCAATAAGTGTATGACTTATACTTTTAAGCTTTGATACCAGAATAGATTTTCCATTAACTTTAGCAATACTTTTACCAGATCTAAACACTTCTCTACTTATTATTACTAAATCATCATATTCTATGTCCATTTCTTTAAGTGCTAATTCAGTTTTGTCATTTTCAATAGTAAATACAGCTTCTACATAAGCCTTTTCAGTTCCAGTTCTTATAAACCCTCTGCTTGATTTTCCACCTAAAACATAATTTATAGCATCAATTAAAATGGATTTTCCTGCTCCAGTTTCACCAGACAAAATGTTGAATCCTTTATCAAAAGTTACAGTAAGTTTTTCTATTAAAGCAAAGTTCTGTATACTTATCTGAAGAAGCATAACACATCTCCTTATTCATTCATCATTTTCTTTAATTTTTGAACTAATTCATATGCCTTTTCTTTTGACCTTGCTAATATAAAAATAGTGTTATCACCTGCTATAGTTCCTGCTATACCATCTAAATTCAAAGAATCTATAGCTTCTGCTGCTGCATTTCCAGAACCAGTTATGGTCTTTACCACAACAAAATTATCGACACTATCTATATTAATTACAGTTTGAGAAAATATAGCGACTAATTTATTTGAAAGAAATACCTCAGTTGGAGAAATAGTTGCATATTTATATTTTCCTTTTGGTGAAAGAACTTTAATTAACTTTAATTCCTTTATATCTCTTGAAACTGTAGCTTGAGTAATTTCCATTCCACTCTTTCTTAGTTCTTCTGCAAGTTCTTCCTGCGTTTCTATATCTTTTGAATTAATAATCTCTAATATTTTCGTATGCCTAGATATTTTCATTAATCATCACCTTCACATTCTGTAGTTCTAAGTATTATTTTTTTTCTTAAAATATCAAAGTAATCATAATCTTTAATCCTTAAAAGTTTACATTTATATTCAAGCTTATTTACTTCAATATAATCCACATCATATATCTCCATAGGCTTTTGTCCATCTACTGATATCATTACACTCTCATTATTTCTTATATTACATACTACTATATTACTTTTGCCATCAAAAACACTTGTTCTCATGTTTATTCCTTGAGGGCATAATGGAGTTACAGATATTAATTCAAGGTCAGGATATATTATTGGCCCTCCAGCTGAAAGGTTATACGCCGTAGAACCAGTTGGTGTTGATACTATTACGCCATCTGCTTTAAAATCCATATAAAATGATTTATCAACTTTTACCCTATACTTAAATATTCTTCCCAAAATTCCCGTTGATAAAACAATTTCATTAAGTGAATAGAAAACTTTTAATGTTTTATTTTGTATATATGAGCATTTAAGCATCATTCTATCTTCTATATAATATTCTCCATTAATTATTTTACCTAAAGACTTTTTTAATTCAGAAATTTCAATAGAGGTTAAAAACCCTAAATGTCCAATATTAATGCCAAATATAGGTACCTCGCTGGAGGCTAGCTTTCTAGCCGCATTTAAAATTGTACCATCACCACCCAATACGATAAATATATCCGGAATATCTTTAAAAACTTTCTCAAAATCAATTAAACTATCATAAAATTGAACATTTATCCTTCTGTTTTGTTCTTCAAAAATATTCTTAATATAATTTCGTATTTTTCCATCACAATCTTTATCTTTATTTATATTTACACCTACTATTTTCATAGAAAATTTCTCCTAATCAAGATTTTCATGTGCTATTTCAACAATTTTTTTTATATCATCATCATCAAGTTCATGTGCGTTTATATTATTAGCTTTAGAAAAATATATTAGATATTCTATATTTCCCTCAGGCCCTTTTATAGGAGAATGATCAAGACCAAGGATTATAAAATTATTTTCTTTTATAAATTTAACAACTTCACTTATTACCTCAATATGAGTATTTGGATCTTTTACTACGCCTTTTTTTCCTACCTTTTCTCTGCCTGCCTCAAATTGGGGCTTAATAAGAGCAACTATCTCTCCGTCATCACACAGCAAATTAACCACAGCTGGTATAACTTTTTTTAAGGATATAAAGGATACATCTATACTTGCAAAACTCCCATATTCACCAATTTGTTCATTAGTAACATATCTTACGTTTGTTCTCTCCATGCATACAACTCTAGAATCAGTTCTGAGTTTCCAAGCAAATTGTCCATATCCAACATCGATAGCAAACACCTTAGCTGCACCATTTTGAAGCATACAATCTGTAAATCCTCCAGTAGAAGCTCCTATATCAAAACAAACTTTATTTTCAAGTTCGATATCAAAAGATTTTATTGCTCGTTCAAGCTTATACCCACCTCTACTTACATAGGGCATTTTTTTTCCTTTAAATTCTATAGCCGCATCATCCTTTATCTTTTCTCCACATTTATCAACCCTAACATTGTCTACATATATTTCTCCTGCCATTATACTAGCTCTTGCTTTTTCCCTAGATTCAAACATACCCCTCTGTACCAAAAGTATGTCTAACCTTTCTTTATTTTGTGACATAATATACTCCTCTTCTCCTAACATCTATGCAAAAGTAAGAATTTTATTGTATATACTTTCTACATCAAGTCCACATACCTTATACAATATATTAGTTTTTCCTTGAACTAAAAATTCATCTTTAAGTCCAAGCATTAAAACTTTATTTTTAATATTTTTACTGTTTAAATATTCAAGAATACTGCTTCCAAGTCCTCCGTGACAAACATTTTCTTCGATAATTACAAATTTATAATTTTCTCTTGCAAGCTTTGTTAATAGCTCCTTATCAATTGGCTTTATAAAATCAGCGCTTACAACAGTGCAGTTTATACCAGTTTTGAGCAATCTTTTCGATGCCATAAATGCATGCTGTACCATTTTACCTGCTGCTATTATTGCAATATCTTTTCCTTCACTTATAGTCTGCCACCTACCTAATTTTAACTCTTTAAGTTGTGGAAGATTAGCATCTTCAGTATCTGTTCCCCTCGGATATCTTATAGCTATTGGATAATTTTGCTTTACTGCCCAATTGAGCATAAATTTCAAATCATCTGTGATTTTAGGTGCCATAATAGTCATATTAGGCATACTGCTTAAATATGACAAATCAAAAATTCCCTGATGTGTTTCTCCATCTTCTCCAACTATACCAGCTCTATCAATAGCAAATACTACTGGAAGGTTTTGAATGCATACATCATGCAATATCTGGTCATAAGCTCTTTGAAGAAAAGTAGAATAAACGGCAAAAATAGGTCTATAACCTGACGCTGCAAATCCTGCTGCCATAGTAACTGCATGCTGCTCTGCTATTCCTACATCAAAAAATCTTTTAGGAAACCTTTTAGAAAACTCACACAAACCTGTACCATCTGGCATAGCTGCTGTAATGCCAACTATTTTATCATTTTTCTCAGCAATATCAACGATAGTTTTGCCAAAAACCTTTGAATACGTAATTCCAGAGGAAGAATAAATCTCTCCATTATCAAAATTAAAAGGTCCTACCCCATGAAACTTATTAGGATTTTTCTCAGCATAATCATATCCTTTTCCTTTTTTGGTTATAACATGGATTATTACAGGTTCCTTAATCTCTTTAGCCTTGCTTATAACATCTATTAAATCACCAATGTTATGCCCATCTATAGGTCCTAAGTATTTTATACCAATATCCTCAAAAAACATTCCTGGTACTACTATCCTCTTTAAACCACCTTTTATTTTCTTTATTGAATTAGCAACCTCAGAGCCAATACTTGTTTTTCTAAGTTTTTCATTTACTTCTTCTTTAATTTTATTATATTTAGGATCTAGTCTTATTTTATTTAGGTATTTTGAAACACTTCCAACATTTTTTGAAATAGACATTTGATTATCATTAAGTATAATTATAACTTTAGTTTTTCTATATCCAATATCATTTAGTGCTTCAAATGCCATACCACCTGTTAATGCGCCGTCTCCAATCACTGCAACAACATTATAAGAAGCATTTGATAGATCTCTAGCTCTCGCAAAACCTGCTGCCGCTGAAAGTGATGTACTGCTGTGTCCAGTTTCAAAAAAATCATAAGGACTTTCCTTTCTTTTAGGAAAACCACTTATTCCACCATATTGTCTTAAAGTATCAAATTTATCTTTTCTACCTGTTAAAATTTTATGCACATAGGACTGATGCCCTACATCCCATATAATCTTATCTTCATTAAAATTAAAAACCTTATATAAACTTAAAGTAAGCTCCACAACACCTAAATTAGATGCCAAATGTCCTCCAGTTTTAGAAACCTTATGTATTAAAAAATTTCTTATTTCCTTAGCAAATTCATTTAACTTGCTGTTATTCATATCTTTTATTTCTTCAATGCTATTATATTTATCAAGTATTTTATACATTATCATCTATCCTTTGCTATCAGGTACAATAGTTTTGAAACTTTTGAAACAATAGCGTTACTATTATTAATTGCATAAGTTTTTCCAAGCGATTTTCCACATATGGTGGAAGCTGCAATGAGTGCCCCTATTATTACACTTATAATGCTAGACATAATATTTTCACTTACACTAAAATCAAAATTTCTAAAAATTAAAATGACTTTTGCAACAATTACCGCTCCCATCGTTCCACTTACAATACCACATATATCCCCTACTACATCATTACAAAATGTAGATACCTTATCTGCATTTTTTACCATATTTATTGCTATTTTAGCTCCATGTATTTTTTTTGAAGCCATGGCATGAAATGGCCTTTCGTCAGCAACAGTAACTGCAATTCCTATTATATCAAAAAATATTCCAAGACTTATTATAAAAATCAACAAAATAAAAGCTACTAATGTATTTACTCTATTTAGTAGCGAATCTGTTAATAGAGAAATGCTACTACTTATAGTAATTGACCATAAAAATATTTTTAACAGCCATTTACGTCTTTCCTTAGCATTACCCTTATTTTTATTTTTGGTCACACCCATTCCTCCACGTATATATCATTTCAATTTACATTCAAATGATAAAATCAATAGGTAATTATAATATGTGGTAACAAAATAAGTAAATCTTGCGGCATAGGTTCAGTAGGTTTTCCCTTTTGGTAACCATACGTCGCCGTATGGCAGTTTCCTTTTAATTCCAAAACTAAAATGTTGCCAATTTTAGGACTGAATTGCCACTAAGTCCGCACTGCAATCCTTATTTTGCCTTAGTAAAACAGTCTAGGAGTTTTCCTCAACAGTTAGGTGTTTTCATATCCTCTTTTGCAGCAATGGTTTCAGAGTACAATAAGTTTAAGATTTCCGGCCGAAAATCCCAAAACCTGTTTTATCTCCTCTCCCATTACCACTCAAGGCAGGCTACACTGCACATAGCTATTAACCACAATGCAGGTTTAACCCAATTTCGTATACAAAGCCTCTCGCATTGTATACAATAATTGGTCTCCACGGGAGTAGGGTCAGAATCACATGCCATTGTGAGTGCCCCAGCTCCCTTAACTCCCAGCACAAGCCCAAAACTGGGCGTTCTAGGCCAGCACCAGGAACTTCATCGATATGCCCTTTAGCGGATTTTTAGCCCCGCCTTCAAAAAACACTTACCTGACTAGAATACTGCACCACATATTAAAATATATTAATTATGATTATATCATAGTATTTTTAAATATTCAAAAATATAAAAATAATTTATAATAATTTTACTAATTATTCATTGGTAAAATTACTTTTTCCTTTCAAGGAGAAATTCTGTTATTTTTTTTAACCCTTCTGTATCTCCGTTTATTTGAGAAAGTATATCCATACATTCTTCAGTTATGTAAGCACACATTTTTTTACATTCTTCTAGACCATAAGTAGTCACATATGTAGTTTTGTTATTTTCTATATCACTTTTAGCTTTTTTACCCATAGTTTTTGAATCACCAACAATATCTAAAATATCGTCTTTTATCTGAAAGGCAAGCCCAACCTTCTCTCCAAACTCTTTAAAAAGTTTATACTCATTATTAGGAGCTTCACCTAAAATTGCTCCACTTAAAATAGCGGCTTCAATAAGTGCTCCTGTTTTTTTTCTGTGCATATATTTTAGCTGCTCTTTACTTATTTCTTTTCCTGTGCTAATCATATCAACAACCTGCCCACCTACCATACCATAGGCACTGCAAGCCTTAGCTATTAAACCACATGCTTTAACTGCATTCATGTCCTTATCACTACAATATTTAAACATGGTACTCATAGCTTCACTTAAAAGACCATCGCCAGCGAGAAGTGCCATGGCCTCACCATAAACCTTATGATTTGTTGGTTTTCCTCTTCTTAAATCATCATTATCCATACATGGAAGATCATCGTGAATAAGCGAGTATGTGTGAATCATCTCAATTGCAACAGCAATATCCATAACATCTTTATAATTATCTTTATATACGCTGTATGTATTTATAAATAAAAGTGGTCTTATTCTTTTTCCACCTACATTTAAACTATAATCCATAGCTTCATACAATTCCTTATCATAAGTGCCTTGGTTTTTAAAACATTCTTTCAAATAGCTTTCTATTTCATCTTTTAAAATTTGATTATTCATCTTTTTCACCCTCTTTCATAAAGTCTTCTTCTCCATTTTCCGTTACTACTTTGATTTTACCTTCTGCCTCATTTAACATTTTATATAGTTTATTGTATAATGTCATACCCTCTTCGTAATTTTTCAAAGTTTTTTCCAAAGTAAGATTGCCATTTTCCATGTCAGATATTATTTTTTCTAACTTTGAAAGCATATTTTCATAAGTTTCTTTTTTTGCTGGCAATTTAATTCCTCCCTTACTTATTTATTAAAGAAGTTTCAACATATCCATCCTTCATTGTAATAACCACATCATTTACACTTTTTAGCTTCTTTACAGTATCTATAAATTCTCCATCTTTATCCTTTATTATTGAATATCCTTTGTTAAGAACATTTTGAGGATTATTAGAAGCTAAAATATATTTATATTTTGAAATTTTTTCTTTTTCAATTTCGAGTGTTCTTTTAGTTTTAATAAAAAGTAATTCCTGTAATTTGCCTAATATTGAGTATCCATTTACTATAAAAGCCTCTGGGCTATTATTTTCTATTAATTTTTTCTTTAGTTCAAGGTCCTTTCTCTTGCTTTCAAGATAATAGCATGCATCTGCACTTAGGCGTTTTTTCATTGTATAAATTTTATCACTAAATTGAGATAAGTCTGGAACTGCAATTTCAGCAGCTGCTGACGGCGTTGGTGCTCTCATATCACTCACAAAATCTACTATTGTAAAATCTGTTTCATGACCAA
Organism: Clostridium guangxiense; assembly: GCF_021043395.1. GTDB lineage: Bacteria > Bacillota > Clostridia > Clostridiales > Clostridiaceae > Clostridium_S > Clostridium_S guangxiense. The sequence continues at coordinate 82,378 of NZ_JAJNKE010000001.1, forward strand.
CTCCAGTTATAACAGGTTTTTTTGAATTATAAACTGCATATGCTAGATTCTCATCATTAAATGCCCACAGTTCCTCTATAGATCCTCCACCTCTTGCAATTATAATTGTATCAACATCATCTGCATTATTCATGTAATCAATTCCTTTTATAATCTCCTTTGAGGCCTTTACCCCTTGAACCAAAACGGGATATATTACTATATCTATATTTTTATTTCTTCTTCTAGAAACATTTATAATATCTCTTACAGCAGCACCTGTTTTAGAAGTTATAACTCCTATTTTTGATGGATACAATGTAATGCTTTGTTTATGCTCCTCATCAAATATACCTTTTCTTGAAAGCTTTTCCTTTAATTTTTCAAACGCTATGTATAACTCTCCCATGCCTTCAAGTTCTATTTCACTTGCATAAAGCTGGTATGCCCCATCTTTTATGTATACTGAAACTCTGCCTTTCACATTAACCTTCATTCCATTTTCAGGCATAAACTTTAAACTTTGAACATCACTCCTAAACATAACACAGTTTATCTTTCCATTTTCATCTTTTAAGGAAAAATAAGCATGACCGCTGGTATGAAGTTTAAAATTTGATATTTCGCCTTTTATATAAGCATTTCCTAGGATAAAATCACTGTCCATAACCTTTTTTATATAACTATTAAGCTCAGAAACTGTTAAAACCTTAATATACATATTACCAAAGCGCCTCACAAACATTTAATATAAGCATCGTTGTTGTCATTGCTCCTACTCCCCCTGGTACAGGTGTAATGAAAGCAGATTTATTCAAAGCCTCATCAAAACAAATGTCTCCTTTAAGCTTTCCATCTACAACAGTAGTGCCCACATCTATAACTACAGCACCCTCTTTAATATATTCTCCTGTAATAAATCCAGGATTTCCAACTGCCGAAACTAATATATCAGCCTTACTGCATATCTCCTTTAAATTTTTTGTCTTGGAATGACATATAGTAACTGTAGCATTTTCATTAAGAAGAAGCTGGGAAACTGGTTTACCTACAATATTACTTCTTCCAATAACTATCGCATTTTTGCCAGCTATATCTATACCTGTACTTTTAATCAACTCTATAATGCTTCTAGGCGTACATGGCACAAATGCTTTTTCTCCTCTATAAAATTTACCAGTATTCTCATATGTAAGACTGTCTATATCCTTGCTTTCGCTTATTATTGAAGTTACATTTTTTTCATTAATATGTCTTGGGAGAGGAAGTTGAAGCATAATACCATTTACATTTTTATCTTCGTTTAGTTTGATTATTAAGCTTATAATATCACTTTCAGCCGAATTCTCATTTAATATTATGCTTTGAAATTTCACACCTAATTTGTCACATAATCTTTTCTGATTTTCTAAGTAATACATAGAACCGCCATCATTTCCAACCATAATACTCACTATACAAGGAATTTGTAGCCCATTATTTATTCTTTCCTTTACAAAGCTAGCTATTTTTTCTCTATATTTCTTTGCTTGAAGTTTTCCATCTATTATTTGCCCCACATTTACACTTCCTTTGTAATTTTTAACTAATACGTTCTACACCGTTTTGTTTTCAATATTATTTATAAGACTTCCAAGAACACCATTTACAAATGACCATGATTTTTCTTCTGAATAACTTTTAGCAAGTTCAACAGCCTCATTTGCAGAAACCTTAGTTGGTATATCATTTTCATAAAGTATTTCATAAGTTGCTAACCTAAGTATACTTAAATTAGTTTTAGATATACGATCTATTTTCCACTTATTCGAACTTTCTTCTATTTTTTTATCTATAGCTTCTTTATTGTCTATAACACCATTTATTATTCTTGTCACATACTCAAAATCTATATCCTTACAATCATTTTCCTCTTTAAAATTTTCTATAGTTTCTTCACAGTTATTTTTATTAAATGAAATCTCAAACAATAACTTCATTGCTATTTCTCTACTTTTTCTTCTATTCATGTTTTTCCTCCTATTTATGTAAAACCACCATAAAATTTAATATATAGACACAAAGTTTATATTACTATATATTATAATAAACTTCCATACTTTTTAAAAAGTTTATTGCAAAAAAGCATCCTATCTTAAAGGATGCTTATGCATAAATATAGTTAAATGGAAAACTAAATGCTTCATTTAAATAATATTATTCTTCAGTGTATTCTTCTTTTACCTCTTCATTTGGCTTTTGAAGCGCAACATTCTGAACAAATACATTCACAGCTGAAACATTTAAACCTGTTAAACTTTCAACTGTTCTTTTAACATTTTCCTGTACTTTAGAAGCTACATCAGGTATTCTAAGCCCATACTCAATAACTAAGTATAAATCTATTGATGCACTTTCTTCTTCAATATTAATTTTTACACCCTTTGTAAGATTCTTTTTTCCACTTAATATTTGTGTTATTCCTCCAACTATCCCTGAGCTCATTCCAACAACACCTTTTATTTCAGATGCTGCCAAATCAGCAATTACTCCAACTACCTCGTCTGATATTTTAATTATGCCTATCTCAGGATCTTTTGTTTCTTCTTCCATGATTATTACCCCCTTTGCCCTGAATAACCAAGGCGTAGTGTATTTAAGTGTATTATATCAAATTACTTATTTTTTTACAAATTAAAATAGTGAGAAGTAACAATGCTTCGTCACATACACATACGCGGGGTTTGGGATGTAATCCCATTATCCTTCTAGAATAATATAAAAGGACTTTTAATAATAAATCCTATAAATCTTGGTGGTGATTTTAGACAAGTACCTGCTCAAGGTATAGAAGAATAATGGGCAAAGCCCATGCCACATGCATGTTTACTCGCTGAGAAAATGCTCAGACAAATTAAAATATCTAAGTATTTTACGATTTTTTTACCAAGATTTATTAGATTTTTTTAAACTGTTCCTTCAGCATCGTTACTTCGCTTCCACAGTAGTGCAAGGAAAAAATTCCTCCGTGACTACGGAATTTTAGGTGTGAATTTTTGTAGAGCAGAGAGTAGAGAGTAAAGAGTAGAGTGGGAGAAAAATAATCCTTCACTCTACTCTTTACTCTGTACTCTGTTTCAAGTTGTCCATCTATAAAATATTTTTGTTATTTAGTAATTGGTAAAACGTCTATGTTTCTAATTCCTGTAACATTATTAACAACATCTTTTATGTCTTTTAGCTGAACATCACTAAGTTTAGAACTACTAGCTTTTACATTTACAATAACCTTATTATTATTTATTGTACAAAGTGCATCTTTAAACCCCTTACTTTTAAGAAGTGTCTCAACTTTAGTGGCTTTTGCATCATTATCTGTTAATGCCATAAGTTTTTGTTCTGCTGCTGTTCTTGTTGAACTGCTCATGCTCTTGTCATCAATAACATTTTTTAATGTTTGTATTTCACTTTGGTCCTTTTGTTCCCTATCAAGCTTTCCCTGTGAAAATAAATCTGATTTTGTACTAGTACTAGAAGAACTTGTATTCTTAGAAGCATCCTTGTCCATAGATACTGTACTTTTATTATCATTGTCCAAATCAGTATCATTAACATATAAATATGGACTTCTAAACTTTGTAGCTAAAACGGCTGCACACACTATAAGCACTAGCAACGTTACAATAATAACAGCTTGTTTTTTATTCATTTTCTTTACCCCCTATCTAATCCTCAAAAAAATTATATGCTTGTTCACACTTCTATATACCACATGGCCTCTCAAAATTTATTTCTTCATAGGATAAACATTTACTTTATCTGCTGGTACTCCAAATAATTCTACAACTGCATTTGTTATGTTTAATTTTGTATTTTCATCTTCAGCTCCTTCAGCTACTATACACACTCCTGTTATTTTAGGCTTATACGTTTTAAGAATTAGTGGAGATTCCTTATCACCATCTTTAGACATAACAACAGTATCTCCGTCTGAATTCTGCGTTGTAGTTCTTTTTCCACCTGAATTATCCGTTTCATCGGTAACAGAGGTAGACTTATTAACATTAAAAGCTGGAACTTGCTCCTCACCACTTGAAAAATACATCATTATTTGCACCTTACCTACACCATCCATTTGCTCTAATGTATTTTTAAGCTTATTTTCTACATTTGTTTCATAACTTTCAATGCTGTCACTGCTACTTTGATTTTGGTTTTGACTTTGACTTTGGCTTGTTGTCTGCTCTTTTTTGCTGTTTTCCGATTGTGAGAAACTCTCTGTACTGTTAAAAAAGCTAGCTACTATTACTATTAATATTCCTATAAGACCAATTATAAGAATATTTGTAAACGCATTCTTTTTTTTCTTTTCATCTTTAAAATAATTCATCAATTTCTTGAAATCCATTCTATCCCCTTCCCTATAAGTTTTTCATGTTATTTTTAAAGTTTATATACATTTATGTCTTTATCTGATACATTAATTTCATTACTTATAAAGTTCTTTATCTTTTCTTTTTCGCTATCATTTAAATTTTGAGTTGAAGTAGTTCTTTCACTATTTTTTCCTATCTGTATCTTACTAATCTTTTCTATTCCCTTTTCTTTTACTCCAATACTTATAGATTTTATTGCAAGTACCTTACTATCCTCATCCTCACTGATTTCAACACTAGCTGAATAATCTGCATCTGGAAACTTTTCCTTAAGAATCTTAGTACATGTGGCCTCTAAATTTTCTTTAAACTGCTTCTTAGTATCCTCCTCATCTTTTGTTTTATAATTTTCAATGCTACTTTTATAATTATTTTCTGCACTAAAACTTTTTTCTGCTTTATTTATATACTCATCTATATTTATATTTTTATTTAGTATCTTTATGATTGGAGTCATTATTACAACCATTAGCATTAATCCCATAACAAATTTTCCATAACTTTTCATCTTATTGTCTGGAAGTATCATTTCAACAGCAGTAATAAACACAACAGCGGTACATATTGTAACTATCCAGCTTTTAAGCCAAGCTATCACCTTCAATCACCTTCTTATCATCTATGAAACTTTACCAGCAGCTATAATTATTGCTATCATTATAAAAAACATTACAGATACCCCTATAAGGCATGATGCTATCAATATAAGAGTATCTCCCGCACTTGCTATACACTTGACTATTCTTTCATCGCTTATAGGTTGTACAAGTGCAGCAGTAAATTTATGCATGAATGCTAAAACAAATATCTTAATCACAGGAAATATCATCATAACAACTAGTATAATAAGTCCTATAGTTCCAACAGCATTTTTAAGTAGAACACTATAACCGGCTACTGTTGACACCGCATCAGATAAGCACTTACCAACTATCGGTACAAAATTATCAACTGCAAATTTAGCTGTCTTACCAGTAACTCCATCCAAAGCTTTTGAGTTTATACCTCTTATTGTTATTATTCCTATAAATATAGTCATTACAATCCCTTGAATCCACATCACAATTTGATTAAGCAGTTTTGCTAATTGATCTATTTTATAATCTTTGGATAAATTATTTACGAACTGAAGTACAAAAGTCATTATAATAATTGGCATCAATATATTTTTAAATATTGTTGTGCTAATACTTATAGATAATAGTATTATTGGATCCAAAGATGCAGATTGAATAACATTACCAGATCCAGCGAGAAGCGCTAGCAATGCTGGAATTAGTACGTTCATCATATTACTTATATCCTCAATACTTCCTCTAGCCAAAGTTATTCCCGTATAAAAGCTTTTTGAAATAATCGTGATAATAACAGAATAACAAGCAAAGTATGCTATGTTTGTAACTCCTTCAGATGAAAAAGCCCTTTGAAAATTGGTAAGTAAAGAGCAAATAATACATATAATTATGAGCATAAATATTAACTTAATACTGGAAATAATGTCTCTAATAGAATACGTTAGTACTGCTTTTACAAGTTTTGAAAAAGATATACTACCTGAGCCATTTTTCATATAATCTTTAACATAAGTTACTATATCAACATCTTTTAAAATTTCATATTTGTCTTTTACATTAGTCATGTAATTGTAAAGCTCATTTATTTGAGCATCGTCATTAGAATTACTCTCTGCTTTTACACTGGTTGGACATATTATCATAAATAAAGTTATTATAAGCAAAATATAAATTATTTTTTTCATAAATAACACCTACATAAGCTTTAATATTGAATCAAGCAGCCCCATTAGTATTGGAACAGCTAGTACCAATATAAGTATTTTTCCTGCAAATTCCACCTTAGAAGCTATATTACTTTCTCCAGAGTCCTTACATATTTCACTACAAAAAGAAGCTAGGTAGGCAATTCCAAGAATTTTAAATACAGTAGTTAAATAAACAAAGTCTATATTGGCCTTTAATGCAAGCTTCTGCAAAAGTCCAAGGACTGCTGTTATTTTTGAAAGCATAAATAGAAAAATCAAAACACCTACAATAACACTTATAAGCACTGCTATTTCGCTCTTTTGATTTCTAAAAACAATTGTTATCATAAGTGCTATAAAAGCAAATGCTACTATTTTTATAATATCCATAATAACCACCTATAACTGAAACATAGTTTTTACAGCGGTAAATAGTTTACTTATAAGATTTATTACCATCATCAAAATTATAATTATTCCTGCCAAATTGGTTATTACAGCAAAATCATCCTTACCACTTGATTTTAATATTTTATCTATTATAATCATCAAAATTCCAACAGCTGCAATTTTGAAGATAAGACTCACATCAAGCAACTAACACACCTCCTACACAAGCATAATTACAAGCATAGCTCCTATACAAAATCCTAAATACCTGTACATTTTAACGCTTTTTTTCATTATTTCTTCTGCATTTTTTATTTGCTTCTTTAAGTTTTCAATAGTAAGTTCAAATACTGCAATTTGCCCATCTATGTCTGTTTCTCCAAGGCTCTTAGATAAATTTAATACTATTAACTTATCCTCTTTAACCATTGTCATATGGCTACTGCTGATTTCAAATGCATTTTTAAAGGCCTCATATACACTATCACAATTTTTGCTCAAAAGATTTGAGGAAATGATTTTAAAAAATGACTTTAAAGGTTCAATAGTTTTATCAGCTACATTCATCAAAGCCTCTACTAAAGGAGTATGAGTATATATTATTTGATTTCTAAGTTGATATATACAAACCTGAATTTCATTAAGTTCCCTTACTCTACTTTTGAATTTTTCGGCATAAACAAATCCTGCTAAAGTAGATGTTATTAGTACAATCATGCAGCCAAAGATTTTTATCACCTTTAAAAACTCCTTTCTTTTGTAGAACTTTTAAAATCATATATATAATCAATACTTCCTGCACTCCTTGCTGCATCCAATACTATTGCCTTTTCAAATACATTATTTTGAGTTATATCCTTAAATACATCTCTATTATATAAATCTTCTATTCCAAATCCATGTATTGTCGTAATTATATTTACTCCACAGTTAACTGCCATAAGCACACTTTTCATATCTTCATAAGTTCCAATTTCATCACAAACAATTATTTCAGGGGCCATGCTTCTTATAGCCATCATAATACCTATACTTTTAGGACAGTTGTCCATAATATCGGTTCTAATTCCTATGTTCATCTGCGGCACTCCATTTGCACAAGCTCCTATTTCACTTCTCTCATCTATGACACTTATCTTTTTCCCTGTTAATCCTAGTTCTGTAATTCCATTAGATAAATTTCTTGTCATGTCCCTCAAAATGGTAGTTTTACCACACTTAGGTGGAGAAATTATTATTGTATTAAATACTCTATTTCTAAATACTATATTTTTCATTAACTTATTTGAGCAGCCTATTATTTCTTTACATACTCTTATATTAATTGAAGAAACGTTTTTTATGGTTTTTACTCTTAAACCTTCTGTAACACATTCGCCACAAATGCCAATTCTATGTCCACCCTTTATAGTTACATATCCTTGTCTCAGTTCTTCTTCAATAGCATAAATAGAATACCCACTCATTTTATTTAATATCTTTTTCATATCATCTTCTGTAGCCTTATACTGACTTACATACTCATTTTTACCCACCTGGATAATCAGGGGCTTGTTTACTTTTATTCTGATTTCCTGCAAATCAGAATATTCTTTTATAAGCCTTACTTCACTTTTTATTTTTTCGGGCAGTATAAAAAAAATATTATCAAGGTTAACCACTTTTTCATCCTCCTCTCATACTTAATTTTTATTTATACAAATCAAAAATTATTACAAAAAATAAAAAATGCATAAGAATTAATTTATAATTCTTATGCATTATATATAGACTATTTAGTTCATATTATCCCTGAACTCTTTCCATATACTCTCCTGTTCTAGTATCTACTCTTATTATCTCTCCCTCATTTACAAATAAAGGAACTGGAACTATTGCTCCTGTTTCAAGTGTTGCTGGCTTCATAGCATTTGTTGCTGTATTTCCTTTTACTCCAGGTTCACATGATGTTATTTGAAGTTCTACAAAGTTAGGAGCTTCTACTGAGAATGCTTCTCCCTTATAGAATTTTATTGTTGCAAACATATTTTCCTTTAAAAATTTAATTGCGCCTTCAACTTGTTCAAAGCTTAAAGGTATTTGTTCATATGTTTCTTGATCCATAAAATAGTATAGTGAACCATCTGAATAAAGATATTGCATTTCTTTTCTTTCTATTACAACATCCTGTAACTTTGCAGTTGGGTTAAATGTTGTTTCTGTTACTCCTCCAGAAATAACATTTCTTAATTTTGTTCTAACAAAAGCTGCTCCTTTACCAGGTTTTACATGTAAAAAGTCAATTACAGTATAAACTTGTCCCTCAGATTCAAATGTAGTTCCCTTTCTTAAATCTCCTGCTGATATCATTAGGTATCCCTCCAAAATATTAATTCATTATATATTATTACATTTTTGTGTGAAATTCATACAAAATTCTATATACATATTAAATTTTTAGGTGATTTTGATATAACTTCACAACTATCTTTTTTAACTAAAATTAAATCTTCGATTCTTACTCCTCCAAAGCCAGGTATATATATTCCTGGTTCATCCGTAACAATCATTCCTTCTTTTAGAACAACATTTCCTCTTGGACTTAATCTAGGTTCTTCATGTATTTCTCTTCCAACTCCATGACCTAAACCATGACCAAAATTCTCACCATATCCATAGGATGAAATTATATCTCTGGAAATTTTGTCTATATCCTTGCATACCACATCACTTTTTATTGCAGGTATAGCTGCTTCATTAGCCTTGAGCACTATATTATAAATCTCCTTCATTTTATCACTTGGCTTACCTATAACTATTGTTCTTGTCATATCTGAACAATATTCTTCATATATACATCCAAAGTCCAAAGTAAGAAAGTCTCCATCCTCTAAAACCTTATCAGTTGCCTGACCATGAGGCAAACATGACCTTTTACCACTTGCAACTATTGAAGGAAAAGATAAGTCTTTTGCTCCCATCTTCTTCATTGTAAATTCTAGTTCGAGACCTACTTCTCTTTCAGTCATTCCTTTTTTTATGAAATGAAGCATATGCTCAAAAGCTTTATCCGCTATAGCTGCAGCTTGCTTAATCTTTTCTATTTCAGTTTCATCCTTAACTAGTCTAAGCTCCTCAACTATACCATTTAGTGGAACAAAGTTGCATTTTAAGTTTTTCTTATATTCACTATAAGTTGAGAAAGTAAGTACATTTTCTTCAAAAGCAAGAGTTTTTATTCCAAGCTCTTCCGCCATCTTTCCTAAGAATTCAGAAAAAGTAGTATTATATTGAACCACTTCATAATTTTCAACTTGCTGTCTTGCCTGTTCAGTAAATCTTGAATCTGTTATAAAAATAGCTCTGTCTAAGGTAACTATAGAAAAACTTTCATCTCCAGTAAATCCACTCATATAATTTCTGTTAGGATCACCTACAAGTAATACTCCATCAAATTTTTTACTTTTCATGGCACTTCTTAGCTTATCTATTCTGCTTTTATACACTTTAACGTTCCCCCTTCTAACTTATACACCATATACAGCTTATGAAATAAATAGCATTGACACAAAACAGGTTAATGTTAAAAGTTTCATATAAAAAGTGTTTATTTGTTTTAATATGTAATTATACATGATTTAAAAACACTATACCAGTTTATTATAGTGCAATTTAATCCACAAATACAGACAATGATATTTTATCAAAACTTATAAATATTTGCAAATTTATTTTCATTAATTTTTAATAAACCACATAAAATGATATATTATATATTAATTAACTTCTTCATAATGCCTAAAGACTAATTTCATTTTAGCTCTCTCATTTTCAGAGGTTTTGGTAACATTGATTTCCTTAATTCCAATCAAATTTTTTTCTTGTCTAAAATTGCTGACCATATTATTTATATCTTTAATATTGCCATTTATTGAAACGTTGGCATACGCATCCATATTATCGTATTTTACTTCATCTATTTTCAACCCCTTATATTTTTCTAAAGTATCTAATATTTCGCTAAATTTAATTTTTTTATACTTTTTCATTACTGTTTTCCTAGGTGTTTTTATATTATTACTTTTAAATTTAATTTCATTATTCACCACGAAAATACACAAAAATGCAGAAATCAATATGGGTATTAATGCAATTTTAATTTTCAAATACTTCTCACCCCTATGACTACATTGTATTTATCACTACTTTGGGATTTTACTAAACTCTTTATAATTAATTTAGGATTATTTTCTATATCACTCACAAGCCTTTGAAAATTTTCGTTTGATAAAAGTTCAATTTCTACATTTTCATCCTTTATTGAAATATTTGTGTAGTTCACATTTTTGATTTTTTCAGAAATTAATTTTAAAACATCTGCATCTTTAAAAGAGGCTTTATTATCTGTATTGTTATTTTGTACTATGATGCTAGTTCCTTCTTTTATATTAATCTTATTTTTATAATTTAATATCTCAAAATATAAATTTATTAGAAAAATAACATCAGCCAGAAACAAAATTAATATAGCTAAATTAATAAGCTTATTTTTTAGAACTTCTCTTTTTTTCCTTATATCATAGGGTAAAAAATTATTTTTTTCCATAAAATTCTCCTTTCATACTATTAACTTTGTTATTTTACCTATATCTATATCCTTTAAAAAATTTATCTGACCATACTTTTCAAAAAATTTAACAATATTTTGTTCTTTAATAAACTGTCCTACAATGTAAATTTTGTTTATATCATTTGCTTTTACATAGTTAGAAACAAAGAACCTTTTTATTTTACTATATTTCTTATCTTCATCCATATGGCACACCTCATTTGAATAAATACTGTTATTTTTTACAAACAACATATAATTATTGGAATCATACTGAAAAAACAAAAAATAATCCTTCTCCTTTATAATTTTCCTATAATAATTTAAAAAGCATACTTGCAATAGTCTTACAGCTTTTAATTCTTGTTTTTCTACAAATTCATTAATTAAATTCAAGCCTTCAGCCCTTAAATAAAATACAATTACCTCTACCCCATCCTTTGATTCTTTAGCCTTTTTATAATTAAATATAAACTTTTCATTTCTGTATAAATAATTTAGTTCATCGTTTATAAGATCATATAACTTGTTTTCACTAACCTTAGGAAATGTAAAATATTTAATATATATTTCTTCTCCCTCGATAAGTATGTATGTCTTTTTATTATTTAAATTTATTTCTATAGTTCTATCATGTATTTTTTGTGTAACTTGTTTATTTGCATTAAAACTTATTCTTTTTTTTATGTTTTTAAACTTTCCTAAGTCTATTTCTGTCACTTTATCACTATTAACCATATAAATTACATTCACATAATCACCTTCCATTATAGTAATCAACCCTAAAATCTACATTTTCGCTTTTCAATATTGATTTTTGAAAATCCAACATGTACTTTTTCCTTTGAATTTCTATCTTATAAATAGTAAGCACTAATATAACGCACAATCCTCCTAAAATAAGTCCATATATCATGCTGTACCCTGGTCTTCTGGAGTTTTTAAAATGAAGCATCTTCTATATCTCCTTCCATCATTACAAGTTATAAATATATAAAAAGCATTTTTATTTTGTAAAACATTAAATTCTTTTATTTTTAACATCACATTATTTGAAGTTACTTTTACATTATTCTCATAATAATCTACTATAATTTTTTGCGTATATCTATTAAACGTTATATTACTATGTGTATTGTCACTTTTCGTAATTTCTATTTCATTATTTGTAACTTTTATATTACCTTGCTTTAGCAAACTATCAAGTATAGTCATTCCCTCAGAAACATATAGATCTTCATTTTCAATTTTGCTTTCTTTTATGTAACCTTTCATAAAACTACCTAAGATTGAAATACTAAAAACTGCAAATATACTAAAAATCAAAAGTGAAGCTATCAATTCTACTAATATGAATCCCTTATATTTTTTCATTTTGTGAATGCGCATGTATAAACTTTTTCCTTTCCATAAAATTTTACGTACATATTTAAGGTAACCTCCATATTGCCATCTTTTTCATATGAACTTAAAATAACATATGGAAATTTATTACTATGGTTTTCAGTTAAAAAGATAGAATTTATGTCAATTATTGAGTTATCGCTTTTTATTGCATCACTTGAAATATATATTTTTCCATTGCTCTCCAAATTTCTTATTTGTTCTTTAGATGTATTTGAAATTAGTTCATTTTTTAAAGCCTCCAAAAAATAAGTATATCTTACAGTTTCATAATTTATTTTGCTTAATCTAATTTCGCTTATTTTAATTCCAATTGTAAACATTAATAGTATTGAAAATATACTTACTGAACATAATGCTTCTACTAGCGTAAATCCCTTTTTACTCCTTAATTTCAACATTACCTGTTCCAACACAAATTGTAATTGTGTGCAATCCTTTCTTTAAGTCTATGTACTGGATTGTACATGCATCTGAAGTCATTCCATTTTCATCTATGCTAATTTCGCCATGGCTGTTTTGAATAGGATACACTTTAAATCCATCTGGAAAATAAAATCTATCTATGCATTTATCAAAACCCTTATAAAAAATAAATCTATTTAGCGAGGCATCTACAAAAATTTTTCCCTCTAACTTCCTCCCTTTACAATAATGCCTACTATTATTAATAAAATTCAATATTTGATTATTTACGTATTTATATTCTATTTGATTTTTTAAACCATTGTAACTTTTAACTGCTATGATTCCGAAAGAGGATACAATAATAAGTATGCTTATTGTGCAAACCATTTCAATTAATGTATATCCTGCTTTAACTCTTTTTAAAAACATAACTGCAGTCCTCCCCATTTATTTGAACTTCATAATTTACATTTTTATAGTTAAAATCTACACTTATATCTGTTTGGTCTTCTGTGTCACTTACTGTGAAGTCTATATCTTTTATTTTAAGGTTTTCATTTAAACATTCTTCCACATCTTCTTTTATAAACCCATCCTTCCTCATATAACTTTCCATCGCCGATGAAAATACCAACCCTGCTGTATCTTCAGCTTTTTTCTCATAGGTTTTGCTAATATACCCTAAAACATTTGGAACTAACATTGAACTCAATATTAAAATTATAGAAATTGTAGTTATTAATTCTATAAGCGTAAACCCTTTATTTCTACCCATTAGCTCCATTCCTTTCTATATTGAATTCATGATATTTATAACTGGCATCATGACAGAAATTATTATTGATCCTATAAAAATGGAGAGAATTACAATTGTAAAAGGTTCAAATAAGCTAACAGCTCTTTTTACTTCATTATTTATTTCTTCCTCGTAAATTTCAGCAATATTAATTAAAACTTCATCTATATTTCCACATTCCTCAGCCATATAATACATATCTACAGTGAACCTAGAAAAAACATCCGTATTTTCAAAACTTTCTCCTATTCCTTTTCCATTCCTTATATTAATAATGCACTTATTTATTGAATTTTCAGCATATGCATTTTGGACTGTTTGTGATGCTATATCCATAGCCTCTATAATAGAAATTCCACTTTTAATTAATATAGAAAGAGAAAAAATAAATCTTCTACTAATCTCCTTTTTATAGATATTGCTTATAAATGGAATTTTAAATTGGGCTTTATCTAACTTCTTTTTCATAAATTTTGATTTACATAGCAAATTTAATATAGTAATTACTATACTTAAGCTAAGTATAAAAGAAATTAAATGCTGTCTTATAAAAGTACTTATATTCATAATAGTTTGAGTGCTCCCTGGAAGTTTACCACCTAATCCATTTAAGATTTCAGAGAATTTCGGAATTATATCAACTATTAAAAAAATAGTTAGTACTATAGTTAATATAAATACAACTATTGGATATACAATCATGTTCTTTATCTCATCTTTAGTTTTATATATTTTTTTATAATAAACTGCTATATTTTTGAATATTACATCCAAGTTTCCCCCCTCTTCGCCAACAAGTACCATTTGTTTAAAAAAATAAGGAAAACTATCTTTACAGCAGCATATACTTTCATATAAAGTTTTACCACTTTGTATATTGATTTTTATTATGCCAATATTCTTTCTTAAAATTCCGTTAAATTTACTATACATAATATTTAGGCATTCACATATATTGAAACCAGCATTTAGCATATAACTCATCTGATTTGAAAAAATATATAAATCTTTGCTGCCTACTTTTTTCATAAAATAACTTACTTCTTTTTTCCTTTTGTAAAGTATAAGATAATAATTTTTTTCCCTTAACTCATTAGCAAGTTCTCTCCTGTTATCTAGCATTGAATAACCCTTTATCTTTTTGCCTTCATTATTTATTGCTTCATAAATGTAACTTATTTTAATCACTTCCTTATAAACTATCTCTAATCTTTATAAGCTCTGTAAATGTAGTTTGACCATTTTTTACGAGTTCTGCAGCACTATCCTCAATTAACTTCATACCTTTGTTTAAAAAATAATTTTTTAGTTCTGATGAATCTCTATTTTTATAAATTATCTCTTTACTTTCATCGTCAAGTATCATAATCTCAAAGATTGCCTTTCTTCCAGAATACCCTGTAAAATTACACTTTGAACATCCTTTTCCATTATAAAGTTTGTCTCCAGCTTTTAGGTTTAATATGTCTTTTTCATACTTACTTGGTTCATACTCATATCTACAATTAGGGCATATTTTTCTTATTAATCTTTGAGATATTACACCGTTAAGTGCATCTCCAATTAAATATTTTTCTACTTTCATATCGTTTAATCTTGAAACTGCCGAAAATGTATCATTGGTATGCAGCGTACTTAATACAAGATGTCCTGTTATGGCTGCCCTTATAGCTATTTCAGCGGTTTCCTCATCTCTTATTTCCCCAACCATTATTACGTCAGGATCTTGCCTTAACACATTTTTTAAGCAATTAGCAAAAGTTAAACTTGATTTCTCATTTACATTTATTTGATTTACTCTATCCAGTAATATTTCAACAGGATCTTCAATAGTAATTATGTTTTTTTCAATATTATTTAATTTTTTTATCATGGAATAAAGAGTAGTAGTTTTTCCACTTCCAGTAGGTCCGCAAAGAAGAGTTATACCATGAGATTTTTTGAGCAATTTTATAATTTGCTCACTTTTATTTTCAGTAATTTCTTCAAATGTAAAAAAGGATTGGTTTTTATATAATATTCTTATAACAAGTTTTTCACCAAATAAAGTAGGCATTGATGATACTCTAAAATCATAACTTTTTTCTTTACTTTTATACTCAATTCTTCCATCTTGAGGTAGCTTTTTTATAGCAATATTCATCTTTGCCATTATTTTAAGCCTTATAAGAACAGCTTCATATGCCTCTGTAGGAATTTCCATAAGCTCATTTAAAATTCCATCCACCCTAATTCTTATACGAACAATATTTTCAAATGGTTCCAGGTGTATATCACTAGCTGATCTTGTTAAAGCTAAGTTAATTATTGAATCCGCAAGCCTAACAGCTGGCACATAATTCTCTTCACTGCTTTCATAAACTATTTTGTTGCTTTTTAAAGTTTTTTCAGTTTCAATGTCTTTTATAGCTTTTTCACCAGATTTAATGCTTGCATACAAGTTTATATAATTTTTTATTTGATTTTCTTTGCCTTTAAATATTATGAGTTCTTTTTTAAATATAAATTTCAAATCTTTAATTGTATTTAAAGATAATTCTTTATATGTTGCTATATATACACTTTTATTTTCAAAGTAAAATGGGAAAATTTCATGTTTACATATAGCATCCATAT
The DNA here is from genome assembly GCF_021043395.1 of Clostridium guangxiense. Lineage (GTDB taxonomy): Bacteria > Bacillota > Clostridia > Clostridiales > Clostridiaceae > Clostridium_S > Clostridium_S guangxiense. The sequence goes on from NZ_JAJNKE010000001.1 coordinate 98,736, forward strand.
CTATGTTATTGAAATTATTTTTACTAATTTCATATTCGTCTAAATCCACTTCCTCTAAGGAATTACAGTCATCCATATATTACTCCTTTACAAATAACATTTTTATATATTATTTACATTATTGTATTTTTTAAACTTTAAGCCAAAATATTTCTTAACAATTGCCCTTTAAAGATTCTGTGTAGTTTTACTATATACTGTTGAGTAGATAGATCTACAAATGGTATACTATAGATAGAGAGCAACTGAATTGAAAGGAATTGATATATATGGCACTTGACGGAATATACTTACATGCAATATTAAATGAGTTAAGAAATAAACTTATAAATGGTAGAATAACTAAAATAAATCAGCCTGAAAAGGATGAAATAAATTTAACGATTAGGACCACTTCTTTAAGTAATGTAAAATTACTTATTAGTGCTAGTTCCTCATATCCTAAAATACATATTACAAATTTAAATAAGACCAACCCTATAAAGGCACCAATGTTCTGTATGGTATTAAGAAAGCATATTATGAATTCTAGAATAGTAAATATTGAACAACTTGGAACTGATAGAATACTAATCATAAATGTTGAAAGTGTTGATGAATTAGGATTTAACAGCATATATCAATTATTTATAGAAATAATGGGCAGGCACAGTAATATTACTCTTATAAGACAAAGAGACAATACTATAATGGACAGTATAAAACATCTAACTTTAGATATAAATAGGTATAGAACATTGCTTCCAGGCTTAAAATTTACATATCCACCTGAAAGCACAAAACTAAATCCATTAAATTTCTCATTTGAAGATTTTGAAAAGTTTATTTTAGATAAAAATATAAATAAAAGCGAAAAAATGTTTTCTAGCTTGTTTACAGGTGTAAGTTCTACTCTTTCAAAAGAACTTTATTTTAATACCAAGGACATTATGTCTAATAATGAACTTTATATTTACTTAAGTAAATTTTTCTTAAATATTAAAAATAACAATTTCAATTTTTCACTATATTCATACAACAAATCAGTAAAGGATTTTTACTGCATAAAACTCCTTTATTTAAATGAAATGGATGAAAAAGTTTATGATTCTCCTTCTGAGCTTTTAGATGATTTCTATGCAGAAAAAGATAAAATAGACAGACTTAACAACAAGAGTTCAGATTTACAAAAAATAATAAAGAACAATATTGAAAGATGCATAAAAAAAGATGAGATTTATAATAAGAAATTAAAAGAATGTGATAATAAAGATATATTTAGAATATATGGCGAACTACTAACCTCAAATATATACTCAATAAAAAAAGGTGACAAAGTTATAAATGTTTTAAATTATTACAGCGAAAATAGTGAATGCGTAGATATAAAGCTGGATAAAAACAAGACTCCTTCTGAAAATATTCAAGCTTATTTTAAAAAATACAATAAGCTTAAAAAAACAGAAGAAAATGCACTTATTCAAATAGAAAATAATAATAATGAACTTGAATATTTACAGTCAGTACTTACCAATATAGAGAATAGTGAAACTTATGCAGAAATAGAAGAAATAAAACAAGAACTCATTGAAACTGGATATATAAAGTTCTCAAAGAAAAATAAAGTAAGAAAAAGTAAGACTTCAAAACCTATGCATATAAAATCAAAGGATAATATAGATATATACATAGGCAGAAACAATTATCAAAATGATTATTTAACTTTAAAGTTTGCAGACAAAAGAGATATATGGCTTCATACTAAAAATATACCTGGTTCACATGTTATAATTAAAAATTATGGTTCGGTGCCAGATAGCACTCTTGAGGAAGCTGCATCCTTAGCCGCCTTTTACAGTAAAGCAAAAGAATCTTTAAATGTTGCAGTTGATTATACAGAGGTTAAGAATGTAAAAAAACCTTCTGGTGCAAAACCTGGAATGGTCATATACTATACAAATAAAACAATATATATAAATCCCAAAGCACCAAAAGACAGAGTAGAGAGTACAGAGTAGAGAGTACAGTTAATGTAAATTTATTCTTTTTACATCAAATAAAACGAAGCAGCTGTTGTACTTACATAGTGCACCAGCTACTTTCAAACTCAAAATTTTCTGTGACAACAGAAATTATCCTTCACTCTACTCTTTTTCCGAAAGACTCTTCTGAGGCAATATTAAATTAAGTATAATTCCAACTATTGTTGCAAGAGCAACCCCAGCTATTTCTACGTCAGAACCATTAAATTTAAATTTAATTGATGCTCCACCTACTCCTAAAACTATTATTACAGAAGTTATAAGTAAATTTCTTTTCTGTGAGAAATCTATTTTATCTTCTACAAAAATTCTATATCCTGAAGATGCTATTATTCCAAAGAGAAGTATGCTTACCCCACCCATTACAGGAAAAGGCATATTTGCTATTAAAACTGCTACAGGTCCAATAAATGAAAGTATTATGGCAATTACAGCGGCAATACCTATTACCCAAACACTATAAACTCTTGTTATAGCCATAACACCTATATTTTCTCCATAAGTTGTATTTGGAGGACCTCCAACAAGTCCTGCAAAAATTGTAGCAACTCCATCTCCTAAAATAGATCTATGAAGTCCTGGATCTTTTGTAAAATCTCTTCCAACTACATTGTTAGTTACATAAATATGTCCAATATGTTCTGCTATTGTAACAAACGAAACCGGTGCCATTATAATCATTGCATTTAAATTAAATTTTGGTGTTATAAAAGGTGGAAGTTGAAATAATTTTGCGCTTAAGATACTATGTATTGTTTTATCTGGTACTACTCCAAGACACAAGGCAACTATGTAACCACATATCATAGCAATAAGTATTGGAATTACTCCTAAAAAGCCTTTAAAATACATTGTACCAATAATTCCAACTGCAAGAGTTATTACTGCTACTGTTATCCATGCCCATCTTGGAACACTTTGAGATATAGCATAGGAAGGATTTAATCCAGCCCAGTTTATAGCATTTCCAGCAAGGCTTAATCCAATTACTATTACTACTGAACCAACTACAACAGGAGATAGTATTCTATTTAGCCAATCACTTCCTGTAAATCTTATTATTGTTGCAACCAATATGTATACTAGACCTGCACAAATAACTCCAGAAAGCATTGAATTTGCCCCATAATTTTTAGAGGCAACAATCATAGGTCCTATAAATGCAAAAGAAGAACCTATATAAGCAGGAAGTTTTGCTTTAGTGCATAAAATATACAAAAGTGTACCAACTCCACTGCAAAATAAACCAATAGCCGGACTCATTCCTGTAAGAATAGGAACCAAAATAGTAGCACCAACCATAGCAAATAAATGTTGAAAACTAAGAGGTATTGTCTTAAGAAGCGGCATTTTCTCTTCTACATCCACATATTTTTTCATAAATTTCCTCCATCAAATATTTTATTTTAAGCTTCGTAAATACTTACGGAATCATTTCCATCCAACTCTGAAACTTTAACAGATACCATTTCAGTTTTTGATGTAGGAACATTTTTCCCTACATAATCTGCTCTTATTGGAAGTTCTCTGTGTCCTCTATCAATCAATACAGCAAGTTGTATCATACCAGGCCTTCCCGAATGTATAATTGCTTCAATTGCAGCTCTAACTGTTCTGCCTGTATATAGAACATCATCAACCAAAATTATTATCTTATCTTTTACGTCAATTTCTATATTATTGCTTTTTATTGAGGTTTGCTCATCTAAACTTATTAAATCATCTCTGAATAAAGTTATATCTACGCTTGCTACAGTAACCTTTTTGCCTTCAATACTTTCAATAATATCTGCTATTCTGTTTGCAATTGGAACTCCTCTTCTTTTGATTCCTAGTAGTATTATGTTCTCTATTCCCTTATTTTTTTCTATTATTTCGTGTGAGATTCTGGTAAGAGTTCTTTTCATAGCTTTTTCATCTAAAAGCACAGCCTTTAATAACATACTAAAGCACCTCCTGTAAAATATAATTTGCATAAAAAAAACCCAACCATAGTAAGGTAGGGTTTGCATTCTTAAAATCCATTATTGTACCTTACGACCTCACAGGATCATTTAAAGGAAATAAATCAACATTTTTTATATTATCACATATTACTTATTATTTCAATTACCTTTTTAAAATATTCCGGAAGTTCACTGTCAAATTCCATATATTTATTTGTCAATGGATGTATAAAACCAAGTTTTTTGGCATGAAGCAGCTGCCCATTAAGCTTAAATTTTTGTTTACTATATCCATAAATAGGATCTCCAACAATAGGATGACCCATATACGCCATATGAACTCGTATTTGATGTGTCCTTCCTGTTTCAAGCTTGCATTCTATAAGCGTATTATTTTTATATCTATTAAGAACTTTATAGTGTGTAACCGCTCTTCTTCCATTCTTGACCACTGCCATCTTTATTCTTTGATTTGGATGTCTTCCAAGAGGTTTATCTATAGTACCAGTATCCTCCTTAATAACACCTTCCACAAGCGCATTGTAAATTCTATTCATAGAGTGCTCTTTAAGCTGCTCTGCTAGCTTTTTATGAGCCATATCATTTTTTGCAACAACTAATATTCCTGATGTATCTTTATCTATTCTGTGAACTATTCCAGGCCTTAATATACCATTTATACCTGATAAATCAGTACAGTGATATAAAAGTGCATTTACTAATGTGCCTGTGTAATTTCCAGGCGCCGGATGAACTACCATTCCCTGCGGCTTATTAACTACAATTACATCACTATCCTCATATATTATGTCAATAGGAATATTTTCAGGTTCTACATTAAGCTTTTCATTTTCTGGAATTTCAACTTCAATTTCATCATTCAATCTTAATTTATAGCTGCCCTTCTTTATGCCTCCACAAACTGATGCTTTTCCACTTCTAATTAGATTTTGGATGTATGATCTTGATTTATCTTTAATATTTTCTGAAAGATAGACATCAAGTCTTAAATCTTCACTATAAGAATCTACTACAAATTTAAGCATATTCATTTCTTTTTATCATCCCTAAGCATACATATTAAAAGCAAAAAAGTTCCTACAACAACACATACATCGGCAATATTAAATACCGGAAAATAATACACGTCTTTATAGTGAAATAGAATAAAATCAACTACATGCTTATAGATAGTTCTATCCACTAAATTTCCAAGTGCTCCTGCAATTATTATACTTAACGCCATTGTCATAAATTTGTTTTTAGATCTATATTTTATAAGATAAAACACTACTCCACATAATATTACAAATGTAAATACTATTAAAAATATAGTTTTACCAGTAAATATATTCCATGCTGCGCCCTTATTTTCAACATAGGTTAAACTGAAAAATCCTTTTATTATAACCATTTCATTTGAATCTTTTAGCGAACTCACAGCCCATAGTTTTGTAACTCTATCTAATAAAAATCCTATTATTATTACTACTAACTCCATTAATTTCCCCCTTAAAAAGTGAAACTTGAGAATAAACTAATGTCAATCTGGGAGCTGATCTTTGTATTGAGCATTGCTTACTTTATCCATAAAATCAACATATTCATCATCATCAATAAAATCATCCATAGTATTAGGACGTTTATCAAAATTTTGTACAGCATCATAGCTATCCTCTAAATCAAAACCTGTTTTACTACTATATCTCCTGAATCCAGTGCTAAAAGGATATCCCAAAACTTCTTCCTCAACAGGTCTATTCTCACCTGGCCTAGGTTTTATGCTTGATATCTTTGTTTGACACTCTACACAATTTTCAGCATAAGGTAAAAATTCAAGTCTTTCCTCACTTATTTTTTTGCCACAATTTTTACATATTCCATAACTTCCATCCTGTATTCTATTGATAGCTGCATCTATTTTTTCTAATATAGTAGTTTCGTTTTCTCTAAATGCCATTCCTCTTTCTATATCACTTATTTCCGTTGCTAAATCTGAAGGATGGTTATCGTAAAATGATAATTCAGAGGCTATTTCACTTTTAGAATCAATTGTTTCGTTTTTTCTCATATTTTCGAGCAAATCATTAACCTTTTTTTTCTCATTTATAAGTTTTTTTTCATAATAATCAAGTTTATTTTTTTCCATAATAATTCTATTCCTCCAATACCTAAAATTTAATGTGTACGAAGTCTTTAGAATTATTATTTCAAAAAACAAATAATATTATAACTTTAAATTTATATTAAATTAATCATATTTTCCAAAATGACAGTAGAACTTTTTATTGCAATAGGTTTAAATTTTTCATAATCCATGCTAGCACCATTATTAGCATTATCTGAAATCGACCTTATAACAACGAAAGGTATCTTATTAAGATAAGCGGTATGTGCAATACTTCCACCTTCCATTTCACATGCCATAGCACCAAATTCTTTTTCAAGCCATCTTATTTTATCAACATCAGCAATAAATTGATCTCCTGAAACAATTCTACCTACAAAAACATTATAATCCTTAAAATTTTTGCAAGCTTCCTTAGCCTTTTCTACTAATGCTTTATCACATTTAAAATCGAAAGTATCCATTCTTGGTACTTGCCCATGTTTATCTCCAAAAGCTGTGGTATCCATATCATGTTCAACTAAGTTATTAGCTATCACTATATCACCAGGATATACATTTTTTCCTATTCCTCCAGCAACTCCAACATTTATAACACAATCAACTTTAAAATCATCTGCAAGTATTTGAGTACATATTGAAGCATTTACTTTTCCTATACCGCATCTTACTATTACCACATTTTTATTATTTATTTTGCCAAAATTAAATATCATCCCTGCTTTATCTTCAGTTTTTTCTAGTTCTATTTTTTTTAAAAGAAGCTCTAGTTCTTCATCCATTGCCCCTATAATTCCAATATTCATTTTATTACCTCCGCAAATTTTTTAATCAAGGCTTTGCTTTAATTTTAACACCTATTTAAAACATATCCTTAATCAAAATAATGAACTGCATCAAAATAATACAATTCAAATTTTGATACAGTCCTTTTACTTTTATTAAAGTTAAAGCTTTAAACTGTTTCTATTTTACAAAAAAACTCTTTATTTCATTTAAGTCATTTGTAAAGCTTTCTTCACTTTCACTTAAAGCCTTAGCTTCCTCTTTAATAATTTGTTCCTTATCATTCTTTTCTATTTCTTTTGCATTTATAGCTTCTTCATCCTTTAAAGTAGCGATGCTATAATTTTTATCAAATTCATTTTCAAGAGAATTAAACATATCCATTTGTGCATTTATAAAAGTTCTATACTTTGATCTAAATTTTACAAATTCCTGCTTTATTTTATCATAATCCTCGTTAATTTTAACAACGTCCTCATTTGCCTTATCAATTATTTTTTGTGCAGAATCATTTGCATTCCTAACCATAAGTTCTGCTTCTTTTTTTGCAGACTGCTTTGCCTGTTCCGCCGCATTTTGTGCTAAAACAAGAGTATTTTGTATAGTCTCTTCAATATGCGCATAATGCTCTAACTTTTCTTTAAGAATAACATTTTTTTCCTTAAGATTAGAATTTTCTTTATACAATTCCTCATAACTATCAGCAATTTGATTCAAAAATTCATCCACTTCATCTGGATCAAAGCCTCTTAAAGTTTTTTTAAATTCCTTGCTAGTTATATCCATAGCAGTAAGCCTATCGCTGCTCATTTTATCACCTCAATCTCATAAGTTTTTCTCTAAAAATCACCTTAAAGCTAATGTAATAATTATTCTTTCAATTATGTTAAATAAAATCAAAACAAAAAATGGAGAAAAATCAATCATAAAATTAGGCATAAACCTTTCTTGAATACTTCTAAATGGTTCAAGAAATGGATTAGTTATAGTTCTAATTATCCTTTTAAAATCATATAATGAATCTATTGGTAAAAACGATAGAACACAATCTATAATTACAGCCCATTCCAACAATCTTATTAAATATATTAGCATAGTAATAACCATAGCAATAAAATTCTCCTCACATTAAAGTTTCATACCTCTTGAAATTCAAATTCATGTGTATCAAAATATATAAAAAATGGCATTTCATTATACATAAAGTTTATTTACTCCAGCTAAATATTCCCTTACTTGAAAGTTCATTTTTTAAATCTTTGCTAACTTCCACATTAGAAGGAGACAGCAAATAAACACCTTTTTCAATTTCTTGAAGTTCACCATTAAGTACGTAACTTGCTCCACCCATAAAATCCAAAAGCCTCTGAGCTATCTTAGGCTCAAGTTCAGATACATTGACTACAACTATTTTCCTATTTTTAAGATCATCGCAGATTTGAGTTGCTTCATCATAATCGCTTGGTTTAACTATAGATACTTTTATAGAATTAGCCGTATGTATATTTACCACCTTACTTGATTTTTTATTTTGAATTAAACTATTGTCATAATCATAAGCTTCTTCTTCCTCTAAATTTTTGTTGTCTTCAAGTTCACTTTCTTCTTCTTCATATTCCTCATCGTTAAGTCCTATGATACCCATTACTTTGTTTAAAACTTTACTAGCCATTAGTTTACCCTCCTATATTAATTATAATTTCTTTTACCAAATATCCCTTGGCCTATTCTTACTATATTAGCACCCTCTAGTATTGCGGTTTTATAGTCACCTGTCATTCCCATAGATAAATATTTCATTTCAACATTTTTAAGTTTCATACCTTTTAATTTCTCAAATAAACTTTTCATCTGTGAGAAATATTTTTTGTTGCTTTCTTCATCTCCAATTGGAATCACAGTCATAAGCCCTTTGACTCTTACATTACTACATCTTTGGCACTCACCAAGAAGTTCATCCAAATTTTCCAATAAAATTCCACTTTTACTTTCTTCTCTACCTATGTTTATTTCTATAAGAGCATCAGCAAAAAGATTTTCTTTAGAATATCTTTTTTCAAGTTCTTTAAGCAATTTTACACTATCTAAAGAATGTATTAAAAATACCTTTCCAACAATGTATTTTACTTTATTAGCTTGAAGATGACCAATAATATGCCACCTAACGTCACTTCCAAAATTATCATACTTGGTTAAAAACTCCTGTACCTTATTTTCTCCAAAATCTCTAATTCCAAGATCATAAGCTTCTTTAATATCTTCCACAGGTTTAGTTTTTGATACAGCTACAAGTTTGACACCATCTGGAATGCTAGCCCTAACTTTTTCTAAATTTTCTGCTATACTCAAATTAACCGTCTCCTTAAATAAAAAAAGTAGAATTCTTATTATTAGATATATTCTCCATAAATCTAGAAAATCCTCTAAAATAATTAATATTTTTTTTAATCATTTTAAATTAAGAAAAAATTTAATTACTAAATTATAACTTTTTATAAAAATAGTCATTTTGCGCTCATATTTTTATATTTAATATTATTGTTGCTTGAGAACATTTTCACATCTGAATTAGTGCTCAATTTAAATTTTATATTTCCATTACTTCTCATTTCTAAAAACTTAAGATAACTGCCATCAGCAAGCATATAACTTTTTAATTTATCTTCGTCTCCAATAGCTTTTATGTTAAACGGAGCTCCAGTTTTAATCCCGTTTATTAATATAAACTCTGCATTGCAATATATTTCACTATTACTTAAAACTCTTTGACCATTTACAGAAATAGCTTCTGCTCCAGCAGATTTTAAAGCATTCAGTACATATCTAATATCATAATCGTGAAGCATTTCTCCAACATTATTAGAACTTTTTACAGTTCCTGTAAACTCTCCTCCACTATCATTTAAAATTATTTCAACGCCTTCTCCTTCTATATCAACTTTTCCAAGTGCCATTCTATAAAGTTTTAGTTCATCCTGCATCTGTGTATTAGTCTCTGAAATATCATTTGTAGTTTTACTAAAATCAATAATTTTTTGTTTCGAATCAAAATATTGTTCTCTCAAATCATTTATATCACTTATAAGCTTACTTCTTTCCCTATAGACGTCCTGATACTGTTTTGAATTAAGATACACTGTTTTTTTAGTATTTCCAAAAGTAATGCTAGATGAAATAAGTATACCTATAAAAATTGAAGCAATAAAAATAAATATAGAGGCTTCATTGTTTTTCATTGGATCACCTCATTAGTGAATCTTAGCTTTTTCAAGTAGAATTCTTCTTATCGAAGCAAAGTTGTTGAATATCCTTGTTCCAAAAACAATGACAGCAGCAAGATATATTGGAAGGCTGAGCTTATCACCAAGATAAACAAGTGCTACAGCAAGAACTGCATTTCCAAAGAAACCTGATATAAAAACATCTGCTTTAAATTGCTTTTCAAGTCCAGCTCTTATTGCTCCAAAAACAGAATCAAGGCATGCAAAAATAGCCACTGAAAGATACGGTGAAAATTTATCTGGAATAGGCACATTCCAAACTACTCCTATTATTATTCCAATAAGTAGCCCAAAAACAGCAATCATAATTAATCACTTCCTTATCATTTATTTGAAGGTTTAGCAAAGTCAAACTTTATAATCTTGCTTGATTTTTTAATCTTAATATTATCAACTTTGTTGTATTCAACTTTATAATTTTCAGGTATCATAGATAAAACACCAGGATAAGATAGAGCTGAATATAAAAGTTTGCTATTTCCAATAGCCTTTATTGTTATCTTTTCATAAGGGGATATTCTATCATCTCCAATAAATATATCTGAGCCACCACTTGAACTTTTTATTCCTGTTAGCGCCGTTATTCTATTGTCATTTATAGAAATGGCTTCTGCTTGTGAAAAATTAAGTTCATTAATAAGATCTACAATATCTTCCCCCTTTATAGGATCTCCTTTATCAGAAGTATTGTCCGAAGTTGAATTATTGGAATGGGATATGTTTTGTGGGGTTATAACTATCTCTACTCCTGGTCCGGATACATCTACAACTCCGAGTACCATTTTATCCTTATTTAATTCATCAAGTATTTGCTTGTTTGTACTACTGCTATCCGCTGCTGCACTTTGATATCCTTTAACCTGTTTTTGAAGGTCATCAACCTTTTTTTGCAGTTCACCTTTTTCTTTTGACAATTTATCAACTTCCCCAGAAATTTCGGTGCTACTTCTACTCGCATTTTCACTGTTCTCTTGAATACTTACAATTTTAAGCTGATGTGCTATCATAAATCCAAGAATACAGCACACAGCAGCAACAGCTATCTGAGAACCTAGCTTTTTCATCTCTTCACCACCTAATTTTGAATACAATATACAGGATTTCCATTAAAGCTTACATCTACATACCCTTTTTTATCTTTAAGATTTTGCTGAAGCACTATATTAATTGCTTTATTCAATTTTTCACTTAATTCCTCTGGCGAACCTAAAATTATACACATATTATTAATATAAGCCTTTAAATTCACTCCATCTGATACATCAACAGTTGTTAAATTTAAACCACTACTTTGAAGAACAGCATCCGTAAGCATCGATATACTTTTTAGCTTTCTTTCATCATCACATTTTATTATCTTACCAATCTCAGAACTACTAGTATTAAAACCATCTAATCGTATAAGCTTCATTCCATCAAGATTGTCCCTTTTTTCTAGTATAATACCATTTTTATCTATAATAATGTATTTATTTTGATTTTGCGCATAAAAAACTGCTTTTCTTTCTTTAACCGTTATGCTAATAGTATCTGGAAATTCTTTATGTATATTCACATCCATTATATATGGATTTTGTTTTATATTGCCTTTATATGACTTAAGAGAAACAGTAAATATATTTACCCCTTTTATAATACCTGATTGTTTTATTATCTCATTAGAGCTTATAATATAATTATTATTTACCACTACATTTTTTATATTAAAATACGATAATTTAAGGCATAATGTTACAAGCACACAAATTAATATAATACTAAATAAAATTAATTTTTTTCTTCTTATCTTTTTTCTTCTTTTTTCTATAAGCTCATTTTTTTCGTTTACCATAGATTCACCCTATTTTCTAAAATATTATTATGTGAATTTCCTTATTAAGCAATAGTAGAATATAAAATCACTAAATTATGTGATTCCACATTCTACTTTTATTTTTACTGTTTTTTATATTATATCAGTTTTCAACTCAAAAATTTATGAATATTTATTTACAAATTTTCCTTTTTTATAATTCACGAAGTTTGGGATGATATGTTTAAAAGTATGCCAATAGCAATTAAATTAAATAGCAATGAAGAACCTCCATAACTTATAAATGGAAGTGGTACACCAGTTACTGGCATTGAATTAGTAACAACAGCTACATTAATAATTGCTTGAACAGCAATTACAGAGGTTATACCAACTGCAAGAAGGGTCCCATACATATCCTTTGAACGCATAGCTGTTCGTATTCCCCTTTGGATTAATATTAAAAACAACATTATTATAAAAGCACATCCTATTAATCCAAGTTCTTCTCCAATTATAGAAAATATAAAATCATTATAAGGTTCAGGTATATAATAACACTTTTGTCTCGATTGTCCAAGTCCCAATCCTTTAAGACCACCAGAACCTAATGCTAGTAATGATTGGCAAGTTTGATATCCATAACTTTGAGAATATTTCCATGGATTTTGAAAAGCCAAGAATCTAGTATGCCTATATCCAACTGACATAGTAAAAAATACTCCAAGTGGAACCACCCCACAAGCAAGTACAAATGCAATATGTTTTATTTTTGCTCCTCCAACAAACATTATTATTATACTTACAACCATTATTACAGTTGCAATACTTAGGTTTTTTTCAATATATACAAGTCCTGCAAAGAAAGCTGCCATAACAAGATAAACTATGAAATTAGGAAAAAACCTCTTTATTCTATTCCCATTTTTTTCGATTGCCTTTGCTAAAACAATTACCACTGCATATTTTGCTATTTCTGACGGCTGCAAATTGAATCCAGGTATTGGTATCCATCTTTTGGCACCATTTATCGCTGGAAACATAAGAACCACTAAAAGCAAAATTACAGTTACAATAATAATAATACCAGTGAATTTTTTCATTTTATGATAATCAATTTTCTCTACTACAAAAAGAGCTATTAATCCTATTATTGCTGCAAACCCTTGCTTCTTTAAAAAAAACATATCGTCATACTTAAAGTCAGAGCTGTTAAGTGCACTGTAAGAGCTTGCACTATACACCATTACTACACCAATTGCAACAAGAAGTAAAACTGTTGCAAGAAGTATAAAATCCACCTCAACCTTTTGAAAAAGTTTTGGTTTTGCCATACCCAATCCTCCCATAAAATTATTTAACCTAATCCATCACATTAACTTTAGTTTTTCTAAAATAAAGCTAAAAATGAAATAAGACAAAGTACAACAGTTACAATACAAAATACTGATACAACTTTAGTTTCATGCCAGCCAAGTTTTTCAAAGTGATGATGAATAGGGGCCATTTTAAAGAACCTTTTTCCTGTATGCTTAAAGTATGTAACCTGTATTACTACTGAAGCCGCTTCTATAACATATATTCCACCTACAATTATAACCAAAATAGGTAATTTCAATACAAGTGCTACTGCAGCTACTGCTCCACCAAGTCCAAGTGATCCTGTATCTCCCATAAAAATTTGTGCTGGATAGGAATTATATTTAAGAAACCCCAAAAGTGTTCCTATAATAATTCCACAAAATACAGAAAGAGAATATTCATGCCATGAAAAGCATATTACACCAAAGAAAGTCATAACAAGAAGCGTTACTGATGAAGCAAGTCCATCAAGCCCATCGGTTAAATTAACAGCATTTGTAACTGCTACCATATAAAAAATCACTAACAAAATATATATAATTGGATTAAGTGTCATACTTATTTTAAGAAAAGGAATATAAATATCTGTTCCAAAATGAAAATATGAATAATAAGCAACACCACATGATGCTATAAGTTCGAGCAAAGATTTTTGCTTTACAGTCAATCCTTCATTTTGTTTATGAACAATTTTAAGCATATCGTCTAAAAAACCTATAAGTGAAAATGCTAAGAAACATAAAAATACAAAAATCACATTGCTATTTATATTTTTATTCATAATAAGCATTGAAACTACTGCTGTTGTTATAAATATTATTCCTCCCATGGTAGGTGTACCTGCTTTTTTCCTATGACTAGCTGGTCCCTCTTCTCTTATGTTCTGTCCAAACTTTAATTTATGTAAAATAGGTATAAGCAAAGGTCCTTGAAGAATGGACAACAAAAATGCAATTAATACTGAATAAATTATTACTCCCATGTTATATCTCCTTAAGTCTTTTTACTATATTTTCAAACTTCATGAGTCTAGATGCTTTTACAAGTACCACATCACCTTTATTAATTATACTTTCTATATATTTAGTAGCCTCTTCGGTATTTAAGAACTCTTTATGCTTATTTATGTTGTTAAATCCAACGCCATAAGCTTTATTAAATTCTCCAACAGTTATAAGTAAGTCTATTCCATTTAAAGCAGCATATTCTCCAACATCTTTATGCCCATTAAAGGCTTCTTCCCCTAGTTCTCTCATAGTTCCAAATACAGCTATTTTTCTTTCACCAGGTATATTTTTAACAACTTCGATTGCAGCTTTCATAGAATCTGGACTTGCATTATATGAATCGTCGACTATTGTAAATTTTTCTCTTTTAACAATATCAAGTCTCATAGATGTCATTTCAATATTTTCTAATCCACTGTTTATTTTGTTATAATCAATTCCAAGTTTTCTTCCACATGCAATTGCAAGCAAGCTGTTTTCAATATTATGCTTACCTGGTACTGTTATATTAAATTTAGTTTTTTCAACTTTACCATGTGAACTTATTTTAAAACTAGAACTACTTTCATTTAACTCCAAATTAATAGCATTAAAATCTCCATTTCCACTTGCAGATGTCTTTATAATTTTATATTTTGAAGAAGAAATGGAACTTAAAAGGTCATTATCTCCATTTACTATTAAAATATTATTTTCATTAAAAAAATCTGTTATTTCAAGTTTAGCCTTCAATATATTCTCACGAGTTTTTAAATTTTCTATATGAGATATTCCTATATTTGTTATAATAGCTATATCTGGTCTTGCAGCCTTAGCCATTCTATGTATTTCATTTAAATTGCTCATTCCCATTTCAAGTACAGCCACATCATATGTATTATCAAGCTGAAAAATCATAAGCGGAAGCCCTATCTCATTATTAAAATTACCAGAGGTTTTAAAAACTTTAAATTCACTTTGAAGAACAGAACAAGTTATATCTTTCGTTGAAGTTTTTCCAGTTGAGCCTGTAATTCCAACTACTTTTATATTCTTTAGAGTTTTTCTGTAATACTCAGCCAAATCTAAAAGTGCCTGTTTAGTATCCCTTACAACTATTACTGAAGAATCTCCATACTGTTTTGCGTTCTTTTCTAAAACTTCATCCACTATGCATAAACTAGCTCCATTTTCTATAGCCTTACAAATAAACTCATTTCCATTAAAATTTTCGCCTTTTAATGCTATAAAAATTGAACCTTCCTCTATCTTTCTTGTATCTGTGCTTACTTTATTAAATAAGGATTTTTTTCCGCGAACTAAAGTTTTACCATTTACAGCATTTAAAATTTGATCAAAAGTTAAACATTCCAATTAAAACAGCTCCTTTACTAGCTTTCCAACAATTTCTCTTTCATCAAAATGAATGGTCTTATCTTTTAATATTTGATAGTCTTCATGTCCTTTTCCTGCAATAACTATAACATCATCTTTTTCTGCCATTTTTAACGCTTCTCTTATTGCTTCCATTCTATTTTCAACCGCTATGTAATTATTTTTATCTATTCCTTTTAATATATCCTTTATAATATCAGAAGGATTCTCACTTCTTGGATTATCTGAAGTGACTATGGCAATATCACTCATCTCGGAGCCAATTTTACCCATTATAGGTCTCTTTGTTTTATCTCTATCTCCACCACAACCAAATACAGAAATAAGTTTCCCCTTAGTAAATTCTCTTGCAGTTGAAAGTATGTTTTGGAGTCCATCGGGAGTATGCGCATAATCAACAATAATATCAAAGCCAACATTATAGCCTTTTGAAACTATCTCACATCTTCCAGGAACAGCAGATAATCTTTCCAGTCCAGCCTTTACCTTTTCCAAAGAAATACCTTCTGCAAGACAAGCCGCTGCACTTCCAAGTGCATTATATACATTGTATTTACCAGGTATATTTATAAATGTTTTTATTCTATTTCCATTATAGTTTAATTCAAATTCTGTTCCTTTAGAACTCATTTTTATATTTTCTGCTTTTATATTTGAAGCATTATCTATTCCATATGTAATTTTGGAGTTTTTAACATCATCAAAAACCCTTTTACCATATTTATCATCAATATTTATTATAGAATTTTTACTATTTTGAAAAAGTATCATTTTAGCTTTATAGTAATTTTTAAAGGTTTTATGAAAATCAAGATGATCCCTTGTTAAATTAGTGAATATGCCTTGATTAAATTGAATACCATATACCCTATTTAAATATAAAGAATGAGATGAAACTTCCATAACACAATATTCTATTCCTTCTGACACCATATCCGAAAACAACTTTTGAAGTTCAGTTGATTCTGGTGTAGTTCTATGAGTTTCTATTTTTTTATTTCCAACATAATTTGCAATTGTTCCTATAAGTCCAACTTTATACCCTGCACTTTCAAGCATGGACTTCATCATATATGTAGATGTAGTTTTTCCATTAGTTCCGGTGATGCCTATAATTTTAAGTTTTTTTGCTGGATTTCCATAAAAATTTGCACTTAAAATAGACATAGCCTTTCTTCCATCCTCTACCTTGATAACTGTACACTTAGGAATAGATTTTAAACTCTTTGTGCATATAACAGCTGAAGCACCATTTTCTACAGCTTTCCCAATAAAATTATGCCCGTCGCTTTGATAACCTTCAATGCAGAAAAATAATCCATTCTTTTCAATTTTTCTTGAATCGTAGTGAATATTTGTTATGTCGTCCTCAATGCTGCCATTTATAACCTCATAGCTAACACCAGCTAATATTTCTTTAAGTTTCATAATACCACCCCTTTTAAATTCAGAGGACAGAGTACAAAGTACAGAGCACAGTTAACGTTAATTTGTCTTCCTACCGTCAGATAAATCTAAAATTATATAAATTCAAATGATGTTCATCTATGCTGAACGAAAACATTACCTTATTTTATTAAATTTTAAGATTTTCTGTAATAAAGCGGAAGAAAATCATCCATAACTGCCCTCTGTACTCTGTCAACTGTACTCTGTTATTAGTCTCCTGTCTCTTCAAGTGTAATATTTACAGTGCTATCTTTATGAACATGGGTATTAGGCTTAATATCCTGCTCATCAACCATACCTGCTCCTGTAAACTTAACTTTAAGACCAAGACTATTTAATAGCTTTTCAGCATTTTCTTTGCTATAACCTGTAAGATCAGGAACTATAACTTCACCATTACTATTATAGTTTGCACTATCCCCTGTGTAAAGTATAATTTTAGTACCTTCCTTGACAGTCATACCTGGAAGAGGAGACATGTTTGAAACATACGTTCCGCTGCCTTCTATAGTGCAATCAATATTCAAACTTTTAAGTGTTTTTATTGCATCTTCTTTTTTTATACCTCTTATATTAGGTAATACAACATCTTTAAGCAGGCTCTTTGCAGTTTCATCGCTAGAAGCATCTCGTTTTATGTTTAAATAATTAAATATATCGTTAAAAACTTTTTGACCTACAGGTGCTGAAATTTGTCCTGCATAATAATTTGAAGGATCTGGTTCATCTATGGATACAAAAACTGTAACCTGAGGATCATTGGCTGGTGCCATTCCAACAAAAGAAGCAATGTATTTTCCACCTTCATATCCACCACCATTTGGGTTAGGTTTTTGTGCTGTACCAGTTTTCCCTCCTATGTGGTAACCTGCTATATATGCTTTTTTACCTCCACCTTCAGATACAACCTTTTCTAGGTAACCTCTTAATTTACTAGCAATACTGCTGTCTATTACTTTCGTTTTATTATAGTTGCCATAAGCTTTATCCAAAACTTCTTTATTAGAAGAGTCTTCATGGTCTATTTCTTTCATGACATGTGGTGTTATAAGATATCCACCATTTGCCACAGCATTAAATGCTTGCATATACTGCATTATAGATACTGTATCTGTTTGTCCAAATGCAATTGTAGCTGCTTCAACAGGTCCTATCTTAGCAGTAGGTTTTATTATACCTTTTGCTTCACCTGGCAAGTCAACTCCAGTTTTTTTGCCAAAACCAAGTTTGCTTATATATTTATTTAATAATGTCCCTCCAAGTCTTTCTCCAACTGTAGCAAAACCAACATTGCATGAATTTTTCAGTATATCTATAAAACTTTCCTTACCATGTCCTGTACGCTTCCAGCAGTGAATAGTTCTATTTGCAACTACAATACTTCCTCCACAGTTAAATTCATCATTTTCATGTACTACTCCTTCAGACATAGCAGCAACAGAAGTTATTACTTTAAAGATAGAGCCTGGTTCAAAGGTATCACTTATTGCTCTATTTCTCCACTGCTTTTGAAGTTCATTGCTAGTTTTAGTCTTATCCCAAGGTTCATTTAAATTATAGTCAGGCTTATTTGCAAGAGCTAATATTTCACCATTTTTAGGGTTCATTATGACAATAGTAACTGCCTTAGCTTTATTATCATTTAATGCTTCCTGAGCAGACTTTTCTGCAAAATACTGCATGTTTTTATCTATAGTTAAAATCACATCTTTTCCATCTACAGGTTTAGTATATTCAGAAATAGTATATGGTAGGTTTTTACTGTTTCTATCTAATTCAGCAATTCTCATTCCTGAAATTCCTTTTAAGTACTTATCATATTCAAGTTCTACTCCAGTAAGTCCGTTACCATCTGAATTCGTATGTCCAATTATCTGAGATAAAAAATTGCCATTTGGATAATAGCGTTTTGTATCAGGTGAAACAATAACTCCATCAATTTTTAATGCAGCTACCTTATCTGCTTTTGATTTTTCAACACGTCTGGCTAAAATTGCAGAGCCCATTGACCTACCATCTTTAAATTTTTTATTGAGTTCTTTATCAACCTTTTTCTTTTCCATGCCTAAATCTTTTGATAGTTCCTCTGAAAGTTCATTAAGAGTAATAGTCTTTTTCTTTGCAATGTAGTTTTTTATAGTATTTAAATCCAAATCAATTCTATATACATTTCCACTTACTGCAAGTTCATTTCCAAATCTATCAAGTATCTTTCCTCTTTTAGCAGCAATTTTAACCTCGCTTGTCCATTGTTCTATAGCCATAGCTTTGTATTTAGGTGACATCATAACCATAACTTTAAACAGACTATAACATAAAAAGCAGACAAGTACTATCAATATTATAAATACTGCAAGTAATCTGCTTTTTATATTAGCCCTATCAAATAAAACTTTTTTTGCCAAATAGTTTACCTCCAAAAAAATAGCTTGCTTTCAATTACCTCCACAATACTTTTTCCTTGGTTGCTTTCGCCGTCATTTTTCTCTACTTTCACACTACTTTTATTTAAATTTACAAAAACAGCCTTAGTATTATCTGGCTGAATCATATGTAATTTTTCTGTAGCCTTACTTTGTATTTCATCAATATTACTATACGTCATAAGTTTCCTATTTAAATCATCATTTTGGTTTTTTAAAACATTTGACTTATCTTGTACATTTGCCAATTCCCTTTGTAATGTATAGATTGTTGAATACCTGTATATAATAGTAAACCCTAATATAAAAGTGATAAAAATAGATGCAATAATTCTAGCTTGCCTTTTTAATCTTATCTGTTTTTTTCTTCTAAGTACATTTTTTCGAGACTCTTTTATTTTTTTGTATTTGTCATCTTCAGTATTTCCTATTTCTTTTTTTTGTGGACTTAATGCTGTACTTCCTTCAACAGAAAATTTTTTATTTGTTATTATCACTTTATTCACCTCTCATAAATATTATAACTACTCTTTATATTTTTTCTGCCACCCTTAACTTCGCGCTTCTGCTTCTTGGATTAATACTAATTTCATATTCAGAAGGCTCAACTGGCTTTCTGGTTATGATTTCAATTTTAGGTATCCTACCACATACACACATTGGAATATCTGGAGGACATATGCATGGATTCTTAAGTTCTTTAAATTTATTTTTCACAATTCTATCCTCTAAGGAATGAAAAGTAATTATACACATCCTTCCACTATCTGCTAACTTATCAACACCATCCTCAATAGTACTATTTAATATTTCAAGTTCACCATTTACTTCAATTCTTATTGCTTGAAAAGTTCTTTTAGCTGGATGTGGTCCTTGTCTTCTAAACTTAGCTGGAATGGCACTTTTTATTATTTCAACAAGCTCAAGGGTAGAATTTATATCTCCTTCGTTTCTTTTGTTTACAATAAACTGAGCAATTCTCTTTGCAAATTTTTCTTCTCCATAATTTCTTATTACTTCATATAATTTATTTTCGTCGTAACCATTTACAACATCAAAAGCAGAAAAATTACTGTCTTTATTCATTCTCATATCAAGAGGTGCATCATGCATGTAGCTGAATCCTCTTTCCGGTTTATCCAGCTGGTACGAGGATACTCCTAAATCCATTAAGATTCCATCTACTTTTTCTATATCGAGTTTATCCAATATATTTTTTATATTATGGAAGTTATCATGTACGTAAGTTACATTTTTATATTCTTTAAGTTTTTCCTTTGCTGCATTTATTGCATCTGTATCTTGATCTATTCCTATAAGCCTTCCTTTTTCCGATAATCTTTTTAATATTTCACTGGAATGACCCGCACCTCCCAACGTACAATCTACATATATTCCATCTTTTTTTATATTGAGCTTTTCAATTGTTTCATTTAAAAGCACTGAAACGTGTTTAAATTCCATCTTTATTCTCCTTTTTATATCCCAAGTTCACTCATTTTTTCAGCTATTTCTTCCATATCAATATCGGATTCATTATATTCATCCCATTTTTCTTTACTCCATATTTCAATTCTTGTAGATACTCCTATACTTACAATTTCTTTACCTATACAGGCATATTTTATAAGACTTTGAGGGATTAAAGCTCTCCCCTGCTTATCAATATTAATTTCATTGGCCCCTGAAAAGAAAAATCTTACAAACGCCCTAGCATTACGATTTGTTAGTGGTAATTTTTTTAACTTTTCCTCGAGTGATCTCCATTCTACTATAGTATAAGCATAAAGACATCCATCTAAACCTTTTGTAATAACAAAACTTTCTCCAAGCTCGTCACGAAACTTAGCGGGGATTATTATTCTATTTTTACTATCTAATGCATGCTCATATTCACCTATAAACATATTTTCACCCCAATTATGTAAATGCTCACCACTTTCAACCACTTTTAACCACTATATATATATTCTATAATAATATAAAATCCCCTCCTTTTAAAGTGAAAACTTTAAAAATTTTAAACTTTTTTTTGCAAACTTTTTTATAATTTAACAAACACGTTTTTTCCCATTCTTGAATTAATATATATTGTAGAGTATAATTTATAAAGATTAATAAGTTTAGAAGGGATGTTACATATAAATGAGATTAGGAATTGTTGGACTGCCTAATGTTGGCAAAAGTACTTTATTTAACGCTATAACAAAAGCTGGTGCAGAATCTGCAAATTATCCGTTCTGTACTATAGAACCTAATGTTGGAGTTGTAGCTGTTCCTGATAACAGACTTGATGTGCTTGAAAAAATGTATAATTCGAAGAAAAAAGTATACACAAGTATAGAATTTTACGATATAGCTGGTCTTGTAAAAGGTGCAAGTAAAGGAGAAGGTCTTGGAAATAAGTTTCTTGCACACATAAGAGAATCTGCTGCCATTGTCCATGTAGTAAGATGTTTTAAAGACGACAATATAGTACATGTCGACGGAAGTATTGATCCTATTCGTGATATTGAAACTATTAGCTTAGAACTCATTCTATCAGATCTAGAAATAATTGATAGAAGAATAGAAAAGACTATCAAGACTGCTCGTTCAGGTGATAAAAAATCTAAACAGGAGATGACAACACTTGATAAAATAAAAGCTCAACTTGAAGCTGGAAAACCTGTAAGAACTTTAGAATTTTCAGAAGACGAAGAAGAATTTGTGAAAACTTTGTTTCTTCTTACATCTAAACCTATTTTATATGCGGCAAATGTTTCTGAAGATGATGTACTCTCAGGTAATCTTGAAAACGACTTAGTAAAACTAGTTGAGGATTATGCTGCAAAAGAAAATTCTGAAGTTATTCCTATTTGTGCAAGCCTTGAAGAACAACTTTCTTCTCTTAACGAAGATGAAGAAAAAGAAATGTTAGAAGAATATGGTCTTGAATCCTCTGGACTTGACAGACTTATTAAAAAGAGCTATAAGCTCCTTGGTCTTATGAGCTTTTTAACTGCTGGTCCAGATGAAGTAAGAGCTTGGACAATAGCAACTGGTACTAAGGCTCCAAAAGCTGCTGGAAAAATACATACAGATATTGAAAGAGGTTTTATAAGGGCAGAGGTTATCTCCTATGATGATCTTATTGCCTGTGGTTCTGAAACTGCTGCAAAAGAAAAAGGATTATATAGACTTGAAGGTAAAGATTATATAATGCAAGAAGGCGACGTTGTATTCTTTAGATTCAATGTTTAAAAATATTACGAAGTAACTCTAGTTAAGGGTTTCAACTCGCTTTACTCGTTAAAAAACTAACTTTTTCACTTATGTGAAAAGTGAAGGGTTTGACGATGTTTTGCACGTCAAAGGTGAACTTTTCGGCTAAAGTCAAAAGTTAAGGTAATTTTTCTTCCGCTTTGCTGCGGAAAAATTATTAATTTAAATTAAAGATTTTCCATAGAAAAACGGAGGAAAATCATCATTAACTTTTTACTAAAGGTAAAAAAGTTCACCTTTTAACGAGCAGTGCAAGTTAAAACCCTTCACCTTTAGCTTTTTCGCCTTCTTTTCAGGCGAAAAAAATTCACTATTACTTCTCAGTATTTTTAAACTACAGGTAAAACTCCAAATAATAATCAGTGCTTTTCTCTTTTAGTTACATACTTTTTAAGCTCACTTTTAGCTGCTCTTATCATATCTTCCCATTCCACATCCATAAGTACATTAACTGCATCGCTAATACTATCCATAGAATAAACTGAAAACTTGTTATTTAATATAGCTCCTTCAACCTCATCGTTTAATACGATATTATCTATATTAGCTTCCGGTATTAAAACTCCATGTTCCACATTGTCATCATATATGCTGCATACCTTATAAAAGCCCTCAATTTTGTAATTAACCCCTCCTATAGGCTGAGCTTCACCAAATTGATTAATTGATCCTGTCACTGCTATATTTTGTTTTATAGGTATTTTAGAAAGTGCTGAAAGCATGCATACCGTTTCTGCCACAGATGCACTATCGCCATCAAGTTTTCCATAAAGCTGCTCAAAAGATAAATGAAAGTCAATTGGAATTTTACTATAAATACCAAATGTTTTATTTATAAAACCTTTCAGTATACTTATAGATTTACAGTGAATGTTGCCACTCAAATTGTTTTCCTTATTAACATC
Organism: Clostridium guangxiense; assembly: GCF_021043395.1. Lineage (GTDB taxonomy): Bacteria > Bacillota > Clostridia > Clostridiales > Clostridiaceae > Clostridium_S > Clostridium_S guangxiense. The sequence goes on from NZ_JAJNKE010000001.1 coordinate 122,474, forward strand.
AATTATATTTCCATCACCTTTATAACAATTACAGGTTATTTTCATTGGTTTTCCAAAGGTTGAATATCCTAAGTCAATTACAGATAGTCCATTAATTTGACCAATTTTTTTACCACTAACCTCTATAAGCATTTTCTTATCTTTGTAGCTCTCCATTATTCTTTTTTCAATTAAATCTTCGCTATAAATAACTTTTCTAACATTATCTTCAGTTATTTCTTCTCCTCTCTCCTCACAAGCCTCTAAGTTCGAGAGAGTAAGTATGTTAAATATATCATCAGTATCAATATAGTACTTTCTATTACTTTCAGCCATTCTAGACATATATTTTTTTATTTCTTTATAAGCTGGCACTGAAAGTTCTTTTAATTTATTACCTTCACAAAAACTATTTAAAGTTTTAATTACAGTATTTTGAATTTCACTTTCTATTGGAAAAATCGGATTATATTCTGCTTTTATTTTAAATATGTCCTTAAAATCTCTGTCATAATTATACATCAAGCTGTAAGAATCATAATCGCCTATCAAAATAACCTTAAGATTAACACCAATTGGCTCGGGAACTATTCCATTTAGACTTACCGCTTCAGCATATCCACGATTATAATTAAGCTTAACCTTTCCATTCAAAAGTATCTTTTTTAAATAATAGTAAGATGCATTATATGAAAGTAAATTATTCACACGTATTATGAGGCATCCACCATTAGCTTTCAAAATAGCCCCTGCCTTTATAAGACTTATATCTGTTACATAAGTTCCGTTGTGATTCTCATATTTAATACTTCCAATAAGATTTTCTAGATTTGGGTCATCTTCATAAATTATTGGAGGAGTTTCATTTTTATTATTGTCAACAATGACATTTATATAGTATTTTGATATTGCATTTAATATTTTAGCCTCATCATTCTCATAATTCATGCTATAATTTTCAACTAATTCCTTCTCTATTTTCTCACATATTTTATTCAATTTATCTATTATCTCTTTAGATTCTTTAAATTCAGGAAAAAACTTGATCTTAGTACCTTCGGATTCATTTATGAGATAATTTTCGAAATATTTTTTAAGCTTACTTATTTCATCAGTTTCTATTTCCTTAAGTTTATCAAATGCAATATTGGTTTTTTTCTTAAGCTCTTTTATTTTATCAAGTATTATTTCCTTGTCATCAAGACTCAATGTATCATATTCTTTTTCAGTCATTCCAGCTCCATCCTTAAGCGGAATAAAATTAAATCCTCCCTCAGTAACTTTAAATTGAAAGCCTTGCTTTTCCGATTCACTTATTATTTCATTTAAAATGTAGTTTTTCTTTTTTTGAACATTTTCTATTATTTTATTATGTTCCATATCGTCTGAGTCATTATAAAACTTATAGGTTAACTTAATATATAATTTCTTTATCATATTTAAATATTCATAAAATTTATTACCATATCCATTTGGAACTATCATACCTTCAACGTTTTTTGAATTATCAAAGGTAATATAGCATATATCATACGGTTTATGTTTATCTATTAAGACCTCATTTACATAATTTATGATACCCTCAAGTTTATGTTCACTAAATTTATCTACAATATAAATATTGTATCCAATCTTATTTATATTAAGTCCCTTTTTTATATTGTTATAAAATTCATTATCCTTATTGGAACATTTCTCTTCATCATAAGGTGTATCTTCATTGTATTTAGCATTATAAATTATATCTTCAGGAACCAATTTTCTATACATATAATATACCTCCCCTACTTAACACATAAATTGTCTCTATATATTAATATTCTTAAAAGCTCATTTTAGGAACTTTTTTTATTTTTAATATTATCTATCGTTCACAAATGGATTTACCTATGCTATAATAAACAAGATAATATGTAAATTTTCCTATTATACTTAAGATTGTAGCAATTGAGCTTCTTCAAATATGAAATAATATTTAAATATTTATGTAAAAGGAGTTTTTAAAATGAGTTTTAAAGAAAAAATGCAAAAGTATTACGCAGATAGTTTTATGAAAAAAAATGGTGATAGATTAACTCAAGTACAGGGTAATATAATTTCTGTAAAGGTTGAACAAAAAGCTGTATTATGGATTTTTCATAAATTAACTGCAACTGTTTTAGTAAAACCTGATAGAAGTAGAAACATAGTAAGATGTATTTATAAAAGAAACAGATGGTTTAAAAAACCTGAGTTTATGACTTTAAACCAAGGTAATTTAGTTATAGTTCAAGGTCTAAAAAGTACTTCAGGTAAAAAGGGCGATAAAAAAGAATTTATACAGATAATGAACATACGAAACTTAAGCACCAAAAAAGACTTAGTACATATAGATGGAAATTCTGGTGAAGTTAAAACCATAAAGAAAGTAAGAAGAATGAAATAGAGCTCCATATAAGGGCTCTATTTTTTATAATATCTATTTTTTATTAAAATAAAGGTATACACTATTAACAAGTGAAATAAATCCAGAGAAAAATATAACAATTAACCATTCAAACATTCCTAATGGCTCCGTATGAAAAATGCCTTGAAAGAACGGAATATATATAACTGATACAAGCATAGCTATTGAAATTGCTACTGCACCCACTAAATATAAATTAGTAAAAAGCTTTATTTCAAAAATTGAATGGTTTTCCGATCTGCATTCAAAAACATGTATGAGCTGTGACATAATTAAAGTTCCAAGGGCAACAGTTCTGCTGCTCTTTAAATCAAGACCAAAATACATTGCAATTATAAAAGAAAAAACCGTGCATATACCAATAAGGCATCCTCTTACTATAATCTTTTCACTTAATCCTCTGGAAAAAATACCTTCTTTTTTATCTCTTGGACTTTGAAGCATTATATCTTTATCAGGAGGATCAACTCCTAATGCCATGGCTGGAAGTCCATCCGTAGCTAAGTTAACTAGTAAAATCTGTATAGGTAAAAGTGGCGTATCCAGGTAAAATAATGATGATAAAAACATAGTTAAAACTTCTCCTAAATTACACGAAAGAAGATATCTTATAAATTTTCTTATATTATTATATATAACTCTCCCCTCTTCAACAGCTGATATAATTGTAGCAAAATTATCATCAAGTAAAATCATAGCAGATGCCTCTTTAGTTACATCTGTTCCTGAAATACCCATAGAAACCCCAATATCAGCTTCTTTTACAGCTGGTGCATCGTTTACTCCATCTCCAGTCATTGCTACAATTTTGTCATTTCTTTTAAAAGCTCTAACTATTTTTAATTTATGTTCCGGGCTAACTCTTGCAAATATCTTTATTTTATTTACGGCTTTAGTCAAGTTCTCATCGCTTATTCTTTCAAGTTCGTCTCCACCCATAATTTCAGATATGTCTGAGCATATACCAAGTTCCTTTCCTATAGCAAAAGCTGTGTTTTTATGATCTCCTGTAATCATAACTGGAGTTATTCCGGCTTTTTTACATTCTATAACTGCATTTTTAACTTCCGGCCTTGGTGGATCTATCATCCCTGCAACTCCAATGAAAATCAAATTTTTTTCTCTTTGGTTTTCGCCTATGTCATGCTCTTTATAGGCCCCAGCAATGCACCTTAACGCTTTTCTTGACATACTTTCAACTTGTCTATTAACTCTTATCTTATAATCCGAAGTAAATAATTGAACCTTTCCATCAATATAAATATATTTGCATCTTTCTATGATTCTCTCAGGTGCACCCTTTACATAACAGCATACTCCATGAGAACTTCTACTTATGATGGACATCATTTTTCTCTTTGAATCAAATGGTATCTCTCCTAATCTTTTTTCCTTTGAAAGATAATCTTTAAGTTCTTTACCATTATCAAAAAAGGCTCTTATTAGTGCTGTCTCTGTTGGATCACCAAAAAGACATTCATCCATACTTTTTTTATTAAAATCGTAGTCGCAATCATTACAATATACAAAACTTCTTCTAAGTAATTCAAATTCACTTCCAGTATAAATGCTTCTCTCATATGTTCTATCATTAAGATATATTTCTTTGACTGTCATCTTATTTTGAGTTAAAGTCCCTGTTTTATCACTGCATATAACAGATGTACAACCAAGTGTTTCAACTGCTGGAAGCCTCCTAACTAATGCATTCCTTTTAAGCATTCTAGATACACCAAGTGCAAGCGCAACAGTAACTATTGCTGGTAAGCCTTCAGGTATAGCAGCTACAGCCAAGCTTACTCCTACTAAAAACATCTGATATTTGTCCTGCCCTCGCATTATTCCTAAAGCAGTGACAATTACACAAATAAGTATACATGCAACCACTAGTATTTTGCCGAGTGAGGCAAGCTTTTGCTTTAAAGGTGTTTTTTCATCATCAATATTTTCAAGCATATTTGCTATTTTTCCCATTTCAGTACTCATACCCGTTGATTCTACTCTTGCACGTGCCTTACCTGTAAGTACTATAGTTCCCATATAAATACTACTATACTTATCATTTTTATATACTCCAACGGATTCTCCTGTTAAAAGTGACTCGTCCACAACAAGATTTGATCCATCTGCTATTATGCAGTCCGCTGGTACTCTATCGCCACTTTCTATAAGCACAAGATCACCTGGCACAAGTTCTTCTGCAGGTATTATCTTTATTATTTTATCCCTTATTACTTTTGATGTAGGAGCTGCCATTTGTTTAAGTGCCTCTAATGATTTTTCTGTTTTAAACTCCTGTACAAAACCTAAAATAGCATTCATAAATACTATTATTAATATAGTTACAGTATCTCCTTTTTCACCCATAAGTCCCGATATTATAGTTGCGGCAATTAAAACCCATATAATAAAATCATTAAATTGAGACAAAAATATCTTAACAGGTGAAATTTTTTTTCTTTTTTGTATAGTATTTAAACCATACTTTTTTCTCCTTTTCTCAACTTCTTCTTCCCTAAGTCCACTAATTAATTCATTCTCATTTATCACCTTATCACCTTCCCACTTTATTCCGCCTAAGCTAAATTAATTAATTTTTTCACTCTATATCTATAATCTATGCTTGTACATATCCATTTTATGCAGAAATACCGCTTTTACCCTTTACATTTCCTCCTTAAGATTATAAAATAAATACATACTAAAGATAAACAACTTTTAATGCTGGCTGAACCTTTTAAAACAGTCTGCTTAAAAGTTTTGATGTTCAAACGAAAGGATGTGTAAAAAATGAAAGACGTTATTTACGTAACTGGACATAAAAATCCAGATACGGATTCAATATGTTCAGCTTTAGCTTATGCAGAATTTAAGAACAGAATTGGATCAACTACTGCCATACCTATACGACTTGGAGAAGTTAGCAGAGAAACTCAGTTTGCTTTAGATTATTTTGGTGTTACTGCACCTGAATTAATGCCAACTTTAAAATGTAGTGTTTCAGATCTCGACTTTGACAATACTGCTCCTATCTCATCTGAAATATCTTTAAAAATGGCATGGTCAATTATGAAAAAGTACAATGTAAAAACTTTGCCGATAGTTGATGATGATGGAAAGTTAAAGGGGATAGCTTCTGTATCCAACCTTACTTCAACATATATGGATATATGGGACAATAATATCTTAGCAAAAAGCAATACAAAAGTTGAAAATATAATCGATACTCTTGCTGCTAAAACAATATATTTAAGTGAAAAAGATCCTAAATTTCCTGGAAAAATATTAGTAGTAGCAATGCAACCAAGCAGTGCTGAAGAACATATTGAAGAAGGCGACATTGTAATTTGCGGTGATAGAAAAGATGCTCAAACTACAATTATAGATTCAAAAGCATCTCTTATGATTATTGCAGGAAATCATACTGTAAGCGATGAAATATTGAAAAAAGCAAAAGACTCAAAGGTATCAATAATCTCTACACCATATGATAGCTTTACAGCTTCAAGATTAATAGTTCAAAGTATACCAATAGGTTATGTAATGCAATCAAAGGACATTGTTTATTTTAGGACTTCAGATCTTGTTGAAGATATAAAAGATGTAATGCTAAAAACAAGATATAGGAGTTATCCTGTAATTGATGCTGACGAAAAAGTAGTTGGTTCTATATCAAGATATCATTTAATTTCACAACACAAAAAGAAAGTCATACTTGTAGATCATAACGAAATGTCTCAAGCGATAGATGGACTTCAAGATGCTGAAATATTAGAAATCATTGACCATCACAGAATAGGTGGAATGCAAACAGGAAATCCTATCTACTTTAGAAATCAACCTGTAGGTTGTTCATCTACTATAATTGCATCTATATTCTTTGAAAATGGAATAAGACCATCTAAAAAAGCAGCTGGTCTAATGGCTTCTGCTATTATATCAGATACTCTTCTTTTTAAATCTCCAACGACAACTCCTGTTGACAGAGAGATTTTAAAAAGATTATGTGAAATTGCTAACATAGATGCAGAAAAATATGCAAGTGAAATGTTTAAAGCAGGAACATCCCTTGATGGAAAAACTGTTGAAGAAATTTTCAATCAAGACTATAAAATATTCAAAATAGCTGGTAAAAAAGTGGGTGTATCTCAGGTAAGTACAATGGATCTTGAAGGTTTTGAAAAGTATAGAAAAGAAATGTTTGAATATATGAATAAAAAAGCTAATGATGAGCAATTTGATGTACTTCTTTTACTTCTCACTGATATATTAAAAGAAGCTTCCCTTGCCCTAGCAGCTGGTAGCCACAAGGACGTTGTAGGTAAAGCCTTTAACGTAGTACTTAAAGAAGACAGTGCATATCTTCCTGGAGTACTTTCAAGAAAGAAGCAAGTAATACCACCTTTAACTTCAACTATAGAAGCTTTAAATGAAAAATAAAAAAGCACTTTTAGTGCTTTTTATTTTTGGCTAAGTTTAAAATAAACTCCCTCATTTAAAACATATTTAAAACATAGTATTACTTTTATTTACTCAGACTATTTACAAGCTGCCACATTTCATCTGCTGTTTTTAAGCTTTTTGACGAAAATTCATATGCCCTTTGTGCCACTATCATGCCCGTAAGTTCTGTAACCATATCTACATTTGACTCTTCAACAAATCCCTGCTTAATTTGTGGATTTCCCACTACAGAAACTTGAGCTCCATTTTTAGGTGAGAATAAGTTATCACCTATAGAAGTCATAGAATCATCACCAACTACATTATATAAGTTAACTTTTCCAACATCCTCAATTTGATTTTCATTAATTCTTATTCCTATTTCACCATTTTCAGCTAAGACAATATTGCTATCTGAAAATTGTACAGAATTAGGATTAACCTTATACTGTATATCTAAAATATTTCCGCTGGAATCAACAATTCTTCCATTACCATCAACAGAAAATTGACCATTTCTCTCATATGCTTTTGAACCATCTGGTCTTGTAACTCTAAAATAACCATCACCAAAAATAGCAAAATCCGTTTTTTTATCTGTTTCAGAAGGAGTTCCTTGAGTATTATCTCTCATCCAATCATTTGCTTTAACTCCGGTTCCATTAATTGGATCATTGCCATTTGAAACTGGATATTCCCTTCCATTAAGGGTTTCATAAACTAAATCACTAAAAGAAACAGATTGACTTTTATACCCTACTGTACTTGAATTAGCTAAATTATTAGCTATAGCATCAAGCTTCTCCTGTTCTGCATACATACCGCTTGTACCATTCCACATTATTCTAAACATAAAAGTTCACCTCATTAAAAATTAAAATATGGTATTTTCATCACACTTTTCCAATATCATTAACTGCTTTTTCTACAGTTTCATCTATATTTTTAACTACTTTTTGATCACTTTCAAATACTCTCATAGTAGCCATCATATCGGTCATGCTTGTTAGTGGATTGACGTTTGACTTTTCAAGTGCTTTATTTCGCACAAATACCTGAGCATTTTGAATAGGATTTTGTCCATCGTATAAATTATCCCCAATTTTTTTAAGAGAATTATAATCATTAAAATCCACTAAATCTAATTTATATGCCGCTTTTCCATTTATGGTTATGTTTCCATAGTTATCTGAACCCAGTGTACCTTGACCTACTTTTATAGGCTCGTCAGCTCCCGTATTAACGTTTTTTCCCATAACATAATCTCCGGAATCATTAACAAGATATCCATTCATATTTACATGAAAATGACCATCCCTAGTATAATAGTTTTTTCCACCAACACCGCCTCTATATACTGTAAAAAAACCTCTTCCTTCTATTGCAAAATCTGTGCTGCTGTCAGTACCTTCTATTTCTCCACCAGTAAAATCAGTAATAGTATTATCTGTCTGCTGCCCAAGATTTAATTTACCCAATACTGTTCTAGTTGGAACACCGTTTTTTATACTAGAATAATTTTGAACGTACACATCATCAAAGGATCTCGAATATAAGTTGTCACCTTTAAAGCCAACAGTATCAATATTAGCAAGATTATTACTTATAACTTCCTGTTTAGCTTCCTGTGTCATCATGCCGCTAATAGCTGTATAAAATGCTCTTACCATAAATTCTCTACCTCCATTTACTTAATAACTTTCATGTCGTTAGGATATTTCATACCATAATGATAAGCTTTTTCTTCAATTTCACCCTTTGACATAGTATGACCTGAATTTATACTATACATTGCAATTGTTGCAAAAACCATGCCAATACCAATGCCAAGTAAAACTTTTCTATCAAACAAAAAATTAAAAACTTCTTTTATTTTATATATAACTTTTGAATTAATAGAACTTCCCCCTTACCAATATTAAGTCTCTGAGATATTTCATCTGTTGATAATCCATCTTTCATAAGCTTTTTTATCTCTTTAGCTTTTAAGTTTTCTTCCTCACCCATATCATTATCTTCATCTGTGATATTATTGTCTACCACAACATCTATTTTTTTATGTATTTCATGGTTACTTTTATTTATATTATCGTCAGTAAAATTTTTTTCCTTAGTTTTTAAATTTAACTTTTTTATTGACTCAATTTCTTCCTTTAAGCTTTCTATTTCTTTCTGTAATTCAAATATTGTTTCTCCAAATTCCTTCCTTAATTCACCAATTTCAAAATTATAATCTTCTGAATTAGGAGATATTCTGTCTAATTTTTCCTCAAATAAATCTTTATTATCTCTTTTTATAACTCTAATATTTATAAATATTAAAATTAATCCAATTGCAAGCAAAATAACTATAGACATTAAGTCACCTCAATTATTCATATTTCAGTACTTTGAGTTGCTTTCTAAGATGCATTATTGCTCTAGTATGCAGCTGACATACTCTTGATTCTGAAACTCCAAGAATACTTCCTATTTGCTTTAATGTAAGTCCATCATAATAATATAATGATAACACCGTCTTATCCTTTTCATTAATTAAATCAAGGGCTTTTGTAAGATACTCTATTTCTTCCTTTTCTTCAAGAGACCTTTCAGGGCTTGGACTCTTTTTGTCCTCAATAGTTCCTATGAGCGGCATATCATCATCTTCTGAAAATATTAAATCCTCAAGTGACATTACAGATATGTAGTTTATGTAACTTTCAACCTCAATAACATCCTTTACCTCAACACCTAAACCAGATGCTATCTCAAAATATGTAGGTTCTCTTAAAAGTTCTTTTTGAAGTTTTTCAACTATAAAATTATATTTATTTAACTTGTCCATAGCTCCTTTAGAAATAGGACTATTTTTCCTTAGTTCATCAATCATTGCTCCTTTTATTCTTATAGACGCATAGGTTGAAAATTTCATACCTTTACTTTCATCAAACTTATTAAGTGCATCTATAAGCCCTATCATACCATACCCAACTAAATCCTCGTAATCAATATATTTACTCTTTCCAACTATTACTCTAGATGCTATATATTTGACTAACGGTATATACTTCTTAATCATTTCCTCTCTACCATCTAAAACACCGATTATTGCCATATAAGTCCCCCCTACCTTTTTTTCATGTGTTCCCTCATAATATCGAAAGTATACAAGATTACATTTTCTCTCTGACTGCCATCAATTTCATGAAATTTAAAGCCACATACATAGGTTCCACTTTGATTTTTAATGCACCTTACACATGTACAAGGAACAAGTATATTCTTATCATGAAGTTGTAAGTAAATAATAATAATGTCATTTTTATCAAGTTTTTCATTAATTGTAATTCTTGCACCGCCGCCACTTAAATCAAGCATTGTCCCTTCTGAAAATTCTTCAAGATGCTTCAAAGAGTGATTCAATAATGCCTTGGTGATCTTTTCCTTGCCTATGACTTTGTACTTTACTTCCTTTACAATTTCAACTCTAAAATTCTTTCTTCTTTGTATTTTTCTTATTTTGTCCTCAGTAGGTACAGATATTAATATCAATGGTATCTTATCTTTTTTTCTTCCAATTACTACTGAATAAAAAGAATAAATATTTTTGTCATCACTATAAATAACCTCAACATTATCCCCGGTTATAAGACTTGCATAACTGCCACTAGCTACAGGTAAACTTATAGCTATATACTTATCCGTTATATCCTGTACATTACTTTTGTAAACATCCTTTTCCCATATAATTTCACATTTGTCATTAATATTAATAGATGAATTAGACATAACCACAACTCCTTATGAAAAAATGCTGAAAAACTTTTTAAACAACCCCTCAATTCCCTTACCTGATTTTCCATAAGTATTTCCTATTATTTTTTTTGCTATATTCTCAATATCTTTAGTCGCATTACAGTTTGGTTTTCCAATAACAAAAGGTTCTTGGTTTCTAACAGCTAACACCAAATTACTATCCTCATAAACACTTCCTAAAAATTCGATGTCCACCTTGATAAATTTCCTTACAACCTTCTGAAATTTGTTAAATGTATCAATTCCTTCCTTATGATTTAATACCCTGTTTACTATTATTTTAGCACTTGTCTTTATATTAAAATGTACCACAGCTTTGAATAAACTATAAGCATCTGTCAATGAAGTTGGTTCTGGTGTTGTAACTATAACAAGGTCATCTGAGCATGCAATAAAACCAAGTATACTTCTATTAACTCCTGCTCCTGTATCCATTATTATATAGTCCAAATCATTTAAACTTGAAATTTTTTTAAGGAAATTATCTATTTGAAATTTAGATAATTCGCTTAATTTTGTAATCCCAGTGCCACCCGGTAAAAGCTTTACACCAAATGGACCTTCTGCTATAACTTCCTCAACAGTCTTATCATTATATATTATATCAAATATATTATATTTTGGTAAGAACCCCATAAGAACATCATCATTACCCATACCAATATCTGCATCAAAAATTAGTACCTTTTTTCCCATTTTTTGAAGTGCTATAGATAAATTCACCACCATATTGCTTTTGCCTACTCCACCTTTTCCAGATGTAACAGTAATAACCTTAGGTTTATTATAATTTATATTTTCTTCTTTTTCCATAGCCATAAATCTAAGCTTTTGTGCCTGATCCATCATATACTATCCTCTCCCAATATAATACTACTAAGTTTTTCTATTGATAACTTTTTTATATCATCAGGCACATTTTGACCAATTGTAAAGTAACTAACAGGTTTACCTGCATAATTTATTATATTTATAATCGAACCATAAGTTGTAGTTTCATCTAACTTTGTTATAATTACATTTTTATAGTTTAATTTTCTATACCCCTTAACAATAGCTTCAATATCTTTATCTTTAGTAGTACAGCTAATTACAAGGCTTATATTTTGAGTCCCTGTCTTTTCTACAAAAGCTCTAAGCTCTGATATTTGCATTTCATTTTTACTACTTCTTCCTGTAGTATCAACAAGTATCACATCACAATAACTCATACTCTTTATGGCTTCGTCCATTTCCTTAAGTGTAATTACAACTCTAAATGGTATTCCCATAATATCAGCATATGTCTTAAGCTGTTCAACGGCTCCTATCCTATAAGTATCTACAGTTATAAGTCCAACTTTTTTCTTTTCTATAAGTGCAAATCTTCCTGCAAGCTTTGCTATAGTCGTGGTCTTTCCAACACCTGTTGGTCCTACAAGTGCAATGATACCATTCTCCTCAATATCACATATACTAATATTATTTTTTATAGTCTTTTTAATACTATCTTCGTCATATTCACCATTTAAATCTGATAACATTTTTTCTATACACCTATCATTTATATCCATGGCTCTAAATTCATTTTTGATTTTATCAGTTAAAGAATCACCGTGAGATTTTTCATTTGAAAGACTGCTAATAAGCTCTTTCATTTCCTTCATTTCTTTTAAAATTTCTTTTTCACTATTTTTTTGTATACTCGGGACTTCTGGACTTTTTCTTACATAGTTATTCTCTGATAATAAAGCTTTACTTGAATGCTTCTCCATAGCTTTTTTTAATGCTTTTATACTCTCTTCCATACTAGAAGACTCTATATTACTTTCATAATCATCATATTTTTGAGACTTATCAACACCAGCTGTAACTTCTATAAGCTTTTTAGAAAAAAAACCAAAAATTCCACCTTTTTTTATTTTCCTACTGCTTATTATTACAGCATTGGATCCAAGCTCTAACTTTATCTTATTTAAAGCTTCATTCATATCGTTAACTATATATTTCTTTATTATCATTGTAACCTTACAACTCCCTCAGTCTTTATTTCAATTTCATTTGGAATCTCATTTAACGATATAATGCTTACATTTGGGAATACCATTTCTGTAAGTTTTCTAAAAGCAGGTCTTATTTTAGGAGATACTAAAATAACTGGCTGCCCATCATTGAAATTAACTGAATCGATAGTATCTTTAACCGACCTAAGAATCTTGGTTGTGCTATCAGGATCAATAGCTGGGAAAGATCCTTTAACTGATTTCTGAATATTATTAGCAATAAGATTTTCTATATCTGGTGATAAAGTTACAACTGTTACACTGTTACTATCATCAATTATTCCATTGCAGATTGTTCTTCCAAGTGCCATTCTCACATACTCTGTCAAAACTTCTGTATCTTTGGTTGTTCTAGAATTATCTGCAAGGTTTTCCATTATGGTAACCATATCTTTAATTGGCACTTTTTCCTTAAGTAAATTTTGAAGAACTTTTTGAAGTTCACCTATAGTCATAAGATCAGGTATAAGCTCCTCCACAACAGCTGAATACTTTTCTTTCATAGAATCTACTATATCCTTTACTTCCTGTCTTCCAAGAAGTTCATATGAATGTGCTTTTACTGTTTCTGTAAGATGAGTAATCATAACAGTTACAGGATCAACAACTGTAAGTCCTTTTATTTCAGCCTCTTCTCTTTGATCCTTATTAATCCATATAGCTGGAAGTCCAAAAGTTGGCTCTGTAGTTTTTATTCCAGGTATATCGGAATTTTCACCTGTTGGATCCATACAAAGAAGCATGTTAGGCATTAACTCTCCCTTTGCTACAACCGTACCTCTTATTTTAAATATATATTCATTTGTATTAAGCTGCAAATTATCTCTTATTCTTATTGGCTGAACAACAATACCCATTTCAATTGCACATTGCCTTCTAACAGACGCAATTCTTTGAAATAGATCACCTCCTGAACTTTCATCTGCAAGTGGTATTAATCCATAACCTATTTCTACATCCATAGGTTCAACTGAAATAAGCTTCATTACATTTTCAGGTTCCTTACTTTGGGTTTCAATGTTCTTTTTAGTTTCACTTTCAATAGCAGCCATTTGCTTACCTAAATCATCTTTATACAAAATAAATGCAGATACCCCCACTGCAGCAGCCAAAATAATAAATACAGCATGCGGAAAGCCAGGTATCATTGCCATTACAAGTAAAACAGCTGATGCCATCCCAAGTACTTTAGGGAAAGCAGTTAATTGGCTAATAAGGTTATTTCCAAGGTTTTCACCATTTTTAGATTTAGTAACAATTATACCAGTTGATATTGAAATAAGTAACGCTGGGATCTGGCTTACAAGACCATCTCCAATAGTAAGCTTTATATAATCCTGTGCTGCTTGAGCTATTGGTAGATTTCTCATGAGTACCCCAATTATTATGCCTCCTAAACTATTGATTGCAACTATTACAATTGACGCAATCGCATCACCTTTTACAAACTTAGACGCACCATCCATAGATCCAAAAAAATCCGCCTCAAGTTGCAAATCCCTTCTTTTCTTCTTAGCTTCTTCCTCAGTTATTAGTCCTGAATTTAAATCAGCATCTATAGTCATCTGCTTTCCAGGCATAGCATCCAATGTAAATCTTGCAGCTACTTCTGCAACTCTTCCAGAACCATTAGTTATTACAATAAATTGAACTACTATTATTATGAGGAATATTACTATACCAACAACATAATTTCCTCCTATAACTAAACTACCGAAGGTGTTTATTATATCACCTGCATATCCATCAGTAAGTATAAGTCTTGTCGATGACATATTAAGTGCGATTCTAAAAAGGGTAGTAATAAGTAGCAATGTTGGAAACACTGAAAACTGAAGCACTTCAGTTGTAAACATCGAAACAAGTATTATTATAACAGAGGCTGATATATTTATCGCAATAAAAACATCTAATAAAGCTGCTGGCATAGGAATAATTAACATTAACACTATTCCTACAATAGCCAAAGATACTATAATATCAATATTATCTTTTATATTTAACTTTCTACCTTCTTCCAACATTATCCTCCTATCTTTTCTTTTTTAATTTATATACAAAAGCAAGAATTTCGGCAACAGCTTGATATATATCGACTGGTATTGCCTCATCTATATCAACTTTTGAAAATATAAGTCTAGCAAGAGGTTTATTTTCTATAATTGGAACATTGTTTTCACTTGCAATTTCTTTTATCTTAAGTGCAGTTCTATCTACACCTTTAGCAACAACCATAGGTGCCTTATCCACACCTTTCTCGTATTTAAGAGCTACAGCAACGTGAGTAGGATTTGTAATTACAACAGTAGCATCAGGTACCTTGTTCATCATAGTTCTAGAAATAATCTCTTTCATTCTCTGTTTTCTTTTACCCTTAACTTCTGGATCTCCTTCATCCTGCTTAAATTCATCTTTTATTTCCTGCTTAGTCATTTTCATATCATTTTTAAATTGACGTTTTTGATACGCAAAATCAACTATAGCAATTGTAAGCATTACTAAACTTATGCGCTTAAATATATCAACTACATATGATAGATAAGCATGAGGAATATAATTTACAACTAAATTATTAAGCTGTACAATATCTCCATAATTACTCATCAAAAATTGATATCCAACAATTCCAACTATAAAAACCACGAACATATCTTTAATAAGCTCAACTAATGTTCTCATAGAAAACATTCTTTTAAATCCTGCGGCTGGATTTATTTTTTCAAACTTAGGCTTCAAAGGTTCCATTGTATGCATAAAACCTACTTGAATTATATTTCCAGCAACACCTAAAATCATTATTGGTAAAATAAAAATTAAAATCACTTTAAAAAAGTTTATTATTGAAAATGCAAATACATTTTTCAAACCAACCTCAGTTAAATTAGGCTTTAAATAATTTTGTAAAAATTCATACATTATATCCTTAAGATATCCAAATAAGGTATCACCAAATACTGACAATATAATTGTAATGGTTATAAGTGTAATTGCAAGCGGTACCTCTTTACTTCTAGGTACTTGACCTTTTTCTTTTGCTTTTCCAAGTTTTCTAGGAGTAGCTTGCTCTGTTTTATCCGAATCTGCAAATATAATTGCAGCTGGAATAAGCTTATAAAACCCTTTATAAATATCAGGTAACGAATTAAAGGATGAAACCATAAATTTTATTATAACTGGCAATGTAAGCATAACACATACTAATCCAAGCAATATTTTTATAGGAACTCCTAAAATCATTACATTTAACTGCGGAACAGTTCTAGACATAAGCCCTAAAACTAAATCTGTAATTAAAAGGACAAGTATAACCGGTAGTGCTATTTTTAAACCTATAACAAAAAATTGTGTAAAAACATTAAAGGAAGTCATGACACTTTGAGAATTTACTACAAAAGTTCCAAGCTTAACAGCAGCAAAACTATTAACTAATTCTTTTATGAGCATAATATGTCCATCAATGGTAAAATAAAAAACAATTGAAAACATATAAAAAAGTCTCTCAAATAATGAAGCATTAGTTTGCGTTGTAGGATCATAAGATGACATCATTGAGAATCCTATCTGAAAATCAAGAAGCTGTCCTCCAATTCTTGCACCTATAAAGGTTAAATTTGCAAAAAAACCAAGTATAAGTCCTGTCATAATCTCACATACACATTGCCAAACATATAAAATACCATTATTAAGGGCCGTAGCATTTGATAAATTTATGTATGGAATAACACAAAAGGAAATCGCCAATGAAATCATTATTTTTGCTATATTAGGAAAACTTTTAGGAAATATAACTTCAAGTGCAATAAAAAACGATAGTATTCTTAAAAATATAAGAAACAATGATGTTAAATAAGTAATATCCACCATTTATCACACCTAACTTGTTATATTTGAAATCATATCAAATATTCTGCTCATAAATCCCGTCATCATGTGAAGCATCCAACTTCCAGTCATAAATCCAACTAAGACTATAGCCAAAAGCTTAGGTAAAAATGTAAGAGTTTGTTCTTGAATTTGAGTTGTTGCTTGAAATATACTTATTATAAGGCCTACTACTACTGATACTATAAGTGCTGGTGCACAAATCATAAGCCCTGTTGATACCGCATCCTTCATTACTGTTATTATCATATTTTCCGTCATCTATATCACCTCGCAAAACTCAGTACAAGTGACTTAACTACCATATACCATCCATCTACCATTACAAACAAAAGGAGTTTAAATGGCATTGATACCATAGCTGGTGGAAGCATCATCATTCCCATTGACATAAGGATACTTGCTACTACAAGGTCTATTATAAGAAAAGGTATATACAGTAAAAATCCAATTGTAAATGCAGTCTTAAGCTCACTTATAATAAAAGCTGGAATAACTATATGCATAGGCATATTTACTGCAGTGTATTTACCTTTAGACTTGTCCAATTCAATAAATAAATTTGAATCTTTCTTATAAGTATTTTTAAGCATAAACTGCCTTAATGGTTTTTTAATTCTCGTATACGCCTCTTGTTGTGTTATTTGTTTATTTAAATATGGTTGTATAGCATCTTTATTCATAGTATTATACGTTGGCATCATTATAAACATAGTAAGAAATAAAGCCAACCCTACAAGCACTTGATTAGGTGGAGATTGCTGTGTACCCATAGCATTTCTCAAGAATCCAAAAACAACTATTATTCTAGTAAAACTTGTCATCATTACAATTATAGACGGCAGCAAAGTTAAAACTGTAAGTACTAGAAGAAGTTTTATATCATCAACTAGATCACTTGGATTACTGGAACTATTATCGATAGAAATACCTACTTTAGGTACATTTAAAGTTTGCGAAGTTGTTGGCGCTGCATAAATTTTATTTCCAAAATAAAAAGCGCATATAAAAAACACCATTAAAAATATCATTTTTTTCTTTTTCATAGCTAATCTTCCTTTTTCATCCCAAGCTTATTCTTAATATCTTTAAAAAACTCATCTAAACTTTTATACTGTGGTATTTTTTTCACTTTTTCAATGGCGCTTAATTCTTCACCATCAATCTCCATTAAAATTTCTGTTTTAGAAGTAGTACTAGACATAATATATCCCTTTGAGCCAATTTTAATAACCAAAAGACTTGTATCCTTTGAAAGAGACGTCTTTTCTAGTACTTTAATATATTTTTCATTTTGCATACCCTGAAATTTACTGCCCCCATATTTTAGTGAAACATAAATTAACAGTATAATCATGGGAAAAAATATTATAAATTTTATTATCATCCCTGCTGTATCTATCATACAACACCATCCTAATAGTATTTATTGAATAACTAAATTACTAAAATATATATTTGAAATCTTCCCATTTTTTAAATGCATATTAACTTTATCAAGAATTTCTTTTTTTATTTCTTCTACCTTTTTTTGATCAGCAAAATCTGCTGCAGCTTTACTTCTTAAAACTCCTACTATTTCAGCCTGCAGTATTGGCGTTTTTACGGCATTTTTATCTTCCAATTCAGACTTTAATTTTTTATTAACATTACCATCATATCCTAATGCAACACTAACCTTTATAAATTTTTCAGTATCTTTATCTGATAAATTAGTTGTAATATCATCAAAACTATAAGTTTGTTCATCTACATCTACTGTAGTAATACTTCCAGAACTGGTTTGTTGTACTTGATTTGTATCTACATTTGTATTATTAGTAGTACTTCCACCTTTTTTTGAAAATACAAAAAAGTACAATATTCCAAATACTAATAATACTATTATTACAGCAATTAAGAATATAATTATGATTTTTGAACCCTTCCCATTTTTTTTAGCCTCATCGTTCTTTTTATCGTCAGCCATTCTTAATTCATCCCCTTTATATCATAAATAACAATATATGTATAAATAAAGGTCCCTATTTAAAGGTCCCTTTAAATATTTGTTTTTTAAACATTATCACCTTATCTATAACCTCATCTACAGTTTCTTCAACAATGTACTTATTTCCATTTACAAGTGTAATTACTGTTTCTGGTACTTCTTCAATTTTCTCTATTTGACTATCATTGAGTACAAAGTCTTTTCCATTCATCCCCCTAAGTTTTATCATAGCCTCACTCCTTTAATAAATTTTATAGTTTTCAATGTATATTTCTAAAGATAAACCACCTTGAAACTTAAAATTTATTTGTACCAAAATGCCGTCTTCTGGGCATTTTGGTGCACATAAATTTCAATAGTTGAAGCAGTTTATCTATATACATTGAAAACCAGAAATTGTATCAATTATTTTACGAGATTAACCAAACTCTGCAAAATTTCATCACCAGTACTTATACTTTTTCCATTAGCTTGAAATGCTCTTGATGCAACTATCATATTAGTAAATTCTTTTGCAAGATCAACATTTGACTCTTCAAGAGCTCCTCCTTGTATAGTAGGATAGCCTGACGAATTATCGTGCGCTGCTATAGACTTATTATATGCATCTTGCCCTTTAATATCATTTGCCGCACCAGACCTTAAAATTGCCGCTCCTGAATTTGGAGAAACGCTAAGCAAATTTGAACCATCCTTAGTAAGTCCCTCAGGATTCTTAAATGTAGCCATAGCAATCTGTCCAAGAGCTGCAGTAGTATTATCATCCAATACTGCTGTTATTATTCCATCTTGTCCTATAGAAAAGCTCTTTACCTTTACACTCTTAACATGTGTACCATTGGCATCATGATAAATTTTCTTAACTGAATCTGGTACTCTTAAAGTATGAAGATTGCTGCCATCTGCTCTCAAATCAGGATCTTCTGTATCTACAAAAGCAACATCTCCAGCCGCAATATATGAAGATTCTCCATTTGTAGTAACTGCAGATGCTCTAGAAATAACTACTGAATTTGCACCATCTAAAGTAGTTACACCATCTGCTGTAATAACTGAAGAATCTGTCGAAACATTTCCAGTACTTTCGCCTTGATTCTTTGATATACTAACTACATCTGCGTAATAACCCGAACCAATTTCATTTCTTCCAATCATTGAATATCCAAGAACTCTATGTCCATCAGATGTAAGAAGGTTGCCTTGATCATCGAGTTGAAAACTACCATCCCTTGTATATGAAACAGCTGTTCCAGTTGGCACTGTGGTTATAGAATGATTATTCGTGTCAACCTTAATGCAGTCATCCTCATTAAACATAGTCTGACCATTTGCAACCATAAAGTACGAACCTTCACCAGTAATAGCAGCATCAAGATTTCTACCTGTTGGATTTAATGATCCTTTTGAAATATCAGTAGAAATGCTTGAGACCTGAGTACCAAGTGTAACCTGCTTCGCATTTGTACCTCCTGAATTTCTAGTTGCTGATGTAGCATCACTAATAGTTTCACTAAAGGTATCCGAATAATTAACAGATTGAGATTTATAAGCAGTTGTGCTTGAATTTGCAATATTACTACCAGTTACATTTAATTTATCTTGACTTGTGCTCATTCCACTGATACCAGCACTAAATAATCCTAACATAAAACTACCTCCAAAATTATTTTTGTAGTTTACCTCCTGCTTCCGTCATTCCACAGTTTAAGCTTCCTCATTTAAACTCATATTTCTATGGTTTTATTTAGGTCCAGCTTACAATAAAACTACACTATCTATATTTGTAAATACATTTCCTGTTCTGCTATTTTTATCAACAGCAGTTATTATTGTTCTATTTTTTATACTTGCTATAAGTGCAACATCCTTATACAATATAAGGCAATCTTTAGCACCTTTTTCATCTGCGTCATTTATTCCTTTATTTATTTTTTTCATATCAACTTCATTAAATTCAATATTTCTTGATTTAATTCTTGCAGCAGCATGATTAGAAATGCTAAATCCTGCATTTTTACCTAAATTGTCATCTAATATCTTTTCAAATGTTGTATCTGATTTTTTAGAATTATATTTTGTGAAATTATTAGAGCTATTAGAAATACTCTCTACATTAATTAATTTTCCATTAACAACTCTATATACCATAAGTTATCACCTATCAATATCTTAAAATTAGCTTTTTTGAATTTCACCTGTATCTACAATGTTAACAGCTATACCACTTGCACTATCTACATCTGAATAATCAAATGTCATAACCTTATTAATTGGAACATCTTCATATACAGGCTGTCCAGTTGTTGGATCTGTAACTACTTTTCCATCTGAATCAACCTTCTCTTTTTTTTCAGTAAGATATACAGGTTTTCCATCTTTAATTACAGGATTTCCTTTATCATCAAACTTTTCTTGATAGATTTGATTGCCATTTTGGTCAAGCAAATCTACATAAACCTTCATACTGTCACCATTTCTTGTGACTTTTTCAACAATACCTCTATAAGGATTTCCATCACTATCTGCTGATTTCATGGTTACCACTTTTCCTATAAGAGATGATGCTCCATTAAATGTCATTGTTCTATTTAAATTAAGCATCTGCTCCACACTTGAAAATTGAGCCATCTGAGCTACAAATTGTGTTGCATCCTGGCTGTTATCAGGACTTTGATTTGCCATCTCAGCTGTAAGTATTCTTACAAAAGCATCTTGATCTAAAGTATTAGACGTTTTTCTAGTACTGCTACTACTGCCTGAAGCTATTTTACTAGTATCAATAGTATTCAAATCATTAAATGAATTTGACATATTTTCACCTCTTAAGCTAATATATTTACTTTTCCTTCATTCAAATCTATGTTGTTAGATTCATTTTTAATTTCAGCCACATTCTCCTTATTGCTATTGCCCTTATTTTGTTCTCTTGCATCATTTTCATTATTTTTTTCGCTGCTGCCCCCCCCAAAATAAGTAGTATCATCGTATATATTTACAGAAAACGCTTGAATTTTTATATTTTGATTGTTTAAACTATTATTTATATCTCCAAGACTTGAATTTAAAAGAGCATAAGTTTCCTTATTCTCAGCGGAAATACTTGCTTTCATAATGTTATTTTCCATTGAAAGTCTTATTACAACTTCCCCAAGTTCTTTAGGATTTATTTTTACTGTAAGTTCTTTAATGTTGTTATTTTGCATATATGTTACTGACTTCACAATATCAGCTGCAAAATTGTTCTTATTTATTACTTGAACTTCACCTTTTAGCGCTTGAGTGCTTGTATTGCTTATGGTTGAAAATTGATTCATAAATGTAGTCATCTTTGACATTTTACTATCACTTTTATCCTGTGATAATAACTTCTTTAAAAATTCATCTTCGTTTTTACTTGTATCATCGTTTTTTTCATAATTTTGAGAAGCCTTGCTCTCATCATCGATATCAAGACTATCTTGAAAATTTTCATTTACAGCATTACTTTTAGTATCTCCTATATTGTCGTTTGAAGTACTAATCTTAGCTTTTTCTACACTTTTTTGTTGTATTTCAGAATTTGCAATAGGTTTATTGCTTGATTGGCTTACTAAATTAGAAATATTACTGCTTTTATCTACTTTTACTACTTCATCTTTATTTAACTTTGATTTTAAAACGTCAATTATATTGTTTATAAGCTTGTCATGTTCATTTGACGCTGTATCGTTATTTATCTTAGAAGTTAAAAAACTTACAAAGTCACTACTGCTTTTTCCTTTGAATAAATCTTGAAGTTTAGAAGCAATATCAAGTATATCCTTTTGAAAATCCTGTGAAATGTTTAATTTTTCAAGTTGACTCTTTAGTTTAGTAAAATCAATTGAATTGCCATCATAGCAATTTAGTACAGCAGTAAGTATAGCTTGCACATTAGTTTGTTCACCTGTAGTATCATCCTTACATTTATCTACATCAGAATCGATTTTAGCTTCAGAATTCTTATCACTAACTTTATTTTTAGCTTTATCACTTGAAACATTTTTATTTGAATTTTTTTCTTGCACATTTTTATTTGAATTTATATCACTTGGCTCAGTGCTACTTGAATTTGCATCACTTGAGTTGACGTTATTTAAATTAGCATCATTTGAATTATCATTGTCTGCACTTGTAGTATCCTTATTAGTAGAATAACTCTTCAAGTAGCTATCAAAACTGTTAGGTTTAGTATCACTTGCAGATGAACTTTTAGAGCTGCTATTATTTACATTTACTAAATTAATAATTTTTGAAGCATAAATACCTTCCAATTTCTCACCCCCTTTCAAGTTTTCTTATGTATCCGTATAGAGCAAGTTCATCATTAAACTTCTGCTCTACCAATTTAGTTTCTAACTCAAATTTATCTTTTTGTTTTTCCTTTAAAGTTTCAACAGTTTTTCTCTCAATTTGCTTTTCTACAAGCTCTTTTCTTTTTTGTTCAAGCATTTCATTCTTTTTATATAATTCAATTTTTGTTTCATCTATACAAGAAACTAGTGAATTAAGATAATTATGGGTGATTTTTTGTTCGATAACAGTGCCAAACATCATAGTTTCACTATATTTCCTATAATTATCATTTAATAAATTAAGTTTTTCTTCCACCTGCAATTTTTCTTCTTGTGCTTTCTTAAATACAATTTTACTTTGTTCTTCTTTTTGAAATTTTAAATCTAAAAGCTTTTGAAGTCTAAAATTGAATTTTCCCATGCCAGCCCTCTTTTCATAAGATTAGCTTGTAAACATATTTTTTAAATTCTCTATACTTTCCTCAATAGGTGCCTTTTCATTTATTCCCTGCTTTAAATAAGAATTTATCTTATCATTATATGCAATTGCTGCATCGACCTTTTTGTTACTTCCTCTAGCATATGCACCTATGTTTATTAAGTCTTCATTATTCTTATAGGTTGCAAGTAAATCCCTTGCAATACCTGCTGCATTTTTATGCTCATCATCTGCAATTTCAGACATAAGTCTACTAACACTTTTTAAAACATCTATAGCAGGATAATGATTTTTAGCAGCTATATCCCTTGAAAGAATAATATGTCCATCCAGTATACCTCTTACCGCATCCGCTATAGGCTCATTAAAATCATCTCCATCAACAAGCACTGTATAAAATGCTGTTATGGAACCTTTATCAGACATTCCAGACCTTTCCATAAGTCTTGGGAGCTTAGCAAATACGGACGGAGTATACCCTTTTGTAGCTGGAGGTTCACCAATAGCTAGTCCAACTTCTCTTTGTGCCATGGCAAATCTAGTTACAGAATCCATCATGAGTATTACTTTTTTACCTTTATCACGAAAATACTCAGCAATAGCTGTTGCAGTAAAAGCACCTTTTAGTCTAACAAGAGCAGGTTTATCAGAGGTTGCACAAACAATGACAGATCTTTTCATACCTTCTTCACCAAGATCTTTTTCAATAAAGTCACGTACTTCTCTTCCTCTTTCGCCTATAAGTGCAATTACATTTACATCAGCTTTGGCTTCTCTTGCTATCATACCAAGGGTTGTACTTTTACCAACACCACTTCCTGCAAAAATACCTATTCTTTGCCCCTCACCGCAAGTTAAAAAACCGTCTATAGCTCTTACTCCAGTTGCAATTATACTCTTAATTCTTCTTCTTTTTAAAGGATCTGGTGGCTCTTTATCAAGTCTATAAAATACACCCTTATTAAACTCCTCACCAGTCATTGAATTTCCAAGTCCATCTAAAACCTTACCTAAAAGTTCCGAAGAACACTTAACGCTTAATGGTCTACCTGTAGGAACAACCCTGCATCCAGGGGATATTCCTACAAGTTCACCGAGAGGCATAAGTATTACACTCTGTTCCTTAAAACCTACAACTTCGCATGGGATAGCTCTATTTTTTTCATTGTAAATTACACATACTTCTTCTACAAATGCTTTAATGCCTTCTACTTCAATAGTAAGACCTATAACTTTATTAACAACGCCTTCTGTATATTCTGTATTGCATTCAGAAATCTCTTTAGTCAAAGCATCAAAATCAATATAAATCATGTAATCCCCCATACTATTCTGATTTCAATATTATTTCTTTAATTTTATCAATAGCATCATCTGCATTAACCTCAACTTTGCCATTATCCTTTTCAATAACTGCAGAGCCATCATTTCTTTCATTATCTTCAATAACAAAAATTTCTCCATTATAAGGAAGCTCATTTTTCCATGTTGAAATATTATTTTTAACATTTTTTACATACTTATCATTGCATTTTACTATTATAGTTTTAGCATCTTTAGAAAGTTTTATTGCCTCATATACCATATTATCTATAGCATCACTTCTTTTAATTCTTTCCTTTATAACCTTAGATGCTATTTCAACAATAAGCCTTTTTATCTCAATTTCTTTACTTTCATAATACTTTTCGCACTCATATCTTGCACTTTTTACAATATTCGAAGCATTTTGCTGTGCAAGGGATTTTAAATTTTCAATTTCCATTTTTCCCTTTACGACAGTTTCATTATAAGCATTTTCATAACCTTTTTTTCTTCCTTCATTGAGTCCTCTTTCATAAGCTTCTTTATATGCATTTTCTTCAATAATCCTCGAATCATCTATAGCAGCTTTTCTAATATTTTCAGCTTCTAACTTTGCCTGTTTTATTATAGAAGTCGCTATATTCTCATATTGTTCATATTGAAACCTTTTCTCAGCGTTCTTTATAGAGGACTTTTCTTCTTTTTCTGGAATTTTTATATCCTCTACAGCTATGACTTGATGCTTATCTTGCTGAACAACCCTTAGATTATCTATAACTCTAGACGATAATAGCATCTTCTCCACCTCTCGAAACTATTATTTCTCCAGCATCTTCAAGTCTTCTTATAACACTAACTATCTTCTGTTGTGCTTTTTCAACATCCACAAGTCTTACTGGTCCAAGGAATTCCAAGTCTTCTTTTAAAGCAGCTGCAGCTCTCTTTGATTGATTTTTATAAATCGCATTTGAAACATCTTCTGAGCATCCTTTAAGCGCCATACCAAGATCCTTTGTATCAATTTCTCTAAGAACTCTTTGAATTGATGCATCATCAAGAGTAACAATATCTTCAAATACAAACATAGACTCATTGACCTTCTCTGCAAGTTCTGGATCTTCTCTTTCAAGTCCTTCTCTGATATTCTTTTCTGTTGTTCTATCAACCTGATTTAATATATCAACAAGAGTTTGAACACCACCAATAACAGTAACATCAGACCTTACAACAGATGACAATTTGCTATTCAAAACTTTTTCTATTTCTTTTATAACCATAGGAGAAGTATTACTCATAGTAGCAAGCCTAAATGCGACATCACCTTGAACTTCTTCTGGAAGCGCGGACAAAATTTGTCCAGCTTTATTAGCCTGTAAATAACATAATACAAGTGCAATTGTTTGAGGATGTTCATTGGTTATTACATTTAATAATTGATGTGCATCAGCTTTTCTTGCAATTGCAAAAGGTCTATATTGCTCTGTAGCTTCAGCTACCTGGTCTAAAATTTCCATAGCCTTTTGTGGTCCTAAAGCTTTTGAAAGTAAATCTCTTGCATAATCAATGCCACCTTCAAGAATATAATCCTTAGCCTTATTCATATCTATAAATTCTTTGAGTATATCTTGCTTTACTTCTGATTTAACGGAAGTTATATTTGCTATTTCATAAGTTATTCTTTGGATTTCTCTTTCAGGAAGTTTTTTTATTATTTTAGCTGAAGCCTCCGGGCCAAGGGTGATAAATAGTATGGCCGCCTTTTGAACCCCAGTTAGCTTTACTTCTTTACTAGCCAAAACTATCACCTCTCATCACTGGCAAGCCAAGCCTTTATTATATCTACAACTTGTTCAGGTTTGTTTGCCGCATATTTTTTAATTTCATTTTCAACATGAGAATTTTCATCTTCTCTCTCAAAATTAATAGGTGCAAATTTCTGCTTATTCTCTTTAACAGCCTCATCATCAACAACAACGTCAATACTTTGAGTCTCATCTTCTTCTGCCTCTGCTTCAGCCGCAAGAAGTTTAGCAGCTCTTCTCTTTTTAATTAAACGAACACCTAATACTATAAGTGCAGCAAGCACAACTGCTGAAGCTATACCTATAGCAATATACATTTTTTGATTTTTAGCAGCTTGTTCTTCAGCTTTCATCTCATCTAACGCCTTTTGAGCAGCCTTTTGAGCGCTGTTATCAAATGACATACCTTCAACACTTATAGAATCTCCTCTTTTAGTGTCAAAGCCAACAGCATTTCCAACAATATTAGATACCTTATCTTGAGTATTAGCATCTACATTTCCATCCACTAAAACAGATATAGTCAACCTTTTAACATCTCCTGGCGATTTTACTGTTTTAGTTTTTTCACTGCTAACATCATAGTTTTTTGTAGAATCGGTACTCGTAGAAGTATTATTTCCACCATTAGTAATGGTATTTGAATTATTGTTATTTGTTGGACTTCCAGATGCAGCATTTGTGCCAGAGCTTGAATTACTAGTATTATGTTCACTTACAACTACTGGATTTTTTGTATCCTTTTGATCTGTAGGATTATTGTAATATGTCTCAGAGTCAGTTTGTGAAGCATCAAAATTAAGCTCAACATTTACCTTTACCTTTACTTTGCCTTTACCATATGCATCTTCAAGAACATCAAGAGCTTTTTTCTCATAATATTCATCTTTCTGCTGTTCTACTTTATTCCTGTCCTCAGCTGTTTCTGAACTATCACTACCGTCATCACTTTTAAATAAATCTTTACTTAAAAGATTCATTTTATCATCAATAACTTGAATATTTTCCTTTGGAAGATTGCTTACGCTGCCTGACACAAGGCTAACAATTGCCATAACCTGACTTTTACTCAAATCAGATGAGCCTGTCTTCATTTTAATAGTCACAGAAGCAGTTGCTTTTGTCGAATCTTTAACAAAAACAGAATCTTTGGGCATAACAAGAGTAACCCTTGCATCATCAACTCCATCTAAACTCTTTATTGTTTTTTCGAGTTCTCCTTGAAGTGCTCTTTGGTACTCAACATTAAACTCAGCATCTGTAGTTCCAAATTTACTATTAGAAGCGTCAAAAAGTTCAAACCCTTTACTTCCATTTGTTAAAGTAGAAGTCAATTGCAATCTTAAATTATCAACTTTATCCTTAGGAACATAAATAGTATTAGTGCTTGAATCCTCCTTATGTGCTACCTTTAATGTATCTAATTTGGATATAACTGTAGCAGCATCATTTGAATCCAGCTTTGAAAATAAAACTCCATATTTAGTAGTTGTTTTCGACATAATTATTAAAGACAATGCAGCTAAAATTCCTACTATTAAGATTATAAATGCCACCTTTTTCTTTTTGCTCAATGCCTTCCATTTACTAAATAAGCCTTTAAAAAAATTCAACAGTTTATTCATTACAAGCACTCCCAACTCTATAACTGCATTTTACTAAGCTCCTGATATGAGTCAACTAATTTGTTTCTCACTTGGATAGCCAACTCTAATGACAGCTGAGCTTCTTCAGTTGAAAGCATTACTTGGTGAACATCTACATCGTCACCCTCAACAAACTGTTTTGAAATTTCCTGAGCACTGACCTGTTTATCATTAACCGAAGACAACTTATCTTCAAGTACTTGTGCAAAATCAACATTATTATTCTCACTATTAGCATCGCTACCATTTAAATTAACTTGACTACTTTGTCCAGTTTGAAGAACATTTTTTACATTGTCCGGTATAAATTCATCTACTCTCATAAATTAATTCTCCTTATTTACCAATTTCTAAAGCTTTTGTAAACATACCCTTTTCATCATTTATAGCCGTTACATTTGCCTCATATGCCCTTGTAGAAGCCATCATATCCGCCATTTCTGTCAATATATTGACATTAGGCATTTCAACATATCCCTGCGCATTAGCATCTGGATTACCTGGATCATATTTTTCCTCAAATGGAGATTGATCCTCAACTATTTGAGTAGGTTTAACCCCTAATAATTTTTTTTCATATTTGCCGGTTTGAGAATTAAACACATTTTCAAAATTCTCCTCAAAAGTAGCAATTTTTCTCCTATATGGTCCACCATCTTCAGTTCTTGTTGTCGAAATATTAGCTATATTAGATGATATTGTGTCCATTCTCAATCTTTCTGCTGAAAGACCACTTGAGCTTATATTAAATGAATTAAAAGCACCCATTGCGTTAACTCCCTCCTATTAAATTAACTACTTTCCATTAATAACATTGCCAGTCATGCTAATTCTTCTGCTAATTTCACTTGTTAGCGCATAATATTTCAAAGTATTTTGAGCTTCATTTGTCATTTCCGTATCAATATCTACATTATTTCCATCCTCGTTCATGCTGGTGGTATTATCTGTTTTTACTTCTATACCCCCATACTCTGCACCATCATTTATGTGTCTTGAATCAGTTCTTATCATTTCAAGATTATCCACAGAATCTTTCAAATTATCCTCAAAAGTAACATAAGATCTCTTATATCCTTTTGTATTTATATTTGCTAGATTGTTAGATATTACATTTTGTCTCTCAGATGATGCATCAAGTCCTTTTTTCAAAAGTTCATATGTAAATTGACTTTGTGACATACCACTTATATCCACTTTCTCAATACCTCCCTATATTTATTTAACCATTAACCACCCATTAAATATTATTTGACAATAAATTTAAAAATCCTTCTAAAAATGAGAAAAATCTTTATCTAATATGTTTTTTGTAATAAATTGTCCTTAAATTCATATATGCATTATATTATACTATTATTTAGTAATATTTTCAAATATTCTACAGACATTTTATGTTAAATTTTGACCAAATTTTTTAATCCATTGTTCGGTTTCAATTATACCTTTTTCAAGTGAATATTTTGGCTGCCAGCCTAAAATTTGTTTTGCTTTTAAATAATTACACTTTAGCTTCAATATCTCACTTTGAGGATGAATATGTTCCACAAAATTAACTGGCACCCTATTTTGTGATATAAGATTAGAAAGTTCTTTTATAGAAATATCCCTTCCAGTTCCAGCATTTATTATCTCACCATTCACAGCGCTTTTATATCCAGAAAGTACAACAAAATCTGCACAATCCTTTACATATAAAAAATCCCTAGTTTGTTCCCCTGTGCCATATATATTTATAGGAACACCAGAAATGGAATTCTTTATAAATATAGATATTACTCCTCCTTCACCTCCTGTCTTTTGAAATGGTCCATATGTGTTAAAAGGTCTTATTACAACCGTAGGTAATTTATACGCATTATAATATGAAAGGACCATATTTTCTGCTGCTATTTTACTTCCCCCATAGGGTGACACAGGTTTAACAGCATGTGTTTCATCTATTCCATCCTCATCAGACATATTATAAACCATGCATGTGCTCATAAAGACAACTTTACAAGGGTAAGTGTTTTGTCTTACATCAGATTTCCAATTTAGCCCTTTCATTATTCCTTTTTCACCAAACATTTGTTTTTTAGCTTTTTCTAATATTTTAAAAGTTCCAACCGTATCATTAAAAAAGGTTTTCTGAGGATCATCTATGCTATCTTGAACATTTATGGATGCAGCAAGGTGATATATTATATCGTATTTTTCTTTAAATAAACTATCTAAATCACAGTCATTTATTATATCCCCTTTAACAAATTTAACCTTGTTTCTATCAAATTCCTTTATGTTTTCAATTCTTCCATTTGAAAGATTATCGAATATAGTTACATTATGACCATCCTCAACAAGTTTTTTGACAACCCATCTTCCAATGAATCCAGCGCCACCAGTAACAAGTATCTTCAATCAAATCAGCCTCCTCTCCTTAGTTAGTGGATAGTACTTTAATTTAGTTTACAACTTGTCTTAAAATCTTCAAGCAATTTATACTTTAAGATATCCGCCGCCTCTACAAATTGAGATTTTTTAAGGCAGTCATTTATTTTTTTTAGTGAATAGGAAATTCTTTTTGAATCTAAATTTAATGCTACTTTGTTTTGTACTGAATAATCAGCAATTTCATTTATTTCATTTATAGCACTCTTCAAAACATTAACAGCTTCATCAAAATTTGAAATTATAAACATTGTCCATGAATCATTTAGCTTTAAAACAACATTGTTAATTTTATTCTGTAGGTAACCCTCTTCCAATTAAGAATGCACCTCTTCCTGAATATTATTTAGCATTATATAACATTTATCAAGTACATATAAATACACATTGAGTTTTCTTTCCAAATAAGATTTTGGAGTCAAAAATTCTATGTTTTCTACAGAAAATTTTAAAACCTCCCTATAAAAACCTATTTGATTAAGTTTATCTTCAAAATCCCTTATATATTTTTCTTTAGTACTTATTATATGATCACTTTCAATTATATTTATCGTACTTTCACAAATAATTATAATATTATTAAGTGTATTTTTTAATTCTTTTAAAAAATATTTTATAAATTCACTATTTATATTCTCATAAATGGCATTATTATGCAAGTACTTTATAGTATTATTAAAGTTTTTTTCTGGCAATATAGAAAGTTTTTCATCATAATAATCATCGAAATTTATGTTTTTCGCACCTTTTATGTTCAATCCATCTTCCGAACCATTAAAAAATTCTGTATTTGGATTTAATGCTATTATTCTTTCCATAACATCTCGCATGGAAATAAATGATGGTTTAGTATACACATACTCACCCTTATTATTTTTAACTTTTATGTATTCACTAGAACTTTCAAATTTCTCATTACTTATTTCATAATGAGAAACTGCGCCTTCAGCATAATTCTTATTTCTACTATAACATAGATCCTGACCCAAAAAAATAATAGGATTACAGCCTAATTTAGCCAAGTTTTCCGCCATGACATTAGCAATAGAATTTCCACTAAATTTTCCATATGTATTCCAATCAAAGCGTTTACTTACATATAAATCCATATTAGTTTGATTCATAGCAAACTTGTATTTTCCCGTATACTCTAGTACTTTATCGTACACTTGAAGAGAATAAAATAAATTCACATCTTTATTTAGTACAAGATTTTCAAAAAGCTTTCCTTCTGATTCATTACCATCCATCGCTCCTGCTATATGAGCTTTTATTCCATTGGACTCCAAAATCGTTATTCCAGTTCCAACTGAAACAATTAAAACATTTTCTTTGATCTCTCTTAACTTCTTTATATGGTAGGACAAAGAAGGTCCTGCGGCACAAATTACAGCTGGTACGTCCTTAAATATTCCATCTAAGACTTTAACTGGGCAAGTATCCCCTATGTAATTTAAATTTTTCGCATAATTCTTATACCAAACCTTATCGCTTAAATTAATTGACCTAATATTTGAAATATATCTGTTTAATTTTAATCTCAAACTTTCTATTATTCTTTTATAGAGTTGATAATATATAGCTTTATACATAGGTGAAATTACAAGCTTTATTTTAAGGCTTTTTAATTTGTTTATTACATTATCGAGTAAATTCATTATTTGTGTTAAATCTTTACCTACGTAAATTCCTATATCATAAGGACTATTAATCATGAAATCAATGTTTACATTTTCAATCATAACCCTAAATATATCCTCATCAGGTTCAACAATTATATAAGTCCTTTCTTCATCTTTTTCCAGCATTTTTTTTAGTTCATAACCAAGCCCAAATCCAAAAATAAATATAATATCAGCTTCTTCACTAAAGGCAGTATCACTTATACAATCTGCCATTTCCATTGGATCTACCTTACTGTAAATTCTATACTTTCTTCCTTTATATAATTTCACTATATTAGAATTACCATTTAAGCTACTTTCAATATATGCACTTTTATTATGTAAAGTTATCATCTTATTATATAAAATTTCATCTATAATTTTTATGTATTTCAAATTTTCATCGTATATTTTACTCACAGTATCACCTCGCACAAGTTCATCAATTTATAACAGTTTATTTTCTCTTAAAATTTTTCTCACTTCATCTTTTTCAATTGGTTTAACGTCATTTGAATTGTAGCTTCCAATTTTAGCACTTTTAAATTTGCTATAATAATTTTTTATGCTTTCATAGTAAGTTGGCAAAACCGCATACATATTTCCCAAATCAAATGCAAATTCTGATTCTTCCCTAGTCATAAGTTCCTCATATTTTCTCTCTCCAGCTCTCAAACCTATGGTTGTAATATTCACGTCTTCTTTTTTTATATTTAATTTATTAGCAGTCTCCTCAATTATAACTTCAGCGAGATCGTACAGCTTTATAACAGGCATTTTTAATACAAAAGCTTCTCCACCTTTAGCATTTTCTCCTACTCTCATAATAAGTTCAACAGCTTGACTTAAAGTCATCATAAACCTAGTCATTTTAGGGTCAGTTATGGTAATTCTTTTATTTTCTTCTATTTGCTTTTTAAAAAGCGGTATTACAGACCCTCTTGAACCCATGACATTTCCAAATCTTACAACTGCAAACTTAGTCTTTACTGCACCCTTGCTATAATTTGCTGCTTGTACAAG
Source organism: Clostridium guangxiense (assembly GCF_021043395.1). GTDB lineage: Bacteria > Bacillota > Clostridia > Clostridiales > Clostridiaceae > Clostridium_S > Clostridium_S guangxiense. The sequence goes on from NZ_JAJNKE010000001.1 coordinate 155,676, forward strand.
TTTTTCCGCTAAAAGCTTTGTAGCGCCATATGAGTTAGCTGGATTAATTGCCTTATCAGAACTAGTAAATATCACATTTTCTACATTATGGTATGCTCCTGCCTTAATTACATTCTCCATCCCTATTATATTCGTTTTTATAGCTTCATCTGGATTATACTCACAAGCAGGTACATGCTTCATTGCAGCAAGGTTAAAAATAACATCTATGTCATTAGACGCCCTTTCAACTCTTTCATAATCTCTTACATCCCCAATTAAAAATCTAAATTTGCTTCTATCTGTTATTTCATTTTGCATTACAAACTGCTTATATTCATCTCTACTAAAAATTCTGATAACCTTTGGGTTTTGTTTTATAATCTCATTAACAAGACCTCTTCCTATGGTACCAGTTCCACCAATTATCAAAATTTTTTTATCTGTATAGTATCCCAAAATCTCAGTACCTCCATTATTGCCACATTCTATTATAAAAAATACTCTTAAGAATATTTTAATAAATTTTCTCTTAATTCTCTCCATGTAAATTTAACATCTTCAAAATTTATATTATCTTTTTTACTACCTAATAAACTTAAATTATAATTTGCATCCATATAATTAGGAAAATATAATAATGCCTTTTTTAAAAAATCTTTGCTGCTAATAAAATCTTTTTTTAACATATATAATGCCCCAATATTATTCAACGCGGCACCATGGTTCTTCTTTAACCCTATAGTTTTCAAAAAATTATCTATGGATAAGTCTATCTTCCTATTTTTTATGTAGTATAATCCAAGCAAAAAATATATATTATAGTATTCATAATTTTTACTAAGCTCTTTTAACTTCTTGAAGCCTTCATCGTAATTTCCAAATCTAAACATCATAAAAACAAAATCACATACATTAATATACTTAGGAAGGTTTCTTTTATTAATAGCATCTTCTATAAAATTAATATTGTACTGTTTTAAAATTGCCTTTTCACCAATTTTCATATTTTCCAAATTAGAAGACAAACTGCTATTTCTTCTTCTAACTTTAATTAATGGCTTATCAATATAACAAAAACCACCTACTTGAGCTATTCTAAGCCACAAATCCCAATCTTCAGCATAAGTTAATTTTTCATTAAACTTACATGCTTTATAAAAAGATTCTTTTTTTAAAATCACACCACTAGTCGATATATAATTTCTTAAAAATTCGTATCCTAAAATTTCTTGCGGTTCAGTTTGTATTCCCCTCATCTCTTCACTTATTATATTATCATTTTCATCTATTTGAACATAACTACAATATGACATTACATATTTATCATTAAATTTGGCATTTAGTTTATTAAGTTTTCTTTGAGACTCCTCAATTAAATTTGGCAGTGCTAAATCATCTGAATCTAAAAACATCACATAATCACCATTTGACCTATCAACAGCATAATTTCTACAAAATGAGACGCCCATATTAATCTTAAAATCAAATATTTTTATCATATTATTAGACTTTCTCAATTCATGTAAAATTTTTAGTGTATCATCTGAACTACTGTCATTAATTAATATTATTTCAATTGGTAAAACACTTTGTTGTAATATACTATAAACTGTTTCTTGAATAAATCTTTCACAATTATAGCACGGTATTATAACTGAAATTTTCATTTTATCATTCCTTAAATTATAGTTCTAATAAATATTTCACATAATTATTTACTGAACATTGCTGTCTTATTATTTCTTTGTTAATAGCTCCATATATATGCAACAAATTTTTATTCCCATATACATACGAAATTATTTTTTCCGCAGTCTCTATATCTCTTTTATTTATAACAAATCCATTTATTTCGTTTTTTACAAATAAATCTACTCCACTAACATTTGTAACAATTGGAATCACTCCATTCCCCATAGCTTCTAGCATAGAAATACTTGTGCCTTCATAATCTGAAAGATTTAAATATATATCAAGTTTACTCCAAAAATCATTCATTTTATAATGTGGGATAAGTCCATATAATTTTACTTTATGTTTTAAATTTTGCTTTATAATAAATTCACTAATTATACTATAATATGGGCCAACGCCAGCTATATGAATTTCATAATTCACCTTTTTCAATTCCAATTTTTCAATTAACTTTAATAAATAATCACATCTTTTCTGTTCCTTAACTAGCCTACCTGCAAATCCAATTTTAATAGGTTCTTTCTCATATGAGTAAACCTTTTTTATATTATTAAGCTCTACAGGAGATGTTCTGCTAGATATATCGTTTTTTCTTTCAGATAAACATTTTATTAAACTGCTTTCTATTTCTTGACTTACACATACAAACTTACTAATTATTTTACTGTACATATCATTTTGATAATATGTCATAAATATATCTCCATGTAAAACTGATATTATCCTTACTTGGTCAGTATACATTTCCTTTAAAATATATGATATTTGTAAAATTTCAAATGAATCATTATTTATAATTGTACAAGGTAAATATTTTGCTAGCTCATTACAAGCATTAATTAATGCATCAAAGTAATCAATTTTATCAAAATTTAAATTTATAATTTTATTATTAGTATAAGCATTCTTAATTTCTGAAGTTATACTCGGTTTTAAGTTAACTAAGTACGAATTTTTATTAAGATTTTTTATTCCTCTATTTACTGTAATTGACCAGTTTTCTATGCCTCCAAGTATAAGTCCACGAGGCAATGTAATCAATATATTACAACAGCTATCCTTAAGCTGCATTTTTTCATAACTCATTTCAGTTAAAGATGGCTCTAATGTATTTTTTAATCTTTTAGTAATTTCCGACATATTAGCTTTTAGCATATACTTCATTAATTTATTTATTTCAATATAATTTTTTTCTTTTACCAAACCGCAACTATTTAATTGACTGGATATTTCGTCATAAAACATACTTGCAATTACTATTAAATATTCATCTATATTAATTTCACTTAAAATACTAGGAGATTTTACTTTTATACCACAAAAAAAGGTTTCAAACTTGATATCGTTATTATCTATAAAAAAAACTATTTTGAAGTTAAAATTTTTTAATATTTCATATGCCCTTTCTCCTGATTTAGAGGCTCCAAAAATTAATATTTTTTTGTCACTATACATCATAATAAGTATATCCTCTCCACATTAACATTTAAAATGCTAAATAATCGATCAAATTATTGTATTTCACACTTTTTAAGTATTTTACTATGCTAAACCTTCCTGGCTCTGAAGCAACAACCACCTTAATATTTTTACTGCTATTTATAACTTCATATGGTGACCTTACTGTCATATTAAAAATCGTTGTATTCCATTTTTCTTCCGCTCCATCAACAAATCCACTAATTTGAAATCCATTTTCTTTAAATATATTATATAAATTCTTTCCTAGTCCTCCAGCACCCCATATATAAATCTCACGATCATCACTCTTAAATAAATTTTTAATTTCTTCCTTTTTTATTTCATAAAGTACTTTATATACTTCCAGCGTACTAGTAGAACATACAGATTTATCACTCACACGAATTTCACACAAAACTTCATTGATATTAGTTATTTTATATCCTTTCTTATTTAACTCATAAAATAATTTATAATCTTCCCCTATTCTAAAATTACCATATCCATATTTTTTTATAACTTCAGCTCTTGCCATTATAGATGAATTAATCAAACAGCAGTACCAATATAGTTTTTCATGCATATCTTTCTCTGTTAAAATACTGTTATTTTGTTTTTCTATATAGTTCTTACAATATTTATACCTTTCACTATTTTTATTACCGCAAAAATATTCACTTAATGATCCTACAATACAAATATCTTTATTTTTATCTAAAAAATCTTTTTGCTTCTCAAATCTTTTTTTATCATATTTATCATCTGAATCAACTCTTGCAATATATTTTCCTATAACTTTTTTAAGCCCATAATTTGAAGCTTTACCAACCCCAACATTTTTTGAAAGCTTATAGTACTTTATTCTTGAGTCTTGAAAGCTTTTTATAACTGCTTCTGTTCCATCCGTTGACCCATCATCCACAATTATAAACTCAAACGCATCAAAGGTTTGAGTTAAAATACTTTCAATAGTTTCCGAAATATATTCTTCGGAGTTATATGTACACATTAACACTGATAGTTCAACATCATTCAAATAAATCACTCCATAAAATTTTACAAGCTTTCAAACACATTTACCAAATCCCCCGTAAGTGCTTGTCTATTATACTTTTGAATTTTACTATCATCAAACTCATTATAGGTTTTATTTTCTTTCCATAAATTATAACAATCTAAAATATATTTTTTCATACCTGATATATCATTATATTCAAAGTTTTTGCCACATTTTGTTTCATTTAGCAAGCCTTCAATTACACTACCTTGTGGAGATAAAGCTAATATATCTTTTTTTAATCTTAAATATTCAAATATTTTTCCAGTATATACTCTTTTAACCTTTTCATCATTTCCAACAACTAATAAAAGCAAATTCGCCTTATTTGCATTAATCAAACTTTCTATATGCGGAACATAGGATTTTATTTTCACTAAATTGTATGTATTTAATTCATTAATTTTAGTTTGAATTTCACTTTGAACTTTTCCAACAAACTCTATATATAATTCCTCTTTTTTTATTTTACATTCCCTAATCAATTCATTAACAGCTGTAATAAATGAATATGGTGTTATTTCCAAATAAAAAGATCCATTTGAAATTATCGTAAATTTATCATTGTATTCCTTTTTATTGCTCATAAAATAAAAATCTTCTTCATCAAATCCGTTAGTGATATTAACAACTTTTTCTTTAGGTATTTTAAAATTACAAATATAATTTTCTACTGCCATTGGGGTAACCGTAACTACTCTATCTGCACAATTTAATATGCTTTTTTCTAATTCTCTTTCAAATTCAAACCTTATATCATTTTCATCTCTATTTGAATAGGGATTGTATGTCCATTCATCCCTAAAATCTGCCACCCATGGTATATAATTATACTTGTTCTTTAGATAATAGCCAGCTATATGTGAAGAACAAGGTGCAGACGTTGTATATATCATATCAATATTATTAAAATCAATGACCTGTTCTATTTTTTCCATTACAGAATTTACCCACGATATACAGGTATCTGGTGTTAATATTTCTTTTCTATTCATACAATTGTTTAATTTAATATAATTTACAAATTCATTCATTAACTCATCGCTATCTATTAACCCATATAATAAATTTACAATTTGCTGAATCTGGATTTTACTTAATCTCTCAGAATTGAAGTATTCATCATCTACTCTAATTATTTGCGTGTCATTCGGTATTTCATCCACCAGTGTTTTGTCCTCACCATCTTGAAAAAAGTTCCTTCCACAAGTAATTATTATAGGCTTCCAACCATATTTATTTAGATATCTTACAAACTTCAAAGTTCTTTGAACACCAGGTCCTCCAATTGGTGGAAATATATATGAAATTATTAATACTCTTTTTTTATGATTTATATGATTTTTATTTTTTACATTACTGTTATTTTTACCATATATAAGACTAAATTCATTTCTATATTCTTTTTTAAATTTTCTATCAATTTTAATATTTTTATAATTATCTATATCACAAGCTTTTTCCAGACAATAAGCTTTTTTATATGTTATGTCACTTGGATCAATATAAAAGAAAATGTAAATATCATTTATACCATAATTTTTTAATTGTACTGATATTGGTCCATAATACATACTTGCAATTATAATATTAAAATTTGGATAGTCAATCAATACTTTAGGATTAATTACCTCTACGCCACAAAATCTTTTTCCTAATTTAGTTAAATCATTATCACTAAAATAACATATTTCATATTTATCTTTAAGGACATTATAAGCAATTTCGCCTAAACGCGATGCACCAAATACTATTGCTTTTTTTCTCTCCATATTACAATTTTCAACCCCTTTGTAATCTATTATAACAGAATATTGGTGAAATATTAAAAAAATACACAAATTTCAAAAATTGAAACTTGTGTATTAAATTAATTTATGAAAATTAGTTTTTATCTGTAATTTGAAACTCTTATACAATATAGTTAATTATTGGTATTATTAGCTATGTCTTGACAATTATTTCATACCATATCCAAAATTCTTTCAACTATCCTTAAGGTTCCTTTTCCATCTATAAGTTTACTAGACTTTTCTGATATTTCTTTCCGCATACTATAATTTTTATTTAACAAATTTATTTCACTTAAGATCTTCTCTTTATTTATGTCATCATGCCATCCTAAGTTTTTTATAATTTTAAGCTCATCAAATTTATCTGCAACTCTATCTTGATTTTCTGCGATTGTTATAGAAAGCGATGGGATTCCAACTGCGCAAAGTTCATACAGCGTTGTTCCTGCCGCTGATATGCATATATCACATTTTTCCATTAGAGATTTCATATCAGCATTGTAATACAAAAGCATATTAGAATATTTTTCATAGCTTTTAAGTTTACTGACATAATCCTCATTGAAAGCAGGCCCTATAACAACATGAAAATTGTACTGCTGATCCTTCACATAATAAAGCATTTTAAGTGTTACCAAAAATGGATCTGAACCACCTAAAGTAATCATTATATCTTTCACTTTTCTTTTTATTAATTTATGTCTCAAATTTATAAATTCATACCTGAGTATAGTATACTTGCAGCCTAAAAGAAATTGCGTTTTAGAAGCTAAATCATAAGTTAAATCCTCAGCATTTATGTTTTGATTTATAACAATATCGACATTTTTAAAAGAATACAAGCCCATATCGTCTATGTATATTGTTTTTTTAAATATTTTTTTAGTTGCTGAAAAATATTCATCATCTACATCATAACTATCAGTTATAAGTATATCTCCTTTTAGCTTGATTAAATCCTCTAAAAAACTTTTTTCTCCCACTATATTAATTTTAAAACCTGACACTTGAACTTTATGTATACCTTCAGAATATTTATTTCCATTTCTACATACGTATTCTACATCAAAATATCTTTTTAATTCTTTAGCAAGGGTGAGTGTCCTCATAATATGGCCCATACCTATGCTGTTACCACCATCAGCTCTAATTAAAATTTTCAATTTTCTATCCCCTTTTATTATTAAGTGAAGGGTTTTAACTCGCCTTGCTCGTTAAAAGACTAACTTTTTCGCTGAAGCGAAAAGTGAAGGGTTTAACTTTGCTTCGCTCGTTAAAGGTGAATTATTTTATCTGCAATAAAATGCTATGGTTGATTTTCCTCCGCCTTGCTGCGGAAAATCTTCAAATTTAACTATTTCAAATTTAACTGCGTTAAATTATCCACTTTAATTTTAGGTCTTTCAAATTTAACTGCGTTAAATTTATCTACTTTAATTTTAGGTCTTTCAAATTTAACTACGTTAAATTTTCCTATGTTAAATTTATCTATGTTAAATTTTTCTGATTTTAAGTTCTATTAGCATTTTCTAAATTTTTCTCACATGTTTGTATAGAAGATACTATCATCCTTAAAATAGAATTGCATTTTTTGCGAATATAGTCAACTTCTTTTATTTTCTGTCCTTCACTAACTTCAATGAGTTCTAACCAATACAAGGTTTCATTGCATTCCTTTAATGCAATGCGAAACTTGTGAATAAAATCATTTTTACTTTCTGCATACTTCGCTTCTCTAATATTAGCTCCAATGCTGGTAGCAGCTCTAAAAAATTGCTTTGACAAAACATATTCATTCTTAGCCGAAAGATATTTATACACATTAATAGATTCTAAAGCAACATTAAAACTTTCTTTCAATAAAGCAGATTTTTCCACAATACTCACCTCATAATTATAAATACTACCTAAATTATAACCACGGGATTTATTTTTAATCTTATAATTTATTTTTCGTAGTAAAACGTAGAAAAATACACCTTAACTTTTGGCTTTAGCTTAAAAATCCACCTTTGACGTGCAAAGCATCGTCAAACCCTTCATCTATTCTATCAATTTCCAATTGATAGGAGTACCTTTTTTTATGTCAGTCCTCGCTTCCTTGCCAATAATATCATTAATATATTTCGTTTTAAGTCCAAAGGCTGGTCTTATGCTTCTGACATTTTCATTTGTAAATTTCTCACCTTTTTTTATATCCTTTACAACAAACAATGACCTTGAGTGCTGTCTGCTATTTTTTTGTTTTTCAGTGAGTTCATAAGTTACAGTTCCAAGTGCTTTTTCAACTTCTCTTATACTTTTAACCATTGCCTCAAATTCAGAAGATTCCATAGAAAAAGCAGAATCAGGACCACCATCGCTTCTACTTAATGTGAAATGTTTTTCTATAACGGATGCTCCAAGGGCTACTGCTGCTGTAGAAACAGAATATCCCATTGTATGATCGGAAAGTCCTATACTGCAGTTAAAAGTTTCCCTCATATTAGGAATTGTTTTAAGATTAATATCTTCTAAAGGTGTTGGATAGGAACTGCTGCATTTTAATAAAATAACATTTTCATTATTCACTCTTTTGCAGGCTTCAAGTGCCTCATGAATTTCTCCTATTTCAGCGATTCCAGTCGACATTATAATGGGTTTACCTTTTGATGCAACATACTCAACAAATGGTATATCTGTAAGCTCAAAAGAAGCTATTTTGTATGCTGGAACATTCATTTCTTCTAAAAAATCTACTGCGCTATTATCAAAGGGTGATGAAAAACATATAATTCCCTCTTCTTCTGCTATCTTTTTAAGTTTTGGCTGCCAATCCCATGGAGTATATGCTGTTTCGTAAAGTTTATGTAATGTAGTTCCATCCCATATTGTACCTTGCTTTATCTGAAAATATTCATTATCTGAATCCAATGTTATGGTATCAGGAGTGTAGGTTTGAAGTTTTATAGCATCTGCTCCTGCTTTTTTAGCAGCTTTAATTATTTTTACTGCCCTATCAAAGCTCTGATTGTGATTTGCTGACATTTCAGCTATTATAAATGTTCTTTGATTTTCGCCAACTTTTATACCGTTTATATCTATAACCTTATTCATGCTTCCTCCTCAGTTAACTCTATAAGTATATTCCTTCATCATATCTAAGCATTGTAATTTCCTCAAAGTTATCAATTGGCTCTATATGAGCTTCTTCTTTCATCTTATTAAAATATAATCCATAATCACCACCGGCTTTAAAGGTAAGTGGTGCCCCTCCACCAAATCGAGGATTAATTTCTATAAAGTATACCTCACCTTTCTCATTCAATATGCACTGCATGGTCAAAGGTCCCATGAGGTTTTCATTTACACATTCTTTTTTAAGCTTCTCACATAATTCATTTACCTTTTCAATTATTATTTTATTTTTAACAGTTCTTGTTTTAGAAACTTCACCAGCTCTAACTTCTAATCTTTCTCTTGGAATTGCAAAAATAACACTGCCTTTTAAATCACAAAGAACATCTACAGTAAATTCTGTGCCTTCAATAAATTCCTGTACTATTGCATTTTCCACATATTCTAAAAAGAAGTCCAGCTCTTTTTGGTTTTTTATTTTAAATACACTTTGACTTCCCATACCATTAAAAGGCTTTATTATAAGAGGAAATTTCACATCATAAGGTATATTATTTTTTAAATATGTATTGGGACACTCTATATTATTTTTCTTAAAGAATTCGTATGTTTTCCATTTATCATTGCAAATTTCAATAATGCCTTTACCGCTTAAAATTAATTTTGTTCCTTTTGCTTCAAAGCATGTTCTATAATCGCAAAGCATTGAAAATTCTTTTTCATAAAGCGGCACAAGAAAATCCACTTTCTCTTTTTCACATATATTTAAAATTTGCTCTATGTACCCTTCTTCGCTAAATTTCTTTACCTTGTAAAATTTATCTACAAAGTATCTGGCTGGTGCCATTTCAGATGCATCTGTGCCTATAATTTTACAGCTATTTTTAAGCCACTTAATGAGCTGTACTCTCTTGCCTATAGCTGTTAAAAGTATATTCATACCAATCTCCTCTCTGTATGTGTACGACTTGAAACATAGAAATTGCAAATACCAAACTTATACTAATAAATTAAAACTTGTAAAACAGAGTGAAGGGTTTTAACTCGCCCTGCTCATTAAAAAACTAACTTTTTCACTTATGTGAAAAGTGAAGGGTTTGACATAGCTTTGGTTGTCAAAGGTGAAAGGTTTTGCCACAGCAAAAAGTTAAGGAATATTTTTCTCCGCTTCACTACGAAAAATAAATAATTTAAATAAGTTAAAGATTTTCCACAGTAAAACGGAGGAAAATCACCCTTAACTTTTTATCGAAGGTAAAAAAGTTAACCTTTTACGTGCACAGCATCGTAAAACCCTTCACTGCAGTCCTCTACAAATTCTAATTTATCAAGATTAACTTGAAATTTATAATTTTCAAATTGTAGTCTGTTCATTTACAAACCTTTTTTTGTTTTACGTCGGAATTAATTAATGCAAGTTCTTTGTTGTTATCCAAAAATTTAATTACATCTTTTGAAGATACAAATTCATCTTTAAAGTGATTATATATTTCACTAATCAGTTTAAAATCATCTTCAGTGTCAACACATAATCTGTAATTTTTTTTATAAAAGCTGCTTCCTTTAACATATCCTATTTTAAATCTATCAGGATTTCTATACATATAAAGAGTTACGTGTTCCTTATACATATCTATTTCTTCTTTTGAAATACCTTTATAATTTTCATGAACAGCATAATATGCCTTATCAAGTGCAGCTTTAGAAAACACCTCTACGTCAAAACCTCTTACAAAGGTTTCTGGAACATCGAGTCTTATGTAATCATAATCATTATATATAAAATTAGTCACTACATTATCTAATATAACAGCATCAATTAAAGGGCAATCTCCTGTAACTCTTATTATTATACCATCCTTCTCTTTATTATATATGTCTGCTGCTTCTTTATATCTTTCAAGTGCATCAGCCTCTGAACCTCTAAATACCTTATAGTTATATTGTTCACATTTGTCCACCAGTACTTCTTCTTTTTCGGATGTTGATGTAGCTAATACTATGTCATCTATATATCTTGATTTTTTTAGTCTATCCAGTACAGTAATTATCATTGGTTTATCAAGAACTTTCCTTATAACTTTACCAGGAAGTCTTTCTGAGCCCATTCTTGCTTGAACAATACATGTTATTTTTATAGTAATCACCCCATTTTTAATCAGTGCACAATTCACAGTTAGGTTATATTCTACACACAAATAAAAAACGGGAACTACATAGTTGAATTAACAACCCTCTATTCCCGCCTTATTTAAGTTATCGTATAAAATTAGTTTTCGTTTATACCCATACCATAAATATTTCTTTATTATTTAACTTCACGCTAGAATTTTTATACTGTTTATTCTTATTAAAATTATAGATAAGTAAATATCCTTTATCTAAATTTTGAATTTCCAAATAATCATAAAGCTGCTGTAATCCTTTTTTATGATATTCTTCTCCATGCCATATTTTAAGTTCTATAACATATTTATTTTTACCATAAGTAACAACTACATCTAATCTCTTTTCCTGGGAAATTTGAACTTCTTTAAAATCAAAACCTATTCCATTTATAATTGGCTTTAAAAATGCTAGGAAAATAAGTCTACCTTCTCGTTCTAAAAAGCTTGTGTTAATTTCTGAATATTGTTCTTTAATAAATTGCTGAAATTTTAGAAGTATCTTTTGTAAATCAAGCGCATCATTGTCTATAATAAAATTATCTCTAAAATTATAATTGCTCATTTTTACCTTTGCCTCAATTTTAGAAATCATATAGTTATAAATTATTTGTTCATAAATTCTATTGTGAATAGTAACTTTATTATCATCTTCTTTAAATATTCCATAAATTGTTCCTATATTAATAGTAGGATTTAAATTATTATAAACTCTTACTTCACCGTCTATAACAATACTATAAACTTCCCCATATAAATCGCTATTATTCTCTAGGTTCTTTACCAAATCATCAAATAAAGTATTATTTTCCTTCAAAATACACTTAACTGCTTCATCAATATGATGAGTAGTCCATGATTTTTCTTCAGGCTTCAGTATCCTTTCATCTATAATCTGGCATAATCTACTTACTAAAAATGGGTATCCGTTAGTATAATAATAAAGTTTATTTGCAATTTCGTCATAGTTCATAGTAATATTTCTTTCCTCATTATACTGATGAAGCATAGATTCAATTTCTTTAGGTTTAAAGCTCAAATCCACTTCAAAATTTACCGCAATATTCCAATGGCTGTTGTATTTCCTTTCTTCCCTTGGCCTAAGCTTTAATTTTAAATTTTTAACATCATAAACTCCTGTTAATATGACACTTTTAAAAGTATAATCCAAATCATCTCTTGAAAGTAAAAATTTATTTCTAAGCATGCCTAAAAAACTTAAAAATAATTGATTATTACTGCTTTTATCAACCTCATCAATAAAAAGAATTACTTCCTTTTCCGAATTCACTACAAATTCTGTAATAGCCTCAGAAACATCTTCTAAATTCCTTGAATTTTTACTCATGAGTTTTATTTCTTCTGACTTCCCTTTATCTGTAAATCTTAATGCTTTTGAAAATACATCTAAAATTCTGCTACTAAATATCTCCTCGTCCTTAAAAATTAGGTCACCTAAGCCTTCAAAACTGGTTCGAATAATTAAATATTTATTTTTAAGTCTCCTATATAATTGAAATAATATGGTGGTCTTTCCATACTGCCTTGGTCTATTTATTATAAAATATTCCCCTCTATCAATCATACTTTCAACTTGATTTACCTTACCAGTAACATCTACCATAAAATCCTTTTCTGGAATACAAACACCAGTTGTATTAAATCGTTTCATCTTATTCACCTCAATGCAAGACAAATAGAGAAATAAAAAACAATTCTCAATTTAAGAATTGTTTTTTTATTTTCTTATTATTAGTATATCATGAAATTTATATTCCATACAGTCTTTTATTAGTTAAAAATGGAAAGTGGAGAATTGAGAGTTATGGTTGCTATTTTTTTAAATGCAAAAGTTGAATTATATTTATTAATTCTTTTAAATTATTTATTGTAAAGTCAGCTTCATAGCCTTTCTCTTCTTTAAGTTTCATATTGTCACCAAATTCTCTTATAATTCGTACAGTAAAAAAGCCAACCTTTCTTGCACCAATAAAATCTTTAGTTGGATTATCTCCTACATATATGGCTTCTTGCGGCTCACATTTAAAATATTCAAGCATTTTTTTATAGGAATATTCATGTGGCTTCCAATACATTCTTCCAAAATCATCGGTCACAATTATCTTATCAAAGTAATTTTCTACTCCTAAGCACTTTATTTTATTCCACTGCACAGACGCTTTTCCATCAGTTATCAGTCCCAGTTTATAATTATATCTCAATTTTTCTAAAATATAATATGCGTCATCATATAAATTAAGTTTACACTTAGCATTTCTATATATAAAAACCAAGTCATTCATCGCTTCAATAAATCCACATTTTTCACACAGCACATTAAAAATCTTACCCCTGCCATATTCATTTAAAATGTTCAGCATTTTGCTTTGCAATTCCTTGCTATCAATTAAATATTTATGTGATAAGTATTCTGCTACTGCTTTAAATCCATTCTGTACAAACTGAAATTCATTATACAATGTATCATCTAGGTCAAATACAATTAATTTTATCATATATAAAGTTCCTCACAAAAAGTAAATTAATAAAAGAGTACTCTCTGTAATACATAGCGTTTTGGCGTTAACCAATTACCATTTTAAAACTAATAAGAGTACTCTTCGTAATATTTAGTTATCAATAATTTTCTTAGTATTTTTATGTTACCAACAAAGTGCTTACTTATAGTATAGAAGGATAACGATCATCTGCGGGGTTTGGGATGTAATTCCATTATCCTTCTTAACTTGTATATAACATGTCTCTATATTTGCCAAACCTCGTATCCTTAGTTAGTGCCAATCCTTAGTTATTTTTATGTTGCCAACAGAGTGTTTATTTATGGTTATAGAAGGATAACGATCATCTGCGAGGTTTGGGATGTAATCCCATTATCCTTCTTAACTTATATATAACATGTCTCTATATTTGCCAAACCTCGTATCCTTAGCTAGCATCAATTCTTAGTATTTCTGTGTTGCCAACAGAGTGTTTATTTATGGTTATAGAAGGATAATGGGCAAAGCCCAAACCTCGTATCCTTAGCTAGCATCAATTCTTAGTATTTCTGTGTTGCCAACAGAGTGTTTATTTATGGTTATAG
>NZ_JAJNKE010000001.1:170148-370736 GCF_021043395.1 Clostridium guangxiense
AAGGATAATGGGCAAAGCCCAAACCTCGTATATGATTATACTTTTTTTCTAAGCTTTATATCTTAATTTACAGAGCAATTGTTCTATAGTTCTAGAAGGATAATGGGCGAAGCCCAAACCTCGTGTATGATTATACTTTTTTTCTAAGTTTTATATCTTAATTTACAGAGCAATTGTTCTATAGTTCTAGAAGGATAATGGGCGAAGCCCAAACCTCGTATATGATTACTTTACGTTTTGAAGTATTTCAAGGACTTGTTGTGGAAATTTATTCGTTTGAGCCATCATAGCTGTTCCTGCTTGAACTATAATGCTTGTTTTAGAATACTCCATCATCTCACCAGCTACATCCACATCCATTATACTGCTATCACCGGCTTCAGTTTCATTGCTTATCTCCGATGCATTTGAGATAGTTGAATTTAACCTGTTCTGCAGCGCACCATATTTTCCTCTAGCTCTATTAACAGTATCTAAAGCAGAATCTACAAGATTAATAGCCTTATCACAACCTTCTGTAGTTGTAATATCTACACTGCTTAAGGGATTTCCACTTCCATCCTTAATGCTAGCTGCTTGAAGATCAAAGGTTGGTATATCAATATTTTCTCCTACATTGCTACCAACCATACATTTAAAACTCCCACTTGGATCAGTTAATAAGTTTACATCATTTAGGTTAGTGCTTTTTGCTAAATGATCCGCTTCTTTTATAAGATTACTTACTTCTAATTGTGAATCACTTCTATTTTGAGTATTGTATGTTCCATTTTTATTTTGAACTGCTAAATCTCTAATTCTCTGTAATATTGAACTAATTCCATCCAAAGCACTATCTGTAGTTTGAATAAGACTTACAGCATCTTGAGAATTTGAATTAGCCCTCTGAAGGCTTCTAATTTGCATAGTAAAATTTTCATCTCTTGACAATGCATAAGGATCATCACCTGCGGTACTAATCCTTAAGCCAGAAGATATATGTGCCATTGCCTTAGTTTGCTCCGCAAGGGCGGATTTATACCTTGTAAAAATATTGAAAGATGCCATATTATGACCTACTATCATTATAATCAACTCCAAAAAATAATTATCAATTATTTAAGTTATCGTATATAACTCACTTAACTTTAGGTTTTGCTTTTAAAATTAACTTTGATAATCATTTGAAAAATCAAATTAGATTTCACCTTTATAAAACTTTAAAAGATGAATAATTTTTTAAAGCAAATTTACAATTTTCAATATTACAATTGCTTTTTTAACATCATAGGAACTTACTAAAAATGCCTCTTTTAACACATCATACTTTGCTTGTTCAACAAAAAAAATATTTTGTCCATAATCTAAAATATATTGTTTAATTTCTTTATCTATTGCCTGCAGAGAATTTGTATTAATTTTAGAATTTTTATTCACATATGCTTTAAAAGTATCGAACCATATTCCCATAACTACATATTCAATAACAGGTCTTAATATACTATAAAGCCTTTCCTTTTTCATATTATTTAAATATTCTCTGCAAAAAGTGTTATTTATATCAAAATAACTTGACTTATTTTTTTTATTAGAAAATGACTCTGGATTATCACGATAATAATACAGCGTTTTTTCTACTATACCAACTTTCTTTATTCTACAATATAATCTATTTAAAAAATCAACATCTTCAAGCTTCATTTTAGGGATAAACTTTATTTGGGAATTAATAATAAGGTTTCGTTTATATAATTTTGACCATAAAAAGCCACAGGTTATAAACATTTTAACTCTATTATCAAAAGATACTTCTCCTTCCATGCTTTTATTCCAAAGCATCATTTCCTTATTTTTACGTTCACTAAAATATCCACATTCCACAATGTCGTAATCATCTTCGATTGCTTTCTCATATATACATTCATACATTTCTGGTTTAACATAATCATCACTATCAGCAAATGCTAAGTATTCTCCTGACGCATATTCAAGACCAATATTTCTCGCTCCACCAGGCCCCTGATTTTCTTCTAGCTTAATAATAATTACTCTATCTGAATTCTCTTTTTCGAATTTATATAGTATTTCTAAGCTATTATCAGTCGAACAATCATCGACAAAAATAAACTCTATTTCTTTCAAGGTTTGTACAGCTAATGAAGCTGTCATTTCTTCTAAATATTTTGCTGAATTATAAACCGGAATAATTACAGATACCTTACATTTCATATCCATTTCTCCCCTATAAACTTCTTTACTTATATATCAAAATTTTGTTTATTTTTTATTTAAATATATATCATCATCAATATACCTGCTATCGCATTGTTAAATAAAAGAACACTTTCTCCAGTTGATATTTTTATCCCTTGATTACATCCCTTAGGAAATCCAAGGTTTTTATCATTAAATACATTTATTATGTCATCCTGATTTTTGAGCCATTCTTTTGTACCATCATTAGAGCAATTATCAACTACTATTAACTCATAAGTACCTTTTTTTGTATTACTTCTAATGCTTTCTATACATTGTTTTGTATATTTAAGTTTATTATATGTTAATATTACAATGCTAGTAATCATATTGATTTCCCCTAAAGTTGAATTTAACCTATTTTATTCCTCATTTATAATATATTTATTATCGAAATTTATACAATTTTCTTTAATATAAAAACAAGGCTTGCGCCTTGTTACTGTGATTTTAATACTTTTAATCTATTTAATGCCAATACATAATTACCACATCTTTTATAATACTTTACTGCCTCATTAACTATTCCTAAACATTCATATATTACACCAATATTATAATCTGCTAAATAAGAATTTACACCTTCAATTTTACATTCATTAGAATTTTTACACTCCCCAAACTTAGCCACAGCTTCTCTAAATCTTGCATTATTCATATAAATAAGTGCCATAACAAAATTAAAATCAGCTACCTTTTTATATACATTTTCATACTTTGATAATTCTAAAGCTTTCTTATATTTTTTTAGGTTAATCAACGCATAGCCATAGCTTTCAATTAAATCTTCAGCATACTCATAGCTTTTATTTATGCTAAGTTCTAAAGCTTTTTCAAAATTTATTTCAGCAGATAAATAATCTTTTTCCATAAAAAATGTCTTTCCAAGCTGATAAAATAAATAGCTATCCTCAGGCTTTTTTAAAATAGCTTTTTGCAGTAACTCTTTGTTTCTCACAATTTTATTTGTATTATTAATAATATGTTTTTCATAGCCAATATGATTTGCTATTATATCTACATTTACAGTACTATAGTTTTCTTCATTTTTAGAAACTATTTGTTCATGTATAATTCCATCATATTTAAAATATTTTTTATTAAAAAGTCTATTTACTCTTTCAAAAAGCCTCTTTTTACCACTTGAATCTTTAAAACTATTTATTCTTTTTATTCTTCCAACTAGCTTTTCATTTGAATTTATAAATTTTCCTATAGATTTTCCATCAAAAAAATTTACTGCTTCATCTGCATCTAAGACTAAGACCCAATCGTTTTTTGCTTTTTCTATAGAATAATTTCTTGCAGCCGCAAAATCATCACACCATTTAAAATTAAATACTTTATCAGTATATTCTTTTGCAATTTCTACAGTTTCATCCGTAGAACCTGTATCAACTATTATTATTTCATCTACTTTATCTTTAATATTCTTTAAGCAATTCTCTAAATTCTGCTCCTCATTCTTTACTATCATACATAAAGATACCATATTTATCTCCTAAATTTTAAAAAATATTTATTAACTTCTTCATTATTACTACTACATCTATCATCAGTGTGCAAACTTTACAATATATTTTTATTCTAATTACCAACTAATTTATTAAGTTGATCTAATATTTCAATTCTATTATTATCCATCAAATATTTTCTAAACTCGTCTACACCTTCATGAATAAAATTATTTGGATCAAAAATGCTTTCCATAAAACAGTTTATTGCCTTAATCTCCTCCTTCAATTCAACATAACATTTTGCCATCATAAATTTAGGTTTAAAGGTTCCCATACCCAGCATCGATACAAATTCTTTAGTTTCTCCCATTTCTATACATTTTTCAAAATTTTCTACAGCTTTTTTGTATTTCTTTTGTAAAAAATAGCACCAAGACTTTATATATTGTAAATCAACATATCCTTTATATTTATTATCTGTTAGCAAATTACTTGCAAGCATAATACAATCATCATATTTTTTAAGGTTAATAAGGCATTCACATATCCTCTTAGCCATATCTATTTCATATAACGTAAGTCCTGTAGGATCTCCCCTTTTTAAAATATCATTTGCCTTGAAAAAATATTCAAGAGCCTTTTTATAATTACCAGCAACTTCATAAGATGCTCCTATATTATATCTAACAAAAGGATCATTAGGATTGTCTTTCAGCTGCTTTCTAAGTATTTTTAAATTTCTTTTAGCTTTTTCTCTATCCTTTATAACATTTCCTAAATATCCATAGTGAATAATTTGGGCTATACTACTATCTATCCCATTTCCATTTATTTGATCATCTTTCACATTTAATTGTTCATGTATTCTTCCAAAGTATTTATACCCTCTATTATTTTTAAAAAGTTTAAGATATACTGATGAGTAGACTACATTACTAGTATTTAACATATTATAAAGCGGTATCCTGTATGATTCTGATTTTGCCTTTTCCAATATATTTCTGACTTTATCTACATTACATAGCAATTTTTCATCTGCATCCAGCATAAGTATCCAGTCACCCTTTGCAGCTTCAATTGAAATATTTCTGGCTTTTGAAAAATCATCTTCCCATTTATAATCTATAAGTTTTATATTGCTATTATTAAATTCTCCAATTATTTTTTTAGTTTTATCCGTAGAACCTGTATCAACTATTATAGCCTCATCCGCTAATTTCATTGCATTTTCAAGGCACATTTTTATATATTTTTCTTCATTTTTAACTATCATACAAAGACTAATTTTCATATTAAGCCTCCAATTTACTTGATATTTTATATATCGGCTTTATAATTATATTCTTTAAATATTTACATAAATAAAAATAGCTATAGCATTTTTTACCATAGCAATTTCTAATTCTAATTACTTCTATCTATTATTTATCACACAAATCAATTAACTTCTTATTTAATAATTCAGTAAATTTTTTAGTTCCATTTTTATTTAAATGAGACACATTATAAAAATCTTTATCTGAAAAAACATTGGAAGCAAAGTAATCAAAAACTTCAATGTCAAATTCTTCTTTTATTTTATTCATAATATTTTCATATTCCTTTTTAATCCTATGAGAAAAATTTGAATAGTAGTATTTACTAGTAGGGCAAATTACAATAATAGGAGTAATATTGTGCAATTTCAATAGCGAAATATACTCTCGAATAATACCAACATTCTCCTTCACAGTCTCTGGATAATCTTTATCACAATCATGTTCTACTATCCATTTGTTTTTTTCAATTATCTTTTCATCCATGACTTGACTTATCATATCATTCCACCAGGTATCCTTATTACCCTTTAAAAGATCATAAAATACAATATTATAATCCTTTTTAAATATTTCCGATGCCACTTGTTCAAATTTAATATAGTTCTCTACCATATCTTTGGCAAGCGGATGATTTCTAGTTTTCTTAAAAAATGGATAATAACCATACACCCTATTCTTTAAGTTACTTTTTGAAAGGTCATATTCAAAACTATAGTAACTTATTCCTATTACAGCAAATTTAACATTATTGGCTATTTTCTTATTATTTAATATTAATTTAGCCCATTGGTAATCATAAAATAAATCTTGACTTGAAACAGCTGCATTTATTACATTATAACTTAACTGCGATACATCTATTCCTACCTCTGCATAAGATAAACCTGTTATAAATCCATCAATAGGCTTTTTGCAATTAAAATAATAATAATATGCTCTAAAAACTTCATAATCAGAATAGTGTTTTAGATAATCATTAATATTAATAACTACTTTTTTTTCTAAGTTACAATTAAAGTAGTCTGATATTATTAAATAATCGTAATTCACAAAAGGAAGCTCATTTCTTGTAAATATAGGAATATTCTTTATATATTTTTCTTGCATCTCATTATCATTGCTAATAAAGGCAACTATTCTACATTTTTTTAAATCTATTAATTTTTCAATGTTTATGGATAATTCATTTACACCAGTTACTACAGCGTTTTTAACTCCTGTTATTTTAAAAATATAGCTGTCCAAATCCTTATAAAATTTTTTAAACCTTGGAACTAAACGATTTATAAATATATCTTTAATTGAATTATCCTCATTTAATTCATAACCAGAAATTATGCTTTCAAAGCAGGAAGCCAATCCATTAAGACTGTCTGTTAGATTATCATTTGGATATTGTGATAAACTAGCTTTAATATTACTATTCAACTCTACTAAATTACTTATTAATAAATTAATATTATTTATAGCTTTTGTTGAATAAATGTTATGTTCCAATTCTTTATTTGTTATATTTAATATAATACTCATATTATTAGCAATCATTTCAAGTTTAAAAAATATATCCATATCACTTATCACTCCCTTATTTCTAGTCATCTAAAATTCCCTTATCCGCCATATTAAATGTGTTTTCCTTTATAATAAAAGGTCCTTTGCAAAAGCAAAGAACCTTTTATAAACCTTGAATTATTGTAATAATTTAAGAACTGACTGTGGATTCTGATTAGCTTGTGCAAGCATTGACTGAGCTGCTTGTTGAAGAACATTCTCCTTAGAGTAGTTCATCATTTCTTTAGCCATATCTGTATCAGTTATAGCTGCACTAGCTGATGTTAAATTTTGATCTTCAATTGAAAGATTGTTAATTGTATGAGTAAGTCTGTTTTGAACAGCTCCAACATATGATCTTGCAGTTGAAACTGTATCAATTGCAGCTTGAACTGTACCCATAGCAGTAGTTGCAGTTCCATTTGAAGTAACATCTAATGTATTTACAGCTAAACTAGTTGAATCAGATTTAATACTAGCAAGATCAATTGACATTGAATCATAGCCATTAGATGTTGCTCCAACCTGAAATGTTAATGTTCCAGTAGATGACAATAAATTTTGATTGTTGAAGTTTGTTGAACTTGCAATATGGTCTATTTCAGATGAAAGTGTTCCAAGTTCAGCTGATATAGCAGATCTATCAATAGTTACATTAGTATCATTAGCTGCTTGGGTTGCAAGCTCATTCATTCTCTGAAGTATTGACTGAGTTTCACTTAATCCACCTTCAGCAGTCTGCAATAAAGATATACCATCTTGAGCATTGCTTTGAGCTTTATCAAGACCATTGATTTGTGACTGCATTTTTTGTGAAATTGTAAGTCCTGCTGCATCATCTGCTGCTTTGTTTATTCTTAAACCTGAACTTAATTTCTCCATTGAGTCAGATGCACTCTTAGAATTTTTGTTTAAATAGTTTAATGAACTAATTCCTGGTAAATTGTGATTAATTATCATTTTAAATTCCTCCTTGAATTTTACTTGGGAATCCTTTCCCAAAATTAATTTTTTTATTTTTTATAAGGTTTAAAATCTCATGGCCACTTAATTTTAAACCTTATTAATTGCTTATACTACTTTATCGTTGGTCGTATATAATACTTTATAGTTTTTAATAAATTTTTTCATTAAAAAATAGAGAATTTCCAGAAAAACCATTATAGTATTTTTTTCTAATAAATTTATCTTTACTTATATCTTCAAGTTTTTCTTTTATGTCCTTCATGTTTTTCACAGTAAGTTCTTTTATTTTAACATCTAATTCCATAATATCTGTATTTTTTAGTTCTTTAGCTACATCATCTTTTGTATAAGCTTGAGGATTTTCTTTAAAAATTTCAATTATTTTTTTTCTATCTTCTAATAAACCATTTATCTTATCAAAATCCCCACTGTTAAAGCAATTCAGAATATCTAAAGTTTTTTGCCTAAACTTCGCTATCAGAGTTTTAGTATCTTCCATGGTATATTACTTCCTTTCAATATTTAACGGAATTATATTCATGAAGAACTACTGCTTAGCATTGAAGACAAATAACTTTGCTGACTACTTAACTGAGAAAGTATAGATTGTAAAGTACTAAACTTCGTATTATACATTTTAGCATCATTCGTCATTTTAGTTTTGAAATCAGTAACAGCCTGTGCTTCATTTTTTAGCTCATTGTATAAAGTATTTTTAGTTTCAGAAAGTGTATTTGGCATTCCTGCTTTCGTCAAAAGAAGGCCTTGGTTTCCATTTTTATCAACATAAGTTCCTGCATATTTTTGCTCTATATCACTAAGTCTTTGAAATATGCCCTCTTCGCTGTTTCTTTGAGTCATTGCCTTACTCACAGCTTGACTATCTGTTGTAGTGTCTAAACCTAAAACTCCAGTGTAACTTGGATAACTAGATGAAGTTTGGGTAAATAAACTTACTACCTGCTGAGGATTGTTTTGCAGTGCTGTCGTAAGTTTTTTTACATCAAGGGTTAGCTTTCCACCTTGGGTTGGATCATCAGATGTAGATAATCCAACGCTTGCCATTGTAAGACCATTTCCATTTACAGGAGTATAAAAAGCTGTTCTCATAGCACTCAGCATACCTGTAAGTTCACTGTCGTTTGCCAAAAGCCCCTGCTGAGCTTTTTGATTCCACGCTGTAATTTGACTGTCAGTCATCTGTGATTCTTGAGAAGAAGTTAACGGACTATAACTGTAGTCTTTTTTTTCATTTGTAACAGATTGAATTCCATCAATTAAATTATTATAAGCATTGACAAAGCTTTGAATTTTATCTACAACAGAAGATACATCTTGGTTTACATTTATAGTAACTGGACTGCCATCCGCAATATTGCTAGTAAAATTATATGCAACACCATCAATTGTAAACTTATTTGAAGAATTTGTTATTTCTGTTGCTTCAGTATCTCCAGGTTCCATTATTTTAAATGTTCCATCAGTTCCAGCAGTTCCAGTTGAGGTGCCACTTGAAGTTTGTGATACACTAGTAGTCCCTGCTGCCAACCCAAAAGCATTATTAAAAAAGCTCTGAGCTTCACTTCCATCAGCATAACTTATGCTCATAGCTGTGCTTCCAGTTTCTAAAGCACTAATTTTGCCCGTTGAAGCATCATAGCTAAATAATGAACCTGTTAAGGATGACAAATCACTCATAAGAGATCCAATTGATTTACTGGTGTCTACTGTATAGCTTAAGCTTTTTCCATTAAAATCAAAAGTTAACGTACTCCCATTTATTAGCCCTAAATTTGTAGCCGAAATTGCAGTTGAAGCTGATGCTACTGAATCTTTAGTAGGGTTCTCAACAATACTGCTGCCAGTCACGCTAGTTGATCCATCTGCAGATTTTATATTAGTAGTGCCTGCTGTCATTCCAAAGGCATCGTTAAAAAATGCTTGAGCACTGCTGCCATCAGAATATGATATATTAACGCTTTTGCCCGTAGCTGCTTTAGCAGTAATATTACCTGTTGACGCATTGTAGCTAAAAGTATCCCCTGTTAAAGATGTCAAATCGCTCATAAGAGTTGTAACAGATTTGCTGGTATCCACTGTATAAGTTTTAGTTACACCATCTACTTGAAAGGACAATATATCCCCATTTGTCAACTTTAAACTTGTATCTGATATTTTATCTGAAGCTGCTGCGGCTGTACTTTTTATAACACCACTGCCATCTATTCTAGCAGTATTGGCTGTAGCCACAGTTCCACTACTTGTTGTTATTCCAAAACTAGAGAAAAAATCAGCACCATCACTTACATTTTGTATATTTACATTTTGATCTTTCCCAGTGCTTTGTGTTGAAATACTAAATTTTCCGGTAAGCTCACTATAATTAAAATTAAGACCAGTCAAAGATGTTAAATCCTGCATAACACTGCCGATTGACGAACTTGACTTTAGGTCATAACTCATAGCTTTTCCATTAATAGAAAATGAAATAGTGCCATCCTTAACCCCCATTGTTGATATTGCATCAGAAGCTGAAGCTGTTTTACCGTTTGTATTTTTCAATGCACTACTGCCTATGCTTGCAACTGTTGCTAATGTTGCTGAAGTAACAGTATAATTTCCTGTTTTCGCAGTATTTAGAGAAGATACACTAAGTGCATTTGTATTTGATGACGTTGCTGCATTCACAGAAAAGCTATTTGGTGAAAGTACATAATCACTAGACAGTATATCAAAATATTTACTGCTGAAGCTTTGAAGATTTGTAATTATAGATCTATACCTATCTTGCATCCATTGTGACTGCTGTTGTTTTGCAAGCAAGCTGTTAAGTTTAATAACATCTGACGCCATTGATTCATTAACCATGCTGTTAACATCAATTCCAGACATTTGAGAAACTAAGCTTTGCGAATAAGAGCTTGATGACGATGAACTGCCGCTTTTACTTGTACCACTCGTTGATGAATACTTTGAAGACGTTGTATCTGTTCCAGCTAAATCATTTGAACTATACCCAACTGCATATGGATTTGTTGTTGTACTAGAAACTGTTGTACTCATATATTTATCACTCCTTTATCTCGCTTTTATAGAAGCTTTGTAAGCTTCATTCCAGGTATCTTTCACTTCCTCTATAATAGGAATGGTTTTATCCAATAAAGATAAATCCTTTTTTATGTTTGCATTAACTAGACTGTCTACTATAAATTTGTAAACAGATAATAGGCTAGCTCCCCACTCTCCCGCCTGCGTTAAATCAAGAGTTACAATCAACTCATAAAATATATTCTGAGTCTTCTTTAGGTTTTCATTACACTTTGGGTAATTTTTATCAGCCAAGGCTTGTCTGCCTATCTTAGCAAACTTAACAGCACCATCCAGCAGCATTAATAGTAATTGATCCTTTGAAGCAAAGTTTACGCTATTTTGTTTGTATTGGTTATAAGCATTTTTAGCATACATTATAGAACCTCTACCTCCTAATATCTAAATAATTTCCTTTTTCTAAAGCTCCACTTGAAGAGTTGTCTTTATTTAGTTCTGCATCTACAACAACTTTGTTACTCTTAACTGCTGTTATCACTATCTTATTATTCTTTGATCTATTCTTTGGTATTACAAATTCTTTATCGTCTTCATTTTCATTATTTCTATTGTTTTTTTTATGCTGCTTATTTCCATTGTACTTCTTTACAGACTGCACTTCACCTTTTGGATGTACTCTGTGTTCTTCAGTAGATTGATTAATTCTTTCCCTTATTTCCATATCAACCTTATTTAATATGTCTTCCAACATTATAGTACCTCCTCACAGCAAATTAAGCTTTTTTGTTTACAATGAGCCCAGCCATTTCACAAAATTGAGCTACCATATCCAAAATCTTTTTCGATGGTATCTCATTTATGACTTCTTTTGTATTATTGTCAACTACCTTCATAATTGTTATATATTTAAAATTTTCATCCTGCTCGTATTCCATATGAACATCTTTATCCTTTAAAAGATCATTTACCACTTTTACCGCTTTTTTTACATCATTTTCACTTATAGGTTTATCTGCAAAACTTTTATCCTGTGAAACACTGCTTTGTGAACCAATTTGTATATTTACATTATTACTTACTAAGTTGTTATCGACATTATAT
This sequence comes from Clostridium guangxiense, assembly GCF_021043395.1. Lineage (GTDB taxonomy): Bacteria > Bacillota > Clostridia > Clostridiales > Clostridiaceae > Clostridium_S > Clostridium_S guangxiense. The sequence goes on from NZ_JAJNKE010000001.1 coordinate 181,826, forward strand.
AGATTTTGTCCTCCATGACTTATAGCTTCAACATCCATATTTTTAACACCTCTACTTATTTTTTATATCCTTCAATATAGTACTATCAATTGAAATTGATTTTTTATTTTCTTCGATAACTTCTTTATACAACTCCTTTCTTAAAATCTTTATATCTCTTGGAGCATTAATAGCTAATTTAACTGAACCATCATCAATTTTAACAACAACAATTTCTACATTATCACCTATAAGAATAGATTCATCTTTTTTTCTTGTAATAACCAGCATTTTTATTCCTCCCTTAAAAGAGGGTATTTTATAGAGTACTTTTCATTATCTAATATTAATTGTTCCCCTATTTTTTCTTTAATATTTATTAAAATAGGTGCTTTTAAATTTGTAGTTATTTTTTTTATATCACTATTAACGCATACTGTAGTTAAAACAACTATATCTGATTTGTCTTTTATCTTTAAGCCTTCAATTTCATTATCTTCCAGTTTAAATTCATAATCTTTCATTGCATAGAAAGGTGAAACTAAAATCAATCCTATTTCCATATTTTCAATGGAATGAAGCATACTAAAAACATTATTTTCTTCCATGGGAAATATTATAAATTTTTTTAAATTTTCAAAGCCGGGTAAACCCTTATTAAACGTTATTACATCATTTTCTTCGTACTCCCTAACACCGTGATATTTAGTATACAATTTCATCTTCTACACCTCTATTATAGATAATCTATCAATGTGTGCTGTAATATTTTAGCGCTTGTTTGAAGTGAAGCTAAATAGGTTGTTTGAGCTTGAGCATACTGCATTGTTATTTGTGCATAATCGACATCATTAGTGCTTGCCAAAACCTGTGTCAAACTTGTATTTTCACTTTCATTTTCACTGCTAGCACTTTTCATTCTGTTTTCAAGTGCACCAACTTCAGTACGAATACCAGATGCATTGCTTATGGCATCCTTTATATCACTAAGATCACTGCCTATTAGGCTTGAAACATCCCCTGAATCCAAATGCGTTGTTATATTACTTAAAATAGTTCTTAAATCTTTAGATACGCCAGCATCATTCTTAAATTCCATTACATCTGACGCCGTAAAATTATAGTTAATTGAAACACCATCAGAAATTTCAACAGAAAGTTTTGCTTTTATCATTCCAAGCTGATTTGTTTCATCAGAAGTAGGTGCAGCTCCAGCTGGCATTTTTGTTACTCCATCCTTATTGGCATAGCTCAATTGTTGATTTCCCTTTGCATCTGTAGTAACAAGGGTAGGCTTATCTGTACCACGATTTCCTCCAAATATATATTTTCCATCATAAGTTGTATTTAGTATTTGAGATACTTGATTTATATTAGAATTTATTTCATCCTTAATAGCCTGTTGTTGTTCAGCCCCATATGCTGGATCACCAGTTGAAACTAAAAGCTCATTTATTCTTTGAAGTACACTATTTATTTGTCCTAAACTAGTATCTGTTACACTTAACCATTGATTTGTATTATTTATATTAGTATTGTACTGCTTATTCTTTATAACTTCATTGTTTATTTGCATAATTCTTGCTGCACCTAGAGGATTATCCGATGCTTTATTTATGAGAGTTCCACTTCCCATTTGGTTTTGATAAACTCCCATATTTTCAAGATTATTACCTAAATCATAAAGAAAATTATTTGAAAGCATACTATTTGTTACTCGCATATATTGTCACCTCCATGTTAATTTACATTATTTTTTGAGATTGTTAACTACAACGTCCAGCAGCTCATCTACAGTAGCAATGACCTTTGCATTTGCCTGATAAGCATGATTAAATTGTATTAAATTAGTCATTTCTTCATCAAGCGAAACACCTGACACTGAATCTCTTGACTGCTGAAGGCTTTGAAGCTGCAGTTTTGAATTTTTAAGCGTTGTGCTTGCCTCATTTACCTTTGTTCCTAAATTAGTTACTATATTTGTAAAGTAATCAGAAACAGTATTACCACCTGCATAATTCTGTACTGTATTAACACCATTACTGTCAACTCCAAGAGGCTGATTAAGCCCAGAAGCGCTAAACAAATTATCTCTTGTTGTATCTGGCAAAATTCCTTGAATATTAATTAATTTATTTGCAAGGTCAGCTACTGCCTGAGCCCTTTTTCCGTCTGTATTACCATCTGTTGTATTATCGCTTTCATCTTGATTTCCAACATCGCTGAGTCTTGTTTTTATTTTCATAGGATCATCGGCTATTTCTTTATTTATAGAAATATTTCCAGCAGTTATATCCTTTTCAGCTGCTAATGCAGCATCCAAATTTGCACCAGATAATTCTGATTTACCATTTGAATCAACAGTATACTTAGCTACATCACTATTAACAAAAAACGGTAGTGTATCACTTGCAGAACTTGCACTTGTACTGCCGCTTTCTACAGTATTAACAGTTAACGCAACTGCTTTAGCTACTTTATTCAAATAATCAGTATAATTATCGATATCATTTTGAACAGATGAGGTTCCCTTAAGTGTTCCATTTGTAGATTTGAACAAGTTCAGTGCACTAGAATCACTAGTTAAATTTATAGGATGATTAGAATCTTGTCCGCTTGCGATGGTGTTGCCATTTGAGTCCACAGATAATCCTATTGCATTTCCATCCTTATCTGCCCAAAGCACTCTATTAGTTTGAATTTGATTTAATTGATCTTGGGTTAATCCACTTACATAAACATCTACTCTATTTTTTTCGCTTGTTTTATCTCCGTTTCTATAATATGTTAAATCATAAACCGGATTGCCGCTACTATCAGTCTTAACTGTACCATCAGCATTTTTAACTTCTTGAATATTATTAACATATGAAAATCTAACTTCTTTATCGCTGTCCTTAACCTGTACTAAAGACGTGCCCGAAAGCTGACTTCCATTGCTAGCAGTTACATCAACCCCATATAATTTTTTGTCGTCTACATTGATGTTAAAATATTCACTTAAAGAATTGAGAAGAGAATCTCTTTCATCCATGAGATCATTTGGTTCAACACCTGAAGCTTTAACATTAATTATTTGCTTGTTTAAATCATCAATTTTATCCAAGGTAGAATTAATATTTGAAACTTCGCTGTCGATTTCGCTATTACAATTTGCCTTTAAATCCTGTAATTTTTTATAAGTAGAATTAAGCTGATCTGTAAGTGCTTCAGTTTGACTAACAACAAGCCCTCTAGTTGTTTCAGTTTGGGGGTTTACAGCAAGGTTGTGCCAATTAGTAAAAAAATTAGAAAGTAAACTTGCCATTCCTGTATCAGTAGGCTCATTCATTACGTTCTGCAATTCTCCTAAATAATTGTTTATAGCTTTATTTGTTCCTTCTGCACTTGTTTGATTTCTAACTTGGTAATCAAGAAAACCATCTTTAATTCTCGTTATGTCTGAAACTTCTACTCCTCTTCCTGCCGGCTGTCCTGCATGCACCTCAGTATCAAATAAAGCCTGCATTTCTGCCCTTTGTCTTGTGTACCCATCTGTATTTGCATTTGAAATATTATGCGAGGTTACATCTAAAGCAGCCTGTTGTGCTATTAAACCTAGTCTTGATATATCAAGAGTTGAAAATAATCCTGCCATACTCTTGCTCCTTTCTATTTACTTATTTTTCCATATCCATTATACGTTTTAACATTTTTGTTTTGACCAAATAGATTAAGCATCTTATTAGCAAATAATAATCCCTGCTTAATTAAAAATTGATTTACAGTGTTTTGACTTTTAACCTTCTCGACAAATTCAACCATGTCATTAAAATTTTTGTTTAAAGCGTCATCATTAATTTCTTCTACAAAAACTCTTATAGGTTTATCTCCTTCAAGTTTTCGCCGCTGAACTTCAACCTTTGCGACTTCAATATTAGCAGTTTCTATCTTCTTAACAATATCTTCAAGCCCAAATATATTTTTTTCGAGATAAAGTTCATGTTGTTTTTCTAAAAGCATTAACAAAGTATTTAAGGCTTCAATCTCCTTAAGTATCAATTCATTTAGTGCTTCTTTCATTTTTAAACCTCTCTTCCCTTAAAGTAATCTACAATCTTTTGTGCAACCAATTTAGAATTTCTATTATAGGTACCATTTTGAACTTGACTTTTTATTAATTTAACTTTTGTAGAATCATTACCGATTTCGAAATTTGAACATAAGCTGCTAAGCATTTTACCAGCTTCTGAAATCTCTATCCTGTCTTCTGCAGGAGCATTATTAGTCTTTCTAATGCTAGCATTATAAGTATTATAAATCATATTTACTTTATTATCTGCGCCTACATTATTTACTTTCATAAATACACACTTCCTATCAAACTATAGACTTCACATGTTAATACAAACATTTGAACTTACCTTCAGTAGTACAAACCTTATACTACCTCCCCTGTTTCTATTATCGTAAATTGAAAAATAAAGTTTATATTTGATAACCAAAATAACCGGCGAATATATCTGCCGGTTATTTTATGAATGATTAACGGTTATTTTTTTCCTAAACTCTTTATCTTTTCTTCATTACTAATAATACTTGTAATCCTTACGCCAAAGTTTTCGTCAACAACAACAACTTCACCATAAGCAACCCTTTTACCATTTACAAGTATTTCAACTGGCTCTTCAGCAAGTTTATCAAGCTCTATCAAAGAACCTGTTCCCAAATTAAGTATTTCTTTTATACTTTTCTTTGCCCTACCCAAAACAACTGAAATGTCAAGTGGCACGTCAAGTATAAGATCTATATTTTTAGGCATATCCTTGGATGCCGATGGCCCAAAGGATTGAAATGATGCCTTGTTAACTTCAACTGGTGGCTGCTGCTGATACTGCGGTGGCATTTGCTGATATTGTGGTATAGCCTGCTGATACTGCGGCGGCATTTGTTGATATTGATACTGCGGCATAGCCTCTTGATTTTGCTGCATCGGTTGCTGATACTGTGGTGCAGCCTGTTGATACTGCGTTTGCCCAGGATTATTATACTCTGGATTTGAATTTTGCGGCTGCACATTGTTTTGAACTTCATTAGATTTAGGCTGTTCTACTTTAGTGCCTTCTTCTTTTGGAGTTTCTCCGCCTCCCATCATTATGCCTATCATTTTTCTTGCTGTTTCCATCGGAAGTATTTGCATAATTTGACTATCAACAAGATCTCCTATTGTCATTTTAAATGCTACTTCTACCACATTTTCATCATCTTTTATGGTATCTGTTAAAGGATCAGTATCATTATCCCATATTTTAGATGTAGGAGGAGATATATTTACCTCTCTTAAAAGCATAGTAGCCATAGAAGTTGCTGCTGAACCTATCATTTGATTCATTGCCTCAGACACAGCGCTAAGTTCTATTTCGGATAAAGTCTGATTTGTTACCTTTCCGTCTCCACCCATCATAAGATTAGCAATAACAGCGGCATCTGTAACCTTCATAACAAGAAGGTTTTCTCCGGCTATTCCACTTATGTATTTTACATCCAATGCTACATTAGGAACCTCAAAATTATTTTTTAATGTTCTTAATGTTGTAATGCTTACAACAGGTGTAGTTATATTAACTTGCTGACTTATTATGGTGGATAATGCTGTTGAAGCAGATCCCATAGAAATATTTCCTATTTCACCAAGTAAGTCTTTTTCTATATCGGTTAAAATTTCATCACTATTATTCGTATCATTACCCTCATTTGTCTCTGGCGGCTGTCCTGAGTCAGAATTACTCCCGTCTCCATTCAAAAGAGAGTCTATCTCTTCCTGTGAAAGAAATCCATCACTCATAATTTTCCACATCCTTATCTATAATATCTAATATCTTAACTCCCATATTTTTGCCTATAATTCCAGGCGCTCCTATATAATGAATTTTATCATATATAAATATGGAAATTGGACTGTTGCACTTATTATCCAATGTTATTACATCTCCAACAGATAATTTCAAAAAATCTTCCACAGTTATATTTGTAAAACCTAGTTTAGCTATTAAAGGAACATCAACTATATCCAATCTACTTCTTAGCTTTTCCCTTGATTCTTTTACAATTTCCTCATTATTCTCTTGATACCAATATTGAACAATAAGTTTATCAAGAACCTTCTCTATACTTAAATACGGTATGCACATATTTATAAAGTTGTGACTATTACCCATATCAGCTGAAAAAGTTATAAGAGCAACAGGTTCATGCGGAGCCAATGTTTGATTAAGTGCCGGATTTGTTTCAAGTGTTTCTATCTCTGGCTCAACATTTACTACATCACTCCACGCTAATTTTAGATTATCAATTAACCCTTGATTTATTTTCATAATAATATTTTTATCTATATCTGTTATCTCTCGAATTTGGTATTTTCCACTACCCGCACCTCCAAGAAGTACATCCAGTATTTGATATACAAATTGGGGAGGCATTTCAAATAAAACAGATCCACTGAGCGGTGGCATTTTAAATATCGTCAAAAAAGTAGGATTTGGAACAGAATGAATAAATTCTTCATAAGTTATTTGCTCAACAGACTCTATATTTATTTTTACATTGCTTCTTACTTGCGCAGTAAGATAATTTGATATTATTCTAGCATAATTATCATGTATAAGTTCAAGGGTTCTCATGTGTTCCTTGGTAAACTTTTGAGGACTTGTAAAATCATATAGCTTTACTTTCTGCTTCTCTTCGTCTTTTGAAATTTCATCTGGTTGAAGTTCTCCAGAGGACAGGGCAGATAACAGAGCATCTATCTCACTTTGTGACAAAACGTCTGCCATAATTTTCCCTCATTTCTTCTCATTACTAATTTCTAATTAATTTATCAATATCTATAAGTGTAACTATTCTGTCTTTAAAATTTATTATACCCTTAACATACTCTTTATTACTACCACTGTCTAAACTTTCAATAATGCCTTCGTCTATATCAAGAACTTCATCAACTTGATTAACTGATATTCCAACAAGTTCTTCTTCTAATTTAAGTATTATAGTACTCTCTTGCTCATCATCAGATTTTTCTACATCAAGAAGAAGATTTATGTCTAAAAGCGAAAGTACACTTCCTCTTATATTTATAAGTCCTTTTACATATTCTGGAGCTTTGGGGACTTTAGTAACCATCATGCTCTCCCCTATAGTTTGAACTTTTGATGTTTCAACAGCAAATTGCTCATCATTCAGTTTAAAAATAACTATTTGCACCGTAATCACCTCCAACTAATTTAATAAATGAGCTGTATATTAACCCAAAGCCTTTTTTATAGCTTCAAGGACTCTATCTGCTTGAAATGGCTTTACTATGAAGTCTCTTGCTCCAGCCTTTATAGCATCCATAACCATAGTTTGCTGTCCCATCGCTGAACACATTATTATTCTTGCTGCTGGGTCAAATGCCTTTATTGCCTTTACGGCTTCTATTCCATCCATATCTGGCATAGTTATATCCATAGTTACTACATCAGGTTTTTCAGTTTTATAAATTTCAACTGCTTTTAATCCATTACTAGCTTCACCAACCACCTCAAATCCATTTTTTTGAAGTATATCCTTTATCATCATTCTCATAAATGCGGCGTCATCAACAATTAATACTTTTGCCATTTTTCAAACCTCCATATTAATTTATTCCTAAACTATTAAGTATTTTTTCTAATGAACCGGGCATTGGTATATAATAAAAATGCCCACTAATGTTTTTTTCTTTATCCTGTAAAAATACGGTTTCTAAATCAAGTACATTGTCATCATATTGACCTGATTCTATAAATGTAGTTGAAAGCATTGCTCCAAGCATATCATAAGTAACTGCCGGTACGGAAGGAGTAATGACAAGATTTGTAAGCTTAAATATTGCATTCATATATGAACCAGATATTATATTACCTATTTCACAAAGTACAGAACTTGACATATCATTTAATTTATCATATTTTTCACCTGTAAGTGATTCGACTATTCCTAATGCAGTATCTTTATCAAAAACGAATAGTATATTGCCTGGAGCATCTCCCAAAACTCTAACTATAACTCCAACTGCTAATTTTTCATCGCCTATTTCATCAAACAATTCACTCATACGTATGATATTTACTGCTGGAACTGTCATATCAATTTTTTTGCTTAAAAGTTGGGATAGCGCTGTTGCTGCATTACCAGCTCCAATGTTGCTTACTTCTTTAAGTGCATCTAACTGCACTGGCGACAAATTAGAATAGTCCATTAAAAGCACCTCCTAAACTAGTGCGGCAACATCAAGTATTAATGTTACAAGTCCATCCCCAAGAATAGTCGCTCCAATATATTCTTTAAGCATTTTCAAAGTTTTACCAAGAGGCTTAATAACGATATCCTGCTGACCCATAAGCGAATCTACAAGAAGTCCTGCCATTTTCTCTCCCACTTTAACAATTACAATATAAACTTTTTTGTTATCTGATTTTGGAAGATTCAATTTTTCATTTACTCTTATTATTGGAAGTACATTTCCTCTATATATAATAACTTCTTTATTATTAGTTTTCTTTATTTGACTTTCATCATAATCTATAACACTATCTATTGCATTTAAAGATATTGCAAGATTCTCTGAACCAACCTTCACTAAAAGTGCTGTTATTATTTGAAGAGTTAACGGAAGTTTTATAGTAAATGTAGTGCCTTTTCCCTGTTGAGTACTCATATCAACAGTTCCACCAAGTGCTGAAATTTTAGTTTTTACAACATCCATTCCAACTCCTCTTCCTGAAATGTCAGTTACTACATCATTTGTACTAAAGCCTTGATCAAATATGAGATTGACAATTTCATTCTCACTCATATTTTCGGTATTTATTCCTCTTTCTTCTGCTTTTTCCCTTACTTTTTCAGCATCTATGCCGTTACCATCATCTTGAACCTTTATAACAGCTTTAGTTCCCTCTTGATATGCTACAAGCTTTATTTTTCCAACTGGATCTTTTCCCCTTGCTATCCTCTCTTCTTTTGAGTCTTCTATTCCATGATCTGCTGAATTTCTTATTAAATGTATTAGAGGTTCTCCAATTTCATCAATTACAGTTCTATCAAGTTCAGTATCCTGTCCTTCAATTATAAGTTCCATTTCCTTGTTTAATTCAACAGAAAGATCCCTTACAAGCCTTGGAAATCTATTAAACACAGTATCAAGAGGAAGCATTCTTATTTTCATTACTAAATCTTGAAGATCATTTGTAGTTCTTGCTACTTGTTCTAGCGTTTCATTAAGTTCTGTAAGTTTATAATTCTGGCTTATTTGTTCAAGTCTTGTTCTATTTATAACAAGCTCTGAAACCATATTTAAGAACTTATCCAATCTTTCAAGATCAACTCTCACAGATTGATGCATTTTCTTATGTGGAGCATCTCCAGATTTACTTTTTGCTTTTTCAGCTTTTTTCTTAACAGCATTTTTCTTTGGTTCTTCTTTCTTCTTAGCTTCTTCTTTTGGTTTTCCTTCTATATAGCTTACCTTAACATCTTCAAGCGTTAACTGCTTTATATCTATACTGTCAATTTCCGATATTTCCTGTAATATTTCTCTTACTTCATTATCATTTTTATGAGTCAAATAAACAAGATTTATCTCAAACTCAAAGTTTTCTGCTTCAAGATCTTCTGTACCTGGAATAGATTTTGTAATTTCTCCCCATTCCTCAAGATTTTTAAATATTAAAAAAGCTCTTGCGGATTTTAACAATGTAGATTTGCTTAAATTAATATCAATTGAAAAAGCATTATATCCTTTTTCAATAGCTTGTCTTATAACATTTGCATCATATTCGTTAAGACTTATTTTTTGTGAAGCATTACTATTTTGATCAGTGTTAGAATCATTTACCTTATTTTGATTTGCTTTTTCACTGCCTACTGCTGCACCCTTTTGCGATATTGACTCAAGCTTAGTTATAATATCATCCACTGGAACTTCTTGTTCTTCGCCATTTTCGATATTATCAACCATTTGTTCAAGAGTATCAAGACATTTAAATAATACAGTTACAACCTGCTTGGTTACTTTTAGCTCGCCATCTCTAAACTCTGATAAAACATCTTCCATCTTATGAGTTAACGCAGCCATGGTGTTGTATCCCATAGTTGCCGCCATTCCCTTTATTGTATGAGCAACTCTAAATATTTCATTTAGCTTGTCCACATTATCTGGCTCCTGTTCTAATTGTAGAAGAGCTTCGTTTAGTGTCTGCAAGTTGTCTTTAGATTCCTCCAAAAACATAGACAAATATTGAGATGTATCCATAATTTCCCCTCCTTACAGCTTCCTATATATAAAAGTAGAAGCTTTTTCAAATCCATACTCCTTGTAATTGTAAATGCTTTCTGTTGCACCAACAAAAAGCAGACCACCTTTTTTTAATGAGGTGCTAAATTTTTTATAAATCTTTTCCTTTATATCTTGATTAAAATATATAACAACATTTCTGCACACTATTATATCAAAATCACCTTCATATGAATCTAATATTAAATCATGCCTTTTATATGTTATCATATTTTTAATATTTTCATCGACGATATATTTATCGCCCACATTTCGAAAATATTTATGCAAATCTTGCTTTTCTACATTTTTTATTTCAGATTCTATGTATTCACCTTTTTTAGCTTTGTTTAAAATGGTTGTATCAATATCAGTAGCAATTATACTGCATTTACTACTATATCCCAGTTTATTTGCTATAATAGCAATAGAATATGGCTCAGCACCTATTGAGCAGGCTGCACTCCATATTTTAATATGATTGTTTTTAAGAGTCATATTTCTTATTTCTTTTTCAAATTCTTTAAAAATTTCTGGATTTCTAAAAAACTCTGTAACGTTTATTGTTATAAAATCCAAAAACTTTTGCCTCTGCATTTCATTATTCTTTAAAATTCCTACATACTCATCTATGGACTTTGCACCAACTCTTGATATAAGACTAAGTATCCTTCTATGAAGTTGATTTTCTTTATACGCAAACAAATCAATTCCAAATTCTTTTAAAGCCCACTTTTTAAAATCAACTAAATCCATTGAAGCTACCTCCTAAAACCGGTTGTTATTCTTATAATTTCATTTGCAATATTATCTATTGGAGCAACTATATCAACTTTACCAGTTTCATATGCAGCCTTTGGCATACCATAAATAACGCATGTGGATTCTGATTCTGATAAAGTTATTCCTCCATTATCTTTAATGATTTTAGTTCCATTAGCACCATCTCTTCCCATACCGGTTAAAACTGCACTTACAAGATGTGAACCAAATACCTTTGAAGCTGATATAAAAAGTTTGTCAACAGCTGGTCTCACTCCCCATATTGGAGGTTCCTTATTAAGAGTTATTTTGCCACTGTTTCCTATTTCCATATGGCATCCTCCTGGAGCAATATAAACAACATCATTTTCATAAACTTCATTATCTTCGGCTTCCTTTACATGTATACTGCTATTGTCATTAAGTCTTTCAGCAAATGCCTTTGTAAAGCCAACTGGCATGTGCTGTACTACAAATATTGGCACACCCATATTTTGTGGAAATTTTGTTATAACCTTATACAATGCCTTGGGTCCACCCGTTGATGCACCTATAACTACAGCTTGTATCTTAATATTATTATCTATTATTTTTCTTTCGGACCTACTTTCTATAGGCTTGTGCTCATGTGAATTTAATTTTCTAGAAGCTGCTACCTTAACTTTTTCTATTAGTTGTTTTTGTATATCCATAATTTCAGATGTCATGCCCCCTGATGGTTTAGCAATAAAATCAAATGCCCCATAGTGCAAACATTCCATAGTAAGTGTTGTATTCCTATGTGACAAACTACTTATAACAATTGTAGGTATTGAACTATTCATTCTTTTCATTTCTTTTAAAGTTTCAATTCCCCCCATAATTGGCATTTCTATATCAAGAGTTATCACATCCGGTTTTTCTATTTGTATTTTGTTAATTAAATCTTTTCCATTATAAGCAGTTTTAATGACTTCAATATTAGCATCACTATTTAGCATGTCTGATATAAACTTTCTCATAAGTGCTGAATCGTCTGCAACTATTACTTTTATCTTTTCCATAGCATCCTCCATTAAATTTCTTTAATACCCAATCCTACAGTTCTTATTTGTACAGCACCATTAGATGTATCAAAAATCATAGTTCGTCCCTTATTTCCACCTACATCTTCCCCTAATATTGGTATTTTCATTTTCTCAAGTGCCTTTTTTACTGCTATACCATTTCTATTTCCTATATCCATATTCATTTTTTTATCTGAAAAATTAAACATAGATGCTCCACCTGCTATTTTAGCTTTCATATTGCCTAATTCTCCGCCATTTCCCACCATCTTTTTTACCAGTATTGGTATACTTAGATCAGCAAATTTATACGGATTAGTAACTTTACTAAATTGAGTACTATCTGGAAGCATAATATGTGCTAATCCACCCAACTTATTTTTTGCATCATATATAGCTATGCCAATACAAGATCCCAATCCCACTGTTATAATCTTTCCAGGTGAAAATGAAATATTGAGGTCTGCTATTCCAACCCTCACTTCTACAATACTTTCCATATCGCTAACCAAACTACTTTACAGCAGTTTCTTTTCCTCTTCAGATAATATTTGTGCCATATTAAGAAAAATAATAATCTTATTATCCATTTTAATAAGTCCTTCCAAATATCTTTTTGAAATTCCAGACACAACTTCAGGTGGTTCTTCTACATTGTCACTACTTACATCTTTAACTTCTGAAACTAAATCTACAATAACTCCTATTTTTCCATTTTCATATTTTACTACTATTAGTTTTGAATTTGAAGTTATTTTACTATTTTCTATATTAAACCTTTTAGAAAGTGATATAACAGGAAGCACTTTTCCTTCATAATTAATTACCCCATCAACAAATTCTGGTACATCAGGAAGCTTAGTTGTAGGTTCATATCCTAATATTCTTTCAACTTCCATAATATCTGTTGCATAATATTCACCATTTACACTGAATATTAAGATTTTAAGTTCTTTATTGTCCATATTGTATTATCCTCCTACAATAATAATTTATCCACTATAAGATCGTCTTTCTGATCTACATAAACGTGTATATTTTTACTAGGATTATCAATAGTAACCTCTTTATTTCCCACTGCAAATATAGTATTAGGGTAAGCTATCTCAGCATATATATGGCCGTTTATATCAACACTTATTCTTGTTATTACTCCACCAATACTACCAACAACCCCACATTTAATTTGGTTTTTAGCTCTAAGCTGCCCTCCTCTTGTCACTGCATTTTTATTTATAAATTCAATACTATCGTTTGATGTAATATTAGATATATATTCTCCTTTACCTGTAATATAAATATTTCCAGAACTTTCGATTTTACATTCTTGAATATATGGAATATCTATATCCGATGGTATAGACAATATAGACTTCAAATTTTTAACTTCTTCTTCAGCACTCTCCGATATAATTCTGAGCTCGTTAACATTTCTAATACGAAGAGGAGCAATTCCTATTAATTTTTCAATAAATAATTTTTCAAATTTATTATTAGCATCATTTACAAGTGAAATATAACTTTTGCACAGTTTAGTTATATTTTTAAACTTACTCTCAATAAGTATTTTAATAATTTCTCCATCAGAGGAAAACTTATTTTTAGTATTATATTTTTTTATTTGATAAACTGCTTCTACCAATTCATTTATATTATTTTTCAAATCATCTAAAATTTCAATTTTAGATAAAACCTCAACGTCTTCTCCCCCACTATAAACCTGGGACAATATAGCATTCTTACCGATTGTTACATTCCCCTTCGCTTTAATAATAGCGCCTTCCACATTGCCATTAACAATGATATCATTTCCAGATTCTACACTCATTCCTTCAAGTACACTGCCTCTAATATTCACTGCTCCAACAAATTTAATATTTCCAGTTTTTAAATCAACATTAGAATTCACTTCATGAATATCTACTATAAAAAATCTATTTCCTTTAAAGGAGGCTTTTCCACTTTTAAGTGCTATCACTTTATTAGCTTCTATTTTGCAATTTTCATCACAGGCAATGCTAATCCTCTTACCAGACTTCTTTTTTATTTCTTTACCATATACATCTTTGCCATTTTTTCCTTCTCTTCCATCATGTTTAATAGCTATTACTGTTCCTTTATCTATAGCATCTACAAATCCAATGCTTTTAAAGTCAATATTACCATTTTCATTTTCTTTAAATTTTAGATTTCCATTCATATTCACTTTAAATTCTATGCTATCATTTTCATCATTTTCAACTTCTATTCCCTTTGCAACAAGCATTCTATCTATATCTCTCCCAGAAACACACCTCTTTATATTCTCTTCTAAAATACCGTATACAATTTTATTTTTATTAAGTTCATTTTTAAGCTCATTTTCAGTGTAAAAAGGCGGCTTTTCCTGCTTAAGTATCTCAGCTTCAAGCAGGATTTCATTGCTTTCTGGGCTATCTTTCAATTTAAATTCATTTTTATTTATATAATTTATATCAACGTAAACTTCAAGATTATCAGGAGTAATAGATATATTTAATTTCCTTGTTGGTTTCTCAACTTCATCAAATTTAACCTTTATGTTCATAGAACTGTTTATTTCCTTTTTTCCAAAGGCTTGAACACCATCAATTGTTACAAATATATTTTGTGGAATTATTATTTTAGCAAAACTTCCTTTTTCCTTTGGATCAGTTACAATAATTTTGCCATCAATTACACAAACAGTACCATCTACGCTTTTTTCATTACTTTTATCTTCAAACTCTACTGCAATCCGTGCTTTTTTCTTAAAAAAGCTATTTTTTTCTTCCAGTATTTCATATTTAATATCGCTTTTTCTTATGTTTAATTCACTACATGCCTTATTTATACATTCCTCAACTGTTGATCCATGAAATATTTCTCTTCTCATAAAAAATACACTCCCATGAAATTATTTCTATATAAATTATATCACATAATTATCAGGAACTTACCTTTTTTTACATAATACACTTATTTTTTATCGTAAAATTTTACAAATACTTTATATTTTTTTACTTTTTATCAGCATATTACTTTACTTCTCATTTAAGTCAGTATACTAATATAGATAAACAGCCTAGAGTCCAAAAATTGTAAGTTCAAAGTGTATCCTCACAAATCAAAATTTAATTTAGAGTAGATAGTAGTGAGAATTAAAACTGTAAGTAATAATTTATGAAAACTGACTTACATATTGTTCAATGTAATTATCATAGGATTTGTGAATTTCTTTTATAACTGAATTATTAGAAGAATCAAAACATATAGTATCAACTTTATTAATAGGAAGTACTTTTGGTGATGTACCAGAAATAAATAGTCCATCCATATATTTTATGTTTTCATAATTAACACGTTCTTCTTTAATTTTATATCCACATTCTAAAACTACTTTTATAATTATATCTCTTGTTATCCCTGGCAAAACATCTTCTACAGGTGATGTATAAATGCAGTCTCCTTTAACCATAAATATATTGGATTTGCTGCCCTCTGTTATGTTTCCATTTCTATCAACTAATATAGCTTCAAATACCCTTTTATTTTTTATGGCTTTATCTGTACCTTCTCTAAAGCTAACATCCATAATTTTAGCATTAGGATTTTTTCTCTCACCTTTAAATAGTATAGTAGCTACTCCCTCTTTATAATCTTTTTCACTAGGATAATGATGTTTAATAAAGTAACAGTAAAAATTACATTCATTATTATAAAAGTTAAATACCACCTTAATATTTCCAAACTGAACTTTATTTATTTCAGTAAGCCTCAATATTGAGTCCTTTAATTTTTCATTATTAAATGGCAGCTTTAAATTAGATATATTTGCAGAATTAATCATCCTATAAATGTGTTTTTCAAAAAATAACGGTATACCCTTATATATTCTTATAACTTCATATAAAGATTTACCCTTTGAAATAAAATTTCCATCAAACTCATTTGAGCCTTTTATATCCTCATTAAATATATAGTAATCATTTTCAATTATTTCCATTTAAATTCCCCCAAGCTTACTTTATTTCCATTTAACAATTTCAATATTATCATCTTTCTTTTTAGGATTAACAAGATAAGGATGACCTACTAATTTAAACAAAGGCAAATCTGATAGAGAGTCAGAATACATGTATGATGCTTTAAAATCAACATTAATTTTTTCTTCTTTTAAAACTTCCATTAATCTTTTTACCTTTTCTTCTCCTTTACAATTTTCACCTATAATTTTTTTTCTGTACTTTCCATCCTCACGGGTAAACCTAGTTCCTATAACTTTATCAACTTCTTTTAAATTATAAAATTCATTTAAATAAAATTCTGCGGATGCAGATATAAGAAATATTTTATATCCTTCACTTTTTAGCTTCTTCATTGTATTTATAGCATCAACATACAGTATATGCGAAAGCCTTTTATGATAGAATTCCTTAACATACTCTTTCATCTTATTTTCATCTACGCCATCAATAAACGATATAAAGTTTTCCTTTGCAGTTTTTGCTGTAAAAATTCCTATTGAAAATAGAAAAGCCGAAATGACATTCTTAGGTAAATATATAACAAGCTTAGGTTTCTTTTTTATCATAAACAAATAAAACTCTAATAAAGTTTCTCTCTTTGTAAGAGTATAATCAACATCAAATATAGCAAGTTTTTCCATAAGATTATCTCCATATTTATTATATATTTTTTAAAAAAGTCGATGCAAAATGCATCGACCTTAAAATAACTCTATATAAAAGAATCTATTACATTTTTATCTAATAAAAATTCTTATATAGAAAAGGATTAAAACCATTAATAGTTAAGCTACAGTACTACTTTACTTTGAAACAATGCTTTCATAATATTTAGAAGCAGCTTCAAATTCGTTGTCATCAGGGATTACAAGTTCTCCTTCTTCCCCTTCAACTTTAAATAAGTACACTGAATCATTTTGAGGATTTTGAACTAATACAAATTCTTTATCTTCATACACAAAACCGTCTACAATTTCACAAGAAATTGAATTTCCGTTTTCATCCTCAAGTTCAACCATCATTGGCTCATGTTCACCACAATCGCATCCGCAGTCACAATCATGATGATGTTCTTCATGCTCATGTTCCTCTCCGCAGCAACCGCAGTCACATGTATTTAGGTTTTCTTTTTCATCCATATATATTGCCTCCTTTTCTCACTAAAGATATATAACTTTAAATTTAAAGCTGCATATCTTTATGTTATAATTCTAACCTTATTTTATTAATTTTAAAAGGGGGTTTTTTAAAATATTTTAATTTATTTCTACAATACATTAATATATTCTACAAATATTTTAAAATTAATTTCACTACATAATATAAAAAAGGGCTAAACGCCCTTTTTTATTATTGATTAGCTAATTTCTTATATCCTTCAAGTCTCTCTTTTGCATCTTTTTCTGTCTTAGCATATAATTCATCAGCTTTATCAGGGAATACTTTCTTTAATGAAGCATATCTAACTTCTCCAAGTAAGAATTCCTTAAAGTTTCCTGTTGGTTCTTTTGAATCAAGAACGAATGGATTCTTTCCTTCTTCTTTTAATAATGGGTTATATCTGTAAAGTGCCCAATATCCACAATCTACAGCTTTTTTCTGTTCTAACTGACTGCAGCCCATTCCTGCTTTTAATCCATGATTAATACATGGTGAATATCCTATTATAAGTGATGGACCATGATAGTTTTCTGCTTCTTTTAAAGCTTTTAATAACTGATTCTTATCTGAACCCATAGCTACTTGAGCAACATATACATAACCATAGCTCATAGCCATCATTCCAAGATCCTTCTTCTTTGTCTTCTTACCTGAAGCTGCAAATTGAGCTATAGCAGAAGCTGGAGTTGCTTTTGATGATTGTCCACCTGTATTAGAATATACTTCTGTATCGAATACAAATATGTTTACATCTTCTCCGCTTGCAAGAACATGGTCAACACCGCCGTATCCTATATCGTAAGCCCAGCCGTCTCCACCAAATATCCATTGAGATCTCTTAACTAGGTAATCTTTATTTGTATATAATTCTGCAAGAGCTGCGTTTGAATCTTTTTCTTTTTCAAGTAAAGGTAATAATTTATCTACAACTGCTCTTGAAGCTTCTCCGTTTTCTTTGTTTTCAATCCAATCTTGAAGTGCTGCTTTAAGTTCTGCACTAACTCCAGAATTGATTGCTTCAGCAGCAAGATCTGCCATTCTTTCTCTTAATTGTTTAACTCCAAGAAGCATTCCAAGTCCGTATTCAGCATTATCTTCAAATAATGAGTTAGCCCATGCTGGTCCTTGTCCATTTTCATTAGTTGTATATGGCATTGAAGGAGCACTACATCCCCAAATTGATGTACAACCTGTAGCATTAGCTACCATCATTCTATCTCCATATAATTGAGTTATAAGTTTAGCGTAAGATGCTTCTCCACATCCTGCACAAGCTCCATTGAACTCAAGAAGTGGCTTTTCAAATTGGCTTCCTTTAACTGTATATTTGTTTGCAATTTCCTTCTTTTCTGGAAGACTTACTCCATAATCAAAGTATTTTGCAGCATCATATTGAGTTTCAGCTGGCTTCATAACTAAAGCTTTTTCTTTAGCTGGGCAAGCCTGAGCACAATTTCCGCATCCTGTACAATCAAGTGGGCTTATAACTATTGAGAAACTTAATTCTTCAGTTGATTTAACTCCCATTGCTTTCTTAAATTTCATTCCTTCTGGAGCCTTTTTAACTTCTGCTTCAGTTGCAAGAACTGGTCTTATTACTGCATGAGGACAAACAAATGAACACTGATTACATTCGATACATTTATCTGCATCCCATTCAGGAATGTTTATTGCAATTCCTCTCTTTTCATAAGCTGCTGTTCCAACAGGATATGTTCCATCTTCTTTTCCTGTAAATGCGCTTACTGGAAGTTTGTCTCCTTCTTGTCTATTCATTGGTTCAAGTATGTCAGTTATGAACTTAGGCTTTGGTGCTTCATCCTTAACTTCATCTTTTGCATCAGCCCATGCTGCTGGAACATCTATTTTAACAATAGCTCCAACACCTTGATCTATTGCAGCGTTGTTCATATCAACAACTTTTTGACCTTTTTTACCGTAATTTGTTACAACTGCGTCTTTTAAGTATTTAACAGCATCTTCTACTGGGATGATGTTTGCAATTTTAAAGAAAGCAGCTTGACAAATCATGTTTACTCTTCCGCCAAGACCTATTGCTTGAGCAATCTTTATAGCATTTAATGTATAGAAATGAATATTATTCTTAGCAATATATCTTTTCATTGAAGCTGGAAGTTTTTCTTCTAATTCTTCTGGACTCCAGATTGTATTAAGTAAGAAATTTCCGCCTTTTTTAAGTCCTGCAAGAACATCATACTTATGAACATAACTTTGGTTATGACAAGCAATAAAGTCTGCTTTATCAACTAAATATGGTGATTTTATTTGCTTTTTACCAAATCTTAAATGTGATACTGTTATACCGCCTGATTTCTTTGAATCATAAGCAAAGTATCCTTGAGCATACATTTCTGTATGGTCTCCTATGATTTTTATAGCACTCTTGTTTGCACCAACAGTACCATCTGAACCAAGACCCCAGAACTTACATGTTTTAGTTCCTTCTGGTGTTGTATCTATTTCAATTTCTGGAACTGGAAGAGATGTATTTGTAACATCATCAACTATACCTATAGTAAATCCATCTTTTGGTGCAGCTGCTTTTAAGTTTTCAAACACTGAATAAATGTGAACTGGTAATGTATCTTTTGAACCAAGTCCGTATCTTCCTCCAACTATAACTGGTCTTGTTTCTGCATTGTAGAATGCTTTAACAACATCAAGATATAATGGCTCAGCTTGAGAACCAGGTTCTTTTGTTCTATCAAGAACAGCAATTTTTTTAACTGTTTTTGGTATATATTTCAAGAAATGTTCAACAGAGAAAGGTCTATAAAGATGTATTTTTAATACTCCTACTTTTTCTCCTTTAGCTCTTAAATAATCAATAGTTTCTTCTACAGTATCACAAACAGAACCCATAGCTATGATTACTCTATCAGCATCTTCTGCTCCATAGTAGTTGAATAAGTGATATTCTCTACCAGTGATTTTGCTTATTTCTCCCATGTAATGTTCAACCATTTCAGGAATTGCATCGTAGAATTTATTTTGAGCTTCTTTTCCTTGGAAGTAAACATCTGAACCTTCATTGCTTCCTCTTTGAACTGGATGATCTGGATTTAATGCATTTCTTCTAAATTCATTAACAGCATCCATGTCTAGTAATCCTCTTAAATCTTCATAGTCCATTACTTCAATTTTTTGAATTTCATGTGAAGTTCTGAATCCATCAAAGAAGTTTATAAAAGGAACTCTTCCCTTTATAGCTGTTAAGTGGGCTACTGCTGATAAATCCATAACTTCTTGTACACTTCCTTCAGCAAGAAGAGCACAACCAGTTTGTCTAGCAGCCATAACATCCTGATGATCTCCATATATATTTAAAGAATGAGTAGCTAATGCTCTAGCACTAACATGAAATACTCCAGGTAAAAGTTCTCCTGCGATTTTATACATGTTTGGTATCATTAAAAGCATACCCTGTGAAGCTGTGTATGTAGTTGTTAAAGCTCCTGCTTGAAGTGAACCATGAACTGCACCAGCAGCTCCTGCTTCTGATTGCATTTCCATTATTTTAACTTTTTGTCCAAAGAGATTTAATCTTCCTTGAGTTGCCCATTCATCTACATGTTCTGCCATTGGTGATGATGGAGTAATAGGATAAATTGCTGCAACATCAGTAAATGCATATGATATATGAGCTGCGGCAGTATTACCATCCATAGTTTTCATTTTTTTCATACTTGTTTACCCCTTCCTTTAAATACAAAATATTTTTATATTAGGAATTATAGGCAAAATAATTTGCCTATAAAAACTTACCAGAGTTTGTTACATTTTTAACTATACTATAAAAAAATTTTTAAGCAAAACTATTTTTAAATAATTATTCCCACATAAATCTAAAAAATCTTTGCTTATCTTCTTTATTTACAATCTTTCTCACTTTTGCTTTTTTAGAATGAATGTAAACAAATGAATAATTTATTAACCCAGTTAATTATAATACTACTTTATCCAAAAAGTTTCAACAAAATTATTAAAGCATTTTAATTATATACTACTTTGAAAACCATTTCAAGTTTTTCCACTATATATTGCAGCTGCTGCGCTTTTGATTTAAAGCCTTTTATTGCTTTATAAATACTTGAGTCCAATATATCTGTCCGCTTGAACTTTTGACCATACCAACACCTATTTGATTATACTGTTTTCCTAAAATATTAGCTCTATGACCAGGTGAATTCATCCAACCATTCATAACTGAAGATGGTGTAGTATATCCATAGGCTATGTTTTCTCCCGCTGCAGAATAAACTATTCCATATTTTCCTATTAGTGAAAATGTAGATCCAAAGGTAGGTGAGTTATGTGAAAAATAATTTTTATCTGACATATCCTGTGACTTAACCCTGGCTACTCTTGAAAGTTCCCAATTTAATTTCAAAGGTGCAAGCCCAACTTTACTTCTTTCCACATTAACAAGTCTTGCCACTTCACTTTCCTGGGATTGAGTGGTTCTTATATCTGGCAGCTTTATTGTTTGACCAGTAATTATCATATTAGGATCTGCTATTTTAGGATTTAATGCAACTATTTCAGATACCCCAGTTTGATTTTTCACTGCTATTTTCCACAATGTATCCCCTGCTTTGATAACATAAGTATAGGTCTTTTCCTGTATTTTTGCATATGCACTCATTTGCATCGAGAGCATAAACACCACTGATAAAATTAATACTTGTTTAAAATATTTTTTCATAATACTTTTCTTCCTCCCTAAAATTTTTATATATTTATTTTTAGGAATTTTGGAAATACTATACCTATAAAATTGTTATAGTACAACTTTTTTTATAGGTACACAACTTGGAACTTCAAAATTGCAAAATTCAAGTTTATCCTAACAAACTGGAACTTAACTCAGAGTAGAGAGTAGGGAGTACAGAGTACAGTGAAGAATGATTTTTCTCCTCTATGCTTCGAAAAATCTAAAACTTAATGCTTACGCATGGCATAAAACATAGTGTTCAGCGCAGCTGACACTATTAGGTTTTAAGGTTTACCTAAGTGAAACGAAAGGTAAATCTACATTCACGGTACTCTCTACTCTGTACTCCCTACTCTGCTTTACAACTTCCAGTTCAACAGGATTAATTTGGCATTAGTCATTTTAACCTTTTAAGTTGTCTATCTATAAATAAAAAAATTGGAGGCTTTAAAATGAAAAGTTTAGTAAATTCAAAAACTGCTGAAAATCTTGCAAAAGCTTTTGCTGGAGAATCTCAGGCAAGAAATAGGTATACAATATATGCTAGGGCTGCTGAAAAAGAAGGTTATAATCAAATTTATTCTATATTTATAGAAACCGCAGAAAACGAAAGAGCTCATGCCAAGGTTTTCTTTGATTTTTTAGTTCAAGGTCTTGGAAAATCTCAAATAAAAGTAGATACGGAATATCCAATAGGATATGGAAACACAGAACAAAATTTACAATATGCTGCTGAAGGAGAAAAAGAGGAATGGGGCACAGCTTATCCTTCCTTTGCAAAAATTGCTAATGAAGAAGGATATCCCGAAATAGAAGCTGCTTTTAATAATATAGTTGCAATAGAGAAAAGCCACGAAAAAAGGTTTTTAGATTTCAAAAATAGACTTTCAGAAAAAACTATATATAATAGGAAGGAACAGACTTATTGGAAATGTAAAAATTGCGGATTTATATATTTAGGAACAACTGCTCCAACTATATGTCCTGTTTGCAAATATCCTCAAGGTTACTTTGAAATAGCCAATGATTATGAAAAATAAAAACACTTTGAAATTTTAGATTGAGCAAAATATTGGGATACAATTTAACTAAGGTACATGGAGCTGTCGCACTAAAAAATTATTCAAACGTAATCTAAAAATATTGCGAACTAAAATAAGTGAAGGGTTTTAACTCACTTAGCTCGTTAAAAGACTAACTTTTTCACTTGTGTGAAAAGTGAAGGGTTTGACGATGCTTTGCACGTTAAAGGTGAACTTTTTGGCTAAAGCCAAAAGTTAAGGTGATTTTTCTTCCGCTTTGCTGCGGAAAAATTATTAATTTAAATCAAAGATTTTCCGTAGATAAGCGGAGGAAAATCATCATTAGCTTTTTACTAAAGGTAAAAAAGTTCACCTTTTAACGAGCAGCGCAAGTTAAAACCCTTCACCCTTAGCTTTTTCGCCTTCTTTTCAGGCGAAAAAAGTTAACTATTACTTCGCAATATTTTTAAATTACATATTAAATAATTATTAGTGCGACAGCTCCCTTAATTTTTTAAATTACTTGTAAAACATTAAAAATGTATATTTTAAAAATTTCATATAGTTCCATCATATAACGTTTTCTGTTATACAACACATAATATTATCTTTTATACTTATTTATTAGTCCAATTATGTTATCAACTGCATCTCTTGCAGTACTTGAATTCATTTTATCTATATAATTTTTTCTATTTATATACAATTCACTTATT
The DNA here is from genome assembly GCF_021043395.1 of Clostridium guangxiense. GTDB lineage: Bacteria > Bacillota > Clostridia > Clostridiales > Clostridiaceae > Clostridium_S > Clostridium_S guangxiense. Next base: position 205,602 of record NZ_JAJNKE010000001.1, read on the forward strand.
TTATTTTTAAGAGTTTCTGCATTTAAATTTTCTTCTTGTATTACAATACTATATCCAGCTTTTTTAAATGAAGCTGCATTTAATATTTGATCACCCCTGCTTGATTTTTTAGATAATGGTATCAATATATTAGGTTTTTTAAGCGCTAAAAGTTCAAAAATCACATTGGCACCTGCCCTTGATATAACAATATCTGCTGCTTGCATAAGATGTGGTAATTCATCAGATACGTAATCAAACTGCTTATACCCATTTAATTTTAGTAAATTGTTATCAATATTATTCTTGCCACAAATATGAATTACATCATATACTTTTAATAGTTCCTTTAAAATTCCACGAACTTGATCATTGATTACCTTTGATCCTAGGCTTCCTCCTATTACTAAAATAACGGCTTTGTCACCTTTAAATCCACATATGTGAAGTCCATTAGCTTTATTCCCATTAAATAGTTCTTGTCTTATAGGAGTACCAGTTAAAATGGCTTTATCTCCTTTTATATTTTTAATTGATTCTGGAAATGTAACACATACCTTGTCGCAATAAGGTGCAGCTATCTTATTTGCAAGCCCTGGAGTGATATCAGATTCATGAGCAACTACTGGCACATGGCAAAAATGAGCTGCCATAACAACTGGCACGGACACAAATCCTCCCTTGGAAAATACTATATTAGGTTTTTCTTTTTTCATTATTGTTATAGACTGAAAAACTCCTTTAATTACCTTAAAAGGATCCGTAAAGTTTTTTAAATCAAAATATCTTCTTAGTTTTCCGCTAGATATAGTATGGTATTTTATATTTTCTTTTTTAATAATTCCCCTCTCTATACCATCTTTAGTCCCTATATACTGGACTTCATAATCAAGCTTTTTTAGTTCTGGAACTAAAGCTAAATTTGGAGTAACATGGCCAGCCGAACCTCCACCTGTCATTATAATTTTAAATTTACTCATAAAAAAATCCTCCCTTATAAATTACATAAAACATTTTATCACAATTATAGATACATTGCCTTAAAATCAAATTTAAAATTCCACAATATTACATAAGGCAGTTATTTTATACTTTAAATAGTTAATTGTCCATTAACTAATGTAAGCTTCCTTTTTTGTCTTAATCCCACCATCATATTGTTTTGAATATGGGTTAAAATATTAGTACAAAATTAAAAAGGAGGCGAAAAGCATGTCAAACAAGCATTTAGTTCCAGAGGCTAGAGAAGGCTTGGATTACCTTAAAATGGAAGTTGCTAAAGAATTAGATGTTCCACTAAGTGAAGGATATAATGGCGACCTTACTTCTAGACAGTGTGGTTCTGTTGGAGGAGAGATGGTCAAAAAAATGGTTGCAGATTATGAATCAAAATTATAATAAATAGCGTACAGCAAGTAATTTATTTACGAGCTGTACGCTCACTATGATTTCTAAAATTTTTAATAACTAATTGAACAGTTTTATTATTCATAAACTCATTAGTTTCTATATTGAAAGTTATATCAAGCTTTACGCTGCCGGAATAAGACGAATAAAGCTTTTTAAGTTCATTTTCTCCATATCCATCTATAATAACTTTTTCAAATTCATAGACACCATTAAAATATATAGCATTAAGTATTCTTCCTGAATTTGACTTTATTTTTAACTTAATCACATTTTTATTCTTGCCTATTACATTAGCATTTATTATACTAACAGCTTTATCTGCAAAAATAGGCTTGGGATTTCCTTTTCCAAATGGTTCTAATGACTTTATTTCCTCTGAAAGTTCTAGTGATACATAATCAATATGAAGCTGCATATCTATATGAACCTTAGGGACTATATCTTCATCACTTAAAGTACAATTTGCATTAAGTTTAGTTCTTAACTTATCAACCATATCTAAACTTTTAAGTGAAAGACCTGCTGCCATTGGATGTCCGCCAAATTTTTCAATTAAGTCTCTACACTCAACTAACCCTTCAAACATGTTGTATTCTTCAATTGACCTACCGGAGCCTTTAATACCTTCATTTGCATCTGTAAATATTATAGTAGGAACATTATATTTCTCTTTAATTCTTCCTGCAATTATTCCAGCAACACTTTCATGTATATCGTTTAAATGAATCACAAGAACTTTATTCATTGAAAAATGAAGCTTTTCTATGACCTCTTCAGCTTTTTGTACTCCTAAGTTTGTTATTTCCTGTCTTTCCACATTAAATTCATGAAGCTCTTTTGCAAATTCGACTGCCTCTTTTTCATCTTTACATAAAAGTAATTTTAAAGCTATTTTTGCGTGTTTAAGCCTTCCCACAGCATTAATTGTAGGTCCTATGACGAATCCAAGTGAATAAACATTTATTTCCTTATCGCCTAATCCAACTTCATTAATAAGAGCCTTCAATCCTATGTTTTTAGTATTATTTATAAGCTCAAGTCCCTTTTTTACAATTATCCTATTTTCGTCTATAATATCTACAACATCACATACTGTAGCAATAGCTGCATATTCCAAAAAACTATAGCTTTGGCATATGTCAATATTCATGATTTCATATAGAACCTGTATAAACTTAAAAATAACTCCTGCGCCACATAACTTATTAAATGGGTATTTACAATCCTCCTGTTTAGGATTTACAACTGCGTCAGCATTGGGCACCACAAAACTCTTTTTTCCATTTTCTTCTACAAACGGAACATCATGATGATCGGTTATAACAACCTTCATTCCAAACTTTTTAGCCATTTCCATTTGCTTTATTGCTGCAATTCCATTATCACAAGTTATGATTACATCAAAATTATTATCTTTAGCATATAAAATTATATTTTCATTAATTCCATATCCTTCTGTAATTCTATCAGGAATATAGTAGCTCACTTTATTAGTAAATTTAGATATAGCTTCATAAAGCATATATGTGCTCATAATCCCATCAACATCGTAATCTCCTACTATTAATATGCTTTGGCTATCTTCTACTGCATCCTTTATTATAAAAGCTCCCTTTTCAATATCTTTCATCAACTTAGCATTATAGAGCATGTTTAAAGATGGATTTATAAAACGCCTTTCATCGCTTTTATTATATATTCCTCTATTTAATAATATTCTTGTTAATACTTCACTAATTCCAAATTCTTTTGATAATTTATTTATATTTGCTTTTACATTTCTAAGAAGCCACTTTTCCAAGTAAATCACACACCCTGCTTAAATCACTTATGGTCTTAAACAATTTCATCTATAATTCCACCACCAACTAAAAGATCTCCTTTATAAAATACAGCAGACTGTCCTTTAGTTATAGCTCTTTGAGGAATTTCAAATTTAATCTTTACTCTTCCATTCTCTATAGGACTTATTATGGCTTTTGATGTTTTTGCATTATACCTTATTTTAGCGTCTACTTCCATAGGTTCTTCTAATTTATCAAAAGGTATAAAATTATTATTCTTTGTTATAAGTTCATTCTTAAAAATATCCTTTTCATCACCAAGAACAACTTCATTTTTGTCTGCTTTTATATCTGTTACAAATATTCTCTTACCCGCTGATATTCCAAGTCCTTTTCTTTGTCCTATAGTATAATAAGCTATTCCTTTGTGTTTGCCTATAAAGTTTCCTTTTTCATCTACAAAATTTCCTTCTCTTATATCATTTGGACACTGTCTTTTGATAAAACCACCATGGTCATCATCTGGAACAAAACATATTTCTTCACTGTCCCTTTTATTAAACACATTAAGTCCTATTTCCTTTGCAATCTCCCTTATATGCTCCTTTTCATAATCTCCACATGGCATTAGTGTATGCTCAAGTTGATATTGAGTCATATTATACATAACATAAGTTTGATCTTTTTTATCATCAACAGATTTTCTTATTACATACCTTCCATTTTCTTTTGAAATTTTGCAGTAATGACCTGTAGCAACATAATCGGCACCTAAACTTTGAGCTTTTTTAAGAAGAGCATCAAACTTTATATATTTATTACATGCAATACAAGGATTAGGAGTTCTGCCCTTTAAATAATCATCTACAAAATAATCAATTACTTTATCTTTAAATACTTCTGTAAAATTCATTACATAAAATGGTATTTCAAGTTTATAGGCTACTCTTCTAGCGTCTTCAACAGCTGAAATTGAGCAGCAGCCTCCTTCTTTTTCATTATAAAAAGCATCGTCTGGAGTTAACTTCATAGTTATTCCTATAACATCATATCCTTGTTTTTTTAGCAAATAAGCCGCTACAGAACTATCAACCCCTCCGCTCATTCCTATAACAACTTTTTTATTCATACATTATCACCATTACCTTATCTTTTTTATATAATTTTAATTAGTAAATCGCTATTTATTTTCATAAAATATCGATGTTTCTACGAATTTTGTGAAAAAGAAATAGCTGATTTACTTTAAAATTTCGCATAATTTATTTAGGGTATAATTAATATCCTCTTCTGTTGTAAATTTTCCTATTGTAAATCTTATTGAACTTTTTGCATCATCTCTTGAAAGCCCAATGGCTGTAAGTACATGTGAAGGTTCTATTGCCCCAGCAGAACATGCACTCCCAAGTGAAGCACAAATACCTGCCATATCCAAGTTTATTAAAATACCCTCTCCATCTTTTCCATTAAAACATAAATTTATATTATTTGAAAGTCTTTTTTCATCCCTAGGTCCATTTAATTTTACATTTGGAATTTTAAGAGCTTCATTTATAAAAATATCTCTCAATCTTTTTTGCCTTTCAACTTCTTTTTCAAGATCACTATATACTATTTCAAACGCCTTAGCAATTCCAACTATATATGGTATATTTTCAGTTCCACTTCTTCTTCCTCTTTGCTGCTGTCCACCGTAAATCAAATTACTTATTTGGGTTCCTCTTTTAATATAAAGTATTCCTATTCCTTTTGGTGCATAAATTTTATGTCCTGAAACTGACATTAAATCTACATTCATTTGGTTTACATCAAGCTTAATATGCCCTGCTGCTTGAACTGCATCCGTATGAAATATAATATTTTTTTCCTTAAGGATTTTTCCTATTTCATTAATAGGTTCAATTGTACCTATCTCATTGTTTGCTGCCATAATAGATACTAATATAGTTTCATCTTTTATACTTCCTTTTAAATCATCTATAGACACTAGCCCTTCTGAATTTACAGGAAGGTATGTAATTTCGAACCCTTGGCTTTCTAAAAACTTACAAGCACTAAGTATAGCATGATGTTCTATAGAAGTTGTTATTATATGTTTCCCCTTATTTTTGTTTGCCATAGCTGTGCCAATCAGTGCCCAATTATCGCTTTCTGTACCACCACTAGTAAAAAATACTTCTTCATTTTTACAATTTAAAATTGTTGCAATAGTATTTTTAGCCTCATCTAACGCAATTTTGCTTTTCATTGAAAAAGAATAAGCGGAAGACGGATTACCATAGAATTCGCTAAAATATGGTTTCATCTCTTCAACAACCTCATCAAGAACCATAGTAGTTGCTGAATAATCCATATAGACATGCCTTTTCACATTATCACCCTTTTCACTAATTTAATTAAAGCGCAGTGACTTTTGCACTGCGCTTTAAAATACACCATTTATATAATTATACTACAAAACATTAATCAAATACAGGCATTGATAAATATCTTTGACCGCTGTCTGGAAGAATAACAACTATATTTTTATCTGAAAATTCAGGTCTACTTGCAACAATTTTTCCTGCATACAAAGCAGCACCAGCTGATATACCTGCAAGTATTCCCTCTGTAACAACTAATTCTTTAGTTGCTGCAAATGCTTCTTCATTTTTTATTGTAATTATTTCATCCACAAGACTTCTATCAAAAACTTTTGGAACAAATCCGGCGCCTATTCCTTGTATTTTATGAGGACCTGATTTTCCTCCTGAAAGTACAGGTGAATCAAATGGTTCCACAGCAATAATTTTAATATTTGGATTTTTCTCTTTTAAAGTTCTTGCAATTCCTGTAATAGTTCCACCTGTTCCTACTCCTGCAACTACAGCATCAACTTTTCCATCTGTATCTTCCCATATTTCTTCTCCAGTAGTAACCTTGTGAATAGCTGGATTTGAAGGATTATCAAATTGTTGAGGTATAAAAGAATTTGAATTTTCCTTAGCTAACTCCTCTGCCTTTTTAATAGCACCCTTCATTCCTTCTACTCCTGGTGTTAATACTAGCTCAGCACCGTATGCTTTAAGAAGCTTTCTTCTTTCAATACTCATAGTCTCAGGCATTGTAAGTATAAGTCTATATCCCTTAGCAGCAGAGATTAAAGCTAATCCAACTCCTGTGTTTCCACTTGTAGGTTCAATTATAACCGTATCTTTATTTATTTTACCTCTATCTTCAGCATCTTTAATCATAGAATATGCAATTCTATCTTTTATGCTTCCAGATGGATTAAAATATTCAACTTTTCCAAGTATATTTCCATTAAATCCTTCTTTTTCTTTATAGTTTTTCAATTGAACTAAAGGTGTTTTTCCTATAGTTTCAATAATGTTATTATAAATTTTACTCATTTAAGCCACCCCACTATTTTTTTTATTTATAAACTAATATTAAACATACATTTTTACTAGGATTTATAGTATATAAATATTGCAAAGTAATAACTAACTTTTTTACCTTCAGTAAAAAGTTAATTATGATAAACATATACGAAGCTTGGGCTTTGCCAATTATCCTTCTTGAACAAGGTGTTATGGGATTTCTATAACCCGTTTCTCTACAGAAAATCTTTAATTTAAATTAATAATTTTTCAGCAGCGAAGCGGAAGAAAAATCACCTTAACTTTTGGCTTTAGCCGAAAAGTTCACCTTTGACGTGCAAAGCATCATCAAACCCTTCACTTTTCACACAAGTGAAAAAGTTAGTCTTTTAACGAGCAAAGCGAGTTAAAACCCTTAACTCCAATTACTTCGCAATATTTATTAATTGCAAAAATCAAACTATTCAGTCTAGATATAATACATATAATTTGAATTTATTAGATTATTATAATTAATCACCAAATCCTCAAGTGTGATAGAATCTACTATTTCACTTATAGCATTATTCAAACGATCCCATATGTTATTTCTTATACAGCTATCAAGCTTATCTTCATTAACAACTTGATTATCATCTCTTTCAACAACAACAAGATCTCCTTCAAGTGCTCTTAAAACATTACCTACAGTTATTTCATTCATACTTTTTGCAAGCACATAACCACCCTGAGAACCCTTTCTTCCCTTTACAAGTCCTTCTTTCCTAAGAGAGGAAAAAATTTGTTCCAAATAACCTTCTGAAATATTCTGTCTTTGTGATATACTTTTAAGTGTAACACTATCATTTATTGAATTAACAGCCAAATCTACCATAGCCTTTAATCCGTATCTTCCTTTTGTTGATATTTTCATAATAAACACACCCATTTTTTAGTTTTTCTATATATTTAGTATGTTTTAATAATATAACTTAATTTACTAATTGTCAAGTATCACAAAAAAATACTTTAATTGAATAACAATATATAGTATTATTTACTTATTTACCATAAATATTCACGTCACACATAATATTGATTTATTTTAAAACTTTTGCATTAATATTTCTATTTAGCCATTCTCTTTTTCAAGAAAATATTGTAAAATAGAAATGTAGTTCAGTTCTTATTTTATTTTTTTATACAAAAGTAGGGAGGGGATATTCTTGTTAAAAAAGGAAGTTATAGCAATGATTTTAGCTGGTGGACAAGGTAGTCGTCTGGGCATACTTACCAGAAAAACTGCTAAACCAGCTGTTCCATTTGGAGGAAAATATAAAATTATTGATTTTACATTAAGTAATTGTTCAAATTCTGGAATTGATACAGTTGGCGTTTTAACTCAATACAGACCTTTAGAACTAAACGCTCACATAGGTATAGGAAGCCCTTGGGATCTTGATAGAAACGACGGGGGAGTTAGTCTTCTTCCTCCTTATATGAAAGAAACTGGTGGAAATTGGTATAAAGGAACAGCAAATGCAATTTATCAAAACAGGCACTTTGTAAACTCTTTTTCACCTGAATATGTAGTAATATTATCAGGGGATCATATTTACAAAATGGATTATTCTAAAATGCTGGACTACCATAAAGAAAAAAAAGCAGATGCAACCATAGCAGTAATTGAAGTACCTATAGAAGAAGCTAGCAGATTTGGCATTATGAATACAAATGAAGATAATGAAATATACGAATTTGAAGAAAAACCAAAAAAACCGAAAAGTAACCTAGCTTCAATGGGAATATATATTTTTAATTGGAAGCTTCTTGAAAAATACTTGCAACAAGATGAAGATGATGAAAAGTCTAGTAACGACTTTGGGAAAAATATAATTCCAAACATGTTAAATGATAAAAGGTCATTATATGCTTATCATTTTGATGGTTATTGGAAGGATGTTGGAACAATAGATAGTTTGTGGCAAGCAAACATGGATTTATTAAATGATAATAATGAACTAAACATATATGATCCAGCCTGGAAAATATATTCTGTTAATCCTACACGTCCACCTCAATATATTGGCTGCGATTCAGATGTAAAAGGTTCTTTAATAGTTGAAGGCTGTGTAGTCTTGGGTGCTGTTCATAATTCAGTACTATTTCCAAATGTACATGTAGGTAATAATTCTATTATTAAAGATTCAGTTATTATGCCAAATGTAAATATAGGCGATAACGTAATAATTAAAAAAGCTATTATCGGATGCAATTCTAAAGTATCAGATAATTGCAAAATTGGTGATGGGGAAAAAATTACCGTTATAGGCGAAGATAAGAAAATAAAAGAAGACTTAATCTGATAAATGAGGTGGAAAAATGTTAAATGATTATATGTCAATTTTAACTTTAAGTGAAGATGATGCATCTATAAAAGTACTTACGAAAAAAAGACCTTTGGCTTCAATTCCAGTAGCTGGAAGATACAGAATCATAGATTTTGTTCTTTCAAATCTTGTAAACTCGGGAATAAGAAATGTAGGAATACTAACTGAAGGGAACTCAAGATCGCTTATTGACCACCTTGGTTCTGGCAAGCCTTGGGACCTTGATAGAAAATTAAATGGTCTTTTTGTATTTAGTTTTGGTGGAGTAAACTCATATCTCAGTGATATTGAAATGCTAAAAAATAATATGGAGTATATATACAGAAGTAAGCAATCAAAAATTATAATCTCTTCATCCTTTATGATATGTAATATTAACTATGAGAAAGCAGCAAAATTCCATGAAGAATCTGGCAGCGATATTACTATAATATACAAAAAAATCACTGACGGTAAAACGCACTTTCTAAATCGTAACATTCTTAATTTGAATGAAAATTCTGAAGTTTTAGGTATAGGTAAAAATATAGGTACAGAAAATAATCAAAACATATCCATGGAAATGTTTATAATGGATAAAAGTTTGTTAATAAACATATTAAATTCTTGCATAAAAACAGGTTTCTGGTCTACAATTTCTGAGTGGATTTATAGAAATTGCAACAATCTAAATATCAATGGGTATGAATTTAAAGGTTACTTAAAGTGCATCGATTCAATTCAATCTTACTATGAAGCTAATATGGACATGCTGAGCCTTGATATAAACAAAGAACTTTTTTTTAGTAATGGTCTTATATACACTAAGGTAATGGATGAAGCTCCTACAAAATACTTTAACGGCTCATATGTATGTAATTCACTTATAGCTAATGGTTCCTTGATTCAAGGATTTGTAACAAATAGCATAATATCAAGAAGAGTAATAATTCATAAAGGTGCAAAAGTTAGAAACTGCATTATAATGCAGAATTGCGAGATAAAGGAAAACGCTAAACTTACAAATGTAATAATAGATAAAAATGTTCTAATTGAAGAAGGTAAAGAATTAAAAGGTGATAAGGAATACCCTGTTGTTATTGAAAAACGTTCTCTTTACCAATAATTATAAACATGATGTAAAAATATTATAATGGAGATGATTACTTGAAAGTACTATTTGCTGCTTCAGAAAGTTTTCCTTTTTTGAAAACTGGAGGACTTGGTGATGTCGCCTATGCTCTTCCAAAGGCTCTTAGAAAGTTAGGTATAGATGCAAGGGTTATAATTCCTAAATATTCAGACATTCCAGAAAATTTCAAATATAACACTCATCATATTGCAAGTTTTAACGTTCCTGTTGGATGGAGAAGTCAATATGGTGGACTAGAGTACTATGAATATGATGGTATACCATTTTATTTCATAGATAATGATTACTACTTTAAAAGAGCTGGATGCTATGGGTATTATGATGATGGTGAAAGATTTGCTTATTTCTCCAGAGCAATTTTACAAGCTATAACTTATATGGGAGATTTCAATCCTGACGTAATCCACTGCAACGATTGGCAAACATCAATGATACCAGTTTTATTAAAGGAGCACTACAGAGATTATTCAAACTACAATCACATAAAAACAATTTATACTATACACAATTTAAAGTATCAAGGAGTTTTTGATAAAAGCGTTCTAAATGAGCTTTTATGCTTAAATGAAGGATATTTTAATGAAAATTGCTTAAAGTTTTATGATGGCGTTTCATATATGAAAGGTGGTTTGCTATTTGCCGATAAAATTTCAACTGTAAGCAATACTTATGCTCAGGAAATAAAAACTCCATATTACGGTGAACATCTTCATGGTATAATGCAATCAAGATCTAACGATTTATGGGGAATAGTAAATGGAATAGACTATGATTTAATGAACCCTAGCACAGATAGAAATTTGTTTTTTAATTTTGATTCAAACAGCCTTTATAATAAAACAAAAAACAAAACTGAACTCCAAAAAATGCTTAATCTCACACCTAGCGAAGGAACTCCTTTAATAGGAATTGTGTCTAGGCTTGTAGACCAAAAAGGATTTGATTTAATTGCTTGCGTCCTTGAAGAATTACTTCAAGATGGAATACAGCTTGTAGTACTCGGTACAGGTGAAAGAAAATATGAGGATATGTTTAAATACTTCGCATGGAAATATCCAAATAAACTATCTGCAAATATATATTTTGACAGCAGTCTTGCTCAAAAAATATATGCAGCTTCTGATATGTTCCTTATGCCATCATTATTTGAGCCCTGTGGAATAGGACAGCTTATAGCTTTAAGATATGGCAGCCTCCCTATTGTTCGTGAAACTGGTGGTCTAAAAGATACTGTTCAACCATTTAATCCTTGCAATGGAGAAGGTAATGGCTTTTCATTTACTAATTACAATGCTTATGATATGCTTCATGTAATTAGAAATGCTGAATATTTTTATTATAACGAAAAGGATAATTGGACAAAACTTGTTAAAAGAGCAATGAGTGAAAATAACAGTTGGGATAATTCGGCTAAAACTTATATAAATCTATATAATTCAGTACTTTATTAAAATAATACTATGTTTCAAAAGGATATTCATAAAATTTTTATATAAATTATATTGTAAGGAGATTGAGGATATGAAAAAAAGTAATGTAAAAAAGTCGACTTCAACAAAAACTAGTTCTACTGACCATATAAATACTAGCATAAAAAAAGCTACTGAAACTTCTATTGTTAAATCTTCTTCTACTGGAACTAAAAATATTTTAGAAGCTAAGGAAACAAGCACAATAACATTGACTAAACCTTCAACCGAAACTCCTAAGGATATTAACTGCGAAACAAAAGAACAATGTGAAACAAATAAAAAATCCGAAGACAAGAAAGTTGAAGAGTCCACAGTTGATTTTACTTTTAAAGTAAACAACAAAACATCATACTTCGGTGAAGAATTATATGTATGTGGAAATATTAAGGAACTTGGAAATTGGGATATCAAAAATGCCTTTAATCTGACTACTGATGAAAATTTATATCCAAGCTGGAAAGGAACTATTGCACTACCTATAGATACTTATATTGAATTTAAATTTGTATCTGTAGGAAATGATGGAACAAATGAAAACATAATTTGGGAAAACGGAGAAAATAGAGCTGCTACTATAACAAAAGACTCTGATAAATACGAAAGTGACTGGAATGGAGCAAAGTAATATTTTTTCGGCACATTAAATAAAGGCTATAAATCTAAAGTTAAAAATCTAAAAAAGACTAAGAACTTTTAATAACTCGCTTTGCTCAAACAGATTGAAAGTTCTAAGTCTTTTTTAGATTTTCAACTAAAATTTATTAGCTTCTATTTAAATCGTGCTTTCAAAAAAATTACCTTGCTCAACAGATATAATCAGTCTATTCTCAGTACTCTAAGTGAATTAACTACTGCTATGAGTGCTACTCCTGTATCAGCAAATACAGCTTCCCATATATTGGCATATCCAAGTGCTCCCAAAGTAAGAACTACAAGTTTTATTCCTATTGCAAATATAATATTTTGCCATACAACTTTGTTTGTCTTTTTAGCTATCTTTATAGCAGTATATATTTTATGAAGTTCATCATTCATTATTACAACATCTGAAGCCTCTACTGCTGCATCTGAACCAACGCTCCCCATTGATATTCCAACATCTGCCCTTGCAAGAACTGGCGCATCGTTTATACCATCTCCTACAAAAGCAATTCTAGAATCAGTTTTTTTACTGTACATATCTTCTATCTTTTGAACTTTATCCTGAGGTAAAAGTTCAGCAAAAACTTCGTCTATACCTATCTTATTTGCTACTATAGAAGCCGGTTTTTTATTATCTCCTGTAAGCATTACAGTTTTAACTCCAATAGCTTTTAATTCCTTAACAGCCTGTACAGCGTCTTTCTTTATATTATCTGAAATAACAATATATCCTGCATATACACCATCAACAGATGCATGCACAATAGTTCCAAAAACTTCATTTAAATCAATTTTAGAAACTTCTACTTTATTCTGTTCCATGAAATTAGCATTTCCAATACAAGCAGTTTTTCCAAAAATTTCAGCTTGTACTCCAAATCCAGATACTTCTTTATAATTTGAAATAATATCTTTTTTAATATCATCCTTATATGCACCACGTATTGAAATTGCTATAGGGTGATTTGAAAAGACTTCAGCATACGCTGCATATTTTAAAACTTCTTCATCAGAAAATCCATTATAAGCTTGAATTTTGTTGACATTAAATTTTCCTTCAGTAAGCGTTCCTGTCTTATCAAACACTACAGTATTTATATTTTTTAAAGCTTCAATATAATTTCCGCCTTTAACTAAAATACCTTGCTTTGAAGCACTTCCAATTCCTCCAAAAAAGCTTAACGGTACAGATAATATGATTGCACATGGACATGATGCTACAAGAAATACAAGTGCTCTATAAATCCAATTTGAAAATACTGCATTTTTTAGAACTAGTGGTGGTACAATTGCTAGAAATAAGGCAATACAAACTACTGCTGGTGTATAATATCTTGCAAATTTTGTTATAAATTTTTCAGTAACAGCCTTTTTAGAAGATGCATTCTCAACTAAATCAAGTATTTTTGATACTGTAGACTCTTTAAATTCCTTAGTAACTTCTATTTTTAAAAGTCCTTCTTTGTTTATAGAACCAGAAAAAACTTCACTGTTGATTTTCGCCTTCCTAGGAACAGATTCACCAGTTACAGCCGATGTATCAAGCATTGACTCTCCTTCTATAACAGTTCCATCCAATGGAACTTTCTCACCAGGCTTTACAAGTATTGTGTTTCCAACAGCAACTTCCTCTGGATTGACCCTATTAACATTCTCACCTTCTATAAGATTTGCAAAATCTGGTTTTATGTCCATAAGTGCCGATATAGATTTTCTAGATTTTTCAACTGCCGCATCTTGAAGAAACTCTCCTATTTGATAAAAAATCATAACAGAAACTGCTTCTGGATACTCTTTTATGGCAAAAGCTCCTATAGTAGCAACTACCATTAAAAAATTCTCATCAAATATTTGTCCTTTTCCTATATTTTTTATAGACCTTATTAAAACGTCTCCTCCAACAATAATATAGCTTATAACATAAAGGATTAAATCTATGGTTTTAGGAAATTTAAAAATATACGCTGCTATAAAGATTACAACTCCTACTGCAAACCTTATGATGTCAGCCTTACTTGTCTCTTCTTCCTCATGGTCATCCTTTGACATATCATTCAAATTAATAACCTTTACTTCGTCTTCGATACTTTTTACTATTCCTATTATTTTATTTTCTGTTACCTCAGCGTCACTTTTCTTATACATCTGTATTGTAAGCTTTTTTGTAACAAAATCTAAATTTACAGTCTCTATTTCTTCAAGTTCATTTACTTTGTTTTCTATTTTAGCTGCACAATTAGCACAGCAAAGCCCTTCGAGATAAAATTGCTTTTTTAGCGCACTACCACTTTCCATCTTTACCACTCCTAGCTTTGTTATTTTTCTCTTATATGCATAATTCCCATGTTAAATATACCTTTTATATGCTCATCATCTAGTGAATAATATACGACCTTTCCCTCTCTCCTATACTTAACCAGCTTAGCTTGCCTTAATATCTTTAATTGATGTGATATAGCAGACTGCTTCATGTTTAAAAGACAAGTTATGTCGCACACACACATTTCAGAATTAAATAATGCACATATTATTTTTATTCTTGTACTATCTCCAAAAATTTTAAATAAATCTGATAAATCACTAAGCTCTTCGTCTTCTGGCATAATCTCTTTTACTTTTTTTATAACATCAACGTGAATAACATTATTTTCACATTTAAGTGCATTTTCTTCTTCACTCATATGCTAACAACTCCTTATTGGTGAAATAATCATTCTAATGAACATATGAACATTTATTCATGTGTTCATATATAATATATCACCTTTGTCATTAAAAAACAATATAAAATTATGTTTTTGTATCAATTTTGAGAAAAAAAACATAATATAATTTATAAACTATATTATAAAAGAATGGTGATATAAGTTATGTGTGGTATTGCAGGATTTGTCAACTTTCAAAAAAATCTAACTGGATATAATAAAGTAATAGAACTTATGACTGACACTTTAAAAAAAAGAGGACCAGATTCTCATGGTTATTATATATCTAAAAACGCACTTCTTGGACATAGACGTCTTATAGTAGTAGACCCTAAAGGCGGAAACCAACCTATGATAAAATTGCACAATGGTAAAAAGTACATTATAGTCTATAATGGTGAACTTTATAACACAGAGGACGTAAGAAAACTTCTAATAAAAGCAGGCTATACTTTTGACTCTTATTCAGATACTGAGGTTTTATTAACTGCTTATATACATTGGGGAAAAGATTGTTTAAAACACATAAATGGAATTTTTGCATTTGGAGTTTACTCGGAAAATGATGAAAAACTTTTTCTTGCCAGAGACCCACTTGGTGTAAAACCTTTATTTTATACCTTAAAAGATCACAATCTTATATTTGGTTCAGAAATAAAAACCCTTCTTGCAAATCCTTTGGTTGAACCAGTACTTACAGAGGAAGGACTTACTGAAATTTTTGCTTTAGGACCTGCAAGAAACCTTGGCAGTGGAGTTTTAAAGGATATATATGACGTTCCACCTGCTAACTATCTTGAATTTACCCCCCATTCCTTAGAGCTTCATGAATACTGGGAACTTACTTGCTATGATCATACGGAAAATGTTGAGGAAACGGCTGATCACATTAGAAGTATATTAGTTGATGCGATAAAAAGACAACTTTACGCTGATGTGCCAGTTTGCACTTTTTTATCAGGTGGTCTTGATTCCAGTATAATATCTGCCGTGGCAGCAAAAGAATTTAAAAAGCAAGGCAAAACTTTAAACACCTATTCCATAGATTATAAAGATAATGATTTGTATTTTAAAAATGATAATTTTGTAATAACCCCTGATAGTGTATGGGCTGAAAAAGTTCATCAGTTTATTGGAAGTAATCATCACAAGATAATAAACAACAATGCTGATTTAGCTCACGCTTTAAAGGAAGCAGTTGAAGCAAATGATATTCCAGGAATGGCGGATATAGATTCTTCTCTATATTTATTCTGCAAAGGTGTCAGAAAAGACAATATAGTTGCGCTATCCGGTGAATGTGCCGATGAAATATTTGGAGGATACCCTTGGTTTGTAAGAAAAGAAATGTTGGAAGCTAAAACTTTTCCTTGGTCAAGGTTTGTAAAAGAAAGAAGCAGTCTACTTTCTCCTGAATTTAAATCAATAAATCTTCAAGAATTCGTAGATAAAAAGTATAAAGAAAATTTAAAAAATGTGCCTTATCTTGACACCGATACCCCTTATGCACGAAAAATGAGGGAACTTGTATATTTAAATATAAAATGGTTTATGATAACGCTACTTACAAGAAAAGATAGAATGAGTATGGCTAATAGTCTTGAAGTTAGAGTTCCTTTTGCAGACTATAGACTAGTTGAATATGCTTATAATATTCCACCCGAGATGAGATTTTATGGTAATAGGGAAAAGGGCATATTGAGAAAAGCGGCTGAAGGTATACTCCCTCAAGATGTAATTGAAAGAAAAAAGAGTCCATATCCAAAGACCTTTGATCCTGGATATACTTCTATAGTTCAAAACTGGCTTAAAGAAATCATAAATGATAAAACCTCACCTATTTTAGATATAATAGATTTAAAAAATGTTAAAGAACTTGTTGAAACTGGAGGAACTTCATACAAAACTCCATGGTTTGGTCAGCTTATGAAAGGTCCTCAACTCATTGCCTATTTGATACAGCTAAATATTTGGCTTAAAGAATACAAGGTAAAACTTATTTAGATGATACCTGAAAGGCTAAAATTGTAAAATACTTAGATATTTCAATTGTCTGAGCATTCTTTCAGCGAGTAAACATGCACGGGGCATGGGCTAATATATATATGCGTAATACAAGTTAAAGAAGGATAATGGGATTATATCCCAAACCTCGTGTATGATCGTTATCCTTCTATACCCTGAGCAGGTACTCGCTTAAATTCACCACTTAGATTTATAGAATTTTTTTAACGCGACGAAGCATTGTTACTTTGCATACTGTCTACTTCTGGCTTTGCAGTTGTGCTTCCAATAACGTCCTCTGGTACACCCGTCATTTTCTCCACATTTTTAAAATACGATTCATATATTGCTCTAGCCACATTGGTTATTTGATTACCAAAACCTCCATCATATATTACAGTAGCAACTGCTATTTTAGGATTTTCTACGGGTGCAAAACCTACATAAACAGCGTAGGATGATCTTCTTATCTTCTCTTGAAAATTAAGTTCAAAAGCATCTGCAGTACCTGTTTTGCCTGCTGTAGTAAATGGTAATCCATCAAATTTGCCTGCAGCAGTACCTTCACTATTAACAAGTGCCATCCCCTCTTTTACCTTATCAAGAGTGTACTTACTAATATGAGTATCTTTTATAACTTGAGGATCACATTTAAATACTACACTTTTAGTAATAGGATCTGTTATTTCATCAACCAAATGCACTTTAAGCCTTTTACCCCCATTAGCTATTGTTGCAATGTAATTTGCAAGCTGTACCATGGTATAATTATCATATCCCTGCCCAATAGCTGCATTATGAATATTATATGGAGTAGCTCCAGAACTAATAGCATGTTCTACAACAGATTTAGCTCCACTCACTATAGCCGTCATACTGCTATCTGAAATTGTAATACCACTGCTTTGTGCAAATTTACTTAAAACGTCAGAAAACTCTTTCTTATCAAATTTAGCATTTATAACATAGTCTCTTATTTTTTGCTTTATCTCTGATTTTAAACTCCCAATAGAACTATTATCAGAACTATTAGTATGTAAATCTATTGATTGAGCTTTTTTATCATAGGCTTTATTCTTAAGATCATTCATTATTTCCCATGCTGCTTGTTGACCAAGGTTACTTCTTGTACTATAGGTATTAAAAGTCTGACCAAAATTCTCTTTAATCTCAATTCCAGTTGATGGATTGACTTCAGAATTTGGCTGTACTCCAAGCCCAAATTCCCATGCATACTTGGCTAGTATATCATATCCAGAAGCTTTCCTAAGCAATTCTGATACTGTCATAAAATATGGATTACTTGATTTTGCTATAGCATGAACTAAATCAAGTGTTCCAAGAGCTCCATCAGATTTAGTAAAGTCTCTTTTATCATTATTTCCATCATCGTAGTGTCCATTATCTTCAATTGTAAAAGAAGGATCTATTGTTTTAGTTTCAAGTCCAGCTATTGCAGTAAGCATTTTAAAAGTTGACCCTGGAGGAGTGAGTCCCATAGTAGGATAATCATACATTGGTTTTGGAAGATAATCATAAGGATCTGTTCTTTTTCCTGTAGTCTTATCTACTGGAAATAATGTATCTATAAGATCGCTTGGAATCTTTAAATTCTTTATTTGATCTTCTACGGTTGGAAAATTTTTTTTCTTAACAGCATCGGAAATTCCATTTGGATCAGCAAAATCATTTGGGTTAAAGTTTGGTGACTGTGCGAGTGCTATAACACCACCAGTATTAACATCTATGGCTACTGCTGCTCCCCTCGTTGCATTTCCTGTGTAAGATCCATTTGTACCATTCCCCGGACTTTCCCTCAAATTCTGCATTGATTTTTCAAGTGCTTGCTCAGCAGTATATTGAACATCAGCATTTAAAGTAGTCTTTATATTTTGGCCTGCGTAAGAATCTTTACTTGCAAACTCATTTATTACTCTTCCACTTTTATCCACCTCTACAACCCTTCCTCCAGCAGTTCCCTTTAATCTATCTTCTTCTGCTGATTCAAGCCCGGATATTCCTATAAGATCAGAACTTACATCATATCCCCTTTCTGTGTACGAATCACTTTCATCATCGCTCGATGTAGATATTTTACCAATGTACCCAATAGCATTTGAAGCAAGCTTTTCATAAGGGTAATATCTTATAGGTTTTTCCTCAACATTTATTCCCGGAAGTTCATTTAATTTCTGGAGGAAGGTTATAGCTGTTTCCTTTTTTATATTGCTTGCAATATCAACAGGTTTATATCCAGAATAACTTTGCATTTGAACGGCATCTTTTTCAACCATAAATTTTCTTGTATCTTCCAAAGTACATTTTTTATTTACAGTTTTTCCATCTATAGTGAAACTATAAGAGTTAGGAATTTTATACGTTTTTTTAAGTTTGTCAAAAACATATTTAGCTGACACTTTCAAAGTATATTTATTTACATTAGCTTGCTGAGCCTTAGTAAGTTTATTCCATTTTATATCACCATATAAATTTTTTATTATGTTTGCTTTAATTCCCCTTTTACTTAAAAAACTTATTTTATCTGCCTTTACTTCATCTTCATCTGTTGTATTAAAATCAAAATAATAATCTGGTGTTACTTTAATTGGGAAATCGTCATTTTTATTTTCCCCACACCTATTTAAAAGATAAAATACCTTTGCAATTGTAGTATAAAAGCTTTTTTCATTCGTATCCGTTTCCATGTAGGTTATATTATAGCTTTGATTGTTTGTTGCCAACTTTCTACCTTTTGAATCTGTTATTTCTCCTCTTGCAGCAGTTTCTTTTATAAATTTATGAGATTTTGTATTAGCCTGAGATTTGTATTCATCAGCTCGGACAACTTGAAGTATTACTAATTTTACACATATAGCAATAGCTACAATAAACACAATAAAAGTTAAAGCAGTAAACCTGTTAAAAAAACTTTTTTTCTTATCCTTCATATAATTTTCTCCTATACACATCTTACATAAAATTTTGTTTAACCAAATATATAACATATATTTATAATATACCACTTTTTAACCATTATTGGTAAAATAATTAATTTTATTTTTTCCTTGCACATTACGTTACGTTATGTGGTATTATACTTTATAGAGGTGAAAAACTTGAAAGAAGTATTTTATACTACAGGTGAATTTGCAAAAAAATCAGGTATTACTTTGAGAACACTTAGATACTATGATAAAATAAACTTACTTAAGCCATCATCGCATAATTCTTCTGGTCACAGATTATATTCAAAACATGATTTTCCTAAACTTCAAAAGATATTGACATTAAAATTTATAGGATTATCTCTTGATGAAATAAAAAATATAATGACTTCCGATGTCTACGATGAAAACTTAAGACGATCTCTTGAAATTCAAAAAGAGATAATGAAAAGAAAGGTTCACCACATAAATACTGTTATAAGTTCTATAGATGAAACCTTAGATATGCTGGACAATGAAAATGACTTTAACTGGGATAAATTTATAAACATAATTAATGTAGTTAATGAAGATAAAAAATGGCTTCTTCAATATGAAAATGCCTCAAATCTTAGAGCAAGAATAAAAATACATGAGCTTTACAGTACAAACAAGTATGGATGGATGAGCTGGTTTTTTGATGAGCTTACAATAAAACCGAAATCAAAAATACTTGAGGTCGGCTGTGGAGATGGTTCTTTATGGCTAAAAAACATAGAAAAAGTTCCAGGTGATTTAGAATTGACTTTAACAGACTTTTCAAGCGGAATGATTAAAGATGCTAAAAATAACCTTAAAGCTTTTAAGGGAAAGATTAAATTTAAGGTGGTAGATGTTCAAAACATTCCTTTTGACAACGCTACCTTTGATATAGTAATTGCAAATCACATGCTGTATCACGTTCCTGATAAAGAAAAAGCTCTTTCTGAAATATTTAGAGTTCTAAAAACTGGCGGTCAATTTTATGCTTCCACAGTTGGCAAAAGACATTTGCATGAAATGAGAGAAATTGCTGCAAAATTTGATCCTTCACTTTTATACTGCAAAAGCTGGGATGCTACTCAAAGCTTTCAACTAGAAAATGGTAATGAACTTATAAAAAATTGGTTTAAAGAAGCACAAATTAAACGTTATAAAGATAGTTTAGTTGTAACTAAGGCAGAACCTCTCGCAGAATATATTTTTTCCTTGCCTGAAATTAAAAGCTTACTTACAGATAAAAGAAAAATAATTAATTTCTTAAACTTTTTAAAAAACGAAATAGCTAGTACCAATGGAATTCATATCACAAAAGATACAGGATTCTTTAAAACAATAAAAAAATCTTAATTTGAAAGGAAGATAATCAATATGAAGAGTAATAACATTCCATTTTCACCACCGGATATAACAGATAAAGAAATAGCAGAGGTTGTAAAAGTACTTGAATCAGGTTGGATTACATCTGGGCCAAGAGTCGCAGAATTCGAAAAAAAGATTGCAGAGTACTGTGAAACAGAAAAAGCAGTTGCAGTTGCAAGTGATACTGCTGGAATGGAACTTGTACTAAAAGTAATGGATATAAAAGAAGGTGATGAGGTTATTACAACGCCTTACACTTATGCTTCAACTTCAAACGTAATATGTCATAGAGGAATAAAACCTACATATGTCGATGTTGCAAAGGACAGTTTTTTAATTGATATAAATAAAATAGAAGCAGCTATAACTCCAAAAACAAAAGCCATATTATCAGTTGATATAGCTGGTCTTCCTGTAGACTATGACGCAATAAGAGCTTTGCTAAAAAAAATTAATAGAGAGGATATTATTTTAATATCTGATTCCGCTCATGCCTTTGGTGCAAAATATAAGGGAAGAAAAGTTGGAAGTCAGGCTGATTTTCACATTTTTTCTTTCCATGCAGTAAAAAATTTGACCACTGCTGAAGGTGGTGCTGTAACATTTAATAATAATCATTTCCACGGCTTTGATGACCTTTACAAGGTATTTAAATACACTGCTTTAAATGGTCAAACAAAGGATGCTCTTGCAAAAACTAAGCTTGGTGCTTGGCAATATGACATTTTAACTGACGGCATGAAATGCAATATGACCGATATTCAGGCTGCTATAGGTCTTGTTCAACTTACACGTTATGAAGAAATGTTAAAGCATAGGGCAGCTTTAGTTGATTTATATGATAAAGCTTTAAGTGCTAAGCCTTGGGCTATTGTTCCATTTAAAAAAGACGCTGCGTGTGAAACCTCTTATCATTTGTATTTACTTAGAATAAAAGATTTTACAGAAGAAAAGCGTAATAAAGTAATAGAAATGCTTGCTGAAATAGGAGTTCCTACTAATGTTCACTATACCCCTATTCCAATGTTTACTTATTACAAGTCAATTGGGTATTCTATTTCTGATTATCCAAATACATTTGATCAATACAAAAATGAAATTACTCTTCCTTTATATTCTACACTCTCACTTGAAACTGCAGAATATATTATAAGTGAAGTAATAAAAGCTGTTGAAAAAGTAAAATAATTTAAAAGGAGTTTTATAACTATGAAAGTAGGATTTTATACGTCAAAAAGAGAATATGCCGAGAAACAAAATGAATTTGATACTGCTATTCATGATGTTCTAAAAGATGGAATATCAACCTTAGGACAGCAAGTAAAAGATTTTGAATCAGCTGTTAAAGAATTTACAGGTGCGAAACATGCAATTGGTGTTGCCTCAGGTACAGATGCCTTAGTTTTAACTTCTGACATACTTGGTTTTAAAGATGGAAAAGAAGTCATAACTTCACCATTTACCTTCCTTGCCTCTGCTTCATGTATTGCAAGACACGGTGGTAAACCTGTATTTGTAGATATAGATGAGGATACTATATGTATTGATGCTAATAAAATAGAGGAAAAAATAACTAAGAACACTGTTGGTATTCTTCCTATCCACCTTTTCAGTCAAGTATCTGATATGGATAAAATAATGGAAATTGCTTCAACCCATAATTTAAAAGTACTTGAAGATGCTGCTGAAGCATTTGGAATGAGGTGGCAAGGAAAAGGAACTTCCATGAAGCACTCAGGAACTATAGGAGATTTTGGAGTATTTTCTTTCTTCCCAACAAAAACACTTGGCTGCTATGGCGATGGTGGCATGATTGTAACTAACGATGATAAATTAGCTGAGCTTGCTAAACAATATAGAGTTCATGGAGCTTCAAAAAAATATCACTATGATAATTTGGGCTATAACTCAAGATTAGATACAATTCAAGCTGCTATACTTCTTGTAAAAATAAAGTATATAAAAGATGCTATAAATAAAAGAGCAAAAATTGCTGATGTTTATAAAGAAAGACTTTCTGAATGCGAGCATATAAGATTCCCTAAAATTAAAGGAAACCAATCTCCTGTTTATTATGTATTTAATATATTAACAGACAAAAGAGATGAACTCGCTTCTTTCCTTAAAGAAAATGAGATTGGAACCAGCGTATATTATCCAATGCCTCTTCATCTTCAAAAATGTTTTGATTACCTCGGATATAAGAAAGGAGATTTTCCTATAGCTGAAAAAGTTTCAAAGGAAATTCTTGCACTTCCTATCTATCCTGAACTTACTTTAGATGAAG
The DNA here is from genome assembly GCF_021043395.1 of Clostridium guangxiense. Classification (GTDB taxonomy): domain Bacteria; phylum Bacillota; class Clostridia; order Clostridiales; family Clostridiaceae; genus Clostridium_S; species Clostridium_S guangxiense. The sequence goes on from NZ_JAJNKE010000001.1 coordinate 229,073, forward strand.
TAAACTATGTATGCGATAAAATACTTGAATTCTTCAAAAAATAAAGATGAGCGAAGGGTTTTAACTTCGCTCTGCTCGTTAAAAGACTAACTTTTTCACTTACATTACAAGTGAAGGGTTTGACATAGCTTCGCTTGTCAAAAGTGAACTTTTCGGCTAAAGCCAAAAGTTAAGGTGATTTTTCTTCCGCTTTGCTGCGGAAAAATAATTAAGTTAAAGATTTTCCGTAGTAACACATAGGAAAATCAACCTTAACCTTTTACCGAAGGTAAAACCCTTCACTTTTCGCACAGCGAAAAAATTAGTCTTTTAACGAACATTGTGAGTTAAAACCCTTCACTATTATTTCTTGTCAAATTTCGATTTATATATTCTCCTCTTATCAAGAGACCATACTGGATCTGACATAGCTCCAGCTTCAGTATTTTCAAGAGCCTTCTGCATATCAAACATAGATGCATCCATATCATCAAGATGATGAAGCACCTCAGCTTCAGGGAACATTGGCTTTTTAGGGCTTCCATAATCTGCCTCATAATGATGTGATAAAACCATATGTTCAAGCATCATTGAAATTTCTTTATCTGCCCCAACCTTTTCAGCCGCCTTTTTTACCTTCTCAACTCCAAGAATTATGTGTCCTAAAAGCTGCCCTTCCGTACTATAATCAGTTACTATTCCGAGCTCTGAGGATATCATTTCTTCAAGCTTAGCCATATCATGGAGTATTACTCCTGCAAATATTAAATCACTGTTCAAAAACGTGTATACTTCACAAATTTTTTCTCCTGCTTTAAGCATAGTAGTTGTATGATATAATAATCCAGCCCTCACTGAATGGTGATTTTTTTTAGCTGCTGGCCAATACATCAATTTATCTCCAGCTTCATCAATAACTTGAAATACAATATTTTTTATATCATCATTTTTGATTTTATCAGTATATCCAAGTATAAGTCCATACATATCGTCAGAGGTATATGGTGCTGATGGAACAAAATCAGATATTTGGACGTTATCTTCCTGAACTGCTTCTCTTATTTTATCAACCTTAAGTTGAAGATTATTTTGCCATTCAATCACTGCTGCCCTTACCTTAACTAAAGCATTAGCAGCATATTTATTTTCATCTTCTCCTTGAACATCCCACAGTTTTCCGTTAATATCTCCTGTTTTATCTCCAAAAGTAATATCAAGATATTTTTTATTATTAGAAGAAACTCTACACTCTACAGATTTTATTATAAAAAATCCTTCAATTCTATTACCAGATTTAAATTGATTTATTGTCTTTTTTTCCAAAAATACTCCTCCAATCATAAAGTCAATTATTGCATTTTTACAGTTACTCCATTATAAAACAAATATAGATACTTTTCTTTAACCTTAATACCTGTTATAGTCTCAAGTGCAACACTATAGTAATCTATTTGTGCTCTATATCGCTCTTTTATGGCATCTACTTTATCGTCCTTAACATAATCAGTCTTATAATCTAAAAGTACAATTCCATCATCTTCCTCAAAGTACAAATCAATTATACCTTGAACAATTATATCTTCATTTTCATATAAACTTTTTTCTAAATCATTATATATATCTGTACTTTTAAATCTAATCTGAAATGGAAACTCCTTATATACATTAAGTGCATTAGTAATTCTTTTTCCTATATCGCTATTCAAAAATGCAAGTATCTTTTTAGCACTTACAGTTTCCGCTTGTTTATCAGTTATTATTTCACTTAATACCATATTGTCAATTTGCATTTTTATATTTTCTATATTTATTTTACCACTATCAGAACAAAAATTTAAATGCTGCATTACAGAATGAAATACTGTACCCTTTTCTGCAGCTGTAAGTCCTCTAATTTCCTCCAGAAATTTCGGTTTTTTAGAAAGTGCTGGCATAAACATCCTTGTTCCATATTCATCATCTTCCAAGAATTGTCTTTTCAATTCTGTAACAGAAAGCAGTGAAGGAAGCTTAGATGCCTTCATATATTTATATTTGTAGCTAAGTCTTCTTTCTATTTCGCCGGAATGACTACTTTCATATGGAGAATTTCTGATTTTTTCAAGCTCACTATAAAACAAATCCATCTTATCTAAGCTTTCGCTTTCCTCTTTATGCCATAATTCTATGACTTCCTGTCTCTTTAAAAATGATATATCCCATTTGGATTCATCCTCAATTAACTTGCCATTTTCTGTTTCCTCACCTATAAGCTCTCTTAAAGTTGAAGCATCTTTATGCCTTATAATTGAAGTACATATCCAATCTAGATAGCTTTTTGCTTTGATTACTACATCCTCTGAAATTTTTTCACCACTGCTATTAATTGCACTTGCCCATTTTAGAGCAGCTTTTTCAATACTAGACACTAGTCCAGTTATTATGAGTTTTTCTTTTGCTCTAGTAAAAGCAACATAAAGTATTCTCATTTCTTCCGATAATGTTTCCAATTTTATTTTATTTTTTATTGCTTCCTTCATAAGAGTCCCATATGAAACTCTTTTTTCCAAATCAACATAATCTGGGCCAAAACCAAGTTCATTATGAAAAAGTATAGCTTTATTCATATCCATTAAATTAAAATTCTTACCTGTACCAGATACAAACACTATAGGAAACTCAAGTCCCTTACTTTTGTGTATACTCATTATTCTAACAACATCTTCATTTTCTCCAAGTATCTTTGCGCTGCCCATATCACCACTGCTTACTTTGATTTTATTTATAAAGTTTATAAAATTAAATAATCCCTTATAACTGGTTTCATTATAAATTTTAGCCTTTTGAAAAAGCAATCTCAAATTTGCCTGTCTCTGCATTCCTCCTTTTACTGCTCCTACATATCCATAATACCCAGTTTCAGTATACAAATGCCATATAAATTCATCTATAGGCATATGCAGCGATTCTTTTCTCCACCTGTTTAGTTTCTCAATAAAGTAGAACATTTTTATGCAAAGTTTGTTTTTATTTTCCCCACAGCATTTTTTCATGCCATTTTTAAGCTTTTCATAAAAAGTATCTCCTTCAAAGCACTTTATATCTATTAACTCTTCAACTGAAAATCCACCTATAGGTGACTTCAACACCGCCGCAAATGGAATATCCTGCATTGGGTTATCTATCACTTGTAAAAAAGAAAGCATAGTTTTTATTTCTGAACTTTCAAAATAACCCGAATTTGAATCGGCAAATACAGGTATACCCATTTTTTTAAGTTCATCATAAAAAACCCCAGACCACTTCTTAGTTGAACGAAGAAGTATAACTATATCTTTATATTGGGCTTTTCTGTAGCCTTCACTTTCCTTATCAAATACATAAAAATTTTTATTTTCATCATCATTTTGCGTCATATCAAGTATTCTTTTTCCAACTACTCTAGCTTCAAGCATTATATCAGAAATATCTTCTTCCTCTTCTACTTCTGTTTCTTCTTTATTTTTTTCAACAACATAAAGTTCTATATTGTTATTTGTCCCTTCGCTTTCTGAATCTAAATCTTTATACTTAGCACCAGGATTTAAAAACTCCGAACTAGTATAATTCATTTCTCCTACAGTTAATGACATTATCTGCTTAAAGATAAAATTAACGCCATCTAGTATTTCTTTTCTGCTTCTAAAATTCTTATAAAGAAGTATCTTTCTGTTTTTAGCTTTTTCACCTTTTTCATAGGTATTATACTTTTCAAGGAACAATTTTGGATTTGCCTTTCTAAATCTATAAATGCTCTGTTTAACATCTCCAACCATGAACAGGTTAGGGTTATCTGTATACTTTCTTGATATTGTTCCCATTATTACTTCCTGTACAAGGTTACTGTCCTGATATTCATCTATTAATATTTCGTCATATTTTTCCCTTATTTCAAGAGCTGCCTTAGAAGGCTTTATATTATTTTCCTCATCTTTTTCAGTTAAAATTTCAAGGCACATATGCTCAAAATCATTAAAGTCTATTATATTTTTTCTACTTTTATTTAATTTATATTTTTCATTAAACTCAATTACAAGCTCTCCAAGCGACTTCATAAGTGGATATAGCTCATTCATTTCATTTTTTATTGAAGTTTCGTTCTTTGATGTTATATTCACAGCTATATCACTTAGCTTTTTCTTTACGCTATCTCTTGCATCTTTAACTAGTTTTTGTTTTTCCTTATTTACGTCTTTGCCGCATCTTTTTAAAGTTTTAAAAGAGACATCATTTAGAGCTTTATAAAGCTTATTGTAATCACTGCAGCTCATTATAATGTCATCAAGCATATCAGCATCTTCTTTATAGTTTTCAATATAGTTTTCAAGTGTTGGCTCATTTTCTATTATTCTTAGAGCATTAACGATTGATTCTTTCATTCCAATCAGTTGTATGTTTATACTATTAAGCAAAACTTTTGCCCATTCTGAATTTCCAAACTCAAAGTTTTCATCTATATTAAATTTTTCTACCATAGAATTAATCCATTCATATGGCCAAGGATTACTCATGGCAAAGTTGTACAAACTCATTACAGTTTCAAACAAGGCAGAATCATCTCTATTATTGCAATAACTTTCTAAAAGTCTTAAAAACGTTGAATCTCCATTTCTTTGTACTTCTAAATACTTTTCTTCAAATAATGCATCAAGGGTTTCACTCTTCAAAAGAACCATTTCTGTTTCATCGCCAACTCTAAAGTCTGGATCTATGTCTATATAGTGAAAATTGTTTTTTATTACATCCAAGCAAAAAGAGTGTATAGTCGTTATTTTCGCCTTATTTAAAAGTGCAAACTGTCTTTGAATTGTTTTAGAATTAGGATTTTTATAAAGTTTTTCTGATATCGCCTTTCCTATTCTTTCTCTCATTTCTGATGCCGCTGCATTTGTAAAAGTAACTACTAAAAGTCTATCTATATCAACAGGATTCTCTTCATCCATTATAATCCTTATTATTCTTTCAACAAGCACAGCAGTTTTTCCTGAACCCGCAGCCGCTGCTACAAGCAGATTAGAGTCTCTTGAATTTATGGCTTCAAGCTGCTCATCTGTCCACATGTTCTTACTCATCTTCCTCCCCTCCTTTTTCATTTTCAATAAGCTTCCAAACCTCATCATCTTTTTTATCTTCTATATATCTGTAATTATTGTCTTCAAAATTCATATCAAATCTACAAATTGATGAATAAATGCAATATTCACAAGGAGTGTTTTCCTTCTTTTTGTAAGGGTTTATTTTTATATTTCCATTTATAAGTTTATTGCAATTTTCCATTATTATATTTCTCACATGCCTCATTAAAAGATCAAATTGATTATCACTAATAGCTGAAGATTTTCCCAAATTTCCATCTTTCTTTATTGATGCTGGTATAATAACAGAATTCCCTTCCATTTCTTTATCCATTTCTTTTATTATATCTGGATCTGAAAGTAAAAGTCCTTTCATTTTAAAACTTTTTAGTATTTCTTCTCTTATTTCTTCATCTGTCATATTCTTTTTATCTTTTATAACAGGATTATCCATTTTTAAATAAAGTGCTCCTGCTGGAAATGTATTTTCTCCTTCATTTTCCATTATTGCATCAAGGTATAGTAAAAGCTGAATTTCAAGACCATAATATACATCGGATAACTTAAAAATCTTGTTTCCAGATTTATAATCTATAATTCTTATATAGGTTTTATCATCCTTTTCAAGCATATCTATCCTATCAATTCTGCCTGTCAAGACCACTTTCCTTCCATTTTCAATCTCAACTATTATAGGTGGATAATTACCTCCATTTTCAAAGGAAACCTCATAACCTACTGGTTCAAAATTCCCCCTTTTGAAATGCTCTGTAACTATTTCAGAAGTCTTTAATAAAACTTTTTTAATTCTTCCTGTAAAATAAGCATTCTTAGGAGAGCTGCTGAATATTGAATTAACATTATTACCTATTTCTTTATCAACAATATCAGTTATAAGCTTTTTTCTAATTCCTTCATCTATATCTTCCCACTTCATATTGCTTTTCTTTATTTCTATGCAGAATTCATCTATTACTTTGTGCATAAAAGATCCAATATCCGGCGCCGTCAAATTAAACAGCTTTCTTTCCTTAAGCTTCAATCCATATTGAACATAATATGCAAATGGACATGATATATATTTTTCAAACCTAGATACACTCATTTTAGGATCTGTTCCATAAAGTTTCTCTGCTTTTTCCCTACTTATAGAATCAACCTGATTTGTATAGAACATTCCAGAGAAAATATTTTCAGAAGTACTCGCCCATTTTTCATTTTTTGAATAGAATCTATACACATCCCTCCAAAGTTCGCTTTTATAGTTATCATCAATATTTTTTCTAAAAGCAGACACCATTTCATTAAAAGTTGGCACTTCAGAAGATATTAAATTCATATTTTTTTCATCGTCTTCATTTTCTAGAATATCACTTTCCATATCTATTAATGGGAATAAAGTCTTTAGCCTATTTATCACCATAGATGGTCTTAGAGATTTCCCCTCAATATCTGCCATTGGGTAACTTACAATTAGATGATCTGAGCAATTAGTAAGTGTTGTATACACTAAAAATTGTTCTTCAAAAGCTCTTGTTTTTGTATCCTTTGCAAGTTCAACTCCTTTTTCTAAAAGTATACCTCTATCATTATCTGTAAGTATACCTTCTTCAATACCTGCTGACGGAAAAATCCCATCATTTACACCAACTATAAATAAATTTTTAATACAGTGGCTTTTTAAACGGCTCACACTTCCAACTATTACTTGATCCACTGAGGAAGGTATAAGTCCCATCTCATGTTCTTTAATACCCATTAGAAGTATCTTAGAAAACTTCTCAAGGTTTACCTTCTCGTCACCCATAACCTCCACAATTTGATCCATGAGTCCCATTATCACATTCCAAATTTGGCTGTAGATATTGGCAAGTACCTGCTTTCCTTCTTCTTTAAATTCATCTACAAGCCTTTCAACTTTTTCTGGTACATTTATTTCATATAGGAATTCAAATAAAGCACTGCATATTTCAGATGCAGTATTTTTTCTCATTATTTTCTCTCTAAATTTTTTAAACGGCTCAATTATCCTCTGTCTTATATCATTAACTCTAACTAGTTTTTCTTTATCCTCTTCTGAAATCTCTTCATTAAAACTATTGCCATAAATATTATAATGCCACTTATCTTCTAAAACCCATTTTTTTCTGCCTTTTATTCCTGCAGCGAGCACATAGTTTTCTATTAAATCTATATCCTCTGTTTCTATGTTTGAAAAACCAGATTTAAGATACCTAAATACAGCTTCATAAGACCAATTTTTAATAAATACCTCCATTATAGAATTTACTAAGACTACCAGATTATTATCTTCTATACTTCTTCTTTGATCTATAAAATATGGTATTCCATATTCCTTAAAAATAACTGAAATTATCTTCTCATAACTATCAAGATTGCCTGTAACCACAGCAATATCATTTAATCTATAATTTTTGTCCCTACAAAGAGATATTATCTCTCTTGCAACACTTTCTAGTTCAGAAAAACTATTAGTTGAATTACATATCTTTATTTTAGTTGTTTTTTCTTTAAATATTTCATAAGGAAAAGCATATAAATTATTTTCAAGAAATGCTAGTTCTTTATTTTCCCTAAACCTATAAAACGGTTTTTCATTGAGAAATACAGGTTTTTCAAGTTTTATATTGTTTTCAGAAGCTATTTTAAGTATTCTATTTTCTGTAGCTTCCGTTATTAAAAAAACATCCGATCCCGTGAACTTTTTTTCTCCATCCATGCATAAAGTAATATTCACCCTTGAGCACTTTTTTACAAGTTTTTCTATTATGCTATATTGCTGCACCGTAAAACTCGAAAATTCATCTATCCATACTTCAGCCCCATTAAAGGCATTCGTGTAATCAATCTTTTCTTTTAGTAGAGTGAGATCATCATCTGGATCTATGTAATTTTTTTGTATAAGGTTATCGAACTCTTTGTAAATAAAGCTTAAATCATAAAGCTTATTTTTAAGCTCTGTATTGTCTATTTTGTTTAATGCATTAATTAATATATCTGGAGTAACTTCATATTTTTTAAATTCACTTATACTTTCTGAGACAGTATCTACAAAGCCTTGCTTTCGAGCCGCTGCACTAAATGTTTTGAGTTCATCTTTATGCTCATCCATTATATGATATATAAGCATGTTTCTTCCTGCAGGGTCTAAGTGCTTTCTAGTTACTCCCCCAACTTCATTAAATACTTTATACGCTAATCTTTTAAAGCTAAGTACCTTTACTCTAAGAGCTGCTCTTTCACCTATAACATTCAATATATTTTTTTCAGATTGAAATGAGAATTGTTCCGGTACAATGAAAATAAGAGGCTTATCGCCTCCATCATTTACTCTCTTATTTATACTTTCTATACAAAATTGGCTTTTTCCGCTGCCGGCTCTTCCATAGATAAATCTCAAGCTCATGAGCAACACACCCCTTATCAGTTCACAATGCACAATTCACAGTTCACAATGAAGGATGATTTTCTTCCGTTTCACTACAGAAAATCTAAAACTTATAACTAACACGAAATTGAGATAAAGCCCTATTAGTTCGTTCAGCCAGCTGAACATCACATTGTGTTTTTATATAATTTTAGATTTATCTGACGAGAGGAAGATAAATCATCCTTCATTGTGCATCGTGAAATGTGAATTGTGCATTATTTTTTACTTGTATATTGGAAATTTATTACAAAGTTCTGTAACTTTGCTTCTTAAATCACTTAAATCCTTATCTCTATTATCAATAGCATAATTTATAAAATAAGCTATCTGCTTCATTTCTTCTTCTTTAAATCCTCTTGTTGTAACAGCTGGGGTTCCTATTCTTATCCCACTTGTTATAAAAGGACTCTTTGTTTCAAAAGGTATTGTATTTTTATTTGCAGTAATTCCTATAGAATCAAGAAGATGTTCTGCATCTTTTCCTGTAATATATTTATTAGTTAAATCTACAAGTATAAGATGATTGTCTGTACCCCCTGAAACTAATCTGAAACCATATTTTTTAAGTTCATCAGAAAGCACTTTAGCATTCTTAACTATTTGATTTGAATAATCTTTAAAATCATCCTTTAAAGCTTCACCAAAACATACTGCTTTAGCTGCAATTATATGCATTAAAGGTCCTCCCTGCATTCCTGGGAAGATAGTCTTATCTATAGCTTTAGCATACTTTTCCTTACAAAGTATTGCCCCGCCTCTAGGTCCTCTTAAAGTCTTATGTGTAGTTGTTGTAACAAAATCTGCATATGGAACTGGTGATGGATGAAGTCCTGCTGCTACAAGTCCAGCAATATGAGCCATGTCGACCATTAAATAAGCTCCTACTTCATCACATACTTCTCTAAATTTGGCAAAATCAATAGTTCTTGGATATGCACTTGCTCCCGCAACTATAATCTTTGGTTTGCATTCAAGTGCTTTTTTTCTCAATTCTTCATAATCAATTTGTTCTGTTTCCTTACTAACCCCATATGATACAACATTAAAAAGTTTTCCAGAAAAATTAACAGGACTTCCATGTGTTAAATGACCACCGTGACTCAAGTCCATTCCCATTATTGTATCTCCTGGCTGAAGAACAGCGAAATAAACCCCCATATTTGCTTGTGAACCTGAATGAGGTTGAACATTAACGTGTTCTGCACCAAAAAGCTTTTTAAGTCTATCCTTTGCAAGATCTTCAACCTTATCTACAACATAGCATCCGCCATAATATCTTTTTCCTGGATACCCTTCAGCATACTTGTTTGTTAAAAATGATCCCATAGCTTCCATAACTGCTTTACTTGTAAAGTTTTCAGATGCTATAAGTTCTATATTATTCTCTTGTCTTTCATGTTCTTCATTTATTATTGAATAAACTTCAGAATCTCCATTTTTTATACTTTCAAAATCCATTTTGTAGGCCCCCTGGTTCTATTAATTTTAATGATTAAATATAACTTTAATTATGTGTAAATTATATAACAAAATATTATGGAATTCAAATAAAAGTTTATGTTATAATGGTTTCTGTATTTGTCTTTAGAAAGGTATGAATATTTATGCAAGAAAACAAAGTTTTAAACCTAGCAGCACATGCTGGTAAAATAATACTTGAAAATGGGGCTGAAACCTACAGAGTTGAAGAAACCATGGTGAAAATTTGTACAGCCTTTGATATAAAGGATGCTGATAGTTTTGTAACCCCTACAGGTATAATGCTTTCCATTACATGTAACAATGGTGAAATAGTCTCTGCTGTAAGACGAGTTCAAAGCAGAACTGTAAATTTAGAAAAAATATCAAAAATAAATAATTTATCTAGAACAATACAAAAAAGCAGATTATCTATAGATGACGTTGAAAAAGAGTTAAAAGTAATTGAAAGTGATAAGAGTTATTCAAATCTTACAATGATTTTTTTTGCTGGCATAGGCGCAGCTTTTTTCACTCTTATTTTTGGCGGAGGTTTGACTGATTTTTTTGTGTCATTAATTATAGGTTTTTTAATAAAGTATGTTTCAATTGTTTTTTCAAAAATAAATCTAAACGATTTTTTCGTTAACATTATAGGCGGCTCTATTTCAGCTCTCACAGCCTTAATTTTTTATAAGTTAGGAGTAATACATTCCGTTGACAAAAGCATAATAGGTTCTATAATGCTTTTAGTTCCTGGACTTGCTATTACAAATGCCGTTAGAGATACTATAGCTGGAGACCTTGTATCTGGAGTTACACGTGGTCTTGAGGCATTTCTCACTGCTGTCGGAATTGCTGTCGGTACTGGTATTGTATTTAAAATTTGGATTGCTTTCTTTGGAGGAATAAACATATGATATTGAATTCTATTTATGCAACTATGGCATCCTTTGCTTTTGCCGTATTGTATCACATAAAAGGTAAGGCCATGATTTTTTCAGCTATAGGTGGTGGTTTGGGATGGTTTGTATATCTTATATCAATTCATTACAACAACTCTGTAACTGTATCTTTATTTGCTGCATCTATAACTGTCTCTATATATTCAGAGGCAATGGCTAGAATACTTAAGAAACCAGTTACTGTTTTTATATTATGTGGAATAATACCTTTAGTACCTGGAAATGGAATGTATTACACAATGTATGAAACCATAAGTGGTAATCTTACAAAGGCAGCTCACTGGGGATTTCAGACCTTTATGTATGCTGGCTCCATAGCTGTTGCCATAGTCTTTGTTTCATCGATAACAAAATTAATAAAATTAAGAAAGGTATTACTAAAAAGATAGTAATTTATTTTACAAACATCATAAGAGTAGAAATAAGGTCATCGACCTTTTTTTCTCTATCATCATCTTCAATAAGGCATATATTATCGTATGACACACAATTTTTAGCATAGCTTTTAAGCATAAGTCCACCTATTTTATTTACTGCTGCTCTAACAGCTGCAATTTGTACAACTACATCTTTGCAAGAGGCTCCATTTTCAATCATCTTCTCTATACCTTTTACTTGCCCCTCAATTTTTCTAAGCCTTATTATTAAATCCCTTTTATTTTTTTCTTCTTTACTTTCCAAAAAATTCACTCTCCAAAAATATTATTTATAAAATCAGTGCACAATGCACAGTAGCTGAACATCATTAAGTTTTAAGATTTATCTGACGTAGGAAAGATAAATCATCCTTAACTGTGAACTGTGCATTGTGCACTAAAAAAATATTACTTATAAAACTTTAATAATAACAATCTAAAACTTCTACTGCTTTTCTTCTTCTTTAGTTATGTTGATTCCAAGTTCGCAAAGCTGTTTTTCGTCTACTACATTTGGTGCTTCAGTTAATGGGCAATATGCATTTTGATTTTTAGGGAAGGTTATTACATCCTTTATATTTTCAGTTCCAGCAAGGAACATTATCATTCTATCAAAGCCATATGCTAAACCTGCGTGTGGTGGTGGTCCAAACTTAAAGGCCTCAAGAAGGAATCCAAATCTTTCCCATGCACTTTCTTTTGTAAATCCAAGGACTTTAAACATTCTTTCTTGAAGTGCCGTATCATGTATTCTTACACTTCCTCCTCCAAGCTCTTCTCCATTTAAAACTATATCGTAAGCCTTAGCTCTAACTCTTCCAGGATCACTTTCAAGATATTGAATATCTTCATCCATAGGCATAGTGAATGGATGATGCTCAGCCTGAAATCTTCCCTCTTCTTCATTATAAGATAACAATGGGAATTCTGTAACCCATACAAATCTAAATTCTTTGTTATCCTTTAAAAGATCAAGTTCTTTGCACATATGAAGTCTAAGTGCACCTAAAGCTTGAAGAACTACAGAATCTTTATCTGCAACAATTAAGATTAAATCTCCAACTTTAGCGTCTATTGATTTCAATATAGCATTTAATTCATCTTCCTTTAGAAATTTTGCTATAGGTGATTTTATTTCATCTTCTTTATAAGCTATCCATGCAAGCCCCTTTGCCTTATAAGTCTTTACAAATTCGCCAAGCTTATCTATCTGCTTTCTGCCCATTCCAGCAGAGTTTGGAACTTTAATAGCTCTAACACTTCCACCTACTTCTATTGCAGATTTAAATACTTTAAAATCAGAACTTTCAATAGCTTTTGTTATATCATTTATTTCCATGCCAAACCTTAAATCTGGTTTATCTGAGCCATACTTTTCCATAGCAACTTTCCATGGCATTCTTTCTATTGGAAGCTTAACATCAACTCCTGCAACGTCTTTGAATACCCTTTTTATAAGTTCTTCATTTACTGCAATTACATCATCTTCTTCAACAAAGGAAAGTTCCATATCAACTTGAGTAAATTCTGGCTGTCTATTTGCTCTTAGATCTTCATCTCTGAAACATTTTACTATTTGAAAATATTTATCGTATCCAGATACCATTAAAAGCTGCTTAAATAACTGTGGAGATTGAGGAAGTGCATAAAACTTTCCCGGAAAATTTCTACTTGGAACTAAATAATCTCTTGCTCCTTCAGGTGTGCTTTTAGTAAGCATAGGTGTTTCCATTTCTAAGAATCCTTTTTCATCAAGGAACTCTCTAATTACTTTGGCAGTTTTATGTCTTATTTTAAATATCCTCTGCATATCTGGTCTTCTAAGATCAAGATATCTGTATTTAAGTCTTATACTTTCAGCAGCATCTAAGTCTTCTTTTATGTATATTGGTGGAGTTTCACTTTCAGATAATATTTTTACGTTTTCTCCTTGAAGTTCTACCATACCTGTTGGCATGTTTTCATTTGGTGATTCTCTTTTAACAATTTTACCTGTAACAGCAATGCAGTATTCACTTTTAACAAGGTCTGCTTTTTTAAAAGCTTCACTATTAATTTCTTCTCCAAATACAACTTGAAGTATTCCTTCTCTATCCCTTAAATCAACAAAAACAAGTCCTCCGAGATTTCTCTTTCTTTGAACCCATCCCATAACAGTCTCTACATTTCCAATATGGCTTTCTCTAAGATCACCGCACATGGTAGTTCTCTTTAGTCCTCTTAAAGATTCTCCCATTTATTATTCCTCCTAAAAATTTAGTTATTTAGGCATCTGAAATAAAATCACACTTCCATATTGCGAAATAATTTTGTGTAATACGAGGAAACTGGTTCCGTTAATACTAAGTAGTCTTAGCGGATTCAGTTGACGAAATATTACGCAAAATTAGCCGCTAGATGGACTTGTTATTTTTTTGAAGATGCCTTATATAAGGTTTCAAGAAATTTTATCTTTCCATCAACCTTTTCTTCGATTCTTCTAGTGTATTCTCTTACATCCTTCAAATTACCATATCTCTCTATTCTATTGGTATCTCTAAATATTATCTTTGATACCCCATTGGAGCCTATAGCTATTATTGTTTGCTTATCTTCTATCATTTCAACATTGTATATACATTCTTTTCCATCAATAGAGTAACCAACATTTTCAAGATTTCCAACCATATTTTTTTGCCTATACATATAGTAAGGCTTCATATTCAAGGTATAAGCACAATCTAAAGTTGTATCATGCATGTCGTTTAACTCATTTTGATCTGGAAGCTTCATTTTTACATTATTAAGCACATTTTCAAACATTTTAGAGCCTCGTTTAAGTGCAAGCCCATGAACAGTAATGCTTTCAGGCCTTAATTTTATTATCTCGCTGCAGGTGTTTTTAACTTTTAAAGTATTTTCACCTGGAAGTCCTATAATAATATCCATATTAATATTATCAAATCCTACTTTTCTTGACAAATTAAACTTATCAATTACGTCCTTTGCCGAGTGGTTTCTTCCTATTAGCTTTAAGGTATCATCATTCATAGTTTGAGGATTTATACTTATCCTGTTTACCCCATATCTCTTCATTGATATAAGTTTTTCATAAGTTATACTATCTGGTCTTCCACATTCGACAGTAAATTCTTTTACCTTAGTCTTAAGCAAATTGTCATATATACTTTTCATAACATATTCAAACTGATTATTATCTACAGACGTAGGCGTTCCCCCACCAAAATATATGCTTTCAATAGTGAGACCTTTCTTATGTATAAAATCTGCTGTTTTTTCTATTTCGTATATCATAGCCTCAAGGTAGCCATCTACAAGCCCCCTACAGTTTGCTATAGTATCCGATATAAAAGAACAATAAAGACACCTTGTTGGACAAAACGGCATACCAATATAAATGCTGACGGTTCTTACATCATCATTTACAATTTTTTTCTCTCTTTTAGCAACTTCTATACACAATTTAGTTTTATTTTCTTTTGTTAAACTATGATGTTTAAAATAATTTATTATCTCTTTATCTGTCTTTTTTTCTTCCATAAGATTTAAAGCTATTTTACTAGGTCGTATACCTATTAAGGTTCCCCATGGAAGCATTTTTCCTGTAAGTTTTGTAAAATACTTAAAAACTGCAATTTTCACATTAGATTTATCCTTT
The DNA here is from genome assembly GCF_021043395.1 of Clostridium guangxiense. Taxonomy (GTDB): domain Bacteria; phylum Bacillota; class Clostridia; order Clostridiales; family Clostridiaceae; genus Clostridium_S; species Clostridium_S guangxiense. Next base: position 244,093 of record NZ_JAJNKE010000001.1, read on the forward strand.
AATTCCTTATCAAACTTATAACTTTCAACTTTCTCACTAGAAGTTATATAAACTGAATTTTCTTCGACTCTTACACTATAGTTCCAATCATTTGAGTCAATTAACTCTATAGAATCAAAAAATAAATTTGATATGTGATAGACATCATATGAATAGAGATCATTATTTAGTTTAATTTTTATCATTATACAGCCTGCTTCCTACAAAAACGGATTTGATCGTCTTTCAAATCCTATTGTTGTTTCTGAACCATGCCCTGGATAAACCTTTATATTATCATCAAGCTTCATAAGCTTATTTTTAATGCTACTTATTATGGCAGCATAATCCCCTCCAGGGAAATCTGTTCTTCCAACTGAATTATTAAATAAAGTATCACCAGAAAACAAACTGTTTTCTATGAGATAGCACATTCCACCTGGTGTATGTCCTGGAGTTTCTATACACTTTACATTTTTGCTTCCAAACTTTAAAACATCGCCGTCCTTAATAAACTTGTTTGCATTTTCATTCTTTTCGCCAAACATATACTCTTCTTTTTCTATAAGTTCAGAATCTTTTTTTGACATATATACATCAACTGCATATTTACTTCTAAACTCAGCCACAGCAGCAGTATGATCCGCATGACCATGAGTAAGAATTATAAAATTAAGATGAGAACCGGTTTTGTTAAATTCATCTAAAAGCCTCTCAGCATCATCTCCAGGATCTATTATTATGCTTTCATTAGTAATTTCATCTATAACAATATAGCAATTAGTCATGTAACTTCCTACAGGTATTATACCTATCTTCATTATAATCCCCTCCTTAAAAAGCCTTTTTGCTATCTATAATAATAGTTACAGGGCCATCATTTTCAATAGAGACCTTCATATCTGCTCCAAATATTCCAGTTTCCACCTTGTCTATTTCATCTTTGCACTGGTTAACAAATTCATCATAAAGCTTTTTCGCTTCTTCTCCATTTAGTGCACTCATAAAGTTAGGTCTTCTACCTCTTCTACAATCTCCATAAAGTGTAAATTGAGATATTATAAGAAGTTCTCCACTTACATCTTTTAAGGATTTATTCATTTTATCCTTTTCATCCTCAAAAATTCTAAGGTTTACTATTTTGTCCTTTAGGTATTTTATATCTTCTTCAGAATCATCCTTGGTTATTCCAAGGAGAACATTAAGACCTTTTTCTACTTTTCCAACAACTTTCCCGTCAACTTCAACCGACGAAAAATTTACTCTTTGAATAACTGCTCTCACAAATATCACCTCAAACCCTAACTATTTGTTCTATACACATCAGTTATGCCATTTAATTTTTTTATCTTCTTCATTAATATAGCAAGGTGCTCAACATCCTGTATTTTCATTTTTACATTTACAAAAGCAGAATTATTTTTTGAAGTTTTTGCATTAATTGAATCCATAGATATATTCATAGCAGTTATAACTTCAACTACATCTGCTAAAAGTCCCTGTCTATCATCGCCTCTTATTTCAAGCTCTGCTATATAACTTTCATTCTTTGCTTTTCCCCAATTTACTTCTATAATCCTTGAACTATCCTCTTTTATAAGGTTATTCATATTTGAGCAGTCCGTTCTATGAACAGATACTCCTCTTCCTTTAGTTATGTATCCTATGATAGCGTCTCCAGGCACAGGATTGCAACATTTTGCAAATCTAACTAAAACATCAGAAACTCCTTTTACAGTTATGCCAAGTTTTTGTGAAGCTCCAACTTCTTTTCTATTTCTGTTATCTTTATTTATTTGTTCCTTTACATCTTTTAGTATCTCTTCATTTGAAGCTTTATTAGCATCTTTTCTAGATTTATCATAAATTTCCTTAAATCTGTCAATTATCATAGCAGCTGTTACAGAGCCAATTCCAACATTGGCGTATATATCCACAATAGAATTCATATTATACTTCTTAAGTATTATATCAAGTATTTCTCCCTTAGCCATTTCTCCAAAGTTAAACTCACGCTTCTTAGCCTCTTTTTCAAGCATTTCTTTCCCCTTGGCAATGTTCTCATCTCTTTTAGCCTTTTTAAACCACGCTCTTATTTTGCTCTTAGCTTGATTACTTGTAACATATGTAAGCCATTCTATATTTGGTCCTTTAGGAAGTGATGTTGTAAGTATTTCTACTATCTCTCCTGTTTTTAGTTTATAATCAAGTGGAACTATTTTTCCATTTATTTTTGCGCCTACGCACTTATTTCCAACATCTGTATGTATTTTATATGCAAAATCAACTGGGGTAGCATTATATGGCAAGTTTATAACTTTTCCATTAGGTGTAAAAACAAATACCTCATCTGAAAACAAGTCTATTTTAAAGTTCTCCATAAATTCTTCAGCATTTGGAGTTTCTCTCTGCCAATCAAGCATTTCTCTTATCCATGTGAGTTTTGTGTCACTGCTTTCCCCTTCTTTAGCACTTGACTGAGGAGTTTCAACTATTCCCTCTTTGTACTTCCAATGAGCTGCTATACCATATTCAGCTGTCTTATGCATATCGTGAGTTCTTATTTGAATTTCAAATGGCTTTCCTTCTGGACCTATTACTGTGGAATGAAGTGATTGATACATATTAGGCTTTGGCATGGCAATATAATCTTTAAATCGTCCAGGCATAGGCTTATACATTGTATGAACTATTCCTAAAGCTGCATAACAGTCCTTAACCGTATTGACTAGTATCCTTACTGCAGTCAAATCAAAAATCTGATCTATAGTCTTACTTTTATTAACCATTTTTCTATATATACTATAAAAATGCTTCGGTCTACCATCTATATCAGATTCTATTCCCGATTTAGCTAAATTTTCTTTAAGCTGCTCTAAAATTTTTTTTGTGTATTCTTCCCTTTCTACTCTTTTTTCAGCAATAGCTTCTACTAATGAGTAATATTCTTCTGGTTTTAAATATCTAAAGGATAAATCTTCAAGTTCCCATTTTATTTTTGACATACCAAGTCTATGAGCAAGAGGGGCATATATATCAAGAGTTTCTTTAGCCTTTTGTTTTTGCTTTTGTACAGCTTTATATTTGAGGGTACGCATATTATGAAGTCTGTCTGCAAGCTTAATTATTATTACCCTTATGTCCTTTGCCATTGCAAGAAGCATTTTTCTAACATTATCAGCTTGCTGTTCCTCTTTGGTTTTATAAGTTATCTTTTCAAGTTTAGTAACTCCTTCAACTAAATCAGCAACCTCTTTGCTAAATATGTTGGCTATATCCTCATAACTATAGTTTGTATCTTCTATAACATCATGAAGAATTCCCGCTGTTATAGTACTTGTATCCATGCCCATTTCCGCTAATATGCATGCTACATCAACAGGATGATTTATATATGGCTCACCTGATTCTCTTTTTTGGGTTTCATGCGCTTTAAGAGCAAAATCATATGCCTTTGTGACAAAATTTTTATCTACATTGTTACAATTTTGATTTATTTTTTCTATCAAATCGGATAACTCTGCCATCTATCATACTCTCCTAAAATCAAAGGCTGGTCAAAAAACCAGCCACCTATTTTCTAATATTATATACATTAGTATACATTCTAATTTATTACTTGTAAAGTTATTAATACAATATATTTAAACATTATATTTAACTAATGACATTACATCGTAATTTTTTAATTTATCTCTTCCCTTTAAATCTGTAAGCTCTATAACAAACTCAATTCCTACAAGTTCTGCGCCTAACTTTTCGATCAATTTTGCAACTGCTTCAATTGTTCCACCTGTGGCCAATAAATCATCGACTATAACAACCTTCTGACCTGGTTTTATAGCATCCTTATGTATCTCTAAAGAATCTTTTCCATACTCAAGGTCGTATTCTACTGCTACTGTTTCACATGGAAGCTTTCCCTTCTTTCTTACAGGAACAAATGATGCTTCAATTTTATATGCTAGTGGAGCTCCAAATATAAATCCTCTAGCTTCTGGTCCAACTACTACATCAACATTTTTATCTTTAATATATTCTGCCAACGAATCTATGGTATATTTATATGCTTCTTTGTCATCTATTAAAGTTGTAATATCCTTAAAACTTATTCCTTCTTTAGGAAAACCCTCTATAACTCTTATTTTACTTTTTAAATCCATCAAACTTCCCCCTTAGACATTTTTATAAATATATCCTTAACACTATTTAATTTTAATATGTATAATATCATAATTACAATATATATATGCAAACAATTTGTTAATAAACATTAACAATACGCTGTTTACCATTAACTTCATTATTTAAATACTTTGCTATCTGAAGTGCTCTATAACTATCAGAGGTGGTAAATAGTTCAACAGCAATTTTAGCATTGTCCATTCTTCCAACAGCATTTAAAGTTGGTTCAACAGAAGTAGAAATAATTTTTATAGCTGCATAGTCTATTTTTTTTATGCCCTTTAATTTTATTAATGCGTTTATTCCATAATTATTAGTAGTTACTAATCTTTTTAGACCTTCTTCAATCAATATTTTATTTTCATTATAAGGCCTTTGCGTCTTTGATATTACTCCAACAGCAACTAAATCTAAGTACTTATTGATACACTTCATGTCATAATAAGTGGAAATTGCCTGACATAGCTTAAAAACAATTCCGCATCCAACTAACCCTTTAAATGGATATTTACATCCATCTTGATTGGGATTAACTATAAGCACATTGTTAATTTTTTTGTGCTGCATATGATAATCAACAATGATAACATCAATGCCAAGCTTTTCGCACAAACAAATTCCATCTTCCGAATTTGTTCCACATCCTATGGCTAAAAGCAAATCAGCTCCAAGATACTTTATACTATTATTTATATATTGCGGACTAATTTCAAAATTCTCACTAAAGTGATCTGGTATAAAATATTCCACATCAGCATTTAAATATTTTAATACAAGCATAATTATAGACATGCTTATTATACTATCTACATCATAATATCCGTATAAAACAATCTTTTCTCTATTATTAATGGCTCTAACTATTCTTTTTAATGTATGATCCATTCCTTTAAGTAGAAATGGATTATACATTTTATCCACTTCAAAGTAATGTAAAATCTCTTCTGCTTTTTCCATTTTTATTCCTCCGAATTTGTAGAAAACAAATATATTATAATGTATTTCGGAACATTTTACAAATACTTTTTTAAAACTTATTTAACTTTTATATTAATAAAAAAGCCCATTAATAGCATATTTTTTGCCAAATCAGTTTTATACAAATAAAAAAACAGCTTTAAGCTGTTTTTTTATTTTGAAACCGCCACTTTTCTAAGTGCTTTTTTCTTATCAGATCTATTCTTAAATATTACCCATAAAGGACTTGCTATAAATATAGAAGAATAACATCCAGATATAATTCCAACTAACAATGGTTCTGTAAATTCTCTTATAGAAGGAACAAAAATATGCACCGAAGTAACTGCTATAACTACTGTCAAAACAGTATATATTGATCTTGTCATTGTTTGAGTAATACTTGTATTGGCAAGTTCAGCATTAGTCATTCTTCTACTCTTTCTCTGATTTTCCCTTATTCTATCGAATACAACTATAGTATCATTTATAGAATAACCTATTATTGTAAGCATACCTGCTATAAATGGCGAATTAACAGGCCTATTGAAAACAGAATAAAAAGCAAGAGTAATAAGCACATCATGAAGAAGTGAAATTAATGCAGCTGCGCCAAATTTAAATTCAAATCTCCATCCTATATATAAAAGCATAAAAATATTTGCAACTATCAAAGCGTACATTGCCTTTTTTTCAAGTTCTTTTCCTACAGATCCGCTGATTCTTTCAGTAGAAGTTGGTGCTTTTGTTTTTAAATTATATTTTTTCTTCACATCATTAAACACTTGTGTTTGCTGCGCATCTGTCATCTGACCACTTTTAATTTCTACACCTTTGTTTCCATCAATTTTAGTTACAGTACCATCACTAACATATTTATTTACTATTTTTTGTACATCATCTTTGCTAAAAGCCTTGCCAATGTTAATCTGTATATCATTTCCTCCAGCAAAATCCATACCAAAGTTGAGGGGAGCGCCTGTGGTTGAAGTTCTGTATACCATAAAACCAAATCCTAATATTATTATGGATAAAGATATTGCGAACCAAATTTTAGTACGTTCAATAATTTTAAGCATTGTTATCCCCCCTTAGATTTACTCCAAAGTGTGAAGCCTTATTTATAAGTCCAACATTAATAGCCCAACTTATTAAATGTTTTGACACAACAATTGCAGTAAACATACTTATAAGAGTACCTATGACAAGTGTAAGTGCAAAACCTTTTACGGAACCACTTCCAAGAGCATAAAGTACAACACCTGCAATAATTGTAGTGACATTTGAATCAACTATTGAAGACATCGCTCTATGGAATCCTGCTTCAAAAGCTGACCGAACAGACTTACCAAGCTTAAGTTCTTCTTTAAATCTTTCAAATATAAGTACATTAGCATCTACAGCCATACCTATAGTAAGAATAAGTCCTGCAATACCAGAAAGGGTAAGTGTAGCCTTTATAGTTACAAATACAAATAACACAAGCACTGTAAATAGAACCAAAGCTAGATCTGCCATAAGACCCGGCATTCTGTATACAAGAATCATGAAGAAAAATATCACTGCTATAGCAACTCCCCCTGCAAATATACTTTTAGGGAGTGCATCTGCTCCAAGAGATGCTCCTACAGTTTGTGATTGCACTACCTTAAGCTTTACTGGCAGTGCACCAGATTTTATTATATCAGCTCTGCTTTTTGCCTCTTCAAGACTCGCACTTCCTTCTATAATTGCCTGACCATTTGTTATTACTGCATCTACAGTAGGATCTGTAAGCTTCTGATCATCCATGTAAATCGTTATTTTTTGTCCTAAATACTTTTGAGTGGCTGCCGCAAACTTTTTTGTTCCTGAAGGTTTAAGTTCCAAGCTTATAGTAGGCTTTTGAGTATCCTGGCTTATATATGCACTAGCATCCTTTACATCATCACCTGTAAGTATAACTTTACTATTTGGATCTTTAAAAGTTAATTTTCCAGTTTTTCCTATAAGATTTATAACCTCATCTTTGTCAAACTTTCCCGGAACATCTATTCTTATTTTATTACTTCCCTCTTTTGTAACTGAAGTTTCACTAACTCCAAGCTTATTAATTCTAAGATTTATAAGCTCTATAGTTTTTTCTATTGCCGTATTATCAGCTTTCCCCTGAATTTCCTCTACAACAGAAACTCCGCCCTGTAAATCAAGACCTTTATTTAACATTTGATTAAAAGATTTTACTCTGTAATCACCAACATTAAGACCGAAAGCTCCAACATAAGCTAAAATTCCTATTACTAATACACTAAGTATAAGCAATATCGCACTTTTCTTCTTCATGTTTATCCCCCTTCATTAGGTAAATATAATTATGTGACATAAGTTCTTCAATTATTAATCTAAACTAGTATTTTACAACTATTTACATACTTTTTAATTATACTTCTTATGTTAAATGCAGTCAATACATTATATATTCTGTTCTTCCATAATTTTAGATTTTAATGCAATTGCACATTCTATTCTTTTTTTCTGCATTTTACATCCTAATTCATAAGGTATATGCATGTCCTTATTAAAGTTATAGTTATTAGCCTGACACCCTCCGCTGCAGTAAAATCTAGCCCAACATTCCATACACTTAGGCTTTTTGTATATATTAGCCTCTTTAAACTCATTTGAAATCTTTGTATCTAAATTATCTTCAAATACTGTTCCCATTATAAATTCCTTATTACCTACAAATTGATGGCATGGATAAATATCTCCAGATGGTGTTATTGCCACATATTCATGACCAGCACCGCATCCAGAAATTCTTTTATAAACGCAAGGTCCTCCATTTATATTTATGTTAAAATGATAAAACTTAAACTCTTTTCCTTCCTTATGATTTTTGAGCATTTCGTTATATAGCTTATCATATTGTTCAAAAATTTGTGGAAGGTCTTCCTCTCTTAAAGATAATGGATGTTGCTCAGGTAAAACTACAGGCTCTACGGATATTTCATCAAATCCCTCTTCTGCAAGATGTTTTATATCCTCAAAGAAATCAGTGTTATTCCTAGTAAATGTTCCTCTTGCATAGTATTGTTTTGACTTATCTCTCATATTAACCATCTTTTTAATTTTAGGAAGAATAGAATCATAACATCCACTTCCGTCAACTCTTACTCTTACTTTATCGTTTACTTCTTTCCTTCCATCTATACTCAACACAATGTTTCCCATATTTTTATCAAGATAATCCATTATTTCATCTGTCAAAAGAGTTGCATTAGTAGTCATTGTAAATCTTATGTTCTTATTTTCTTCTCTTTCTCTTACTTTAGCGTATTCTACTATTTCTTTAACAACATCAAATGCCATAAGTGGTTCTCCACCAAACAAATCCACTTCTATATTCTTTCTTGGTCCGCTATGTTTAATTACAAAATCTATAGCTTTTTTTCCTACTTCAGCAGACATTATTTCTCTACAGCCTTTGTATTCTCCTTCATCTGCAAAACAATACTTACATCTCAAATTACAATCATGTGCTATATTTAAACATAATGCTTTTATAAATGATGGACCCTGTGATATTTTACCTGCTATATTATCATATAAATCCTTAGAATAAAGATTTTCATCTTTTATAAGTTCCTGTATTTCATCATAAGCTTCTGAAACTTGGTTTTCATCATACTTATCCTTTAATCTATTTATTAATTCATTTTTTGTTTTAAATCCGTCTTCATCAAGCATATCATAAACTAAACTGTCAACTAAATGAATAGAACCAGAATTAACATCTATTACGTACATGTCATTATCTTGAATAAATTTATGTATTAATGCCAATTTATTTTCCTCCTAATAACTTTTATTTTATCTGTAACAAATGAAAATTGAAAGGACTAAAAGCCCTTTCAATCCTTACAACCTTTTACATTATGAAAATATATAATAAATTTTAAGTATAGATAAACCGCTTCAACTATTGAAATTTATGTGCACTATAATGCCCAGAAGACGGCATTTTGTTACAAATAAATTTCAAGTTTCAAGGTGGTTTATCTTTAGTTAAAACACCTAAAACTTAAAAATTGATCACCTCAAAACATCACATATTAAGATATCATAAGTTAATCGAACTTAATGTTCTAAGTAGTTTGTCCTCATCTTAAATAAAAATTATTTACTTTCACAAGCTAAATTTGCAACAGTACATGAAGTTTTACATGCTGATTGACATGAATTTGCACACTCTCTGCATCCAGGTTTTTTTAAACTTTCCCTTATGTTAGATTTATTAATACTTTTTATATGTTTCATTTATAATTCCTCCATTCATAAAGTTTTCCGTATGATTATAACATAATTTGCACTTTAAATAAAGTATTGCTAATTAATCTTAAATAAATGTTAAATATTAATACCAAGCATTCCAGAAAGAGTACCAACTAAAACTGCTAAAACAACCCTTATAAAATCTCTAACTTCAAGTTTACTACTTGAACCACATATTATGGATACAATATAAAAAATAACAATATAAAGAATGCCTACCAAAAGTCCATTAAGCCATCCTTTTTCACCAGATTTCTTAGAAGCATAAATAGCACCATACATTATACTTATAAGTGTAGAAACCATAATTACCATATTTGTTATGCCATCTGAGAAATGAATCTTAGTTGATATAAAAGCAAATATTAGAATTACAATAAGCGTAATTACAAATGCCCTTAAAACTCCAAGTGATGCTGAAACACATATTTTTACATTGTCCACTAATAAAACACCCCCTGTCCAATTAATAGAAACAGATTTTTATATGTTTCTAAAGATAAACCACCCTGAAACTTGAAACGGTTTATCTATAATATTATTTATGTAGACAAGAGATCTTTTATTACTAAAGATTATATTCTATTTAGTCTCCTCAGCTTTTTTAGTTAATACATTTCCTATTGCACTTTTCTGAACTTTTAACCTAGTTTTGTCTGGACCACTTTGAATAACTAAATAATTGTCCTGTATATTTACAATCTTACCTAATATTCCTCCACGTGTAACAACTTCATCATTTATTCTAAGTGAATCCATCATTTGCTTAAATTTCTTTTTTCTCCTAGATTCCGGAACCCACAAAGCTAAATAAAAAATTCCAAGTATAACTACAAAATAGATAATTGTCATTGCTGTTGCTGACATAATATCACTCCTTTTTATTATATAATTATTTATCTCTTTAATAAAATTCAATAGGACTAACATATTGAATTTTATTAAAGATTAAAGTTTCATAAGCTAATATTTAAGAGTTACCATAACGAAATTTAAGTTATACATGCTTCAAAAACAACATATTTAAGACATTATGATGCATACATAACTTAATAATTGAGTCGGCAATCCTATTAAGCTCTGCCATTCCAAAGTCTCAATTTTTCTTCTTTAAATTCCTCAAAATAATCTCCATCAATAGCATCTCTTATATCCTTCATAAGTTTGTTATAAAAATAGAGATTATGTAAAACACAAAGTCTCATTGCAAGCATTTCTTTTGCCTTAAACAAATGTCTTATATATGCCCTTGTGTATCTTCTGCATGTTGGACAATCACAACCTTCATCTATAGGTGAATCATCAAGCTCATACTTAGCATTATTTAAATTTATCTTTCCATACTTAGTAAATACATGTGCATGCCTTCCATTTCTAGCTGGTAAAACACAATCAAAAAAGTCTACCCCTCTTGACACTGCCTCAAGTATATTACTTGGAAGACCAACCCCCATAAGGTATATAGGCTTATCCTGTGGAAGGTATGGAACAACGGAATCTATTATTCTATACATCTCTTCATGAGTTTCTCCAACCGCAAGACCACCTATAGCATAGCCATCAAGATTCATTTTAGCTATTTCCTTCGCATGCTCTATTCTTATGTCATCATAAACTCCACCTTGATTTATTCCAAATAACATCTGTTTTTTATTTATAGTATCTTCAAGTGAATTAAGTCTATCCATTTCATTTTTACATCTAACAAGCCACCTTGTTGTTCTCTCAACAGATTTTATAACATAATCTTTAGGTGAAGGATTTTTTATACACTCATCAAATGCCATGGCAATCGTGGATCCAAGATTACTTTGAATTCTCATACTTTCTTCAGGTCCCATAAAAATCTTTCTTCCATCTATATGAGAATTAAAGTAAACTCCTTCTTCCTTAATTTTTCTTATATTCGCAAGTGAAAATACTTGAAAACCACCAGAATCTGTGAGAATAGGCTTATTCCAATCCATAAACTTGTGAAGTCCACCAAGTTTTTTTACAATTTCATCTCCAGGTCTTAAACTCAAATGATATGTATTAGAAAGTTCTACCTGGCATCCTATTTTTTCCAAATCTTCTGATGATACAGCTCCCTTAATGGCAGCTAAAGTTCCTACATTCATAAAAACAGGTGTTTCTATAACTCCATGAGGCGTTATAAATTCTCCTCTTCTTACTTTTCCTGTTTTTTTCAAAAGTTTATACAACTTTTTCTTCCTCCTCAAGCTATTTTATAAACATAGCATCCCCAAAACTAAAAAATCTATATCTTTCTTTAACAGCTTTTTCATAAGCATTAAGTATTATTTCTCTTGTACTAAGTGCACTTACAAGCATTATTAAAGTAGATTCAGGTAAATGAAAATTAGTTATAAGGGCATCGACAATCTTATATTTATATCCTGGATAAATATAAATATCTGTCCAACCAGATTGTTCTCTAACTCTTCCATCTTCACTTGCTATTGTTTCCAAAGTTCTTGTTGATGTTGTGCCAACTGAAATTACTCTTCCACCATTTTTCTTAGTTGCATTTATAATGTCTGCACTTTCCTTTGATAAAATATAATATTCTGAATGCATATGGTGTTCTTCAATCCTATCAACTTTTACAGGTCTAAATGTACCTAGACCAACATGAAGAGTTAAAAATACAATTTTTATTCCTTTATCTTGTATTTTATTTAATAATTCCTCTGTAAAATGCAGTCCTGCAGTAGGTGCAGCCGCTGAGCCTTCATTTTTAGAATAAACTGTTTGATACTGTTCTTTATCCTCTAATTTTTCAGTTATATATGGTGGAAGTGGCATTTCACCAAGTCTATCAAGAATTTCCTCAAAAATTCCTTCATAATGAAATTCTATAACTCTATTTCCATCATCACTTATTTTTTTTACCTCAGCTTCTAAACTTCCATCTCCAAATGTGAAAACCGTTCCTACCTTTGCTCTTCTACCAGGTTTAACAAGTGTTTCCCAATTATCTCCTTCAAGCCTTTTAAGAAGCAAAAATTCGATTCTCCCACCTGTTTCCTTTTTAGAGCCTATTAATCTTGCTGGCATAACCCTAGTATCATTTAATACCATGCAATCTCCTGGATTCAAATAGTCTATTATATCCTTAAAAATTTTATGTTCAATCTCTCCTGTTTTTTTATCAAGTACCATAAGCCTACATTCATCTCTTACACTTGATGGATGCTGGGCAATTAACTCCTTTGGTAAATAATAATCAAAATCCTTTAATTCCAAAGTTCAAACTTCCTTTCATTCATATGTAAAGATAAACCCCCTGAAACTTAAAATTTAATTGTACCAAGATGCCACGCATTAAGGCATTTTAGGTACTTAAATTTTGATAGTTGAAGTGGTTTATTAATATTAATTTTTTTCTTTATCAAATACTGAACATTGTCTTCCATCAATATTCTTTATATAAGGTTTATTTAAATGTTTATATGCCTTTTCAGTTGCAACCCTTCCTCTAGGAGTTCTAACAATAAACCCCTTCTGCAAAAGATATGGTTCATATACATCTTCAATTGTATCCAGTTCTTCACCTATAAAATAAGCTAGGGTTTCTATGCCAACAGGTCCTCCATTAAAATTATCTACTACTGCTTCAATTATCTTATTATCAATACTATCAAAGCCTTCTTTATCAACCTCTAAAAGTTCAAGAGCCTTTTTTGAAGATTCCAAATCTATAATACCTTTACCTTTAACCTCAGAGTAATCCCTTACTCTTTTTAAAAGCCTATTTGCTATTCTAGGCGTTCCTCTTGAACGTCTTGATATCTCATAAGCAGCTTCTTCCTTAATTTCAATATTTAAAATTGAAGAAGATCTCATTATAATCTCCTTAAGTTCTTCACTGGTATAGAACTCCATAGGACATAATACTCCAAACCTGTCTCTTAAAGGAGATGTTAAAAGTCCAACCCTAGTAGTAGCTCCTATTAATGTAAATTTAGGCAAGTCTAATCTTATTGATTTAGCAGCAGCACCTTTTCCTAGTATTATATCAAGAGCATAATCCTCCATTGCTGGATAAAGTATTTCCTCAACACTTCTATTAAGCCTATGTATTTCATCTATAAAAAGCACATCAAATTCAGAAAGACCTGTAAGTATTGCCGCTAAATCTCCAGCTCTTTCAATAGCAGGTCCTGACGTAATTTTAAGATTTCCTCCCATTTCTCTGGCTATTATATTAGCTAAGGTTGTCTTTCCAAGACCAGGTGGACCATACAACAAAACATGGTCTAATGCCTCTTTTCTTTTTCTTGCAGCTGTGACAAATATATTCATTTTTTCTTTTACTTTATCCTGACCTATGTATTCTTCTAAATTTTGAGGTCTTAAACTATATTCAGAAGAATCTTCACCCAAATTTAATGCTGTCAGAATTCTATCTTCCATAATTAATCACCATCAATTCATTAGAAATTTCAAACAGCCTTTAATAATATTTTCTATACTTTCATTCTTGTCCACCATATTAACAGCTTTATCCGCCTCTTTTTCAGAATATCCCAGTGAAATAAGTGCAAGTTTGGCATCCGAAATTTTCTTATTCTTATCAAATTCTTCGCTATTGTAATTTTCATTATCTTTATCCAAGTTCTCTATATCCATTTCCTGTGAACTTATTTTATCTTTCAACTCAAGAATTATTCTTTGTGCCATCTTCTTGCCTATACCGGGAGCTTTAACAAGCATCTTTTCATCCTTCATTATAATTGAATATTTAAGCTTATCAACACTACATATTGATAAAAGCGATAATGATGCTTTTGCTCCAACTCCATTTATAGTTATAAGTTTATTAAACATTTCAAGCTCTGACTCCGTCACAAATCCATAAAGACCTATAAAATCTTCCCTCACTATTTGCATAAGATAAATAAGTGTATCCTCACCAATTTTTGGCATATTAGCCATAGTATTGCCCGACGTAAATATTTTATACCCTATTCCGTTATTTTCTACAATTATGTAATCTTTATTTATACCTACAAATTTTCCTTTTATATATTCGTACACGTTCAACACATCCTTTTTACATGAACTAAAAAACAATCCTGCGAAAATTCATGCTTATGTAATGCAATAGCAAAAGAAAACCTACAGACTAATCATAGCCTGCAAGTTTTTTAGCATCATTTTTAGATCCAAAAACCAATAAGCCTTTTTTAAGCTGCAAAATAGTTTCTGCTTTTAAATCACTTACCTTTTTATATGCAACAACATTAGTATCCTGAAGTTTGCCACCACTATCTACCTTATATACATGTATAAGATTATCATTTTTACTTGGCATCAATACAAAAACCCCATCAACTTCAGGATTATTTATATAATTATTTTTTATAACTTCAACTTTCCTATCATTGTCCCATATTACAGTATATCCCTGTTTTTCATAACTATCAGCAAGTTCTTCTCTGGACATATTTTGTTTGTTTTCATGCTTAGCATTCGTCTCTTCACTAAATTTTAAGACACTATTTTTTGTTTCATCATTAGGATTAAATGTAACATTAAACTCTTCCTTTAATATTACAAATGAATCACCAACGCCTTTATTACTATTTCCAGTTGAAACATACTTTGACTTTTTAACTTGCTTTTTACCTGTTATTTCACTTATAATATTTCCTATTTTACCTTTTCCATATGACAACTTTTGAGCTATATTATTTCTATATCCGACACAAAAAAAAGTAGAAAAAACAACAAATAAAATTATACATACAATTGCAATTTTTTTACGTAATGTCATACTATCCCTCCTCTTTATTGGATAGTATTGACATTTTTTTTATTTTTATTCATCATCAATATATTTTTATAAATAACATTCTAAATAGCTTTATCTATATAGTGAAACATTGCACTCTGGTGTATATTATATATCAACTATATATAAAATTGCAACACAATATATTTTATGTAAAATAAAGTTCACACTTTTTCTATAGATGTACAACTTGGAATTTATAATTTTAAAATTCCAAGTTGCTCATCCATAATTAAACTTGCCTACTTACTAGTAAGGTCATATCATAAAGATTATGAATACCATCATGAGATGTTCCAGGATAGTGCAATGTCATATATCCAGGTCTAGTAACTGCACTAACACCAAGCAAAGTCATTTTTTCAATAAATTCTTGATTATCTCCACTATACCCCATAGTTTGAAGATAATCTGCAATGTTTTCTTTTACATATTTATACACTTCATTATCATTCGAGTATGGACATACAAAAACAAATCTATAAAAGCATCTATTTATATCTTCTTTATCGGGCATATCCTTAGTCAATATTACAGTGTAATCAGCATTGTAGGATGAATATAATTTTGCATTATCTTCCCTTAAGCTATGTTTAATCATACAGTATTGTCTATCTTGAATTGTCTTAATAGAATTCCAAGCATTTAAGTATAGCTTTGGCACAGTGTTTGTCATTTCTCTTAAATTATCTGAAAGCTTCTGTGAAAATTCCTCTAAGTTTATATTTTCATTTACAAATACTATTCTAGGAGATAAGCACGCCTTTTGCTCCCAACATACAATATCTTTAGCAATAGCGTTAGTGCATTTTAATATATCCTCTGCTCTATCAATGACCTCAAAACTAATTTTAGCGCCATGCATTATTATGTGTTTATTATATTTCGAGCATAAATTTGCCATTATTTCACTTGATCTTTCTCCACCCCAATGTATGACACAATCGCTTTTACTTACTATATTTTCGTATATATTTTCTTCTTTACTATCGAAATAAACAATTGAAAGTCTATCTTTTACAGTTGAATCAATTTCACATAAACTTTTATAAAATGCATATGAAAAATAAGGTTCGTCTCCTGATACCTTAACTAAGTTTACACTTTTAGATAATAAACCCATTGCAATGCTCATAATAACAACTACAAATGCATTACCAGATATATTGTGAAAAATCAATCCTCTTGGCTGCCTATGTGCATACCCATAACTGGTTTTTATCCATTTATCCATTATGTTTAAATCGCCTAATTCCTCTTCAATAGTTTTTTCTATGTTTTCTTTAAGCAGCATCCTCATGTTGTTTTGCATTTCATATTCTATAAGTTGAACACTCTGATTAGTTATTTTAGATAATATTTCTGCACTTCTCCTTGAATATTCCCTATCAAGCCACTTTTTCGCACATTTATCAAGTAAATCAATTGTGGACTCAGTATCGGTTTCATGAATCATTGTCCTATTTTTATTAAGCCTTTCTATTTCTTTTAAAACATCCTGTTTCTTTGACATATTTAACTCTAATTTTAAGCCATTAAAATTTTTACTTACTACTTCACTACCACATTCATAATTAATTTTCACTTTTATTCCCCCCTACATTAAGAGTTGCACCACAGCCTTTTGCCTCAGAGCCTTTAACTCTTCCAAGTATTTTAATGACCATCCCTTCTCTTCCGCATTCTGGGCATCTGTCATTTGAAACTATTTCTGCAAGATCATCTACAAGTACAGAAGCACCAGCAAAGGATGATGTACCGTAAGCATTTAGCATTTGTAATAGACCCTTGTCATGAACATTATGAAGTGGCTTTAAAGTTTTTACATCCCTTATAATAACTCTTCCCCATTTAGGAATATGGAAAAGGTAACTTTTAAATTTAGGAGAATAATGACCTGTTATTGGGAAACTATTTTCAGTAAAGGAATACGTATCAACAAAATTTTCCTGTGGAATACCTAAAAATTCTGAAACTTCCTCTACAAATCTCCACCTTTCTATTTTACTTCCGGTAGATATACTTCCTTTTTTTCCATCCCATCCACCACCTCCTGTGTGCACTAAAGCTTTCGCTCCGAGTTTCACCGGCTTCATGTATTTTTTAAGATATTGGACTGCATTGTAAATAAGTATTGTAGATCCCCTTAATGCGAGGTGGTCATTTTTGCCATCATGTGTTTTTATAAAATTTTCAAAAGCATCAACATCAATTTTAAACTCTTCCTCATAAGGTTTAAGTAAAAATACTGGCTTGTATTTGAAATCAAATATATCCATAAGTATACCAAGTATGTTTCCTATATAGGATTCAGTTGGCTTGTCCATTATTCTTATACTTTTATAGTGTTTCATATCATATGGTGTAGGATAAAAGACACAGTTATAATCACAATATGGATCAAGTATTTGATTATCAAGTGCAAATACTTCCTTTAACTTGTTGATGTCCTCATTCCTTCTACCAACTATACTTGGATCTCCACTAGTGCTGCTTGAAACTGTCCATTTATCAAGTTTATCAGGAGATATTCTTAAAAGATCATAAAACATATTGGCAGATTTTTTAAAAACAGTCGTAACTAAAAATGGAACTTTTTCTATACTGCTCTCATCTGAAATATCTACTTTAGGATTATAATTTTGACTTTCGCATATTACTTTATACGCTTTACATTTCTCGTACTGGTCAACAATGTTTTCTTTAAAATCACATAAAAAATCTAAATTAGCCATAAGACAATCCTCCATATCCAAATTATACAATTTATTACATCACCTAAATATTACAACTCATATTTTAAAATGTAAAATTCTATAATTACAAACTAAATTGACCTTATAGCATATTATTTAACATATACTTCATTTATTATCATTTATTGTAATTTTAGACTCATCAGTATAATTAATTTTTATTTGAGATATAATAATTCCTAAAAACATTAATATGCACCCTACTGCAGCTTTCTCCTCAAGTCTTTCATCTAAAATTAGAAATCCACCTACAGCAGCAAACACAGACTCAAGACTAAGTATAATTGACGCACTAGTTGGTTCCACACCTTTTTGACCCATAATTTGTAAAGTATACGCTATGCCAACAGAGAAAACTCCGCCATATATAATTGGAACTGAAGAACTCAATATATTTTGAGCATTTACTCTCTCCGTAATAAGAGAAATTATTATACTTACAAATGAGCAAGTAAAATACTGAAGAAATGCAAGTTTTAATGAATCTACTTTTTTGGATACATAATCTATAAACAAAATATGAAGTGCAAAGAAAAAAGCACTTGCAAATACCAAAAAGTCGCTTTGAGATACAGAGAATTTCTTATTTACGCACAAAAAATATAAACCAACAGCTGCAACTAAAGCTCCCATTATAGAATTAATTTTTATTTTACTTTTTGATATTGCTATTCCCATTATAGGAACAATTACTATATATAAATCTGTAATAAAACCAGCTTTTCCTGCTTCTGTATTTATTAAACCTACTTGCTGAAAAGATGAACCAGCAAAAATCAAAATTCCCGCAATTATTCCATAAATAAGGTAAGTGCTTCTACTAGCAACTTTTTCTTTATTAGTGCTTTTGCCTTGAAAAATTATCATAGGCAATAATGAAATTGCTCCAAGTCCAAATCTTATACCATTATAAGCAAATGGTTCTATATATTTCATACCAACTCTTTGAAAAGCAAACGCAAACCCCCATATCAAAGCAGCAAGTATAAGAAACATATGGTATTTATATTTTTTTATCATTTTTATTCCCCCATTTATTTATAAGATTTTATTTTATACAAGCGCTATTTTTACACTTATTTAAAGCAACGTCATTCGCAAATAAAAAAAACACTTTCAGAAAATATATGTATGAATATATTTTATGAAAGCATTTAATAGAATTTTATTTTATAAAAACTATTCTTCAAAATCATCAGGGAATTCAGCATTATGCCAAACATCCTGAACATCATCATTATCCTCAAGTTTATCAACTAATTTTTGAACTCTTTCTGCATCTTCCATTGATAAGTTTACTGTGTTATCAGGTATCATAGTTATTTCTGCAGATTCAAACTCAAAATTTTCTTTTTCAAGTGCTTCTCTTACACTTGAAAAATCTTCTTGAGAAGTAGTAATTACAAAAACTTCCTCTTCAGCTGCAAAATCTTCAGCTCCAAATTCTAACACTTTCATCATGAGCTCATCTTCGTCCATACCATCCTGCCTCTGCATTACTATCTGACCTTTTCTTTGAAACATCCATGAAACGCAGCCATTAGCTCCTAAGTTTCCACCATTTCTATCAAATAAACACCTTACATCACTTGCACTTCTATTTTTATTATCAGTTAAAACATTAACAAGTATAGCAACTCCAGCTGGTCCATATCCCTCATACATTATTTCCTCATAAGTTACACCTTCCATGTCACCTGAACCTTTTTTTATTGCTTTTGTTATTGTATCCATAGGCATATTAGCTGCTTTAGCCTTAGCTATACAATCTCTTAATTTTGAATTTCCGTCAGGATTAGCTCCACCTGTTTTAACGGCAACAGCTATTTCCTTACCTAATTTTGTAAATATTTTCCCTCTTTTAGCATCGATCTTACCTTTTTTAGCTTGAATATTATGCCACTTTGAATGTCCTGACATACTTTTTCCTCCTAACGCA
This sequence comes from Clostridium guangxiense, assembly GCF_021043395.1. Taxonomy (GTDB): domain Bacteria; phylum Bacillota; class Clostridia; order Clostridiales; family Clostridiaceae; genus Clostridium_S; species Clostridium_S guangxiense. The sequence goes on from NZ_JAJNKE010000001.1 coordinate 264,023, forward strand.
CATCTATATATTACAAATATGTATAACATATTCACAGTCACGATTAATATTATAACACAAATATAGTTTTAAGTTCAATTATTCCATTACCAATCTATTCTTTGCTTTAAAGTAATATTTTTCTTCTTCAATTTTGAATTCACATTTTCCAGAGCAAAGCTCTAGTAAATCTCTTTTTATAGCTTCTAAATATTGGGTTTCACAAATGAATACTATTTTAACTTTATCTGTATATTCTATATTTTCAATATGCCAATTCTTAATGGAAAAGTGATATTGAATTTTTCCAAGAAGTTCATAACTTGTAATTATATTAATTGCTGAACCTTTAACTCTTTCTACTATTCCACTATCATTTACTGCTTCCGAGGCCCCTTTTGAATATGCTCTAACAAGTCCTCCCGTTCCTAAAAGTATTCCACCAAAATATCTTGTTACGACTATTGCTGTATCTGTTATACCGTTCTTCTTGATAACATCTAAAACTGGAACTCCTGCTGTGCCCTGCGGCTCTCCATCATCAGTACACTTTTGTATAAGCATATTTTCTCCAACTATATATGCATATACGTTATGTGTAGCATCCTTGTGCTCACTTTTTATTTTATTTACAAACTCTTTTGCCGCTTCTTCTGTTTCAACGCGTTTTGCATGACCAATAAAAATAGATTTTCTTTCTTCAAATTGTACACAGGATTCTTTTATTATCGTAAAATAACTCATATTAATCTACACTCCACTATAAAATATCATTTATTACATTAATGCCTTTTAATATTTTACCTTCATCAGTCTTAGAAAATCCAACTTTAAAATACTTTAATCCATCATCATTATTTTTATAAAAAAATACACCTGGAGTTATTAAAACTTTTTCTTGTCTGCATTTATAAAACAAATCAGTACAATTTAAATTTATCTTATCGTTTATCTTTAAATAAAAAGTAAAACCTCCACCTGGGTCATTAACTTCTACCTTGTCCCCAAGTATATCCTGTAGTTTATCATGCATATAGTAGTATCTGTTTTTAAATAAACTATTTATTTTGCTTATATAGCTTCTCCAGTATCCATTTTTAATATATAAATCTAAAGCTCTTTGCATAAGACTTGATGTAGATATATCCGTAGTCATCTTTGAATTTTCTATCTGCTCTACAAGCAAATCTGGCATTATTAAATACCCTATTCTGATTCCTGGAAGAAATATTTTTGAAAAACTTTTAATATATATTACCCTATCTTTAGTATCTAAACTTTTAAAACTTACATATCCAAAATTATCTTTATATTGAATTTCTGAGAGATAATCATCCTCAATAATATAAAAATCATATTTATCTGCTAATTTTAGTATTTCCTTCTTTTTTTCAGTGCTATAAGATATGCCAGTTGGATTTTGAAAATAAGTCATGGTATAAAAGCACTTTATATAATTCTTTTTAAGTATTTTTTCAAATTGATTTAGATCTATACCATCATCATTTAAGTCAATTTCAAAAATATTAGCTCTTCTCCATTTAAATACAGATAAAGCTCCACTATAAGTAGGCTTCTCAAGAGCAACATTATCATTTATATTGACAATTGCTTTAGATATTATATCTATACCCTGCTGTGCACCTGATACTATAATTATTTTATCCTCATCAATTGCTCCATCCCATAGGTATTTACTTATACTGTTTCTAAGTCCTTCATATCCTAATGTCTCTTGATAAACAAGCGCATTAAGCCCGTCTCTTGTTAAGACCTCATTTACCACGCTTTTGAAGTTTTGAATAGGGAAATATTCTCCACATGGATTTTCCTCTGCAAAATCTATATACATATCTGATTTTTTCTTATCCATTTTTTTAAACAAATCAGAATAATCTTTTTTCAATTTTATATATGCATCTTTTGTTTTAGCGTAAGTTCCACTTCCCATTTTTATATATGCATATCCTTCATTTTTAAGTTTTCTGTATGCACTTATTATAGTATCGTTGTTCACATTAAGCGCCTTTGCAAGTACTCTTATTGTTGGAAGCCTTTCTTCATTTCTTATTTTTCCATTATCAATAAGTGATTTTATATGTCTTGAAATTTGAATATATTTTGGGATTTCTTCTTCAAAATCCATATTATATTTTTCCATAAGTTCACCTATATATAATACACATTTTCATTTATCAAACATACATTGTTTTTCAATTTGTATTCCCTGCTTTTTTTCTTTATTATGTTAAGCTGCCAAAGTTTATTTAAAATTTCTTCTGAATTTATATCAAACCCCTTAAAGAGAGGATCACTATTTATATCCTCTTCACTTAAAAAGCAATCTTTTTTTCTCATGTAATCAATTAGTATGTCAGATATTTCCTTAATATTTGAATTAATCATTGTTTCTATATAATTAATTGTACTTTTAATAGCTTCTTCTATATTTTCTTTTTCAAACAATAATGCATCAATACACTTTTTAAACTTTTCATCAGCATTTGTAAGCATACTTACTGCATCATTATTTATCATATATCCGGAATAATTCACATAGAGTTTTGAAAACTCACCTATACATTTAAAAACTTCACAATAAGCAGTGTATATACTTCCACTTATAAGGCTTTTTTTACAATTATCCATACTTTTAATAGCCTTTCCTAAATAAACAACATTCCACTTTTTTCTATCAATGTCAGGATAATATCTTCCACTATCATACCTTGCAGTTATTTCCATATCCTTTGAAAAAACAAGCTTTGAAGAAGCAAATATTCTATGGAAAAACCCCCCTTTAAGGTCACTTTCATTGAGCATTAAAAATTTACTTTTTCCTATAAGTTTTATATGAACTGAAATATCATTTTCTTCTGTATAAATATTTTTTATAACCTTAAGCTCTTCATCTACTATTACAAAAAAATCTATATCAGACCCATCCCATAGATCTCCCGATATCATACTTCCAAATACCATTACTGCAAGAACACTTTTATTTGACTTCAGTTTGTCAATTGTGGATAAATATGCTTTTTGATATTGCAAAATAGTTTTTTCCATAGCACAAATCACTCCTTAAAAATCACCAATCATATACTCTTTGCACTTGTTGTAGGTTTTCTCATCAACTATTACCTTTAGATAAGTACCATTTTCTTTAAACTCTTCAACTTCAACATTAGAATTTTTATGTATATATGCTACAAGCTTCTGATTATCGTAAGGAATTAAATACTCTACTTCCTTTGCTTTGCTTGAAATCTTAGCCTCAATTTCACTCAATAATTCATTTATATTTATTTTTTCTTTAGCTGAAATTTCAACAACATCGTATTCTGCACAGTAACTTCTTAATTCGTTTATTCTTTCATCTGTAACTTTATCTATTTTATTAAGTGCAACGATCATATTTTTGTTTATTGCCCCAAGCTCTTCAAGCACACTATTTACTGCATTAATTTGAGCTATTGCTGTCTCTGACGAGCTATCTATAACATGAATAAGTAAATCAGCATATATAGTTTCCTCAAGTGTAGATTTAAAAGATTCTACAAGGCTATGAGGAAGTTTTCTTATAAAGCCAACTGTATCAGTAAGTGCTACTAATCTATTATTTTTAAGTCGTATAGCTCTTGTAGTTACATCTAAAGTTGCAAATAGCATATTTGCTTCAAAAACACTTTCCTTGCTTGAATATTCCTTTGGTGCTGCAATTTCGCAAATCAAATTTCTAAGTGTAGACTTGCCCGCATTTGTATATCCTACAAGTGATACTTGAGGTAAATTGCCCGAATTTCTTTTTTCTCTTTGAATTTCCCTCGTTTTACTAATTCTTTTAAGTTCTTTTTCAAGGTCATATAACCTTTCCCTTATATGCCTTTTATCTGTCTCTAATTTTTTTTCTCCAGGTCCTCTTGTTCCTATTCCTCCACCAGTTCTAGAAAGTACACTTCCCAGTCCCTGAAGTCTAGGAATTCTATATTTTAATTGTGCCAGCTCAACCTGTATTTTTGCTTCTTTGCTCTTAGCCCTTCTTGCAAATATATCCAATATTAAAGTAGTTCTATCTATTACCTTTACTCCTATATTCTCCTCTAAATTTCTCACCTGTGACCCTGAAAGCTCATCATCGAATATAACTACATTAGCCCTTTTAACCTGCCTCAAAAGAGCTATTTCATCAACCTTTCCTTTTCCTATATAGTATGCACTATCAATCTTATCTCTTTTCTGCATAACATTAGCAACAGGCTCTACATTACAAGATTTTGCAAGCTCAGATAATTCTTTAATACTTTCTTCGCTATCTACACCTACAAGTATAGCTCTTTCAACATTTTCTTCCTTTACTTCGTCTATTTTCTTTAGTGCATCTTCTAAATAATCAACCTTATTCAGATAATTAAATTCAAGAATTTCTTCTAATTTTATAGGTCCTATTTCTTCTGAAGTCAATATATCATTTTCAATACTGCAAAATCCCAAGCAGAAGCCAGTTATATTTTTATCTAGAACTCCTATTGAAACTATGCAGTCTAATCTTAATTTTAATAATGCTGACATATCTACAGCAGAAAGTTTAGGATTACCATTTGGGTGCGTGTGTATCACTTTTATGCCAGAGAGCTTTTTATCTCTAACATCCACTAATGGCATTTCAACAGTAGTACTGTCACCAATAGAAACACTTACTACCTTTCCCTTTCTATTTATTGCTACACTTATTTCTCTATCAATAAAATTAGAAATTTCACTCATTAACTTTATAATCTCAAAGGTTATAATATTTGATTTTGGAACCTCCATATCATATATCTTTTCAAGCTCCTTTAAAATAGAAGTTCTAACTCCTTCACTATTTCCTAATACCATAACATTAACCTCTTTTCATCAATATTTTATGGCTTTGTAAATTCCATATAATTGTATACTAGAAACTCATTATTGTAAACATCTTACTTATCCTTTTCTGGAAGCTTAAACCCTGCATCTTTTAAGTCAAGTTGAAACGCGGAATCCGGCACTTTTCCAACAATTACAGTTTCAGATATTGGTATTTGATTTTTAATCTCTATATCATTATAATCAGTTGGAATAATAATTCTCACCTTAGTTCTAACATTTACATATATACTAAGCTTTGTTTGGTTAATTCCAGCACTTTCAAATACTGACCTATACCTAGTTTCAATATTGCCTATAGGCTCCATTTTTATAGTGACCTTAGGTCCAAAATATGAAAACAAATTATTTTTAAAAATATAGCTTATCGGAAGTTTTACCCCTAATTCACCCATTCTTTTTATATTGTTTTGGATATCTAGAGAAACATCGCAAGCAACCTTATTCATTTTAAGAGTATTTGCTCTAATAAGAGAAATGTTTCCATAATCATCTTTTTCTACTTTAATTATATCATCATAATTTAAATTATTACTATAATTACTTATTAAAACTTCATTTATAATTGAAATTACTTTCTCACGTATCTCAATGTCACCAGCTGCCAATACAGTAGGGGTCACTACTTTATCAAGAGCATATAGGAATATATTGAATATTATTAGTATAAATGTAAATATTATTAATATCCATATTTTTATTTTTTTCTTATTATTAATATTTATCACCTTCTAAAATTCTAATTTACAATCTACTTTAAACCTATTGTTTTTTACATTATAATAATATGTATAAATCAAATTTATTATTATTATAATAGGATTTTATGTAGATTATGTATAAATATGGATTTATTAATTCTTTATTATATGCTATAATTATTCAACATAGTGATTACATAAGGAGGAAATTTATGTCCGGAAATGTTAAAACAAAAAAAACAGGGAATATAAAATCAAAAAATAAAAAAAAGCGTTTTAGGATTTTAAAAACTATACTTCTTTTATTGTTTTTTATACTTCTATTAACTTCTGTAGCAACTGCTGGATTTGCTTTTGCAACAATAAAAGCAGCCCCAGCCTTAGATGTTGATGGAACTATATTAAATCTTGACCAACCTTCTGAATTATATGACGATAAAGGAAATGAAATGGATACAGTAATAACAAGTCAAAAAAGATTTGTCATTTCAATGAATGAAATACCAAGTAATTTGGCAAATGCCTTTGTCAGCATAGAGGACGAAAGATTTTATAAACATAAGGGTATAGATTTAAAAAGAATTGCAGGCGCATTTTATAATGATATTAAATCAAAAGTTAACAAACAAAATAACATTCAAGGTGCATCCACAATAACTCAACAGCTTATAAAAAGTAGGATGTTTCTTACTTCATCGCTTGAAAACAGGTTATCCTTAAAGAGAAAAATTCAAGAGGCTTACCTTTCTTTAAAGCTTGAAAAGGTCTTAACAAAAAAGCAAATATTAGAAGCTTATATGAATACTATATTTTTAGGTGGTCAAGCTAATGGAGTAGAAGCAGCTGCAGAACAATACTTTAGTAAGGATGCTAAAGATTTAAATCTGATAGAATGTGCCTTTATTGCAGGTTTAGCACAAAGTCCATCTGCATATTATCCTTTTTCACCTACTGCAGCTAAAAATCATAACATATATTTAAATAGAACCAAACTTGTGTTATTTAAAATGAAAGACAATAATTACATAACCAATTCTCAATATCAAAATGCATTAAACGATTTGAATAATAATAAATTAAACTTAGCTGCTCAAAAAATATCGAATAAATATACTTATGAATGGTTTTCACTTCCTGCAGTTAATGAGGTCAAAAAAGATTTAAAATCACAATATCACTATACAGATGAAGAGGTGGATAGCCTACTTCGTGATGGGAATCTTAAGATATATACTACTATGGATACTAATTTAGAAAATTCTGTTCGAGATACACTTAATAATACAAGTTATTTACGTTGGAAATCCAAAGCAGATAAAAATGGAATAATTCAGCCTGAAGCCTCTGCTGTTGTTTATGACTATCGTACTGGAGAAGTAAAAGCAATGGTAGGTGGAAGAGGCGAGCAACCTCCTACTTCTTATAACAGAGCTTATTCAAATAACTATTTAAAACCGACAGGTTCCAGCATTAAACCACTTACTGTTTATGCTCCTGCTATCGATCTTAAAATTGCAACAGCTCAATCTACCGTAGCTGATTCTCCTCTTTCAGAGGAATTACAAAAAAAGTATGGAGGCTATAATCCTACTGATGTAGAGACACCAACAAATGCACCAATGACTATAAGAGATGCATTAAAAATATCTTCTAATTTAGTTGCAGTTAAACTAGAAGATAAGATAGGTCTTGATAACGGAGCTGCTTACGCTGAAAAATTTGGTTTAAGTCTTAACCAGACGGATAAATCAAGTATAGCTGCTATGTCTTTAGGTGAAATCCATGGTACAAATACACTTACTATGGCCGCTGCCTATGGTGTATTTGGAAATAATGGTCTATATAGTACTCCAAGACTTTATACAAAGGTTGTTGATAAAAAAGGAAATATTCTTCTTCAAAGCAATTATTCAACACGTAAGGTTATTTCACCACAGGCTGCTTATGTTATGTATAATCTGCTTGGAGCTCCAATGAGCGATAATGGAACGGGTACTAATGCTAGAGCTGAACTTGGGGATATGCCAGCAGGCGGTAAAACAGGTTCAACTACAGATTTCAGAAATCTATGGTTTTGCGGACTTACACCATATTATTCTGCAGCAGTATGGGTTGGAAATGATGATAATTCTTCACCTAATGTTTATAGTAACGATGTGGCTGGTATTTGGGGACAAATAATGGCCATCGCTAATAAAGGCAAACCAATTAAAGATATAGTTATGCCTAGTGGTGTTTCACAGGTAGGCAACGATGTGTTTATTGACGGTACTCAACCTTCAAACTTAACACCAGATGATACTGCTACCCAGAAACAAAACAATACTAATAATGAAAGCGCACCAACTGTTAATAATAATAATAATCAAAACTCAACTTTACCTCAAAACAATAATAACGTACCGTCTAACACAAATGGTGATACTAATACTACTGCACCTGGAAATAACACTAATCCTTCTAACAGCACAAATAATAGTGGTAACAATTCTTCAAATGATGACAATACAGGTAATGACACCTCAAATAATCAAATTAAACATTAAAAATACATCTAGGATGAAGATAATACAATAAACTCTTCATTCTAGATGTATTTTTATAATTAATTAAATATTTTATTTTTTCTATTGTCATATTTACTTATAATTATATTTATAGCTTTAGTTAAAATAAAACATTCACTTTCTATATCATCGTTGCACCTCATTTTTCCTGGATCTCCTACTCCAATCACATAATTAACACTTGAAGGATTTATAGTGTTAACTGTATCTCCTATTAGTACCTTTGACATAGTTATATTTCCATGTTTATCTACAGAGTTTTCAGATATCTTACCATCTCTATTAATTGAACAATTTACTTTTATACCACTGGCGTTTTTCGTGTTAGAAGCAACGGCTATTATTCCCATCACATCAATTTCTCTGCTTTTAATCAAATAGTCTATAACTTTTTCGCCATTGCCCCTTCCTGTGTCTCCTCTATCATCTGCCATAACTATTACGGGGTCATTCTTTACACATTCAATAAGTCTTACCATTTCATTACCTGTAATTTTTGTAGGATTCCCGCTTGATATAGATAAGGTTCTACATCCTGTTTTAGCAGCTGCTCTTTCAATAACCTTTTGAGCTATTGAATCACCGTCTGTTACAATTATGACCTTTCTATTCAATTGCGCTTCATCCCTTCGTCTTTGAATTAAATATTAAAGCCATGATATATCCAAAAAATATCGATGCGGTTATTCCTCCAGCTGTTCCTTTTATTCCGCCCGTAAATGCACCTATAAGTCCACTTGATTTTACTTCCTTTATAGCAGATTTTGCAAGCGCATTTCCAAATCCAGGCAGTGGTACTGTAGCACCTGCTTTTCCGTATTTAATTAAAAAATCGTATACATTAAAAGCGCCAAGTATTACTCCTAAGGTCACAAGACTCACAAGAATTATTCCTGGGGTAATTGAGGTTTTATCTATTATTATTTGAACAATTAAGCACATTGCGCCCCCTACTAAAAAAGACATTATGTAATCAGTCATTTGTAGCACCTCCGAATTCTATGGAAACAGCATGAGCAATTCCTGGTATTGATTCTCCTTGAAGGTTTGATGTTGTACTCATCAAAGCTCCTGTAGAAATTAAAAGTACTTTTTTATATTTACCTTTAAGCATATTTTTATATATATACCCGCAATCTACAACTGCTGAACAACCACAACCGCTTCCTCCTGAATTTGTATTTTGCTTTTCACAATCATAAATTTTCTCACCACAATCCATGTAAATACTGCTTATATCATAGCCATATTCCTTTTTCAAAAGTTCCTGAGTTATTTGTCTTCCAACCTTACCAAGATCTCCTGTAGCAATAAGATCATAGTATGATGGTTTTCTTCCTGTGTCCTTAAAATGCTGTTTTATCGTATCAACTGCTGCTGGTGCCATAGCCTCTCCCATACTATCTGGACTGCTTACACCATAATCTTTTACTTTTCCTGTTGTTGCATAAGTAACGCATGGAAATTTTCCATTTTTACTAAGCAGCATAGCTCCCGCTCCTGTTACTGTCCATTGGGAATTTGGCTTTCTTTGAGAACCAAATTCAAGAGGATATCTAAATTGTCTTTCAGATGAAGAAAAATGAGATGAGGTTGCTGCAATAACATGATCCGCGAACTCACCTTCTATTGCCATTGCTGCTATACCAAGTGATTCTGTCATAGTAGAGCATGCGCCATAAAGTCCGTAAAAAGGTATTTCAAGTTCTCTTGCAGCGAAATTTGAAGAAGATAATTGATTTAAAAGATCTCCTGCAAATAAAAAGTCTATATCCTTTTCTGTAAGCTTTGCCCTTTTTATAACTTCGGTTATAACATTATATACCATACTACTTTCAGCTTTTTCAAAACTCTTTTCACCATTCATATCATCATTAAGTATAATATCAAAATAATCCTTAAGCGGTCCATCACCTTCTTTAGGCCCTACTATAGACACAGTTTTTATTATTTTAGGCTTCGTATCAAACCTAACTGTTTGACTTCCTACTCTTTTACTCATGCTTCAATCACCTACCTTACAAAAAAATAATATAATATTCCTACGATGACAGAAGAACCTATTCCATAGACAAGAACTGGACCTGCTATGGTAAACATTTTGGCTGCAACTCCAAACACAAATCCTTCTTTTTTAAATTCAATTGCAGGCGCTACAACAGAATTTGCAAAACCAGTTATAGGCACAATGCTTCCTGCTCCCGCAACATTAGCTATTTTATCATATACTCCTATACCAGTTAAAAAAGCCCCAATAAAAACCATTGCTATCGTTGTATAATTTGCACCCATTTCCTTGGGTAAACCAAACCTCATAAAAATATTAGAAATAAATTGACCAACATCACATATTAATCCCCCGATTATAAAGGCATTAATGCAATTTTTTACAATTTTAGGCTTAGGTTTTGAATTTTGAGATAAAGTTTTAAAGTCTTTTTTTACCTTTTCCTCGCTCACTTTCATAAGCTTCACTCCTTAAATTTACTTAATAAATTTTTTATTAATAGCTTAACTTTATTATGCGTATAATAATTTTATCCATACATGACTTTTTATAAATATAGATAGAAAACGTAAAACTTGAAAATTATAAATTTTAAGTCCTTAACTGTGAATTGTGCACTGTTACAAATTCTAATTTATAAAAATACACTTGACATATGCAATTTCCATATTTCAAGCTGTCTATATATACAAAAAAAAGACACACTTTTTTAAGTGCATCTACTTAATTAATTTTTCTTTCATTAATTTTAATACTCTTTTCTCAATTCTTGAAACCTGGACTTGACTTATGCCAAGCATCTTTGCGACCTGTATCTGTGTTTTATCCTTAAAATATCTTAATATTATTATTTGGCGGGATTTAGGATCCAAATTATTTATAGCCTCTTTTAAGACTATTTTATCTATAACCTCTGTATCTTCATCTACAGTTTTACTTATTTTATCAATTAAAAGTACTGGAGAACCATCATCTTGATGTACTACATCATATAAATATTGAGTATTTACTGTAGACTCTGTAGCGAAAACAATTTCTTCAGTATTTATTCCTGAAAATTCGGACAATTCTTCTATAGTAGGTTCTCTGTTCAATTTCTTAACTAATTTTTCTCTATCATAATGCAGTTTTCTTGCTGTATTTTTTACACTTCTACTAACCTTAATTAGCCCATCATCTCTTAAAAACCTTTTAATCTCACCCATAATCATTGGAACTGCATAAGTTGAAAACTTAACATTGTATTTACTTTCAAAATTATTTACAGCTTTTACAAGTCCCATACATCCTATTTGAAATATATCATCGTATTCATACCCTCTATTTAAGAATTTTCTGCTTATCGCCGAAACAAGTGGAAGATTATTTTTTATTAATTTATCTAAAGCTTCTTTACTTCCTTCTTTTGCATATTTTATTAGCTTTCTATTATCATCGTAGTTATATTCTTCCTTCTTGACAACATTTTCACTTTCCATAAATTACGGATTTCCCGCTTTTTCCCTCCTCCTAGCCATAATGGCAGTTAAGTAACTACTTTTATTTTTTAACTGAATAGAATATTTTTTTCATTGAGACCTTTGTACCATTTTTATATTCAGATTCCACCTTTATATTATCCATAAAACTTTCCATAATAGTGAAGCCCATTCCAGACCTTTCTAAGTCAGGTCTAGATGTATACAATGGTTCTCTAGCTTTTTCTATGTCAGCAATTCCTATACCTTTATCTATAATCTCAACTGTAAACTCGTTACCATCTATAGATGCCATGATTTGTACTATTCCTTCTTCATTGCCTTCATAACCATGAATAATAGCATTAGTAACAGCTTCTGATACAGCAGTTTTAACATCTTCAATTTCATCAATCGTTGGATCAAGTTGAGATACAAATGCTGCCACCGTAACTCTTGCAAAACCTTCATTTTCAGATTTAGCTAAAAATTCTAGCTTCATTTTATTATTAGACATTAAAATCCCCCCATTAAAAACTTTCAACAGCTTCTTTAAGACTGCTATAAACTTCTATTATTTTGTATATACCTGATAGTTCGAAGACTTTCTTTATAGACTTATTGACATTTGCAATACATAAGTTAGAATTAAGCAATTTCAACTTTTTATATCTACCTATAATAACTCCAATTCCAGAGCTGTCCATAAAAGTAACATTTGAAAAATCTAAAATTACTTTTTTGCATCCTCCTCTTTCTATCCTATCGTCTATTTTATTTCTAACTTCATCAGAACTATGATGGTCTAATTCACCTATAATAGCTATTATTAGCTTATCATTTTTAATTTCAAATTCCAAATTCATATAAAGCATCCCCTCAAAATTTATTCTTTATATGTATTCTGCAATTCATTATGTTTTCCTTTATTTATTATAAATGTTTTATATTTCAATTATTGACACATTGCATATATAATATTCACTAAAATAATTATATTTTTAAGTTTACTTATAAAATTTCCAAAATACAACATAAAACAGCATGATTACAGTTAAACCATGCTGTTAATAAATCTTATTTTACTAATTTATTCTTTATTAACGCCGTTTTCAATTATATGCACTTCAGTCTCTGTAAAGTTAAACACTTTATACATATTTTCTTCCGTATAATTACCATTAAAATTACTCATAGCTGGTATATATAATTTCATAATTGTATTTGGGTAATATTCATACAAATCATTTCCAAGTTTTTTAGCAAATGTCTTGAAATAAAATTCATATACCTTACTATTTAGTATATATAATAAATAGTCATAAGTAAAATGAATTTTATCTTTTAGTATAAGTGAGTATATATCTGCACTAAAATAACTTCCATAATCAAGTGCAAATCTATTACTTGAAGATTTAAATGGGAAAACTATTTTTTCGTTTTCAAATATACCTCTATTTCTTCCCCATTGAAGTTCATACCAATTTCTTATTCCTTTTATGCATTCTCTTCTCAGTAATAATTTTTCCTTAAAATTACTTAAATGCTTTAATGCATTAGGATATGCTTCTATATTTTTAATTCCATCAGTATATATAATATATTTATTCTCAGCTTCTACATAATTTTTTCTTATAACCTTGCTTTTAATCCACCGTCTAATAAGTTCTCTTTCTATATACTCATTTTCTATGGTTTCATTATCAACTATAAATGCCTTGTCACAACCAGTTATTACTCCCTGAAAGCTATCACATATGTCATATAGTCTACTGCAGCTGCCTTGCTCGATTTTCCTTATTATATTCTTTTCATCATCATTTATAAGTATCCACCCGCTATCATCGAGAGAAGATTGTTTTACTAAAAATTCATTTATGTTGTTTGTACCATTCGAAAAAATAGAATCATAAAAATGCTTCTTATTATTACCCTTAACATAACAAGGTTTTATTACCTTTATATAATTATTACTCGAACATTTTTTCATTAAAAAAATCATTATTGGATCTATTCCGACATTTTTGAATGGTCTTATGCCATAGAAATCTACAATTTTATATATAGAAGAAAACTGTTTTAAAATTTTTCTTAGCTTTTCACCGCTTAAGGCCTCTAAAAAATACCTAGAAGTTATAAATCCTAATTTTCCATTTTCTTTAATAGATTCTATGGACTTTTGAAAAAAGCAATAAGATATATCTCCCTTATCCTTATATGTACAGTACAACCTTTTTAAACTTAAAGAATAATCTTTATCCATAGCTTTAAGTCCAATATAAGGTGGATTGCTTAAAAATATGTCGTATTTATCATCTATTTTCTCAATCAAAAAGTCTTTTCTTAAAAAGTTATTTGTAAAACATAATGACTCACAAAACAAGTCTAAAACTAGTATCTTTATTGCCGTTTCATCTATATCAAAGCCAAATAAATTATTTTTAACTATGTGATAATTTAAGTTTGCCTCATCTAAACTTAAGTTGTTTTTTTTGTTTATCTCATGTAAATTTTGTCTATAAATTTCTCTTAAATATTTAAAAGCTGGAAGTATGATATTACCACTTCCACACGCGGGATCAACTATTTTTATGAACGGATTCTCTATTATATCTTCATATTTTATAGTATTTTTAACTATATATTCTGCAATTTGGGGAGGCGTGTATACAACCCCTTTTTCTCTATTTAATGATATATATTCATAGTAAATATTTGAAAATTCATCATCTATGCTATATTTTTGTCTTACAGTATTTATTTTTAAAAGCTTATCTTCAAGGTTATTGGAATTTTCAATTGTATCATACAATTTATAAATTTCACTCACAAAATTTTGCTGCATATTGCCTCCATCCTAAAAATGTGAACTTAAATACTTTCATATATAAATCTCATAATTTTGCTCTTCCATTCCTCGCCCTTAGCACTTAAATCCATGCATTTTTTATCCATATCATGTTTTAGCTTCTCATCTTTTATATAGTTTAAATTAACTTTAACATTAAGAATACAGCTTTCCAGAGAAGCTTGTACCAAGACTGCTGCAACACCCGCATCAGATATTAAATTTTTATTTCCATAATTACATGCAGTCCATATTATAGGATACAATTTATAAACATTTTCCGCTACTATCATTGGAATTTTAGCTGCCTCTTTAGTACAGTTTTCTATGGCTAGTTTTCTTGCAATTTTTTGTTCTTCATTTTCTTTAGGTAATTTATAAGAATTCATAAGTTTTAAAAAAGCTTCCGCATCTTTATCAATATACAATGTAAAAAATTTTATAAGTTCGTTCGACTCCTCTAAACTACGCTTTATGAGTTCTTTAATTTCATCTGAATAATTCTCATATGCTTTTTTTCCTACTGTAAGATTAAATACCATGCTATTTAACGCAGCCGAAATAGCTGACACAAGTGCAGCACCGCCACCACCTCCTGGTGCTGGTGCTGCAGATGCAAGCTTACTTAAAAACTCTTCAACTGTTAAGTTTTGCATCATTTTATTTTCTTCCTTTCTTTTAGTGCTAAATCACTGTTTTGTAATTTCAATAAATTTATTATACAATCAATAAATTCATTAATCAACTTAGCAAAACATAATGGTTTTAGCATATTCTAAATAAGATTTCAGAAAGCATTGAACCTCTGAAACTTAGATATGTTTCCAGCGAAACCAACTCAATTAAATTCAAGAGAACTTTATCAGCTCTTGAATTTAATTAGATTCTTTCTAAATTATATAATGATAATTTATTATCTAGTTATAGCAAAATGCTTTTTGTCACTATAATCCATACTCCAATAATTTTTATAGACATGGTCACGTAAGTCCTTAGGTTCATTGTGAGATTTTGATTCTGCAAACTCACCAACTGGTGTTACTGCTACAACAGAATACTTTTCTGGTATCCTAAGTGAAGTTTTCACCTTATTTTCATCTAGTGAAGCTATCCAGCAAGTTCCATATCCTTCGTTTGCCGCTGCAAGTATAAAATGTTCCATAGCTATTGCGCTATCCACTAGATAATACTCTTTTCCATTTATTTTTCCAGAATCCTCTGGATCACCAACAACAACCGCAACTATCGGAGCCTCTTTTAAAGCTTCTGCTGCTTCACCAGTGTCATTTAAAACACATTCAGCTATCTCATTTTTCTTTTGCTCATCATCTACTATTATAAAGCTATATGAAGTTTTATTTTTCCATGAAGGGGACATCATGGCCGCGTTTATTATATTATTTAATTTTCCATCAGGAATTGGCGTATTTTTAAATTTTTTTATACTAGTTCTCTTTTTTATAACTTCATAAAAATCCATAAAAAATCACACTCCTTACATATAGAGTGTTCAAAAACTAGGTTTTTATTCATTGGTTTTGTTATAAATAAATGCTCCCTTTTATACTTATTTAAACCATAGCCTATTCATTTAATAAAATAGCTTATTTCCTTCAAATCAACCAAATTTATGTCCGCTTTAAACCCACAAATTAAGTTCTTTATAAGCTGCTTAGGTTCTTTTCTTATTATAATTCTTCCAATTGCTTCAATAAAAATATAAATTGAAAACACAAGCTTTTGAATTGCATTAGAATTTCTTTTTATAAAAACAACTCTATTTCTATTTAGAAAATAATAACTAAGCCCACCAAACTTAGAAATTGTAGCTGAACCTTTATGATAAACCTTACTTTCATATACACATAACAACTTGTATCCATTTTTTTGTGCTCTAATACAAAATTCTGTTTCTTCAAAAAACAAAAAATAATTTTCAGGTATTAAACCTATTTTCTCAAAAACCTCTCTTTTACATACAAAGCAGGCTCCTCCAAGAAAATCAACAGTGCTATTTCCCTTATTTGAATTATCATAGGTCACTCCCATACCTATGCGTTTAGTAAGACCTGTATACAAACTTATATTAGCACCTGCACACTGTACTTTACTTTTATCCTTATATTCGCATATGCATGGTCCTGCAATTCCCACACATTTATTTGCATTTAGCACCTTAACTATTTTAGACAAAAAATCTTCCTCTACAACTACATCATTGTTTAAAACACATATGTAATCTGCTCCATTATCTAAAGCATATTTTATCCCTATGTTGTTTCCATTGGCATATCCAAGGTTTTGATCAGCTCTTATTATTTTGTATTCACTAAACTTAAGCTTAAGCGAATTATAGCAATCTATAGCTTCCGAATTATCTACAACTACTATCTCATAATTACTATAATGTATATTTTTTAAGCTTTTGATACATTCTAAAGTATCATTAATTGTATTATAATTTAGTATTATAATAAAAACTTTAGGTTCATTCATATATATCATTTTCCTTTATATCTATTATTTTGCTGTGAAGTTTTTTAACTATAATGTCCCAATCATAATTCTCCCTACAAAACTTTTCTGTTGCATAAGATGCCTGAGATAAATTTTTGCTTTCAATTAATTTATTAATGCCGTCAGTAAGTGCTGAAATGTCACCTACTTCTATTAAAATTCCATTATCACCATTTACAATTTCATCTGCTATACCTACATTAGTAGAAATAATAACATCACCCATAGCTCCAGCTTCAATAAGTGCTATTCCGACACTTTCAAATTTAGAAGTAAGGCAAAATATTTTAGCCTTCCTGTATTCATTATAAAGTTCTTTTCTATCATATATTGGTCCTTTAAATATTACTTTTTTCTTAAGATATTCATACCTCTTAAAATAGTTATCTATTTCCTCTTCAAACTTTTCTTCTATAGGTCCTACAAAAACAAGTTTCCAATTTCCAAGCTTATTTTCATCTATATTAGCAAAAGCGTCCATTAACATTTTAGAATTCTTTTCAGGACTTCCTATTCTGCCAACACTCAAAATTATATCTTCTTTATCATCAAATTTAGCTTTAAGTTTGACTTCTCCCCTATCAAAATCCAAACCATTAGATATGTTTAATAATTTTGTTTTATGCAACCTTAATTCACTTTTAAGCTCGTTAAATATTTCTTTTTTTTCTACACCTATAATATCTACTCTTTTTAAAAATACATTTAATATCTGCCTCTGTACCATATTCATTTTCTTAATTTTATCTACAAGAACCTTTGTACAGTCTAACTTTAAAAATATGATTCCATTTTTATTAAACATTTTATATATAAAGGCATAAAATACAGAATTCAAAGTCATATGGAATATTTGAAGTACATCTATTATATGAGCATTTTTTTTTACATACAAGTATATATCCTTAAAGTGACCATGCTCTTTTTTTATAAAGTCAATTTTTAGTCCCTTAACTTCATCTTTTAAATATGGATATTCTCCATTTTTATAAGTTGCTACAAACGCATCATATCCGTATAGTTTATTTAATTTATATGCAATCATTCCAACATCCTTTGTCAAATGTACATTTTCTGTTTTTGGATATAAAACACAATATCTCATCATACACCATTCTTTCTAAGTAAGAAATCCTTTATTTCATCTAAAGTGATATATTTAAATAAGAACACTGAAGCTAAATAAACTAAAGCACTAGCTATTATATTTATTATAGCATTAACCATAAAAATTTTTAATTCCACAGTTACAATGCACATCGCAATACATGGTATTAATATTCTTAAAATATACTTTAATGAAGAAACCTTAACAACACTGGATGAATACTTCCTCATTAAATAAAGATTTATAACCTCTGAAATAACGGTTATAAACGCAGCAACATTCATTCCATATACAGGTGTCAAAATAAGATTCATTATTAAATTAAAAAACGAGGAAACCGTAACAGCTTTTAAATACTTCTTTTCCATATTCCAAGCGTTAAGTCCATATCCATATATTTCCCTTATAAAAAGAATTAATATGTATATTAAAAGTATAGAAAAAGGAGCATATGCTTCAGCATAACTTTCACCAAAGAAAATAAGCATAATATCCTTTGAAAGTATGAGGCCACCCAAAACAAGAGGCATAACTACTGCTATAATAATCTTTGAGGTTTTATCTACTATTTTATTCAAGGATTTTGTATCTTTATTGTTATAATAGCTAATAAAAAGTGGGAATACAACTGTAAAGATCATAGTCTCCACATTCATTAAAAAATTAATAATGTAATAAGCAGAGGAATAAATACCTGCTTCAGTATTTCCTCTAGTAAATTCTATTATAATTTTATCTACATTTCCATTTATCATAGCTAAAATGCCAGACACTAAGAATGGAAAACCAAAATTAACATAGTTATTTACTTTTTCTCTGTTTAAATTAATTTTAAGCTTAAATTTCACTTTAAAAAAATAAATATATAATTGATACACACTTCCAAGAACTAAAGCTATAAATGTAAATAACGGTATATAATAAATTTGGCTTTTACTTTTTAAAAAAACATATATTAAAATAAAAGGTATAATATTTTTTATTATATTATACACTGCATTGTACTTCATTTCTTGAATTCCATTATATACCCAATCTATATTCATGCCTGCTGGAATCAGCGTAATTCCATATACTAGTAACAGCACTCTTAAGGAACTATTTTTCTCATTAATACCAAATAGCTCATAAATAAAAAATATTATTATAGCTACAAGAATAATAAGTATTGCTCTAAATGCAAAGGTATCCCCTACAATATAAGGTGTATTATCTTTATCCTTTGCAATTTCTCTTGTCCCATAAGTTTGAAGTCCAAACAAAACAAACATAGTTAAATACGTCATTATCGCTTGAACCGTTGTAATATCTCCAAACGCAGACTTTCCTATTATTTTTGCATAATGAGTTCCCGTAAAAAAAACCATAACTTGAGCTAATAAATTAGATACGCTTACAAACAAAAAATTCTTAGCTACTTTATTCATTTCTACCTTCCTCTTAAGCATATTTAAAAATACTAACTATGCTTTTATTTATTTATTAAGACTTTAATTAAGAAAACAGGTATCGCACCTAATCTTTTTATCCTATATGGCTCTTTAATAACCCTATAAAGCCATTCAAGTCCTAATTTAATCATCCATTTTGGTGCTCTTTTTAAAACTCCTGCGAAAATATCAAAACTTCCACCGACGCCCATATAAATACTGCACGGAAGTTCATCCATGTACTTAACTATAAACCTTTCTTGTCTTGGACTTCCCATAGCAACAAAAATAGCATACGGCTTAGATGCTTTTATATCTTCAATAATATCGTCGCAATTATCTAAATCAAAAAAACCATTGCGAAAACCTGCTATTTTTAACTCGGGATATTTTTTTTGTATATTTTGTACGCAAGCTTCAAGTATTTCCTGCTTTGTTCCAACAAGATATATACCCTTATTTTCAGCTTCGCACTTTTTTATTATTTCTTCCATAACTTCTATACCCGCAATTTTTTCCTTGACAGGCTTACCTATGAGTTTAGAGGCAAGTACAACACCCACACCATCAGGTATTATTATAGAATTTTTATTTGTAAAATTATCAAATAAGAATTTGCTATTAAGACCATTATAAAGCACCTCTGGATTTCCAGAAATTATATTAACTTTATTCATATTGCTAATATCTCTTAGCAGCCTATTTTTTGTGTCACTGTATATTTCATAACCAAGTATATTTACAGACATAATCAGTCCTCCATATGAGATTTACAATCCCTCTAAAATTCAACCTTCAAGTTTCTTTATAAATTTTGCTGGAACACCTGCTGCAACAGTATAATCAGGAATATCCTTAGTTACTACTGCACCTGCACCTACTACCGCACACTTACCTATAGTTATACCGCATAAAATAGTAGCATTCGTACCTATAAATGCTCCTTCTTTTACTAAAACTTTAGCTTGCTTTCTCCTATAGAATTTGCTAATCATTCTTTTGCCAACATCTTGATGGGTAATTATACTTACTCCTTCAGACACAACAGAATCTTTTTCCAAGAAAATTTCATCAGCAAGATCAAGAAAAACTTTTCTGCCTATAAAGCAATTATCACCAATATGCAACTTAGTATATTGGCGATATGTATTATCAAGTATTAAACCTCTTTTAATATTAGCATTTAAAGCAATGTGTACCCCAAACTTTTGCATGGAGAACGCCAGAAAGCGTTCACTACAATTTTCAATATATCTATTTATAACATAATCTCCTAAAATCTTAGCTTTAAATTTAATTATAAATATATTAATGCATAAAATTAATTTAATTACACTCTTAATAAGCTTTTTCACTGGTTCAACCCTCTTTATAGATTAAAATGCTCCTTCATGCTTAAATACAGATACAAATGTCTTAAGTAAAATTTTGAAATCATAAATCACTGAAAAATTTTTAATATAGGTTAAATCATAAAAAATAGTTTTTCCAAGTTCAATTTCTCCTCTTCCGCTGACTTGTGCTAAACCTGTGATGCCAGGCACAACCATAAGTCTTTGTTTATAATTTTCTGGATAAAATTTAACCACATCTGGTATTTCTGGTCTTGGTCCAACTAAACTCATATTTCCAATTAGAACATTAAAAAGCTGAGGTAATTCATCAAGGCTAGTCTTTCTTAAAAAGCCTCCAACTTTTGTTATTCTATTATCGCTTTTACTTTGAAATACAAACTTACCTAAGTTTTCAGGATCTATATCTAGGGCTCTTTTTTTTTCTGCATTCACTATCATAGTTCTAAATTTATATATTTTAAATTCTCTACCATTTATTCCAACTCTAACTTGCTTAAATACTGCTGGTCCCTTTGAATCTAATTTTATAGCAATAAACAAGATTAAAAGTATAGGACTTAGTATTACTATACCAATTAAAGAAAGAATAAAATCAAAAAATCTTTTTATTATAAAGTGGACTTTTTTATTTTTAATATCTTTTATAGGATCTATTACAATATCATTATCCATCTAATAACCTACTCCCTTATATTATAAATTTCTCTCTCTTAGATATGCCGCTTCTGATAAAGCTAAAAGTACCCAGAAAAAAGTAGCTACTTTGGGAACGAAAAATAAATTGTCTACAGTATTCATTACTAAAAATGCAATTGTCGCTGCTAAAAAACCAGTAAAAAAATATTTAAAGAACTTATCATTTGTCATATCTATAAACCTTTTTACATGAATAATCGCTAATATTATTATAGAGATAAAATTAACTATTCCAATTATTCCAAGTTCACTAAATACTTTAAGATACGAATTGTGAACTGGAAAATGACTGTATCCATATTCCAAATAAGGATATCGCTTCACATATTCATCATATCTTGTAACATAGTTTCCATTTCCAACACCGAGTATAGGGTGGTCCTTAATCATCTTTAAAGCTATTTTCCACAATTTAATTCTTGTAATATTTTGAGAATTGCTAGCTATATTTAAAATTCTCTCTCGAACTTTAGAATTAAAAAAGCCAAATAAAAATACTGGCACTAAAACAATAAGCATTTTTAATGAATAAAAAAACAATAGGCAAATTAACCCTACCCCAATCCCAACATATGAACTTCTAGAAAAAGTGAAGACTATATTAAAAAACATAGCTAATGTAAACAACCCATATAAACTTTTTTTGAGCTTATTTTTTTCATATATCATCATCATAATAACAGGAAAAATAGCTATAACCATGAATGCTGCAAGACTATTTGGATTATCTAATGTTGATGGTATCTTAACTTTAGTATAATCAAAGCCAGTTTTAAACTCTTTAGCAACACCTTTTCCACCAGTAATATATTGATATATTCCGACAACAGCAACAACTGCTGCACTGCAGTACAACACTGCTATTATTTTTTTTATATAACCTTTTTCATTAAATTTAAATTTAATTGTGTAAAAAATCATAACATAGGAAAAAAACCTTATAGCTTCATTTAACGCAATTGATTTATCTTTAGAATACGATACTGATATACACATTATAACTACAAAAATTAAGAGAGCTAAACATAAGGAATCTTTAAAAAACATAATTAAGTCCATTATAGCTTTTTCTCTTGTACTTTTTATTATAAAGCATAATAAATTATATAATATTAATATTCCAAAGAACAACATTTCTATTTTATCTACTTTAAAGTTATTTATGGGCAATATAAATAAATATATGCACATAATTCCGAGCATTAATTTTTCCAAGAGCTTCATAAAAATCACCATCTCTTATTATTGCCATTTTAGGCTTAATAAAATCAATTTTAAATTATGCATTACAAAATATTAACATTCTGTAATGCATAATGTTTTATCATTATAAATAAATCATTTATCTAAATCCAAAAGTATCTTTTCCATCTTTTTAGTTATATTAACTCTTGAGTAATTTTCAATAGCATATTTTCTTCCATTTTTACCTAGTTTGTCTCTAAGCTCAGGATTTTCATATAATTTTAAAATTGCATCTGCCATTTTTTTAGAATTTTCTGGTTCTACTACTATACCTGCATCAGCTGACTTTATAAGTCTTTCTGCTTCACCCTCAGCTGATAACACTATAGCTGTTTCGGATGAAAGAGTCTCAAATATCTTAGAAGGAAGAGCTCCTTTGAAAATATCAAGTTTTTTAAGAGGTATAATAGCAGCATCCATAGAAGCAACTATTTTAGGCATATTCTTCTTAGGTTGAAGACCTATAAACTTAACATTATTTAGTCCCTTTTCTTGAACCATATTTATAAGCTTTGGTTTTTCAGGTCCTTCTCCCACAAATACAAATTGTATATTTCCATAATCCTTTAATATTTCTGCAGCATTAATAATAACTTCAAGTCCTTGCGCAAGACCATGTATTCCAGCATAGCAAACTGCAAATTTATCTTTAATGCCCCACTCTTCTCTAAGCTTTTCATCTCTGTTTTCTGGTTTAAATAACTCTGTATCTATTCCATTGGTTATAACATGAACTTTATTCTTATCAAAACCTCTAGATACTATATTATCTACTATTCCCTGAGTTTGACCAGTTACTGCAGCTGCTTTTCTATAACAAAATTCTTCAAGTTTTGTTGATAAGCTTATAAGCATCTTGTTATGAAGCATATCTAATTTAACAGCTGATTCTGGCCATAAATCTGACACATTAAATATGAACTTAGCCTTTTTCTTCTTTGCTATACGATATCCTGACCAGCCAAGAAATAATGGCGGAGACTCTACTATTACCACATCTTGATCTCCAACATTTTTAGCACCTGTAAACATGGAGGAAAAAGTAAAAGATAAATAATTTCTAAGTCTTTTAACAAAGGTTTTTTCCTTAGACGTATATATACTTGTTCTTACAATGCTTATTCCATCTATTTCTTCCTCAACTAGCTTTTTTCCTTTATAGCCATCAAATATTTCACCCTTAGGATAGTTTGGCATCGCTGTAAGTATAGTAACCTCATGTCCAAATTTTTTTAAATGCTTTGCCATTTCAAAAATTCTATTTTGTGGCGCTCCAACTTCCGGTGGACAATATTGAGTTAAAAACAATATTTTCATTCTTTCACTCCCCGAATTAATAACGATCTAGTATATCTAATATTTTTTTTGCTGCTGTTCCATCTCCAAATATTTCTTCTTGCTCATTTGTTGGATTAAAACTATTAATTCCATTTATAATTTCATTTTTATCCGTTCCAGTAAGTTTATTCCACCCATTTTCAACAGTTTCAACCCATTCTGTTTCATCTCTCATTGTAATACATGGCTTATGCATGAAGAATGCTTCTTTTTGAACTCCACCACTATCTGTT
Source organism: Clostridium guangxiense (assembly GCF_021043395.1). Taxonomy (GTDB): domain Bacteria; phylum Bacillota; class Clostridia; order Clostridiales; family Clostridiaceae; genus Clostridium_S; species Clostridium_S guangxiense. The sequence goes on from NZ_JAJNKE010000001.1 coordinate 288,413, forward strand.
ACTATTTTACATGAGTGCATTTCTAAAGCTATCATGTCAATTGGTCCAACAGGTTCAACAACCTTTATATTACCACTAAAAGCCAAACCGTAATCTTGTATATACTTATGAGTTCTTGGATGAAGTGGAAGCACTATTTTTTTACCACTCTCATTCAATGCTTCAACTATGTTTTTCAATCTCTTAGGATCATTAGTATTCTCTGCTCTATGTACTGTTGTAAGAATATATTCATTATCATTTAAATCTAGTTTTTCTAAAACCTCAGAATTTTCCTTAGCCAATTTTCCAATTCGAATAACTGAATCATACATTACATCTCCAACATTGTAGACACCTTTTTCAATGCCTTCTTTTTTAAGATTTTTTTCAGCTGTAACTGTTGGAACAAAAAGATATTTTGAAATATGATCAGTAAGTATTCTATTTTGTTCTTCCGGCATATTCATATTAAAGCTTCTAAGTCCAGCTTCTACATGAGCTACAGGAATAAGAAGTTTGCTTGCACATAAAGCACCTGCTAAGGTTGAATTAGTATCTCCGTATACTAAAACTAAATCAGGTCTTTCTTTTTCGTAAATTTCTTCCAACTTTATAAGCATAGTTCCTGTTTGCTTTCCATGATTTCCAGAACCAACACCTAAATTATAATCTGGTTTTGGTATTCGTAATTCTTCGAAAAAAATTTTTGACATATTTTCATCATAATGCTGTCCAGTGTGTACCAGTATTTCTTCATGCTTTTGCCTGATTACATTAGAAACAGCAGCGGCCTTCATAAATTGTGGCCTTGCCCCTACTACCGTCAATATTTTCATCTGATTCACTCCTATCAATCTTTCATAAGCCTTAGCATTTTATCAACAACTGAAGATATATAAAATTCTTCATGTACTCTCTTGTATCCATTTCTTTCAATTTTCTCTCTATAATTTTTATCATCAATTAACTTTTTAATACCTTCTGTAAGCTCATCTACATTTTTTTCATTAACCAAAACTCCTGAGTCGTCACCTAAAAGTTCCGGTATACCACCGGTATATGTTGAAACAGCTGGAATATTGTACGCCATTGCTTCCATAAGCGAAACAGGTATCCCTTCTTTTTCACCATCACTAGTAACTATGCTTGGAAGTGCCACGCAATCAACCTCACCATTTAAATATAGCCTAAGCAAATCATCATGGGCTATTTTACCACAAATTTTAACACAGTCATCAAGCTTCATTTTTGTTATGTATTCATTAAGTTCTTTCTCCAAAGGTCCACTTCCATAAAAACTACATTTTATACTATAACCCATTTTTTTGAGATGTTCAATTGCCTCAATTAAATATTTATGACCTTTTTTCTCAACAAAATTAGCAGGAGTAACTATATAAAAATAGTCTCTTTTCTTTTTAGGCTTTATTTCTGCATCTGTAATTTGAACTCCAACATGAATTTTATGGCATTTTTTCTTATTATCCTCACCTATAAAACCAATCATCTCCTCAAATCCAGGATCATCTATAACTCTTATGAACTTAGCTGTTTCAGCTTTTTTTCTAAGCATATTATTTTCAGCTATATCCCATCTATGAGAAGTAAAACTATATGGAACTCCAGACATATATGATGCAATAAACGCCGTCGTCGATGGAGTTGAAGCCCAATGTGCATGAATATGCTCAATATTATTCTTTATAACAAAATCACTAGCAACGAGTCCCTTACTAATTAGGAGCAAATTCTTTAAAGTCTTAAGTATACTTCCCGAATGCACAAATATATTTCCAAGTAGACTAAAATATTTTAAAGGGTGTCTAAAGAATATAGGCACAGCACTAAGAATAACCTTAACACTAATAAGCGGAACATATTTAGTATGTTCAGCCACTTGTCTTATTTCTTCTCCTTTTGATAAATTATGATTAGGTCTTAAAGGCATAACAAGCACCTCATTACCCTTATTCATCATTTCTATAATTTCTGGTGGAATAAATTGTTCCCCATCACCATAAGGAGTTTGTGCTGTAATATACAATATTTTCATTTAATTCACCTCTGACTTATCAGATTTTTTTATTTTATTAATTACAATATCCGCAATTACTCCAATTTCTTTTATTTTTAAGATATAAGAAACTAAAATAAATATACACAAGCCAGAACCACATATAACTACAAGTTTTAATAAAACAATTATAGTTGAATCTAGGCCTACCAATAAATATGTATTTAAAACTTTTATATACAAACCCATTATAGTACATGCTAAACAAGTCTTAAAAAAAGTTATAATTCCAGATTTTATACTGAATTTTCCTATTTTATACCTAAGTTGATAAATAAGTAAAAAGCAACAAATATATGTTGAAATTGAATTAGCAAGTCCAAGCCCAGTAAGTCCCATAAATTTTATACATACGAATATTAATATAACATTTATAATCATACCAATAGCACTATTAATCATGGGTGTTTTGGTATCTTTAAAGGAATAATAAGCTTTGCAAATAAAATCCCTAAGACCATATGCCAGCAATCCAAGCGAATAGGTTAAAAGCAAGCTTCCTGTTGCGATTGTAGCTGTTCTATTGAATTTTCCTCTTTCAAATAATATATATATAATACTATTGGCTTCTAACATTATAATTACCGTAATAGGAATTATTAACACCAGTAAAATATTTACATACTTTTTAAGTGTAACTTTTAAATTTGTCAAATCATTTTCAACGGTTTGTTTAGACATCATAGGATATATTACAGTTGAAATTGCAACTACAAATACATCAACAAAAAGCGTAAACACTCTATAGGAATATGTTAACGCAGTTAAGCTTCCGGAACTATAATTGGTAGCAACAGCTCTCTCTACCATACTATTTATTTGCTGCCCACTTACGCCTATTATAACTGGTACTATCATCCACTCCATACGTCTTAGCGCTTTATCCTTAAAATCCACAAAAAAACTGTATTTAAATCCAACTTTTCTTATGGCAAACAGCTGCGGCACTATTTGCATAAATGTTGCTGCAAATGTTGCTATGGTAAGCCCCATTACCCCAAGTCTATCACCAAATATAAAAAGATATACTATGGTAATAGCATTTAGTGGTATTGAAACTAATGAAGGGATAGTAAAACTGTTTTCCGACTGCAGCACTCCGTTGAAAATATATATAACTGCATTAAAAATTAACGTTGGAACTAGTATTACGGTCAGCACTTCAGTTAAACTTTCTTGGCTTCCCTTAAAACCTGGATTTAAAATGTGTACAATTGGTTTATTAAAAATGATACAAATTATAGATATCAAACCTGTTGCTAAAACAAAAAAGTTAAGAACGTTATTTGCAAATTTATTTGCAGACTCCTTACTTTCTTGAAGTTTCTCATTATATAAAGGAATAAGTGTTGTTGTAATTGCCGTTCCAATAGTCATAAATATAATCATAGGAACATTAGATGCTGCAACATAAGCATCTAACTCTTTATTAGCACCAAATTTTGATGCAGTTATCATATCCCTTAAAAGTCCTAATGCTCTGGCAAACAATGTAAAGAAGGCAATAATTGTAACACTTTTAATAATGCTGCTACTTTTTTTCTTCATTCAACAAATTCCTTTCGTATAACTATATGTTTCTTTTCTCGTCAATACATGATATACATAATCCATAAAGCAGCCAATGAGGCAAAAAGTATGTTACTGAACTTGGTGAAAAACTTCCGAATATAAATCCACCTAAAGCTAAAAATAAAGATAATGAAATATATTTTTGAGCATTGTCTCCATTTTTATATGAAGTATAAAGCCTTTTAAGTAAATATGCATAAAACACAAGATATAAAACAAAAAATAAAACTCCAAAATCTCCAAACAATTCTATAAACCATCCATGAGGATCGTAAGTTTTATGAGTATTGTTTGCTTTTTCTACATAATAAGATGAATTTCCAACTCCAACACCTAATAAATGTTTTTGTTTTATAACTGCGTTAATAATATCATAAGCAACAGTTATTCTCTCATTTACAGAATCAGCCTTACCTATTCCTGTACCTTTTTCAATATCCTTAAGTGCAGTTGCACTATTAGCTACTTTTTGTCTATAATCGTTTTTAGCGCTTAGCACGGATGAATAATTGTAAGCGACAAAAAATAATATAATAAATATAATTGGAAAAACTAATATTTTGGGTTTCTTCTCCAAAATCAAGAAAATGCCATATATCACAACAAACGCCAGCATAATAGGCACTCCATATTTACCAAATTTAGAAGATACTACTGTAACTGCACTTGCTATTGTAACAATACCAAAGCCAGCTGTAAAAATAAAAGATTTATTCTTCTTATTATATAAAATAACAACTGAATAAACTGCTAAAATTAACATTAATACAGAGTAGTTAGTTCTTGATGCAGTTAATACTAGTACAACAAAACTTATAAATCCTGCTATAACAGAAAAAATTTGTACTTTCCTGTTTTTAACAAAATAACTTATTGTAAGTAAAAATGGAATTCCAATAGTTAAAAAGGTTCCAAAATTATTTGTATTAAAGAAAAAGGCTATAGGTCTACTTCTTAATTCAACCAAAGTCGATTTTTGAATCTTATATTGTTTATATACATCATAATAATGTTGAACTGGTAACTGCTTTGCAAGTAAAATTTCAAACAAACCTACAATCACGGACACTAAAACCATAAATCCAAAAACTTTTATAGTTCTATTTAAACTATTGCCAACTGCATGGTAAATTACTATATCAAATACAAATGCAAACATCATTAAATATATAGCAATGTATTTAATATTTGCACTTCTACTTGCAGACCAAGTCACACTTAAACAAATATATACAAACCAAATAGCAAAAAACAATGCAATTTTTTTATCTATATTTCTTACTATTTTTTCTCTATTTTGAATAAATTTAAAAATTGAAACCACTGTAGTTATTACTAAGAACACATGAAAAACATATAATTTTGAAGTGTGTATATAGTATGTATAATCCATAACTGATGTAATTATAAGTGTATACACTAGATTTTCATACATTTCTTCAGGATTTGTTATTAAAATTACAATTGCAGAACAAACTACAAATATACTTCCCGTTACATAAGTACCACTTATTAATGCATTAGCTATACTAAATATCAGTAAAACAACTAAGTAAATATAATTTTTTTTATGTATTGCAAGCATTTTTTTCCTCCCAAATGACGTTCTATGAAGCGCTTATTGATTTTTTAAAAGTTGGTCTAAAGGAACATTTTTAAAATACTTTGCTGGGTTACCTGCAACAATGCTTTCCTTCTTTACATCCTTAGTAACTACACTGCCTGCAGCAACAAACCCATCATTTTCTATAACCTTACCAGGAAGTATAGTTGCCTGAGCTCCAATCCTTCCACCTTTTTTTACTGTTACCCCTTTAAAGTGATTGTATCTCTCTTTAGAGCGTGCAGCATAATTATCATTAGAAGTAACAACTCCAGGTGCTATAAATACATAATCTTCAATTTGTGAATAAGCAGTAATATATACATTTGTCTCTATTTTACAGTTTGAACCTACTGTACAATAGTTTTCAATAGCTGCTCCTCTACCTATTATTGTTTTAACGCCGATTGTTACATTTTCTCTTACAGTTGCTAAATCAGCTACCAATGTATTTTCTCCTATTTTACAGCCACAGTATATTACCACACCCGCACCTATTAAGCATCCATTTTCAATAATGCATGGTTCATATTTTTTTTCTTCCTTAAAGATACTATTTACTGATCTCATCGGTTCTTTTCCTATAACTGTATTATCATCTATTCTAACATTATCACCAACATTGCTTCCATTGTGTATAACAACATTATTACCAATAAGACAATTCTTGCCTATTACCACATCATCTTCTATTACAGCAAAATGACCAACCTTAGTATTTCCACCTATACTGCTTTTGTCTGAAATATAATTCATAAAATTACCTCTATTCACTTTTAATATTTCGTGAAAAATTACATGTATAAAACTATTGTAAAATCATTTTACTTGCTAACTTATACATGCATATTATCTCTTTTTCAATCTATATTTTAAATATACACTCAAGTTAACTTTCCACTTACAACCTTACACATGTAATTCAACCAAAACCCATTACATATAATGCTAAAAATTCAAACTTAATTATTTCATATCCAATGTTGAAAAATCTTCAATAGGAAATTTCACTGGCATTTTTGTAAGTGCTGATTTGTAAGCACCCAGTATAATTGACATACCCTTTTTACCCTCTTCGCCACTAACAAGAGGTTCCCTATTATTATTAATAGCATCTATCATGTCCCTAAATAAAGGTGTATGCCCAAAACCATATACTGAATCAGGATCACCAGCCTGTGCTTTTAATATATCATCTTCACTATCCTTGCCATCTTCAAATCTCCATGTTTCAATCCTATTGACAGCAAGTCCTCCTATAACAACCGTTCCTTTTTCACCAAATATACTTAGTGTTTCTTCTAAATTTTTTGGATAAACGCATGCGCTTCCTTCTATTATTCCTATAGCCTTGTTTTTAAATCTAATTAAAACTGCTCCAAAATCTTCTGCCTCTATATCTCTTATAAAATTATCACACTCAGCATATACGCTTTCGACTTCACTTCCTACCATCCATTGAAGCAAATCTATGTTGTGTATGCATTGATTCATTAATGTTCCACCATCAAGCTTCCATGTACCTCTCCAGGGTGCTTGTTTATAGTAGTCCATATTTCTATTCCAAAGTATTCTAGCTGTTCCATTTATTATATTGCCAAATCTTCCTTCATCTAGCGCCTTTTTTAGCTGCTGAATTGGCTTATTAAACCTATTTTGATGACTTACACATAATTTTACGTTATTGCTTTTTGAAACCTTAATCATTTCGTCTGCATCTTTTATTGAAAGAGCCATAGGCTTTTCACATATAACATTCTTCTTATTATTCATACAATATATTGCAATCTCTGGATGATATCCGCTTTCAGTTGCAATTGTAACAACATCTATATTTTCTTTATCAAGCATTTCCTTGTAGTCAGTATATACCTTTATATTTACATCCAAATCAATTTTATCTTTATATTCTTTAGCCTTACCTTCGGCTTTTTCTTTTACTATATCACATACTGCAACAAGTTCAGCCTCATCTTTATTATTTACAAGAGCTTCCACATGCTTATATGAAATTCTCCCGCATCCAATGATTGCAAACTTTAGTTTTTTCATAAATATTCACCTCAAAATCTAAGTATTTAAAGATATCTAATGCTTATTATAATACAACATCATTTTTTTGTCATTAAAATAATATTTATTGTAACCAAATTTTATTAATTAAATTTTAAATTTCCTGTATTATGTTGTATAATTGTACATGCTTATTGTCTATTTTAATTGAATTGAAAGGAATTGAGCTTATGAGAAATAAAAATAAACTATTTTTACTTTTGCTTTCAACAACATTAGTGTTTATATTAACAGCATTCTCTGGCAAAACAAAGGTATACGCCAGAACATATTATGTTTCACCAAATGGATTTGATTGTGATTGGTCACAAGCCACTAGTGACACAGGAAATATAGACAATCCATTAAAAACACTAAAAAATGCAATTTACCATTATATGAAACCTGGTGATACTTTAATAATTAGAGCAGGTACATATCGTGAAAGAATCGATATTTATGGAAATGGTTCTCCTACTGCTTGGTATACTATAAAAAATTATCCAAATGAAACAGTAACTTTATATGCTGATGGAGATGACACAGAAATGGGAAATGGATTGGTTTTCCATAATTCATCTTATTGGAATATATCAGGTTTAAACATAACAAATTATACAGGTTCTGGGGTATGGCTAAATGGAGAAGGCGGAGATAATGTAAACCATATAAATTTAAGCAATTTAAATATATATGGCATTAATGGTCCACAAACAGGCAACAATGGAACAGAAGGTATTTTTGCTGATGGGAATGCTTCTTATTGTACAATTGAAAATTCTAAAATTCACGATATAAGTTTGCCTGCAAATAGATCTGATAGAGATCATGGAATATACATTGGTTATGGCGTAAAACATATCATAATAGATGGAAATGAAATTTATAATAATATAGGTTCTGGTATACAATTTTATGGTGAACCTAATGGTGGAAGTTATTGTACTATCTCAAACAATAAAATATATAATAATCATGCTTATGGTCTTACAATTTTCACAAACGCTCAGCATAATTTTATATATAGAAATTCTTTTTATGGTAATAAAAATTACGATGTTAGATTAGAAGAAAATTCAAATAGCAATGTATTAAAAAATAATGTATTTGGCTCAATAAACAGTGAGTATAATGTCGTAATGATGAATAGCTCAGACAATAATACCTTTAGCAATAATTGTTATGCCAAAACTAATGGTTTAGTTATATATGCCCACAACACAAGCATGGATTTCAACACTTGGCAAAAAAATTATTTTCAAGACTTAGGTGGAAACAAACTCACAACAATCTCTAGAACAAATGACGTATTAAACGTTCAAAATGAAGAAATATCAAAGCGATTAGAATTTAACAATTTTAATCAAACAAACAACTTTGTTTCCTCAAACAAAACTTGGAGTATAAAATTCAACAACACTATAGATAAAAATTCTCTAAATAGTAGTACTGTATGGATAGAAGATGCTTTAGGCAATGTATTTAATACAAACTTGCAATTATCCAATGATGAAAAAACTGTTGTAGTTTCACCTAATAACAATTATACTAGTAATGCTGTATATTGCTTATATATAAGTAATTTAAAATCTACAAACGGCAAAACTTTAACTCCTTTAAAAATGTCATTTTTAACATACTAAATACATAGTTTTATATTTAAATACTTTAAGGTGGTAATCAGATGAAAATATGCTATATTGCAAATTCAGCTAGTTCTCATACTGTAAAATGGGTAAATTACTTTGCATCTCTTGGAAATGATGTCCATGTAATATCTCACTCAAACGTCCCTATTAAAGGTGCAAAGGTTCATTATATAAATTATAGCTTAAAAAACTATCCTTTAATGGTACATAAGGTTCACAAGTTAATTAAAAATATAAATCCAGATATACTACACGCACATCAGGTTAATACCTGTGGTCTTTACGCTGTCTCCCTAAAGGGTTATAAAACAATAGTATCTGCTTGGGGCTCTGACATTTTAGTTGCACCAAATAAATCATTTATTATGAAAAAAATTGTACAGTATGTAATAAAGCATTCTTATTTTATCACATCAGATTCTCATTATATGTCTAAAGCAATAATTAAGCTTGGTGGGAATAAATCTAAAATACTTACATTCCCTATGGGAGTTGAAACTTCATTAACTAACTACAAACATATATATAGCACAAGCAAAAGTAAAATAAATGTATTAAGTTATAGAAGGTTAGAAAAAATTTACAATATAGATATAATAATTAAAGGATTTTCTAAAATCTTAAAAAAGCACGATAATATATATCTAAATATCGCAGCTTCAGGAAGTGAATTTAATTCTCTATTGACCTTAGTAAAATCATTAAAAATAGAGAATCATGTTAAATTTTGGGGAGCTTTTAATTCTAATGATTTAGGAAACTTAATTACTGCAAATGATATTTTTATTTCAATTCCCTCATCTGATTCCACATCTGTAAGTTTACTTGAAAGTATGTGTTGCGGTGTTTTCCCTATAGTTTCAAACTTACCTGCAAATCTAGAATGGATAGAAGACAAAAAAAATGGTTTGGTAATAAATTCGATAAATGAGGTTGAGGTAGAAAAAGCTTTAAATTGGTGCATTGAAAATTTTTCCAAATTTCCTATAATCGCTGAAAAAAATATTGAACTTATACATAAAAAAGCTCTATGGAAAAACAACTCTAAAATCATATTAAATTTATATAATGATATATATTCTAAGGGGTCGTCACACTAAATATAAAAAATTACGAACTAATTAAAATGAAGGGTTTTAACTTCGCTTTGCACGTTAAAACCCTTCACTATTATGATTGCTTCGCAATTTTTTTAGTGCGACAACCCCAATACGTTTATTTTTTTCTCTTCATATTAACTAAAAATTTAATTTCATTAACCTTAAATGAAACCATCAAAATATAATATATTGCCAAACCACAACCTGCAGAAATGATTATTTTAAATGATAATCCAATAGTATTATCTCCTATAAAATTCAAAGCTTTATAATATGTAAAATATGTTATACCAGCCATGGCAATTCCTGAAATAATAACTTTAAGTATAACCGATACCATTGGAAGCAACTTGACATTTTCAAGCTTATGTCTTAACTCTGCAAGCATTATTATACTTGAAATCATAGTAGAAAAAACAACTGCTATAGCAAGACCTCTAACACCAAATTTAGGTGCAAAAACAAAAATAAATACTATATTTAAAGTTATTATAATAAAGCCATTAATCATAGGTGTTATTGTATCTTTTGTTGAAAAAAATACTTTACCTAATATATCTATAAGTGAATACCCTATAGAACTCAAGGCTAAAATTCTTAAACAATCTGCTGTAATAACCGCTGATTTAGCATCAAATTTTCCATGTAAAAGAAGTAATTTCACCAGTGGCATACTTAAAATCATCATTAAAAAAGCAAGTGGTATTACAACAACAGATACTATATTCACAGACTTAACAAAGAAAGAATTAAACTCTTCTCTACTTCTGTTGGAAAATTTATCTGTAAGCATAGGATATAAAACAGTCGTAACAGATGATATAAATACTTGATTTATAATTGTGCTTATTTTATTGGCATAATCAATTACAGATATGCTGCCCGCCGCAAAACTAGAGGCAAATCTTCTGTCTACCATAGTGTTAATCTGAGAAGCCGCTGTGGTTATTAAAATTGGCACTGCCATTTTAAACATAAGTTTCACATGCTCATCTTTAAAATTTATTATAAATTTTTTATACTGATAATTTTTTATAAAAGGCTGCTGAACTAACATTTGCATTATAGAGCCTATAAGCACTGATACTATAGCTGAAATTATTCCAAATTTATAAAAAACAACTATTCCAATAATAATAACAATATTAGCAGTTATACCTGTTAAGGCTGGTTGAATAAATACACCATAAGACTGCAAATATCCAGTATAAATACCGCTAATACCTAAAAATAATATTGTAGGCATCACAATTCTTGTCATTGTTACAGCTTGGGCAAAATCATTTCCCTTAAAACCTACTGCAAATAGCTTAATTAATACAGGTGAAATTAAAATTCCAACAATAGAAAGTACGATACATAATAAAGATACTATGTTTACAATATTGGTAAAAAACTCATCAGACCTTTTTTTGTCATTTTTAATATTAGAAAATACTGGTATAAATGTTGTAACTATAGCAGCAGAAACAGCACTAAACAACACATTAGGCATTGTAGTTGCTATTTTATATATATCCGACTCCCTAGTTGCTCCAAACTTAACAGCTATAAGCAGCTCTCTTGCAAAACCAGTTATCTTGCTTAATACCAACATAACCGTAATTATAGCACTATATTTAAAAACATTTTTTGTCTTTGAGTTAACCATTTAGTCCTCCATATATTTTCCTTCAATGCCCAAAATATTATCATAAAGCTTTAATAACTCTTTTTTTTCATCATCCCAACTATAGTACTTTTTAACTCTTTCAATACCGTTTTTGCCAATCTCTTTCATCACCTGTTTATTTTCCATTAAATATTTTATCTTCTTATATATTTCTTTAGGATCCTGTGGATCTACAAATTCGGCTGCATCTTGAAATTTTTCTCTCCAATATGGAAAATCTGACATCAAAATTGGCATACCGCACGCCATATATTCAAAAGCCTTTATTGGTAAACTCTTTAAATAATTCTTCACCGGATAAAGAGTGCATATACCTATATCTGCTGCTTTCATATAAGAATACACTTCATTGAGTGGTTTAAAGCCTATGTACTTTGTATACTTCCATCCATCTGATTTTTCACATTCAGTTTTATAATCACTACTATCCCACTTTCCTAAAAGCCAAAATTCAACTTCACCATTAAAATATGCAACTGAATCAACAATTTCCTTTATTCCTCTTATCTTCATAAGTCCACCTGCATATATTACCACATACTTTTTCCCTTTTCTGGATACAGGAAGTGACTTTTCTATCATATTAACTATAGGATAATTTCTAAGCAAAGCTTTTTTTCTAACTTTAAACTTTTCAAGAATTTCAGGTGTAACCGATATTATTCCGTCAAAAAGTTTAGAAATACTTTTTTCAAAAAGATTAAACATGCCAGATATTATTTTTCTAAGGAATTTAATTTTAATCCAATCTTTAGCCAATATTTGAGATGGTACATCCTCATGCACATCATAGACAACTTTCTTTCCAAAAATTTTTAAAAATATTCCTACAATAATGAGTTCAGGATCATGAAAATGATATAAATCAGCATTAACCTTAAGTGCCTTAAAAAGAGCTTCCATAGTCTTAATAAACATTCTATACATCCTGTTATTTTTTTTACTTAATTGGATTATATTAACTTTACTGTTCACATAACTTTTATCGCTTGTAACAATAAAATATACATCGTACCCCTCATTTGCTAGAGTGACACATTCCTTTTGGAATATTCTCACGTCTGCCGATGAATGAACAGTAGATATGTGGCATATTTTATATGTCATATTCTATACCTCCGGAGTATTTAATGTTTAAATATTTATCTCAAGGTATAATCTTTTTCATAGATTACACAAATTGCACAAAGTAAAATTTACCTTGTGCAACTTAAATATTGTATACGTAAAATTACAGCTTATTGATTTTATTTCTATTATTCTTAACATCCTTAGTTGCATTTCTTGTATCATATAAAAGTTTAGCTTCAGCAACCACTTTTTCATAATCATAATCGCTGTGATCAGTAGTTATAACCACGATGTCCGCATTCCTTATTTCACTTTTCCAATCTACAGATTTATATTCTACACCGTTGTGTTTAAATGAACTTACATATGGATCATTATAAATTACTTCTGCTCCATTTTTGAGTAAGTTATCTATTACCTTAAGTGCAGGTGATTCTCTCATATCATCTATATCCTTTTTATATGCTACTCCCATTAAAAGTACTTTTGAACCATTAAGTGCTTTTTTAGCTCCATTTAATACTTTCATTACATTTTCAACCACAAATTCAGGCATACAATCATTAATTATTCCTGATGTTTCGATTAATTTAGTATGAAAATCATATTCTTTTGCCTTCCATTCAAGATAAAATGGATCAAGTGGTATGCAATGTCCTCCAAGACCTGGACCTGGATAAAAGGGCATAAAACCATAAGGCTTTGTTTTAGCTGCATCTATGACTTCCCAAACATCTATACCCATTTTATTACATAACATAGCCATTTCATTAGCCAAAGCTATATTTATATTTCTAAATGTATTTTCAAGTATTTTTTCCATTTCTGCCACTGCTGGAGAAGATACCTCTTTAACATCACTTTCAAGAACACTTCTATATAACATTGCAGCAACTTCAGTACATTCAGCAGTACATCCACCAACTACCTTAGGTGTATTTTTAGTTTTAAATTGTTTATTACCAGGGTCTACTCTTTCAGGTGAAAATGCAAGAAAGAAATCAACTCCGCATTTTAATCCGCTTTCCTCAAGTATTGGTTTACAAACCTCCTCAGTTGTTCCAGGATATGTTGTACTCTCTAAAACTACTAGCATTCCCTTGTGTAAATACTTTGCTACACTCCTTGTAGAACTTTCAACATATGATAAATCAGGTTGCTTATACAAATCAAGTGGTGTAGGAACACAAATGCAAACAGTATCAACTTCCTTTACAAAGCTAAAATCTGTAGTAGCTTTAAGTATTCCATTGTTAACCAAATTCTTAAGCTCATTATCAATTATATCTCCAATATAGTTTTTGCCTGCATTAACCATTTCAACTTTTTGTGACTGAACATCGAAGCCAATTACCTTATATCCAGCCTTTGCCTTTTCTACAGCGAGTGGAAGTCCAACATATCCTAACCCTACAACACCCAATTTAGCTGTTTTATTTTTAAGCTTTTCTATTAATTCATCCTTATATTGTGACAATTTTTATACCTCCAAACATATTTATGCTCTTATCTAACTAGTGATAAAATACATTAATTATTAAATTTTATATTATATTAATAACATCTTTGACTAATAACTGTACATAGAACACCATTAAATTATAATACAATGTCAAATTTTTGTCACCATATTATTGATTTTTCTTTCTTTTGTACGTAGGAACTTTTTCTGCCATAATTTCATATATTTTTTCTTTATTATTTTCTTTTAGCACTTCTTTAAAATCTTCAATTGAACTCTCAATAAAATTCATATCAATATCCATAGGTTTTTCAACATGTATTTTTTCATGTTCTGTACTTGTAAGTGCAACTTCACTCATTAAAAGTTCCTCATAAAGTTTTTCTCCCGGTCTAAGACCTGTAAACTCTATTTTTATATCTTCTCCTGGGTTAAAACCTGATAAAGTTATTAAATCTTTTGCAAGATCTACTATTTTTACTGGTTTACCCATATCAAGTACAAATATCTCTCCACCTTTTGCCATAGCACCAGCTTGAATAACAAGTTGAGCTGCTTCTGGTATAGTCATAAAAAATCTATTGATTTCTGGATGAGTTACTGTAACTGGACCCCCGTGTGCAATTTGTTTCTTAAATAGAGGAATTACTGAACCATTACTTCCTAAGACATTTCCAAATCTAACTGCAACAAATTCAGTTTTGCTAACTCTATCAAAAGCTTGAACCATAAGTTCGCAAAATCTTTTTGTTGCTCCCATTATATTGGTAGGATTTACTGCCTTATCTGTGCTTATTTGAACAAATTTTTTAACATTATATTCATCACAGCATTTTAACACATTAAAAGTTCCAAGTACATTATTTTTAATAGCCTCCATTGGATTTACTTCCATTAAAGGAACGTGTTTGTGAGCTGCTGCGTGAAAAACTACATCAGGTTTAAATTTTTCAAATATCTCGTCAAGTCTCTTTTTATCTCTTATTGAAGCAATTATTACCTCTTTATTTAATTTAGGGCAAGTATAATTTAATTCCATCTGAAGATCATATGCATTATTTTCATATATGTCTAAAATCACAAGAGTAGCAGGATTAAACTTAGATATTTGTCTGCATAATTCTGAACCTATGGAGCCACCTCCACCGGTAACTAAAATATTTTTTCCTTTTATATACTTTTCTATATTTTCTGTATTTAACTTAACCTCATCTCTCCCAAGTAAATCTTCAATACTTACATCCCTTATTTTTCTCATATTAAACTTTCCATCTATTATGTCGCTTATGCTTGGAAAAGTTCTAAGCTTGCACTTAGTATTTTTGCATATATTAAAGATTTCCTTTCTATCCTTCTCAGGTGCCGATGGCATAGCTACTATAATTTCTCCAATTGAATTTTCTTCACAAAACTTCTCTATGTCATTTCTAGTGCCAACTACTTTCACGCCATATATAAGTCTTCCCAATTTTTCATCATCATCATCTATAAGTCCAATGATATCATAATTTAACTTTTTGCTCCTTTTAATCTCTTTAATAAGCGTCGCTGCAGCATCACCAGCTCCAATTATAAGCAATCTTATTCTATTCTCACTGATGCACTCTCTATTTTTCTTACTTTCATACGATGCTCTATAGGCAAATCTAGTTCCTCCTAAAAGTATTATACAAAGCATCCAAAAAATAACATGAACTGTATATGGAAATCTATAAAATACAGTTTGAGTAATCTTCATATGACTTAATATATAGCTGTAAACAATAAACACTATATTAGTCAAAGACACTGAATAAACTATAGATAGAAGTTCGTCTATGGACGCATACTTCCACATATTATTATAAAGATTAAAAATCCTATTAAATATGATCATAAAAACAATTACTGGAACTATAGATACCTTAAATAACTTTATATACCTAGTATCCACCATAAAATCATATTTAAGCAGTAACGCTATATATAGGGACATTGTAACCATTATAATATCACTTATAACAAAAAATCTATTTTCCTTACGCATATACACACTTCCTTAATCTTTGTTGACAAATTTAATTTTACACTATTTTTAAAATTATTCAATGTTTTTTATGCTAAAAATAAAATCCACTTATAACAAAGTGGATTTTATTATGCATCATTAAGTAAATTTACTTATAAATAGGAAGATCAAAAATCAATTTTGCTGTCGGACAAAGATCATATAATGATTTAATATTATATATTTGATTAATTGCCCATTTTACATCTGTTGCATATTGATGGGATGGATTATTAGGATTCCACCTCATCTTATATAAAGTATCCTGATTATACTGAGGATTATTTATATATGAACTTGATACAAATTTAGCTCCACCTTTAATTGCAGCGTCAACAGAAAACCACCCTTGGTTGTAAGCATATTGTGAACCATAATAGTCTGCATTTTCATCATATGCCCCAATTCCAAACATATTATATACTGTTTCTCCATTTACCACAATTCCAGTTGCAAGATTTGACGTTCCATTTCCCGTTTCAAGTAAAGCATGCGAAACTAAATACATAGGATTTATATTGCTGTCAGCTGCAGCCTGCAAAAATACGGCTCCTTTATTTTCAAGCACGCCTTTGCCCTTAAGTACATTATTTATATCATCAGCTGAAATTCCATCATAATATGTTAATTTTAAAAACTCAAATCGCCCAAAAGGATCATTTATATAGTTTGCTGGATCTAAATATTTAAGAATAGTATTACTATCAGCAGCTACCCATTGTCCATTTGAATTTTCATATACTGCCTGCTGATTAAGCTCCATATTTAGAACCTGCTGTAAAGTATAATTATAATTAGTTTGTGTGTACTGAGTATTTGCACCTGCCTTTGGCTGAACAAATTCCGTAAAACAATAATAATTATCGTAACTTCCAAGTCCCTGAGCATTTTGTATGTTCCCCTGTGTATTTGCTTCTTTAACCCATACTGATATTCTATACTTACCTGAAGCAAAAGGTGGATTTACTGAAATTTCATAAGAATCACTTCCACTTACTGCGGAAGTATATCCATTAGTAGCATCAGTCCATGTATTACTTGAGGCTGGTGATACTAATACCCTATATTGTGCATTAGCTAATTGTGGGGCACTAACATTTAATTTAAGCGTATCACCCTCTATCAATGATGATGGGGTTGCAGTAACATTAAGTGTAGGACTACAAACTTTTTCCAAAACATAGTAGCTATCGTAATTTCCTAATCCTTGACTATTAGATATCCTACCAACAGTTCCAGCATTTTTAACCCATACTGATATTTTATATTTTCCAGAGCTTAATGTCTTGCTTAATTTAGTAGCATAATAATTATCTCCATCAACTGATGAAGTATATCCACCAGTAACATCTTCCCAACTGCCACTTGAATCATTTATAAAAACTCTATATTGCACTTTCTCACTTACATTTGACAATAGTTTTATATTAGGATTTGATCCTATCGTCATGTTATCAACTTGTGCATCTTTAATTTGAGGAACAGGACTGATACATTGCTTAAAGCAATAGTAATTATCGTAATTTCCTAATCCCAAACTATTGGTATACATTCCATCTCTTTCATACCTTTTAACCCATACTGATATTCTGTAATCACCATAATCATTAAACTTACCAATATTAATATTAAATGGCGTATTTCCATCAACAGGTGAAGAATATCCATTACTCTTGTCTATCCATTCATTAGTGTTTAGTTTATTAACTAGTACTCTATACTGTACTTTTCCAGTAATATCACTTTGGACTGTTAAATTAACATCATCATCCTGATAAACCTGCGAAGGTAAACTTTCAACGGTTACTTTAGGATTGCATATTTCATCAAAAGCATAATAATCATCATAACTTCCTAGTCCAAGTGAATTATTAATAGTACCTGTAGTTCCAGCAGCTTTTACCCAAACAGAAATTTTATACTTGCCAACAGCTAAATTATTTACATTAACATCATATTCTTGGCTTCCAGAGACAGGGGTTGAATATCCATTAAATATATCTTTCCAACTTCCAGTATCATATGAATATATCAAAAATCTATATTGTACGCTGGAAGAAGTGTTAGATACCACTCCTAGTTTCAATGCATCATTCTGAAATACCTGATTCGAACTTCTAGTCACAGAAACAATTTTAGGATTACTAGTATTGGCTTGTCCTGTTTGTGAGCTGGTTGCTGCTTGTACATTTTGTTGCAATGCTATAATTATAAAAGCAAATACAACTACAATTACTACCTTCCTTAATCTGCTAATATCATTCACCTCCCTTCACAAAAGGACAGGATTACGTATACATTATAGCATATCGTAGCATTTTATAAAATATTAACTAATAATTTTTATATTATTTAAATAAATTACATTTTATAATCCTTAATTAGTGTTTTTTTGAATTTATTGCTAAAGGCTAAGAATTTACCAATAAAAAAAAATTGTATCAAAACTGACATCTATTTTATTTTGATACAATTCTTTAATTAATAAGCCTATTTTATATCCTTTTTAAAAAATTTTTCAAATTTGCTATTATTTTTTAAGCTATTTAAATAGTTAGCAAAATTATCTTTTAGTTCATCCCTTTTTAATGCATATTCAACAGTTGCTTCTAAAAATCCAAGCTTATCTCCAACATCATATCTTCTTCCCTCAAAAGCATATGCATACATTGCTTCAGACTGCATTAAAGTTCTAAGAGCATCTGTAAGTTGTATTTCTCCTCCTTTACCTGGTTTTGTATTAGATAATATATTAAATATTTCAGGTGTTATTATGTACCTACCCAAAATAGCTATATCTGATGGAGCCTCTTCCACTTTAGGTTTTTCAACTAAATCTTTTACTTTGTAAACATTTCCATCTATATGCATTCCACTTATAACACCATATTTATAGACTTCTTTATGTTCTACCTTTTGAACTCCTAATATAGTTGTTTTATATTCATCATAGCAATCTATAAGCTGTTTTAAACATGGCTTCTCTGCATCTACAACATCATCGCCAAGCATAACTGCAAACGGCTCATTACCTACAAAAGTCTTTGCACAATTAATTGCATGTCCAAGTCCCCTAGGCTCTTTTTGCCTTATATAATAAATTTCTGCCATATTTGATATATCCTTAACTAATTTTAACAAGTTTTCTTTTCCATGGCTTTCAAGTTCGTTTTCAAGCTCTACTGATTTATCGAAGTGATCTTCTATTGCCCTTTTATTTCTTCCAGTTATTATAAGTATTTCTTCTATTCCAGAAGCTACAGCCTCCTCTATTATATATTGTATAGTAGGTTTATCCACTATTGGTAACATTTCTTTTGGTTGTGCCTTTGTTGCTGGCAAAAATCTTGTTCCCAAACCTGCTGCTGGTATAATAGCTTTTTTAACTTTCATAATTGCATACTCCCTTCGAATATTAATATGAAACAAATAATTTATGCAGTTATTTGCTTCTTTAAATTATTATATCATTTTATGACAATGAAAAGTTAGTTTTATTTGCTTAATCAAACATTGCACTTAATTCTTTAACTACATCATCATCTGGTTTCATCTTTTTTGCTATTTCATAGTGCAATCTGGCCTGCTCTTTATCCCCTTTATTTAAATAGCACATAACTAAATTAGTGCAAATCTCTATAGATTTTGTAGCCTCAAAAGCCTTTCTAAGATATGATATAGCCTTATCAAAATCATTAAGTGCTGCATAATTAACCCCAAGTTCATTAAAAATCTCAACTATGTTATTATCAAGAGCTAAAGCCTCATTTAAATAATATATAGCCTTTTCATAATTTCCAAGTATTCTATATGTCATACCTATATAATAAAACAAAATAGCATCATCTTGAAATTCATCAATTAATTTGACAAACATCTTAAGTGCATCTTTAGGTTTCTCATATATAATTTCCTTAGCTTTTTCATAATTTCTTACATCTTCAACGGAATGTTTAAATTTTGAGATTTTCTCATCTACTTTTCCACCGTATTCTATGTAAGTATTAATAGAATACCATGCACCTTCATAATCTTTGTTTTCATTCTTTATAAATGCCTCATACAAATATGGGCTTGCATAATTTTCAATTTTTTTGGCTTCATCTATAATAGATAATTCTTCCTCTTTAAATTCAGCTTTTTTGTCTCTTATGGTTTCACTTAAGGCTATTAGCTTATCAAAATTTTCTTTAGTTTTTTCAACTGTCATAAGCCCCTTAAGCATTATATATGCATCTTCATATTTTTCATTTTTCACTTCATCTAATATTATGCCCTTGATATATTTAGTAAATTCTTCAAGGTTTTCATTCAATATTTTTGTATATAAATTATTAAACTTAAAAGCTTTATCACCGCCTAACACATAAAACATGCCCTCCACAAAAAAGGACAGTGGAATATCCTTAAATTTTTCTCTATTTTTAACTTTATCTATTACCCTTTCAGCTCTTAAAGGAAAATACTTATTTTCTGATGACTTTACTTTAAATATTTTATAAACACTTTCACTTTTAAACTCAAGGAATATTAGCTTTGAAACTTTTTCTTTAAATTCTTGTTCTATACTCATTAATACACCACCATATCTCTAATTTTAAAATGGAAGGTGATTTTCACCTTCCATTTTAAATAATATACTATATCAAAACTATTTTTTCAATTTATTTAGTAGCTTCATCAATAATATTCATTATAGTTTCAGAAAATTGACGGCTTTTTTTATCAGCATCATCCAAACTCTTTCCCACAACGGCCATATAAATTTTCATCTTAGGTTCTGTTCCTGAAGGTCTTACAACAAACCACGATCCATCTTCAAGAACGAACTTAAGCACATTAGATACTGGTAGTTTTATTTCACTTTCACTATTATTAATAAGATTTTTTTCAATTCTAAGTTTATAATCAAATTTTTTAACTATCTTAACATTATCCACCACTTCAATTTTAGAATGTCTTAAATGTTCAATTGCTTTTTTGATTTTTTCTTGTCCTTCTTTTCCAGTAAGCTCCTTGGAAACTAATGTTTCTTTATAAAAACCGTATTTTTCATAAAGAGAATTAAGTGCATCATAAAGATTCATGCCCTTTTTCTTATAATATAATGCCATTTCGCATATAAGCACTGCCCCAATTACTGCATCTTTATCTCTTACAAAAGTTCCAGCAAGGCAACCGTAGCTTTCTTCAAATCCAAACAAGTATGTATTGGATCCTGTGCTTTCAAATTCTTTTATTTTTTCGCCTATATATTTAAAACCAGTTAGCACATCTATAAGTTTCACTCCATAATGTTCAGCTATTTTAGCAGCCATTTCTGATGTAACTATAGTTTTTATAACAGCTCCATTATTAGGAAGTTTATTAAGTTCTTTTAAAGATGATATTATATAATGAGTCAAAAGCACCCCAGTCTGATTTCCAGTTAAAACTTTATACTCACCACTTCCATCCTTTGCAACAACTCCTATTCTATCACAGTCAGGATCTGTTCCAAATATAAGATCTGGCTCTATAGATTTCGCCATATCTAAAGCTATGTTAAAAACGGAAGACTGTTCTGGATTTGGATATGGAGCTGTAGGAAAGTTTCCATCTGGTAACTCTTGCTCTTTTACTACTGATAAATTTTCATATCCAAGTTCTTTTAATGCTCTTCTTACCGGTATATTACCCGAACCATGTATAGGTGTGTATATTATTTTAAGCTCTTTTGCATAATCTTTCACCAAATCTTTTCTTATCGTAAGTTCTTTTACTTTACCAATATAAACTCTATCTACTTCTTCTCCTATGATATTTAAAAGTCCTTTATTCTTAGCTTCTTCTAAATCCATAGTTTTAACACTAGATAAGCCCTCCAAAGCTTGTATGCATGAAAATATTTCCTCTGCCCCAGCATCAGTGAACTGGTTTCCATCTTCATTATAAACTTTATAGCCATTATACTGCTTTGGATTATGTGAAGCTGTAACAACAACCCCTGCTTTACTTCCAAAATGCCTTACAGTAAACGACAACATAGGAGTTGGTCTCAACGAATCAAAAAGATAAGTTTTTATGCCATTAGCACATAGAACAGCTGCTGTTGTCTCCGCAAATTCCCTTGACATTATTCTAGAATCATGTGCTATGCTTACTGAAATTTCTCCTGTATAATGCTTATGAAGATAATCAGCTAAACCTTGAGTTGCTTTGCCAACAGTGTATACATTCATTCTATTGCTTCCCATACCAATTACTCCTCTAAGTCCACCTGTGCCAAAGTCCAATTCCTTATAAAATCTATCCTCTATTTCTTTTTCTTCCTTAATACTTCTCAATTCATTTTTCCCATTTTCATCAACATATTTAGAATCCAACCATAAATTGTATTTTTCTTTATAAGTCATATTATTCCCTCCTAAAGATTTGCTATAAATATATATAGATATTTTATCTAGATACCATTATTATACTATAAAAAAAATTTTTTTAAATTATTTTATGGTAAAAATTTAAAATTTGTAAATAAAAATCAGTGGAATTCATCTTTTATAGAATTCCACTGATTTTTAATCATTAATAGAATCATTATCCTCTAATTCAACATCACCATAATTTTTTCCTGAGTCACTAACTGATAAGAGAATAGTATCTAATTCATCTACTACTGCTATTTCCTTTGAAAACTCAAAATCACATACTCTTAAGCTATCCCCTGAAGTCATATTGGAAATATCAAAAACCACGTTATTAGGTAAGTTATCTCCTGTACATTTTACCTTTATACTATTTTTAAACTTTTGAGTTACACAACCCTTCGATTTTATTGCATCTTCTCCCTCAAAAATCACAGGGATTTCACTTACAATCTTACCGCTGCCATTTAAATCTTCAAGGTCAATATGAATTAATTTATGATTAACGGGTTCTCTTTGAATTTCCTTTATTAATCCCTTATAATTTTCTCCATTTAAAGCTATGTTTAAAAATCCATGCTCACCTGTAATGCTTATTCTATTATTAAGTTCAGCCTCATCAACGTCGAACATTATATTTCCAACATTCTTACTATACAACACTCCTGGAATTTTACCTGAACTTCTTTCCTTTCTACTTACAGATCTTCCGTGTTTATTTCTAATTTCTGCTTTTAAATTTTCCATATAAATGCCTCCTTATTCATGTATTATTGGCATTTATTCGGATTTTTATACACCTTAACACCAGAGTACAGATGACATGGTGCAAATTACAGTGAAGTTAAAACCCTTCACCGTCCTCTGTATTCTGCCTCTGTTATTACTTCTATTCCATTTTCTAGAAGAAGCTGCGCGGTCACACCATTGCCAGTTATTTTATTTCCACTAAAAGTACCATCATATATTCTTCCGCATCCACAAGAAGGGCTTTTAGCCTTAAGAATTGCCTTTTCACTGCCTACTATTTTTGCAATATTCAAAACTTCATTGGCACCTTTTACAAACTCAACCGTTTTATCTTCTCCAGCTTTATTAATAACCATTGCATTACCTTGCAGAACATCTTTTCCATCTCCCCCTATAATTTCACAAGCTTTTCTTGGAGTCTCAAGTCCTCCAAGCTGTTCAGGACATACTGGCAGAACCTCGCCATCTTTTAAAAGCTGCATTATCTTTTCATCAGCACTGCTGTCACCAGAATATCTGCAATTTATGCCGCATAAACAAGCCGAAACCAATAATATTTTTTTATCCAAGCTCTACACCACCTTACTTAAGCTCTACAACAGTAACACCTGTTCCGCCTTCACCATAATTTCCAAGTCTATAATTTCTTACATGTGGATGATTTTTAAGCATGTCAGTTATTGCATTTCTAAGTGCACCTGTGCCTTTACCATGAATAACCGTGACTTCATTAAGCCCTGCCATGCATGCCTCATCAAGATACTTGTCAGCACTGTACATTGCTTCCTCTGCATCCATGCCTCTTAAGTCCACTGATGTAGCCACAGCCCTTAAATTCAATTTTGCTTCTCTGCGCTTTATGGTCTTATCTGTTTTGCTACCTTCATTTTTGCCTTTTCTCAAATCCTCAAGTTTAACGTTTATCTTCATAATTCCAGCCTGAATTTGGACTTCATTTTTGCTATCAGGCTGGGATATAACTGTTCCTTTCATGTTTAAAGAAGGTATAAATACCTCCTCACCTTCTTTTACTTTTTTAAGTCCTTCACCTTTAAGTTCATTTTTTCTAGCTAGCTTTTCCTCTGCAGCATCAAGATTTTCTCTAAGTCTTCTCCTTGAATTTTCAAGTTCTCTTCTAGCTTCAGAAGAATAACCCATTTTTTCAAGTTCTCTCATATCCTTAAGTATTGCATCTGCCTCTTCTTTTGCTTCAGCTATGATTCTTTTTGCCTCTCTTCTGCCTTCCATTAGAGCCTTTTCCCTTGTATCCTTTATAGAATAAAGTTTTTCCTCATACTTAAACTTAAGTTCCTCTGCTTCGTTCTTATACATCTCAGCTCTTCTTGAATTTTCCTCAGCTTTAACGGTTTTTTCCTGCAAATCTTGTATTAGATCTTCAAATTTTAGAGAATCTTTTGATATTCCCTCTCTGGCATTATTAATTATGTACTCTGCAAGACCAAGCCTTTTGGAAATTTCAAAAGCATTTGATTTCCCTGGTATTCCCATAAGAAGTCTATATGTAGGTCTTAAAGTTTCAACATCAAACTCTACAGATGCATTTTCAACTCCTTCAGTTTTAAGGGCATAAGCCTTAAGTTCACTATAATGTGTTGTAGCTACTAATCTTGAGCCTCTTTTTCTTAAATCCTCAAGTATTGAAACTGCAAGAGCTGCACCTTCTGTTGGATCAGTTCCTGCACCGAGTTCATCAAACAAGACAAGTGATTTATCGTCTGCATTATTTATAATTTCCACTATGTTTTTCATATGAGAGGAAAAAGTAGATAAACTTTGTTCTATACTTTGTTCGTCACCTATATCCGCATAAACTTCTTCAAAAAAGCTAATTGTAGAGTTTTCTTTTGCAGGAATCATAATTCCACTTAAAGCCATGAGTTCTAGAAGTCCAACTGTTTTTAACGTAACGGTCTTTCCACCTGTATTTGGTCCTGTTATGACAATAGAATTAGATTCCCTACCAAGGTATATGCTTAAAGGTACTACTTTTTCTGGATCTATAAGAGGATGCCTTCCATAAACTATATCTATAACTCCGCTATCATTTATATGAGGTGCAACTCCATTAATACTACTAGCATATTTGGCCTTTGCAAATATAAAATCAAGTTCTGTTACAATTCTTTCATTATTTTTAACCGTAACTATACTTCCATACACTTTTGCTGAAAGCTCTCTTAAAATCCTCTCAATTTCTGCTTTTTCTTTAAGCATTAATTCTTTTATTTCATTATTTAAATTTACAAGTCCCATTGGCTCTATAAATAATGTAGCACCACTTGAACTTTGATCATGGACAAGCCCTGGAACCTGAGCTTTACATTCAGCTTTTATAGGAATTACATATCTATCATTTCTTATGGTATATAAATTTTCCTGAAGATAAGCTGAATAGTTTCTAAGCATAGAATTAACTTTGTCTTTAACAGATGAATTTTTATCCTTAAGAGATCTTCTTATACTGCACAAAGCTGGACTTGCTTTATCAGAAATCTCTTCTTCATCTATTATGGCATTGAATATAGCATCTTCTATAGTTTTAAGAGAGACTATTCCCTCGCATATATCTTCAATAACCCTGTGCTGTTCCTCCCCTTCCTTATGGCTTATATACTCTTTAAATCGCCTTCCACACCTTAACATATTTGCAATTCTAATTAGCTGACTTGGCATCAATGAAAATCCTTTTTCTGCCATAGCTACAGCTTCTCTTACATCATAGGCACCTTCAAAAGGAGGTGTTCCTTTTTTCATAGTAAGTGATAAAGCTTCCTTTGTTTCTTCCATATGCTCTTTAACTTCATATAAGTTGCTGTAAGGTCTAAGTTCATCTACAATTTCTTTAGCAGAACTTGTCATTGTATAAGTTTTAATTTTTTCTTTTATTTTGTAATACTCAAGAACTCTGAGTGATTTCTCGTTCAATTTATTCAACTCCTCTTTTATAGCTGCCTCTCGTATAATTCTTCATTTCAATATAGCTTTCTTTCTTTTTAATAAATCCAAGTACTTTTTTAACCTCTTCTTCGCTTTCATCAATAAAATCTATTCTAAGAGAATCAACACCCATATTTTTTATCTCCTCGATTTTATCTAAAAGATTCAATGGTATCGGATTATATATATGGCTTCTGCAACATTTATCAGTAAGCACATTAAAAGGAACTCCCTTTCTATCTTTCAAAACATACTTCCCATTTAAACATGCCCCTATACATTGCCTATCAGAGCATTTGCCCCCAAAGGTACTGCCAATAGGACAATATTCGCTCACCATAGTTTCAATCTTACCATAAACAAGCAATTGAGTTTCCACCAACCTTTTTTCACTTATACTTTTTATTTCTTGCCTTGAAAGTTCAGTACTTATACATATTCCCATTAAATCTTTATAAAAGCAAGCAGCCCAAGCATTAAATATATTAAGTTTATAATCTCCAATAATATTTATCCTACTACCATATTTCTTTATTATACCTGCATTTGCTGTCACTATTCCTTTTATATTATCTATATTTTCATCTATTAATTTACATACATCAATAAATTCGTTCTTTATTATATTGGGGATTTTTAAGTATAAGTTTGCATGTTTCCTAGCATTATATAAATTCAAATTTTTAGGTGACTTTTTAGAAAACATATCAATAATTATATCTTTAAAGCCCATTTTAATAGCCGCATTAAATTGATTTTCAAAGCATATTCCAATCATAAATTCTGGCAACTTATCTTTTCCCTTGCTAACTTCATTATTGAAGTCTATCTTATCTTTTGTTTTTCGCTTAAATTTTTCTGTTATAGATTTCTGAAGTCTTTCAACTAATTCTCTCCTGGCCGAATTTATATAGGATATTGGTAAAAAACCTTCCTCGTAATTTTCAAATTTTATATCTTTCACTTCAAATGGTGTATTACCAGTTTTTCTTAAGTTTTCTTCAAGCTTTTCTCTTGTTATTGGTTTTCTCTGTGCTTTTTCTACGTTTTCCCCAAAATATTCTACATATATTTCTTTATTTAAAACAGCTCTTAAATGCATTGGTGTTGATAACTTAAAAGCTACTACTACATCCGTATCAATTTTCTTTTTATATTTATCTTCATAACTTCCTGATAGTTCGGTTAAAAACTTTTCATCAGAAGTCTTATATATGATATCACCCTTTTTATAAAATTCTGGATACAATCTAACTTTATCTTTTTCTTTTGCCTCCAAAACCTCTTTCCCATTTTTCGTTATTTTGCTTACTACTGCACCTTTGTCTCCAGCTCTTATGCCGTCCTTTAAATTAATTTCTTCCTCTAACAGCACATTACCATCATTCAAAACCTTTCCTAATCTTATTCCTGTATTTTTAGGAAAATTATACGCCATCATATTACTTCCTATATTTCCAAACAGGTATGCTTTTGAAAACCCTTCTCTATTAAATAGCTTTAAAAGCTTTCTTTCTTCAACTTCAGCATTGTATTTTTTACCTGAATATACACTGTCTATTGCCTTACGATAAGCTGATACAACTCCAGCAACATATTCTGGTTTTTTCATCCTACCTTCAATCTTGAGAGATGATGTTCCAGAACTTATTATGGCCTCTATATCTTTTAAAGTACATATATCTTTAGTACTTAAAAAATATCCTTTCTTGCTTTCCATAGTATTTTCATTTATAAGAGTATATGGAAGTCTACAAGGTTGTGCACATCTGCCCCTATTTCCACTTCTCCCACCTATTACAGAGCTCATCAGACATTGACCAGAATAACATACACAAAGAGCTCCATGAATAAACATTTCAGTTTCAATATTTAGGTCTTTTGATATGTACTTTATTTCTTTTAAACTAAGCTCTCTTGAAAGTACTATTCTTTTGAAGCCTAATTCCTTATAATAAAGAGCTCCCTCAGCATTGTGTATTGTCATTTGAGTGGAAGCATGAATTTCAAAGTCACCAAAATTTTTCTTTATAAGTGCTGCAACCCCAACATCCTGTACTATGAGTGCATCCACTCCTATTTTATATAAAAATTTTATGTAATCCATAACATCTTTCATTTCATCCTGCTTTATTAAAGTATTTACAGTTACATAAATTTTAACTCCATATACATGACAATAATCCACTATTTTTTCCATATCTGCATCGGTAAAATTTGATGCATATGCTCTTGCAGAAAATCTACTTCCACCTAAATAAATAGCATCTGCACCATTTTGAACAGCTGCATAAATGCTTTCCACTCCTCCTGCTGGCGCTAATAGTTCAACTTTTTTCATAGGAATCCTCCTGTTCAATTTCATTTATACATTTAATTATACATAAAGTTAGAATTAATACAAATGTTTAATATGAAAAGTAAAAAACTGCCATATTAATTTCTTAATGGCAGTAAAGTTTTTATTATTTAATTTTTATTATTCATTACCTAAATCTTCTTCTAAGTATTCTTGTGTACTTTCTCCATCATCATCTTGTTCATCGTCATCTTCATTTCCAAAGAAATCTTCCTTTTGTGGAGGATCAAATATATCAAATGGAAATTTTAAATTGTTAAAATACTCGCATGGATCTTCAGAAATTTCTTCGCATTTTTTAGGTTTACAGAAACCAGTAGAAGGAACAACTAAATTTACAAGTCTAAATAATTTAATGATAGTAAATAATCCTATAGTTACATTAACAGAATTAGGCACAGGCGCATTATCTCCACTGGTGATAGGTATTGTATATCCAAGCGTTGCTTCCAGAGGATATGAACTTGCCTCAACAAGAACAAATGGTGCTACTTGAAGATTTGAAAATCCACCAAAATCACTATAAACATTGACATCAGTTCCAGTAGAACCAAATAAACTAACCTTTTTGTTAAATAAGCTTCTTGCAGGAACATTAGCTCCTATTGGATTTCCACTTCCATCTCTAAACTGCAATTCATATTGAAACGAAAATTTCAATTCAATATCATAATATCCTCTTCTAAGTAAATTAGGAGATTTATTTACTAAAAAAATCCCACCAATACGAAAAGTATTTGGAACTATAATAACTGCTGCTGCGTTGTTAGGTGGATTAATTGGTTCTTCCGGGGCTAATGCACTATATGCCAATTTTTCAATACAATCTTGCTGTCTACATTGATCATACACTTTGTTTGCAATAATACATTCATCTTTTGTTTTTTCTGTGTAAGAACACTTTGACATTATTCATTTCCCTCCTTACATAAGCTTATAGTAAACATGCTTATAGCATGATATTTAATCTTATATTCATATATTATGATTGTAAAAAAAATATGTGCTTAATTTAGCACTAAGAATAAACATCTTTAATTAAAAACTTTACTTGCACATATTTTTTAAATAGAGTATTTTTTCTTTACTCATTTCTCCTACCTTTTTTATTGGAGTCCCCTCATACAATGAATAAGGTTCCGTAATAGTATTTACCTTTACAAGACTGTTAGGTCCTATAAAGGTTCCTTCACTCAAAGTTACTCCTGGAAGTATTACACAATTAGCCCCTATTACGGAAAACTTTTTTATCGTTATTGGTGCAGAATATACATTTTTAAATTCATCAGGAACAGTAGAATTAGTTAAATAGGAATTAGTATAATCATCTGAACTCATTAATATTTTCGTTCCTTGAGATATACTCGTAAAATCCTCCATCTTCAAAAGCCCATCTCCAGTTATCCCTACAAAGTTTTTTATATGAACATTATTTCCTATTTTTATACCTTTTTTTGCTACAATAAATACAAAATCATCTATAATTACGTTATTTCCTATTTCTATATTGCCAGCGTGTATTATCCTTGCACTCTTGTATATTTTTACGTTTTTACCTATACTTCTAAATTTCATACTATTCCTCCTTTTTAAAAAGCTTGTTTTTTTCTTATCCTTGAAATAATTACAAATATTTTTTTAATACCTGTATTCTTCTACTTACTTGATTTGTTGTATCAAATACTTTCATAAATTTACTTCTTCCATTTTCAGATAAGGTATATAGTTCTTTCATATTAGTTGCATAGTAAATTATCTTAGACACTATATCATCTAGATTCCTTTTTACAATTACTATCTCCTTGCGATCTACAAAATCTCTATTTAAATTCAATAAATCTGTTGAAAATACAGCCGTGCCACATAAAGCTGCCTGAACGCAACATCCTGTTGGAAATCCATCAAATTCACCGTCTAATCTTGCAAAAGGTATATTAGGACTTAAAATTATATCCATACCAGGGTAAAAGCTAACAAAAAAATCTTTTGCTTTATATCCATAGAAAGTAATATTTCCTCCTAGTGCTGATACATCAATATCTCCTCTATTAAATCCTCCTACCACATGAAATCTAAATTTATCGGATATATTCTTAAGTCTCTTACACACTTCTATGAAAGTATCATATCCTTTATCCACCCCTCTTTCAGAATATTTTCCTCCAACAAAACAAATATCAAAGGTACTTTTATCCCTTCCATACTGTTTCTTTCTCTGCGTATTAACTCTAAAATATTCTGAATCATCCACAATACCATAAATATAATCAATTTTATCCGGTGAGATAAGCTTATTATCGACAATATGCCTATACACTATTTCTTGAGTTACAATTACACTTTTAAAAACATTTGAAGAAAATATTCTTCTAAGCTTATTATCACAAACTGCATCATTTAAATGCAGCCCACCTCCAGGATAAAGTGTAAATAAAAATGGTGTATTTTCTCTTTCAAAATATGGCACGAGAAAATAAGCACTATTTAAAAACATAGTATAGAAAAGAGAACACTTAGGCATTACATATGGATTAAATTGCTTTACTCTTCCAGCAAACTGCGGATAAATTCTCACATATTCATTATATGCGCTCAAAAATCCAGCTCCAATTAATGCAGAATAAACCTCACAGTTAGGAAACATTGACATATAGTAATTAAATTCTGTTATTCTGAAATTACTTACGATGCTCGGGAAAAAATCATCTATTACAACTAATTTTTTTTCTCTCATATTCTCACCATCATTTTTTAACCTCATTTATTTTATATTTCATCTTATAAAGCTTCTCAAGTTTTAATATTTTGTCTTTATTCATATTCTTTACTTTTCTTATAGGTGTACCCACATATAAGGAAAATGGTTCTGTAATAGTATTACTTTCAATAAGACTGTTAGCCCCAATAAAAGTTCCTTCGCTTAAAATAGCTCCCGGCATAATAACACTGCTAGATCCAACTATAGAAAATTTACCAAGTCTAACAGGAGCTGAAAAGTATTCAAAATATTTATCATCCTTAAAATAATAATTACTAGTAAAAACTCTTGTACCACTTGCTATCCCACTAAAATCCTCCATTACAAATTCTTCATTTCCTGTTATACTGATAAAGCTGGTTATATGAATATTGCTGCCTATTTTAACGCTTTTATTAGCACATATAAATGCAAAATCATCTATTATAACATCGTCTCCAATTTCAATATTCTCTGGGTGTATTATTATAGCTTTTTCATATATGGTTACGTTTTTTCCTTTTTTCTTAAATTCCATAACCTTCCCCTTCTATAAATAAATGCAATAAAATTTAAAGTTTAATTGTACCAAGATACCTTATACACTAAGATATCTATGGTACACATAAATTTCAATAAAATAGATTTGTTATTAAATTGCTTTTATTTTAATTTCATTAATCCTACGACAGATTTTACTTTTGTTTTCTATAAATTCCTTATTATACTTATATCCAAGAAAACTATTGTATTTATCTATACAATTTAAAGTAGTATTTAGCTGCTCAAATTCTGATCTACCACTCCAAGTACCAGAATCTAATATAGGATGAACAGACGCTGACTGCGGCAGATAACCTATTAATCCATATTGTGATACAACTATATTTATCATCCAATCATAAACAAGCATGTCATAAAGTGAATTATCTATATTTCTGATGACACTTGCCCTGTACATGCAGCCCGAAAAATTTTGAATAAAGTTATTTTTTACCAAGTCAGAAGTATTAAAAAGTAAATACATAACATTATCAGGAAATTGTTGTATTGGTATATTTAAATTATTAGGAAATGCAGCAATAATTTTGTTAAAAACCATTGAGCATTCTGGATGATTTATTAAAAAATCCATTTGAAGTTTTAACTTCATATCACTACTCCAATAATCATCGCCCTCCAAAACAGCTATAAAATCTCCGCTGCACTTGCTAAAAGCGCTTTTGTAATTCTTAGTTATACCTAAATTTTGAGGGTTACTAAATATTTTTAATTTATCTCCAAATATAGCCTTATATCGACTAACTATATTTACCGTATTATCCGTCGAAGAATCATCAGCCACTATAATTTCATAATCATAGAAAAATTTTTGCATTCGCACACTTTCAATTGCTTTTTCAATGTGTTTTTCATGGTTATAGGTTATTATTAATATACTCAATTTATAACTCATATTATCACCCTATAGTAAATTTATATCATTTTTAATTTCTTTAGTAGTGGCCAGTATTGCTTAAAACATTCAATTGAAGTTATTATAGGTATAAGAGGTTTAACTAGTAAAGTCCACTCAGAATAAAAGCGAGAATAAAAATCTGCAGGAACAACACTTATACTGTAGCCATAATCTACTAAAATCAAAGATTCCAATAAGATTTTTATTCTTATTTCTTGTGACATAGTATTTTGTGATTCGTGTATTCTAAAATAGCTTAAAGTATCACTCATATACACAAAGTTTCCAGTTAAAAGTAAAGATATCCATGTAGCTATATCAACTAATGCATAAAATTGTCTGCCATTTAACAATCCAAACTTACTTACATCTCTTTTTCTAAATAAAACTGTAGTAGGTTCCCCTATAAAATTCCCTTGCAGAATTAATTTTCCTATAGCATGGAGCCCAGCTATAGGTTGATTCATATTTGCTATCGGTTTTGTTACGTCAATATCTGCTAGCAAATTCCCATTCTTATCTATAATTCCCCTATGCGAAGTCACTAGTTTAATATTTTCATATATATAAAAACATTGAATCATTTTCTCTATTTTATATCTATCAAATATATCATCATCATTTAAATAATTAATGAATTCACCATTGGCTAAACTATAGCATTTGTGCATATTAATTAATCCACGTTCACCCAATTGCCCTCCGTTGAAAAAATACTTAATATTTTTATATACTTTCATATATTTTTCTACGATATTTTTTGTGCGATAATCTGTACTATCATCACATATTATTATTTCAATATTTGCATAACTTTGACTTAATGCACTTATAAGAGATAACTCAAAATATTGTGGTCTATTATGAGTAGCTATAAGCACACTTACAAGAGGATTATTATCCATACATTTATCACCTTTTCATCCTTGAATTTCAAAAATATTCCTTTATGAAATTATTCTTATAGTTATATGTTATGCTAGTAGATTTTTATAATTTACAATATTAAATAAAAAAGGATACATAATATCCTTTTTAATATTCTAGTCCCCACTTTTAGACTTACCATTAAATTCTTGTAACTGCTTTTCATACGATGCTTTACTAGCTAAAAAATAATCATTATACTTGTAACGTAAGAATTTATTATAGTCATCACAAGACTTTATAATTGATTTTATTTTATCCTCTCCACTTTTTCCATTCCATGCCCCATTACTGTGAATTCTATAAACAGAAGTAACCTCTGGTAAATATGCTATAGGTCCTTTTTGAGATATTGCAATATTAAACATCCAATCATACACTTCCATATCAAAAAGCACTGGGTCTAACCTTTTTATAACCTCATTTCTGTAGATACATGATGAAAAATTTCCAATTAAATTTGATCTTATCAAATCCTCAGTTCTTATAGTTATATATTTAAAATTATTACAGGAATACGTTTTTCTAGATACATTGCTATCCATATCATACATTACGTACCTATTAAGTGCTCCCGAATATTCTTTATGAGAATCTAAAAAATCAGTTTGTATTTGAAGTTTATACGGAGATACCCAATAATCATCACCTTCTAAAAGAGCAATGTATTCTCCACTGCACGCCTTAAATCCTCTTTCATAATTTTTAGTTATTCCTACATTTTTTTTATTATCTAATATCTTTATTTTTTCTGGATACATGCCTTTATAATGTTTTATAACCTCTAAAGTTGAATCCTTAGAACAGTCATCAGTTACAACAATTTCAAATTTATAACTAGTAACTTGCATAAAAATGCTTTCAATAGCCTGCTTTACAAACTCAGAATTGTTATAGGTTATAAGAAGTACACTTACCTTTATATTTTCATTCATTTTTTATCACCTTATATTTCATATATTTATCACTATTTAATGTATGCACAACAAAATCACAATATTTATCATGACTCCAAAATTCATCATGTGATTTAGATAGTTTGTATTTTGTATAAGGATTGTTTAACTTAGAATATATATTCCAGGTTAAATGAATAAACTTATTGACTTTAGTTTTTGCCCATCTTTTTCCTAAAACATTATAACAATAATCTAACATTACAGAGTCTCTAAATTTTAACTTTTTATCATTCATATACTTTAAAAATTTTCTTAAATCTTCTGTTTTCATAAATAATAGATGAGCACCTGTGGGACACTCAATATAATCATGGCATATATTTATGGGCTTTGGTATCCAATTTACTGCATCTTTAAATTGCCTCAAGGGTAAATTATCACTTATAAGATCTACACCACAGACTAAAACTTCACTATGCCTGTTTAAAATATTTCTTTCTTCATCTAACCATTCTAAAGAGTTACCTTTTATATCTCCATCTGTTATAACTATATTCTTGTATTTATGCAAATCAATTAAATCCGCTTGAAAAAACTCTTCCACAGCATTATTACTTATATTATCCATGAATTCTATATACATAGAAATTTGCTTTGTATTTAAAAGGCTCATTAAATAGGGTTTTATTTTGTTTTCTGTATTTATACTTTTATTTTCAATTATAAAAAATTCAAGTTCATTGCTACATTTAAGCAAAAAATCTAGCGATTCCTTTATAATTTCAACATTATAGTAAACTAAAACGATACAAGGTATTTTCTTCAACTTTTATTACCCTCCATAAAACATTAAAATCAATCCGTATCAAATCTATTTTTATATATTTTTATTTACTATATCTACTATAGTTTTAAGTTCCTTAATTTCAATAGAATCATAAAAAGGCAAACAGAGAATTCTCCTAGATACATCATTTGCTACTGGTACATTTGCATTATCTCTGACATATGATAAAGTGCTCAAACTTGGATAAAAATATCTCCTTGGATTTATATTTTCTCTTGAAAGCATTTTCATCACTCTAATTACACATTCCTCACTATTTAGTATAATTGGAAAGTAACTATAATTAAGCGAAGATTTTTCATTGTGTTTTTGAAAAATTATATTACCTTTTAAATGATTCATATAATATTCATATACTTTTCTTCTATTATCAATTATTTTATCTATATCATCTAAAATACATAAACCCATTGCAGCCTCTAATTCATTCATTTTTGCATTTATTCCAAGCTCACTTATACTATTTACTCCATCTATGCCAAAATTAATCATGAGGCAAGCTTTTTTATAAAGTTCATCATCCTTAATTACAAGTGCGCCACCTTCTATAGTATGAAAAATTTTAGTAGCATGAAAACTCATTATAGAGATATCACCATAATTTAGTATACTTTTATTTTCATATTTAACACCAAAAGCATGAGCAGCATCATATATAACTTTAATCCCATAATTTTTGGCAATTTTATCTATATATTCTACCTCGCATCCATTTCCAAATACATGAACTGGAACAATCCCTGACACCTTTGGTGTTATATTCTTTTCTATTGATTTTTCATCTATATTTAAAGTTTCACTATTAATATCGACAAACTTAGGGTTTAATCCTTCCCATACCTGACTACTTACAGTAGCTACAAATGTAAAAGGTGTTGTTATTACATCTCCTGTAAGTTTTAAAAGCTTATATGCTATTTGCAGCGCCAATGTTCCATTTTGAACTAGCAATATATTTTTAACTCCAAGATAATCTCCTAATTCCTTTTGAAGCTTTTTTAAAAATTGACCATTGTTTGTTACTACACCACCGCTAAAGATCCTTTTTAAATAGACATTGTATTTATCAAGTGAAGGAATATAAGTTTTAGTTACATTAATCATATTCTCATCTCTCCTTACACATCCCATACTTACATGTTATGCATAAGTATACTTACATTTTACAAATATATATTAATATTCATTAAATATTACATCATATTTTGCTCCCCATTTTTTTTCAAATTTATCTCTATTCATGTTAAGAAGCTTTAAGTAATCATATCTGAAAAAAGATACTCCACCATAATGATATATAAAAGTATCTCTACATAACACAAGTTTATAACCAGCCCTCCTAATTCTTAAGGAATAATCATCATCTTCATAATTTCCAGGTGAAAATCTCTCATCTAAAAGACCTATTTTATTAATCACTTCTCTTTTAAAAAAGAAGCAAAATCCTACAAGCTTACTTCTGTTTTCCCATTTACTTGGATTAGATATATTGTATTTTTTACACCACTTTATCATGTCATTTATTGAATCATATCTTAAATTTATACTTTGTTTATTAGAACATTTATTTGTAATCGGTCCTACAGCTCCTATGTTTTTACTACTATATAAACATTTTCTCAAATTTTTAAGCCAATTAGGAGTTACAATAACATCATTATTCAATAAAAGAATATCATTACCACATGCTGCTCTTATCCCTTGATTGCATCCTATTGGAAATCCAAAATTTTCATTATTATATATTACTTTTATATCCCTTTGCATACTAAGCCAATTTTTTGTGCCATCAGTAGAATTATTATCAACTACTATTATTTCATAATCTTTTTCAGTATATTTTCTTATACTCTCTATACAGTTTTTAGAGTATTTTAATCCATTATAGGTTAAAATAATTATGCTTGTCTTCATAGCATTCACCTTCTATACTGTTACAATACTCAAATTATTGTTGCAATTTATCTTTTTTGTAATTCTATATAAATCCTTAGCCCCTATTTTCCATGTATGGTCTGATAGTTCTTTATGCTTTACATAAACATAGTTATATCTATTACCAGAATATACATTCATATTAGCTTTTATACAGTCATTTACAAAACTTGAATCCTCAGCTAAATTTAGATCTCTGAATCTAACTTTTTCAAATACTTTTCTTTTTACAATAAAAGTTGAACCTGCAATATAAGGAGTATATTTATTATTGTATACTGCATTCATTATTCCTATAGAATTATACTTTTCATAGTAAATAAAATATGAAGCTTTACCTACAATGTCAACATCAACATATCTAAAAGTATTTACAGCATCTAGAATATAATTTTCACCATAATAATCATCATCATCAATTTTAGCTATATAACTATATTTTGAAACTTCTACACCATAATTCATACAATATCCAAGGCTTATATTTTCATCAAGCTGATATACCTTAATATTTTCATATTTCCTGGCCTCTTTAATGTAGTCATCTATATTCAACTCATTATTGTTAAGTATTATTATTAATTCTTTATTTTCATAATTGCATCTTAAATAATTCATAAATATATTTTTTATATACTTTATTTTATTAGTTGGAACTATTATAGAAACACCTGGCTTGGTACAATATTGAAATTTTTTACGCAAATCCAAAATACATCTTTTTTCATCTTCTATCTTAAATATCATCTTCTATCACTTCTCATCATTAAAATGTCTTATATACCTTAACTAGTATACATTATACGTAATTTTAAAAAATTGTTACAAAAAAAGATGGTACTTAACCATCTTTAATCTAATAAACTTTTTCATAATCTTTTTTTCCTTTATAATTTGTTATTTTATATATACCTCTTATTTTTATCCCGCTGTTTTTTATCTCATCCATTATTGTATCCATATATTTTTCCTTAAATCTAATACTATGAGTACATGAAGTAGAAATTTTACATGGAGTTTGAATTATCTTAGTTGTTATTCCCTTTTTACCTAATATTCCATATAAATAAATTGCATGATTTTGAGATTTAAAAACCGCTAGATATTCATTCTCTAAAACTTTTGTTTCACGCAATATACCAGCCCCTTAAATTTATAACGATTTTCTTATCCATGTCCATTCCTTTATTATGGCTACATCACAGTTGCTCTTCAATATATTTATATGCTTTTCACCTACTAATGTATATACTATTTTTATTCCATTTTTATACAAATCATTAACAAATGTGTAGTATACATTTTTAAGGTATGCTATTCTGTTTATTTTGTTCTCATCCAAGTACAATTTAGCATAACATTTTTCATTTTTTACAGTTATTTTTGCGTAAAACTTACCGTAACTTGTTGAAAACTTGTACAGACTATTAGGATCTTCATTTTCTTTAAAACGCTTAGGACACATTTTGAAAATTGGTACACATTTACTGCTTACATGGTTTCGGCTATTTTTTGCATATTCGTTTATTCCTCTTAATCTGCTATTTTCAATATTCAATTTTATACTATAGTTTTTATACATTTCCTTATACCCTATACTTCTAAATTGTTCAATATATTCACCATTTACTATTCTATCAATATTATTAACATTGTTTTTTTTAGCTATTTCAACTATTTCTTTTTCTATATTTGAATAAAGTTTCTTATATTTGTTATCTGAGAAATCTACGTAATGTATGAATGCATACTGCTGAAAATCTTTTTCATCTTTTTCAAAACTTATTATAGCGGTTGCATAAGTAGCCTTATTTTGAAGCATCTTTAAAACATATGTTTTTTCACTTAATATTATATTCATTAAATCTGGATTTAAATTTTGTATTCCTTTTAAGTAACTTTCCTTCTCATCCGATTTTTCTATAACTTCACAACTAATCTTAGGACCTTCCTTAGGTAATACTTTGGTTTTTGAATCAGAATTACTACTATTACTATTATTATTAATTTTATTTTGTGATACATTTTCACCTTTGATATTAGCAGCAACTCTACTGCTGGTCCCACTATATATGTCCTTTATTTTATTTAGAAAACTTCTCAATTCTTTTCCTGCTTTATAATCACTGATACTCATATTACTATCTA
Source organism: Clostridium guangxiense (assembly GCF_021043395.1). Taxonomy (GTDB): domain Bacteria; phylum Bacillota; class Clostridia; order Clostridiales; family Clostridiaceae; genus Clostridium_S; species Clostridium_S guangxiense. The sequence goes on from NZ_JAJNKE010000001.1 coordinate 328,120, forward strand.
TGCTTTCTTTGTAAAATTCTAATGCTTTTTTTACAATTTCTTCATATGTCATACCAGTTTTAATCCCATAATCCCTTATCCATTCCTCCATATCTTTCATATTAATCTATCCCTCCATGAATTTCATCTAAGGCTTTTACAACTTGTTCTATTTCCTCAAAAGTGTTAAAGTATCCTAGACTTATCCTTACAGTTCCCTTATTTTTAGTTCCAATAACCTCATGTACTAAAGGAGCACAATGGTATCCATTTCTAACTCCTATACCTTTTGAGTTAAGCATAGCCGCAGTGTCAGAACTATCTATACCATCTATATTAAATGAAACAACGGCACTTCTATCTTCCATATTTTCTTTTCCATACAAAATTATATAATCCCTAAGTTTCAATTCTTTTAAAAGTGCTTCAGTAAGTTCAAATTCATGTTTTTTTATATTTTGTATTCCAGTTTCTTTTATAAATTTAACGCCAGCGTACAAGCCTGCAATACCTGGAGTATTCAATGTCCCACTTTCAAACTTATCTGGAAGAAACTCTGGCTGACGCATTGAATAAGAATTGCTGCCAGTTCCTCCACTTTTAAACTCTGAAACCTTTAAACCTTCTTTTATATACAATACTCCTGTACCTTGTGGTCCCAAAAGTCCTTTATGTCCTGGAAGTGCCATAATATCTATATTGCATTTATCTACATCTATATCTATAGTTCCTGCACTTTGAGAGACATCAACCATAAAAATTATTCCATGTTTCTTTGCAATTTCTCCTATTCTTTCTATATCTTGAATACTTCCAGTTACATTTGAAACGTGATTTACTACAATCATTTTTGTGCTTGACCTTATTTGCCCTTCTATGTTTTTAGGATTTACAAAACCATACTTATCAGCCCCAACTATACTGCTTTTTACAGATTTTTTCCTAAGATAATTTATAGGTCTAAGTACAGAATTATGCTCCATAACAGTAGTAATTACATGATCTCCTCTTTTGAGTATACCTTTTATCCCTATATTAAGTCCTTCTGTAGCATTTGATGTAAAAATTATATCAAATAAATTTGGTACATTAAATAGTTTAGCAATTTCTTCCCTTGTGTCCATTACTTTTTTAGCCGCCTTAACAGCCATATCGTATGAACCTCTTCCTGGATTTGCAGCATAATTTTTCATACATTCTATAACTGCTTCATAAACCGTATCTGGTTTTGGAAAAGTAGTTGCAGCATTATCAAGATATATCATAATAACCCACCTAAAATAATTATTCATTCTATCTTATGAAAATAATATCAACATTAACACCAAAAAATAAAAAACCTACTCATTTGAATAGGCTTTTATCATTTTGCATTTTCCTTTAGACTTTCAGCAATTTGTTTTCTTGTCTTTGCTAAATCTATTTGATTTTCAAGGTACTTATTTTCTAAATCTATAACCTTATACTTTAAACTATGTATTGTAAACTTAAGATCCTTATTTTCCCTAGAAACTTTATCATACATACCCTTGTACTTCTTTATTTCGTTTTCCATAATTGCAAGCTGTTCTGTAAGTTCTTCTACTTGTGTATCTTTTCCTTTTAAACCCTTAAGTTCCTTGACCTCAGTCAAAAGTTCATTTTTTTCATTATTAGACTTTAACAACTTTTCATTTAGTTTATTATATTCAATCTGATTTTTTTTCTTTATTTGTCCAATTTCATCTCTTGCTTTTTGAAGCTCGATTTTCAAATCACTTTCTCGCTTCTTATAAATTTCAATTTTGTCAATTAATTCATCATTTTCATAGCCAGTCTTAAACATATCATCTGCCACATTCAGTGCAGTCAAAATAGCAGCATCTGCTGTACTTAACTTTTCATTATTTTCTATTATATTTTTAATTTTCTTATCAACATATTTTTCTACTGTCCTTAAGTACTCTTCTTTTTCTTCTCCTCTTAAACAATATTCCATACCATTTATTTTTATGGTAATTAAATTCATATATAACACCTTCAATTCTATATATAGTTAAACTCTTTACTTAGTACATGAAACTTAACTTTTTAAAAACTATATATCTGAAAAGTCTTTTATAACTATTTTAACACATAATTAAGTATTGGAAAATAAGAAAGTGAAAGTAATTTTATAACACTTTCACTTTCTTATTATTATCTTAATTCTGCACCAATTAAATGTTCAAGAGTATTTACAATTTTATTGTGAACTTTTTCAACTTCTTTTTCTGTAAGTGTTTTATTTTCATCTCTATAAGTAATCGAGTATGCTACACTCTTTTTACCTTCTGGAACTTGTTTCCCCTTATAAACATCAAAGAGCTTATAACTTTCAAGTATGCTGCTGCCTTGTCTTTTTATTATATCTTCAATTTGCTGCACTAATATATTTTCATCAACAAGAACTGCTATATCCCTTGTTACAGCTGGAAATTTAGGAATTGGCTTGTATTCTTTAGTGATTGATGTATTTTCTATGAGTTCGTCAAGATTCATCTCTGCTATATAACATCTTTCCTCAACACCATAGTTTTCAGCTACATCTGGATGTATTTCTCCCATAATACCAAGACATTTATTTTTAAGCATAACTGAAGCAGTTTTACCTGGATGGAAAGTTGGATTTTCACTTTCTCTAACATATGATACATTTTCTATTCCAAGTATTTCTAGCAAATTCTCAATTACACCTTTTAGATCAAAATAATCTACGTTTCCGTACATACCTACAGTTATCACATTTTTTTCTTCTGGAATTTTACATTCATTTGAAGCTGGTATGTAAACTTTTCCAATTTCAAACAATCTTGCAAATTCATTACTTCTGCTGTAATTTCTCTGAAGAGCTTCCATCATTGAGTGAAGAGTAGTAGTTCTCATTACACTAAAATCTTCTCCTAATGGATTTCTTATTTTAACAACATTTCTAAGCTCACTATCTTTTGGAATAAGAATTTTATCAAAAACTTTAGGGCTTATAAATGAATAACTTATAGATTCATTTAGTCCTGAAGCAAGTAAACTTTCAACAACCATATCTTTTATTATTTGCTTCCTACTTTTTCCCATCCTTATACTTGGTGACTGTATAACTGTAGAATCAATGACATTATAACCATGTATTCTAGCAACTTCTTCTGCAATATCTTCTCTTATATTTATGTCACTTCTAAAAGTTCTAGACAGTACCTTAAGTATATCACCATTTATTTCAGTATCAAGTTCTAATCTATCTAAATATCCCTTCATCTCTTCTTTAGAAAGTTTTGTTCCTAAAAATTCATTTATCCATTTATAATCTACTTCAACATAGTGTTCTGTAATCTTTTCAGGATATATATCTGTAACGCCTTCTGCAATTTCTCCTGCGTTAAGTTCCTGTATTAAATTACATGCTCTATTTAAAGCTTCTTCACAAAGATTAGGATCAAGGTCTTTTTCATATCTTCCAGATGCTTCAGTTCTAAGTGCTAATTTTTGAGAAGATACTCTTATATTAGTTCCATCAAAGTTAGCTGATTCAAATATTATTTCATTTGTATCTTCTGTTACCTCTGAGTTTAAACCTCCCATTATTCCAGCAATAGCAACACTTTTATCTCCATTTTTTATCATAAGCTGATTTTTACTTAAAGTTCTTTCAGTTCCATCTAAAGTTGTAAACTTTTCTCCTTCTTTAGCTCTTTCAACTACTATCTTATTTGAACTTATCATTCTCTTATCAAAAGCATGCATTGGCTGACCAAGCTCAATCATAACAAAATTAGTTATATCAACTATATTGTTTATTGGTCTTACACCTGCAAGAGTAAGTCTTTCCTGCATCCATGCTGGTGAAGGCTCTATTTTTATATTTTTAACAACACGTGCCATATATCTCTTGCAAAGTTTATCTTTAACTTCAACAGTTAATTTATCTTTAATATTATTTTCTGCTGTTTCATTAAAATCAAATTTAGGTTTTCTATATTTAATATTAAGTGTTGCTGCTGTTTCTCTAGCCATACCAATTATGCTTAAGCAATCTGGTCTGTTCGAAGTTATTTCAAAATCTAAAACAGGATTGTCAAGTCCCAGAACATCTTTTATATCTTTTCCTACTTTTGTATCTTTATCTAAAATCATAAGACCATGTACTGGATTTTCTTCTGTCACCCCTATTTCTTCTGCTGAACACATCATTCCATTAGATACTATTCCTCTTAATTTACCCTTTTTTATTTTAACTCCTCCAGGAAGTGTTGAACCATGAAGAGCCACAGGTACTATATCCCCTTCTGACATGTTATTAGCTCCTGTAACTATTTGTATTGGTTCCTCTTTTCCAACTTCAACCTGACATACAACTAATTTTTCTGCATCAGGATGAGGCTCTATTTTTAGTATTTTACCAGTAACTACATTTTGCATTTCCTCTCCACTTGTTATTACTTCTTCAAGTTTTGAACCAGAAAGAGTAAGTATATCTCCAAGTTCTTTTGCATTTATATCAACATCTACGTAATCTTTAAGCCATTTATAAGGTACTTTCATATTCTTCTAATCCTCCTCTAAAATTGATTCAAAAATCTCATATCACTTTCATAAAGTTGTCTAATATCATCAATATGATGATCTAACATAACTATTCTATCAAGTCCAAGACCAAATGCAAATCCACTGTAAACTTCAGGATCTATTCCGCAGTTTCTTAAGACATTAGGGTGGACCATTCCGCAGCCCCATAATTCTATCCAGCCTTCTCCTTTACATACTCTGCATCCCTTTCCTCCACAGGCAAAGCATGTAACATCAGCTTCAGCAGATGGTTCAGTGAATGGAAAATGATGTGGTCTAAATTTCATTTTTGTATTTTCTCCAAACATTTTCTTTGCAAACATTTCAAGCGTCCCTTTTAAATCGGAGAATCTAATTCCCTTATCTATAACTAATCCTTCAACTTGATAAAATATTGGTGAGTGAGTTGCATCTGCAGCATCAGAACGATAAACCTTTCCAGGTGAAATCATTTTTATAGGAGGTTTCTCATTAAGCATAGTTCTTACTTGTACTGGTGAGGTTTGTGTTCTTAAAACCATATCATCATTTATATAAAACGTATCCTGCTCTCCTCTTGCTGGATGATTCTTAGGTATATTCAACATTTCAAAATTATACTTATCATATTCTACTTCAGGACCTTCTTCAATTACAAAACCCATATCCATAAATATACTTTCAATTGCTTTTAACGTTAAATCTGTTGGATGTCTGTGCCCTATAAACTTTTTTTTACCTGGCATAGATATATCTATAACTTCATCCTTTAATTTGTTTTCTTTTTCCGCTTTTTTTATTTTATTTGAAGTTTCTGATATAAAACCTTCGAGACTGCTTCTTATTTCATTAGCTAATTTTCCAACTACAGGTCTTTCCTCAGCACTTAAGCTTCCCATTCCTCTGAGTATTTGAGTAAGTTCCCCCTTCTTTCCAAGATATTTTACTCTTATGTTTTCAATTTCAGTTTTACTAATAGCTTTTTTTAAATCTTCAAGAGCGCTATTTTTTATTGCTTCTAATTTTTCTTTCATAAAATATTTTCTCCCTTCCTAGTGAAATCAGTTCAACTATTAATTCATATATGCATCATAATTCCTTGGAAATTGTCATTTTCAAACATGTATAAATTAAGTTTCACCTTGATTGCCCTTTATAACTTTTTGGAAATTAAAATATAAAAAAACCGCCCCCTAAATAAAAAGGGACGGAATAACTCCGCGGTACCACCCAAATTGGATAAACCCACTTGATTCTTTAACGGAACTACCGCTGTTTGCTACTCTATGAGATTACACCAGCTCAACTATTAATTTACATATACACACCATAATGCCATGAAACTTAGCATCTTGGAACATGTATAAATTAAGCTTCACCTTGATAACCCTTTATAAACATATTTCCCAAACAGAACTCCAGAGTGAACTTCAAAATAAAAATTGCTTAAAAAGACTTTCAGTCAGTGATCTTTTCTCCCTTAAAGCTATTTTAAATTTACTCTCTCTATCAAAATTTCGTATATTTTAACTTTTAATATGTATTATAACACCAATTTTATATTTTTCAAGCTTTTTATTAGATTTGCTTTAAATAAGTGTTGACTTTTGCATTTATTTAAAACATAATTTTTTCATCTTAATCTGCCTTACAGCTTCAAACATCATTATAGAAGCAGCAACCCCAACATTTAAGGATTCAGCATTTCCAGGCATAGGTATTTTCACGCTAATATTACCAAGTTCTAATACTTCATTACTTATTCCGTTTCCTTCATTTCCAACTGCAATTATAACTTTATCTGTCAAATCTATATCATAAAAATTATAATCGGTATTAAGAGAACTTGTTATTAATTTAAAATTATTTTTCTTTAATTTTTTTACTATATCGAAGCTAGCATCTTCAAAAATAATTGGAATTTTAAATATAGATCCCATGGTTGATCTTAAAGTTTTATTATTGTATGTATCCACAGTCCCTTTTGTAATTATTACACCAAGCGCTCCTGATGCATTTGCACTTCTTATTATCGTTCCCATGTTTCCAGGGTCCTGCACCTTATCTATGAGCACATAAAAACCATTTTTAATTTGTATATCACTTATTCTATTTTTAACTACAGCAACTATGCCTTGAGGTGTCTCCGTGCTACTTATAGCATTTAAAACACTATCTGAAACCATAAAACTTTTAGTACTTTTATGTATTAAACCCTCAAACCCTAATTTCTCAAATTTTTCTTTTTGTCTCTCACAAATGAACACATATTTCACTTCAAAATTAGATTTGAGAGCTTCTTCTACAAATCTAAATCCTTCTATTAAGAAACTTTCATTTAAATCTCTGTATTTTTTCTCTTTTAACTTTTTTACTTCTTTTATGAGACTATTTTCTTTACTTTTTATTACTTCCATATCATCAAGCCCTTTTATTTTTATGGAGTTTGGTATAATTAGCAAAAATGCAGCCCTGTGGCTGCACTTTAATTAAGCACTAATTTGTTTTTTTGCTATTTCAACTAATTCAGAAAAAGCTTTTGGATCATTTATAGCTATTTCTGAAAGCATTTTTCTATTCATGCCTATTCCAGCAAGTTTGATTCCATTCATGAATTTTGAATAAGAAAGACCATTTACTCTTGTAGCAGCATTTATTCTAGCTATCCAAAGTTTTCTAAAATCTCTCTTTTTTAATCTTCTACCAACATAAGCATTTCTAAGTGCTCTTATAACAGTTTCGTTTGCTGTTTTAAATAACTTGCTCTTACCACCATAGTATCCTTTAGCAAGCTTTAATATTTTCTTATGATATTTACGAGCATTAACCGCCCTTTTTACTCTAGCCATTTTAGTAAACCTCCTTAAAAACCTTTCCTACTATAGGTATGGTAACAACTTTTTCATTGTTTTTTCTTGTGTCTCTGATACATAAGTAGCACTTCTTAAATTTCTCTTAGTTTTTGCAGATTTTTTTGTCAATATATGACTCTTAAAAGCCTTAGCTCTTTTTAACTTTCCAGTTCCAGTAAGCTTAAATCTTTTAGCAGCTGCTCTATTAGTCTTCATTTTTGGCATAATGTATCTCCTCCTATTTCTATGCTTTTTTAGGTGCTAGTACCATTGTCATATTCCTACCTTCTAATTTTGCTGGTTTTTCAATTACAGCAACTTCTTCAACTTTACTAAAGAAATTATTTAAAATACCATTTCCTTTAAAGGAATAATCATTTTGTCTTCCTTTGAAACGTACTGTAACCTTTACTTTATCTCCAGCACTCAAAAACTTAGAAGCATTGTTTGCTTTAATTTCAATATCATGTTCTTCAATAGTTGCACTTAATCTTATTTCCTTAATGTTGACTACTTTTTGATTCTTCTTGTTTTCTTTTTCCTTTTTAGTTTGTTCATATACGAACTTACCAAAGTCCATTATTCTACAAACTGGAGGAACTGCAGTAGGCGATATAACTACTAAATCAAGTTCTTTTTCTTCTGCTATTTTTAAAGCATCACGTGTATTTATAACACCCAATTGCGAACCATCATCACCTATAACTCTAACTTGCTTTTCCCTTATTTCTCCATTTACAAGAAAATTTTTATTCTTACTTATGACTTTCACCTCCGAAAACTATGTAATATTAAAATATCAACATTAAAATAAAAACAGAACGGTCAAAAAGCCGTTCTGTAATATACTAAACAATAATTAACATATATAACCTTACTAGCTGTGCTGCAAGGTGAGAAACGGCTAGTTCCTACTTAACACAGAATTTATTATATCATTAGTATTATAATTTGTCAAACATTATAATGAATTTATTTTTTGTTTAACTTCAGCATTAATTTTAAATATGAAATCATCTAAATTCATAGCTCCTAAATCGCCATCTTTTCTACTTCTAACAGCTACAGAACCTTCATTCATTTCTTTATCTCCAATAACAATCATATAAGGTATTTTTTGAAGTTGAGCTTCTCTTATTTTATATCCTATCTTTTCATTTCTTATATCCTTCTCAACTCTTATCCCTGCATCTTTAAGCTGTTCTACTATACGATCAACATATTGAGCTTGTGTATCTGTTATATTGAGAACTCTAACCTGCACTGGAGCAAGCCATGTTGGAAATGCCCCTGCATAATGTTCTATTAATATTCCTATAAATCTTTCTATACTTCCAAATACAACTCTATGAACCATAACTGGCCTATGCTTTTCACCATCAGCACCAACATAATTAAGATCGAATCTTTCAGGCATCTGCAAGTCAAGCTGTATAGTACCGCACTGCCAAGTTCTTCCTATACAATCTTTTAAGTGGAAATCAATTTTAGGTCCATAGAAAGCTCCGTCTCCTTCGTTTACCTTATAATCAAGATTTGCAGCTTTAAGAGCATTAATAAGGCCATTTGTAGCTATTTCCCAATCTTCATCGCTTCCCATAGAATCTTCTGGTCTAGTAGAAAGTTCTACATAGTATTCAAATCCAAACACTTTATAAAAGGAATCTATAAGTTTAACTACTCCCAATATTTCTTCGGTAATTTGTTCTCTTGTCATGAATATATGAGCATCATCCTGAGTAAAACATCTTACTCTCATAAGTCCGTGAAGTGCTCCTGATTTTTCATGTCTATGAACAAGACCAAGTTCTCCTAGTCTTATTGGAAGTTCTCTGTAAGAATGAATTCCATTTTTATATACAAGAATTGAACCTGGACAGTTCATTGGCTTTATAGCATAATCCTCATCATCAATTTTAGTAAAATACATGTTTTCTTTATAATGATCCCAATGCCCTGATTGATGCCATAATTCTTCATTCAAAATAATAGGAGTTCTTATTTCATCATATCCTGCCTTAGTATGAACTTCTCTCCAATAGTTTTCAAGAATATTTCTTACAACCATTCCCTTTGGATGGAAAAATGGAAATCCCGGACCTTCTTCATGTATACTAAACAAATCAAGTTCTTTACCTATTTTTCTATGATCTCTTTTTTTAGCTTCTTCAAGCATATTAAGATAAGCATCTAAATCCTCTTTTTTAGTAAATGCTGTTGCGTATATTCTCTGAAGCATCTTGTTTTTTTCATTTCCTCTCCAGTAAGCACCTGCAACTGAAAGAATCTTAATAACTTTTACTTTTCCAGTAGATTCAACATGAGGGCCTGCACAAAGGTCTGTAAAATCATCCTGTTTATAGAAAGAAATAGTCTCGCCTTCTGGCAAATCCTTTATAAGTTCAACCTTATAAGGTTCTTCCTTTTCTTCCATAAATTTTATTGCTTCTTCTCTTGGAAGTTCAAATCTTTCAAGTTTTATATTTTGTTTTATTATTCTTTCCATTTCTTTTTCTATTTTAGGGAACATTTCTTCTGTAAATGAAAAATCAGCATCAAAGTCATAATAGAATCCATCTGCTATTGCCGGTCCTATAGCTAATTTAACATTTGGATACAACCTTTTTATTGCCTGCGCAAGTATATGTGAAGCAGTATGTCTTAAAGTCCATTTTCCATCTTCATCATCAAAAGTTAGTATTTCAAGGTTACTATCTTCATTAATGGTTGTCATTAATTCATCCCTTTTGCCATTAATTCTAACTGAAATTGCTTTTTTATATAAACTAGGGCTTATTGCTTTTGCAACTTCAGCAGCAGTAACAGGATTTTCAAATTCCATTACTTTTCCATCTTTAAGTGTTACTTTTATCATGTTTTTTCCTCCTAATTATAAATTTATTTATTTTTGCAAAAAAATAAAGCACATCCCCATATGGGACGAGCTTACCGTGTTTCCACCCAATTTAAAGGCAGTACAATACAAATGCTTTCCTGTATTACCTTTCACTCAAATCCATAACGCAGATATGCGAAAATGCTTACTTAGTTCAGCATATAACTCTAAGGTGGTTTTCAACAACTCATATCAAAGAAATCTTTCAGCCTTGGATTTCTATCTCTTTTAACTGTAATTTGTTTACTTTTCCTTATCATAATCTTTAACTATATGCATAACATCTAGATGTTATGCATATTATATTACAAAAATTATTATAAGTCAATATGCTTTCCAATCATTGTCTAATCAAGCTATTTTTTAGTTTTCTGCACATTTTACAATCATCACAGAAAAAAACTTTATTTTCAAATACATTTAATATAGTTTGAATAATTTCCTTATTATTAAAACTTTCTTTACAGTGTATAACTATTTTTTTAGGGGAAAGTGTTATTAATCCACTTATAAGCACATCATCTACGTTTACCCCATTAACATTTACATCACATAATTCATCTATCATTTTATTTTCTACATTATTTCCATTCATGTCTTGGAGCAAGTATTTTCCTTCTTTATCAACGTATATATTAAGTTCATCAACTTTACTGTCTTGTATATCAACAAAATATTTTAAAAGCTTTATAAATTCATCATACTCTTTTTCAACCATATAATTTTCTATAACTTTATCTATAATATCAGAGAAATCTTTCTCTATGTTCTTCATTCTAAAAGTTGTAAATCCATTTATATTTATTTCATCATTTTCTTTTATGCACTCAATAATCTTATTTATTATGCTGTTTATCATATTAATATAAGAAATATTTTTATCATTGATAACTGTATAATTTAATATAATATCACTACATCTTTTACATACATCATCAATTTCATCAGCATTTAAAAAAAAGTAAGAATCCTTAACTAAACTCATTAATTTGTTTTTGCAAAACTCATTGGCAATGTACTTATATAGTTCTTCACTAAAATATACGTAAAATTTACTTTTTATCTTTTCATTATAATCTTTATCACTGCATATTATTTTAACATAATGTAAATTATTTTCTACACTTTCTGATATTCCAATAGTTATATCACTGTTCTCAAAAGTATATTTAATTTCATTTATATTGCTTATTATATTATCCAAATTATCATTATATACTACAGTTTCAAGAAGCATTTTCAGCACTCCTTTCGTAATGTTAGTATGTGTTTAAAATTTAAGTCTATACACCCTTATAAAAAATTTTAATTATTTTTTTGATTTCACAGCTTTTAAAGATTGGTCAAATACTATAAAATTTTATTTAGTTTGTAACTAAAATCTATCTATACTATAATCTTATGGAGGTGTTTTATTTGAAAAATGTAATTGTAGACTATCGAATAGATATAAAAGAAAAGAATGTACTATTAGAAAATGGATATAACGTATTAACCGTCCCTCCATGCAAAGACGTATATAATGCGATTTCTGGTCATCCCGATATTCAATTATGTATGCTCAACAGTAATACTGCTGTTGTATATAAAAATATGCCTTACGAGTTTATTAAACAGCTTAAAGAACTAAACCTAAATATAATAAAATCTAAAAATGATGTTAAAAACAAATATCCTTATGATATCATACTCAATGCTGTAAATTTAAAAAACTTTTTTATACATAACCTTAAATATACTGATGATAATCTTTATAAAAAAATTTCTTATAAATCTTTAATTAACGTAAAGCAAGGTTATACAAAATGCTCTACAGCAATAATAAGCGATAATGCTATAATTACTAGTGACACTGGAATATCACAAGCTGCAAGCAAAAATGGACTAGATGTTCTTCTTTTACCTAATGGTGATATTGAACTCACTAATTTCGACTACGGATTTATTGGAGGCACTTGCGGTATTTTAGATAACAACACCATAGCCTTTTACGGTAATTTAGAAAATTACAAATATGGAGCTGAAGTACTTTCCTTTATAAAAAAGTATAACTTAAAGCCACTTTATTTGAGAGATAGTAAACTAATAGATAGGGGAAGCATATTATATTTTTAAAACAAAGCATTAAAATAAAACCGATATGACAACAAGTCATATCGGCCTTTATTGACAAAATCATCTTAAATTTTTTAATATTTTTTAATTATTTTAAGCCATTTTCATAACTTTGAACCATTTTTTTAACCATCTGGCCACCAACTGAACCATTTTCTCTTGAAGTAAGATCTCCATTGTATCCTTGTTTAAGATTTACTCCAACTTCCTTTGCTGCTTCCATTTTAAATTTATCTAATCCTTCTCTTGCTTCAGGTACTAAATTACTGTTTCTTGATGACATAGTTAACTCCTCCTCTTAATAAATATTTGTAATTTTCATTACGATATAAGTTTGCTCCATTTTAGCAAAAATACGCTATTAAATTAAATGAAATATACCCAAGCTATGCCTGTATACCAATATTTTTCAAAATAAATTCAAATATTAAATTTATTATAAAAATACCCTTATAAACTTACTCTAGAAGGCTACTTTAAAATAAAGCTATATTTGCAAAAATAGCCTATACAGTTAACCATCTTACAAGTTACTGTATAAGCTACTTTTAAAACACTATTATATAATTGGAGGCGCCACCCAGATTTGAACTGGGGGTAAAGGTTTTGCAGACCTCTGCCTTACCACTTGGCTATAGCGCCAAAATTGGAGCGGAAGACGAGATTCGAACTCGCGACGTTCACCTTGGCAAGGTGACGCTCTACCACTGAGCCACTCCCGCAAAATGGTGGCCAGACCAGGAATCGAACCAGGGACACGAGGATTTTCAGTCCTCTGCTCTACCGACTGAGCTATCTGGCCAATAATTAATATGGCGACTTGGAAGGGGATCGAACCCTCGACCTCTGGCGTGACAGGCCAGCACTCTAACCAGCTGAGCTACCAAGCCATAAAATTGTGGTGGGCACTACAGGGCTCGAACCTGTGACCCTCTGCTTGTAAGGCAGATGCTCTCCCAGCTGAGCTAAGCGCCCACAATCATATCTAACAATAAACTATTGCCAAGACAAATAATATTATATATTACTTATCTTGGCATGTCAATACTCTTTTACTTAATTTTTCTCTTTTTTTCAATAAGTGTACCTATATCCTCATGTGTGAAAGTATATTTTTTATCGCAAAAATTACATACTACTTCTTCTTGCTTCTCATCACGATATATTTCCTCTAAATCACTCATACTTATACTCATAAGTGCTCTTTCAACTCTCTCTTTTGAACAATCACATCTATATTCTGGTACTAAACTTCCATCTAATATTTTTAAGTCCATACCTTCAAATATAAATTCTAAAATTTCTTCAATTGATTTTCCATCACTTATGAATTCAGTTATAGATGGTATTTCTTGAAGTCTATATGTTATCAAATCTGCTGCAAGTTCATCTGCTCCTGGCATCATCTGTATTATAAATCCACCTGCTGCCTTTATTGATAAATCTTTATCCACTAACACTCCTAATCCAACTGCTGAAGGTACTTGTTCAGATGATGCATAATAGTAAGCAATATCATCGCCTATTTCCCCTGTATAAATAGGTACTTGGCCAACGTATGGCTCTCTAAGTCCCATATCTCTTACTATGCTGAGATTACCTTGTTTTCCAATTATACCTGACACATCAAGCTTACCAAGATTATTAGCTGGCAAATCAGCATTAGGATTACCTACAAATCCTTTTACATGAGCATCACTATACGCAGTTACAGTTACACCCTTAGCTATTCCTCCACCATTTATTTTTAAAGTTAAAACATCCTTGTCACCTTTAAGCATTGATCCCATAAGAGATCCAGCTGTAAGCATTCTCCCAAGCGCTGCTGATGCTGTAGGTGCACATTTATGTGTAGTTACTGCTTCGTTTACAAGTTCTGTTGTAATGGCTGCGACTATCCTCACTTCTCCATTTTTAGCAACAGCTCTTATTAATTTATCTGCCATAAAAAAGCCTCCATTTTACTTAATATTTCTTGTCTTTTTTACAATATAAGTTATTCTTTCTGTATGATCATTTATATCTTTTTCTTCATAACAATCTACTTTCTTTATAACAGAAAGTCCTACTGCATTTAAATATTTGTCTAATTGCAATTCACTATAGGCTCGTTCTTGATGCTCCTCATCAAATCGCTCATAAATACTATCTTCTTTTTTTATAAAAAACATCAAATACATATTTACAATGTCTTCTTCCAAACTATTTTCCCATACATAAACAACTTCATCATTATCAAAATCAAAAGTATTATTTCCAAGAACTTTGGTTAATTTATAACATGAATTTATATCAAATATAAACAATCCATCATCCTCAAGAGATTTTTCAACTTGACTAAAATAACTTTTCAAATCATTTTCGCACGTTATGTAATTTGTAGAATCCAAACAACACGTAATTAAGTCAAACTTCATATTTAGGCTTAATTTAGATATATCCTGACAAATAAATTTTGCCTTAAAGCCTTTGTTTCTAAACTTTTCTTCTGCCTCGCAGAGCATATCTTCTGACATATCCACTGCCCACACATCTTTAAACTTAGTGCACAAATTTTCTGTTAAATTACCTGTACCACAGGCTAAATCAAGATATTTATCAAATTTTATTTCACTTTTTAAACATACATCATATATGTATTTAGACCATTTCTTATAGTTTATATCTGGATTTATAAGTTCATCATAAATATGCGCAAAACCTTTATTGTATTCCATAAAATCACCTTTCATAAAAACATTCCACTCTATATAATATAGGTTTCGCACATAATAATCAAATATAATATTTAATTCTCATCATAATTTTCATCATAATATTCACGATTTAATATTTCATCATTTTTAGGAATGTTAAGTTTCTTTTTCATTTTTGTCATTATCCCACCAATTCTTCCTGTCTCCTCTGATGTAAGTGCACTCCATCCAAGCTCATCAACTTTATCTTTAAGCCCTAATTCAGCAGCAATTTCATATTTCATTTTTTCTCTTTGCTCTTCAAGAGTTGTCAATTTCTTATTGGATTTTATTTTTGACTTAATAACTTTTTTTAGTGGTGTTTTCCCCATGATGTATCCCTCCAAAATAATATATATTATATATTATTTTTTTCATGATTTAATATTTTATTCATAAAAATAAAAAAGAGTATCTTCTTAAAAAAAAAGTAAATTCCCCTAAAAGAGAATTTACTTAAGCCAAATTTTTGATATAAAAACTAGCACTATAAAGAGGATTAGACCAATCATTATAAAAATAGGCATAAACACCTGAAATCCTGCTATAACCATAGCGAGAATATCTTCATAGGTAATTTCTTGATCATCTTTTTTCGATCTTAATCTACGCTTTAAAAGCCTATTTAATTTTTCATTTTTCATGATATCACCTCTTGCTTTGCTATTAAACTAAATGACATGCAACAAAATGTCCACTTCCAGCATCCTTATATTCAGGATTTTCCTCCGAGCATCTTTTAGTAGCATACGGACACCTAGTGTGAAACTTACAGCCTGAAGGAGGATTAGAAGCACTTGGGATATCTCCCTTAAGTATTATTCTATTTCTCTTATAATCAGGATCTGGAACAGGTACAGCAGAAAGCAAAGCCTTTGTATATGGATGAAGAGGATTAGTATAAATTTCTTCTTTTGGAGCAAGTTCCACAAGAGAACCTAAATACATAACTCCTACCCTAGTGCTTATGTGCTTAACTACACTTAAATCATGAGATATAAATAAATATGAAAAACCCTTTTTCTCCTGAAGATCACAAAGTAAATTAACTATTTGAGACTGTATAGAAACATCAAGCGCAGAAACCGGCTCATCTGCAACTATAAAATCAGGATTCAAAGCAAGAGCCCTTGCTATGCCTATTCTTTGTCTTTGACCACCGGAAAACTCATGGGGATATCTTGAAATTTGGTATGATGCAAGACCGCAAGTGTTCATTGTCTCAAGTACCATATCATTTACATTATTTCTATCAGCCATACCATGGTCTATAAGGGCTTCCCCTATTATTTCACCTATAGTCATCCTAGGATCAAGTGAACTATAAGGATCTTGAAATATTATTTGCATTTTAGGCCTAATTCTTTTTAGTTCTTTTTTACCTATAGAAAATATATCCTTATTTTCAAACTCTACTTTTCCAGCTGTTCTTTCTATTAGTCTTAAAATTGTTCTTCCGGCTGTACTTTTTCCACAGCCGGATTCTCCAACAAGTCCAAGTGTTTCACCTTTTTTTAATTCAAAAGAAATATCATCTACTGCTTTAACGTGACCTACAGTTTTCTGAAAAAAGCCACCTGTTATAGGGAAATATTTCTTTAAATGTTCAACCTTTAATATAGTTTCAGCCATTATTTTCCCTCCTCATAAAGCCAACATGCAACTTTATGTACATCATTAACCTGTACCAAATGTGGCTGTTTTTTACTACATATATCTTTAGCCTTTTCACATCTTTCACAAAAATAGCAATTTTCTGGCATACCTACTGGATTAGGAACCTGTCCTGGTATAGAGTATAATCTATCAACCTCATCATTTATTGAAGGTTTAGATTTAAGTAACCCTATAGTATATGGATGAAGGGGATTTTTAAACAATTCACGCACAGGAGCTTCTTCAACAATTTTGCCAGCATACATAACAACAACGTAATCCGCCATTTCTGCAACCACACCTAAATCATGTGTTATAAGCATAATAGAAGTATTTATCTTTTTCTTTAAATCCCTCATAAGATCAAGAATTTGCGCCTGAATAGTAACATCAAGAGCTGTAGTTGGCTCGTCTGCAATTAAAAGTTCAGGATCACATGATATTGCCATTGCTATCATAGCACGCTGTCTCATACCTCCACTTAATTCATGGGGGTAAGATTCAAAAATCGATTCTGCTCTAGGTATTCCTACCAACTTCAAAGCCTCTATTGATGCCTTCTTAGCCTCAGCTTCTGATAAATTTTTATGAAGCATCAAGGATTCAGAAATTTGATATCCTATTGTAAATACAGGGTTTAGAGACGTCATTGGTTCTTGAAATATTACTGAAATTTCATTTCCTCTTACTTTTCGAAGTTCATCTTCTGATAAACTTAGTAAATCTTTTCCTTTAAATAATATCTCACCAGAAACAATCTTTCCAGGAGGACTTGGTATCAATTTTAAAATCGACATAGATGTTACACTTTTTCCACATCCGGATTCTCCGACAATACACACTGTTTCCCCTTCATTTATTTTAAAGCTTACATCATTAACAGCTTTTACAACGCCTGCTTGAGTATAAAAATATGTGTTTAAGCTTTTCACTTCTAATAATTCTTTTGCCATACCTATATCCTCCTACCTTCTAAGTTTTGGATCGAGCGCATCTCTAAGTGCATCACCAACAACATTAATACTCATAGCTGTTAAAAATATACAAACACCAGGTGGTATCCAAAGCCAAGGATAATGCTGCAATGTATATAAATTATTAACAACCTGTATCATATTTCCCCAAGAAGCAGTTGGAGCTATAACTCCAAGTCCTAAAAAGCTAAGTGCTGATTCAGTAAGTATATTGGAACCTACACCAAGAGTAGCAGTTACAATTATAGTAGGTAATGTATTAGGTAAAAGATGTTTAAACATTTTTCTTGTATCCTTAATACCAAGTGCTTCAGCTGCCTGCATATATTCTTGCTCCCTAAGGGATAACACTTCTCCACGTACAAGTCTGCAAAGAGAAGGCCAGCTAAGAAACGCTATAATAAACATTAACCATATAATTCTTGCGCCTGGGCTAACATGAAAATCTGACATCATAGCTCCCAAAACTATTAAAATTGGCAAGAAAGGTATACATAAGAATATATCAACTACTCTCATTATAATAGAATCCATTATTCCGCCGTAATATCCTGATATTACACCAAGTAAAGCCCCTAGTATAACTTCAATAATAACAGAAAATACACCAACAGCAATGGATATTCTTCCACCATACATAAGCCTTGTAAGTACATCTCTTCCAAGATCGTCAGTTCCTAACAAATGGTGTATATTAGGTGCTCCCTTCATAGCCGCGTAATCTATTCCATTTTCACCATATCCAGTCATAAAAGGTCCAACAACAGCAAATAAAACGATAAATACTATAATAAATAATCCAACAATAGCAAATTTGTTCTTTTTAAAATTATTCCAAACAATTTTACCAGGAGTTAAAACTTTTTCTTTTTGTTCTTTTTTTACATCAATTTTAGTTTCCATCTCAACCCCTCCTATTTAAGTTTTATCCTTGGATCAACTAATGCATAACAAACATCCGCCAATAGATTTCCAAGTAAAGTGAAAACAACCATAATCATATTTATACCCATCAAAACAGGATAATCCCTATCATTAATGGAAGTCACTGTAAGCTTACCAATTCCAGGCCATGCGAATATTTGCTCTGTAATTACAGCCCCAGAGAACAAAGTTCCAATGCTCATTCCAAGTATTGTGACTACTGGTATCATACCATTTCTAAGAGCATGCTTATATATAACTACTTTTTCCTTTAGTCCCTTTGATCTAGCAGTTCTTATATAATCCTGTTTTATTACTTCAAGCATACTCATTCTAACATACCTCATAAGACTTGAAACGTTAATTAAGGTTATAACTAAGCAAGGCAAAAACATATGCTGTGCAATATCAACTAAAAGTTTAAAACCTTTATAGTTCATACCCGCACTTGTCATTCCTGAAACTGGAAAAATACGCATATCAACAGCAAACCATTTCATTAAAAGAAGTCCCATAAAAAATGATGGTAATGATATACCTATAAGTGCGAAAACAGTAAAAGCAGAATCGAAAAATGAATACTGTTTTGTTGCAGATATAACTCCAATAGGAATGGCTATAATAGTAGAAATTATAAAAGCTACCAACTGAAGATAAAATGAATTCCAAATATATGTATTTAAAATATGAGAAACCGGCTGATTAAGTTTTACAGATTGTCCTAAATCGCCATGTAAAAAACCAACAAGCCAGTTTCCATATTGTACTAATTTAGGCTCATCGAGATGATATAAATGCCTAAGTTGCGCAATCTTAACCGCAGACATATTAGGATGCGCTGCAACTAAAGAAGATACTGCATCCCCTGGAGCAAAAGTAAAAATCATAAATATTAAAAATGAAACTCCAATTAATACTGGTATCATTTGAAGCAGTCTTCGTGTTATGTACTGTCTCATTAAATTTCCTCCAATCCAAAACTATGCCCGACGGCTTATTCCGCCAGGCATATAAAGTTTATTTAATTTCTGCTTTTGACAAGTAATTAGTAAAATCTTTAAATGTTGTAGGTTCAATTCCAGTTATTTTTGAACTTATTGGATACATATCATTTCTTTCATATAAAGGTATTATTGGCATATCATCACTAAGTTGTTTATAAAGCTTCTTAAATACAGCTTTTCTTTTAGTCTTATCCAATTCTTTCAACTCTTGATTAGAAAGATCATCAATGTTTTTGTTAGAATACTGTTGATAATTTTGAATTCCATTTGTTTTAAAACTTGCCGATTGATCTGGATCAGCTGTAGTAAACCCTGTAGCCATAAATGTCATTTCAAAATCATGCGAAGTTGTCTTTGCTAGAACTTGTTTAAATTCCATAGGTTCAGCTACAAAATCAATTCCTATTTTTTTAAGATTTTCCTTTGCAACCGCAACAAATTTATCAGCTACAGTATTACCTGTAGATTGTAAAAAGTGTATTTGGAATTTCTTCCCATCTTTTGTTCTTATTCCATCAGAACCTTTTTTCCAGCCTGCTTCATCAAGAAGTTTATTAGCTTTATCTGGATCATATTTGTAATTTGTTATTCCTGATGCATCATATGCCCAAGAAACTACTGGCAAAGGCTGATTAATAACTTGTGCATATTTACCATATGCTGCCTTATCTATATTAGCTCTATCAAGACCATAAGCTAAAGCCCTACGAACTTTTACATCGCTAAACATTGGATTTTTATTATTAATGTAAAGCAATCCATATCCCCAAGTAGGATTTATGCGCATATTTATAAATCCTGCATCTGTAAGTTCGCTGACATTTTCTTCACTACAAACTGTAGATGAAGCTTCTATCATATCAACGCCGCCTGTCTTAATTTCCTGAATAGCTGTATCATCAGTAACGCTCTTAATCAATATATGTTTAATCTTAGGAGCCCCACCCCAATACTTATCATTAGCATCAAAGTCATATTCTTGACCATCTTTTTTAGATTTGAGCACCCAAGCTCCTGCTCCCACAGGGGCATTTTGAAGTGCATCTACAGCTGCATCATTTCCAGGTGCATAGTTTTTACCAAAATAATCTTTTGACATTATTAAAGTACTTGCAAGAGTATAAATTGCTGTGGCATTCTTTTGCTCAAGTGTAATTTTAACTGTCTTATCATCAACTACTTTTACTCCCTCAAGATCTTTTGAGGTTCCTTTATTGAAGGCTTCCCAACCTTTAATATAAGTTGTTGTAGGGTCAAACATTTTACCCTTATAACTAGGATCTAACAAATATTCAAAAGTAAACTTTACATCGTCAGCTTTTACTGGTGTACCATTACTGTACTTAGCTCCATCCTTTATTTTAAATGTGTAAGTCAATCCATCTGATGATACATTCCAACTTGCCATACCTGGTACTGGAGTACCATCATCAGCTATACTTCCAAGGGAACTATAGAGCATTTCACATAAATAATAGTTATACGAACTATCTGATAAATAAGGAATAAGGTTTCCTGCATCTGGTGATTGCATACCTATTACCATAGTATCCTTTCTAGCTTTAGCACTAGCAGGTAACTTACTAGTATCTGTTGCTTTTATAACTGTAGATGTTGCCTTTGTTAAATCTGTTTTCTTTTCATCATTTCCACTTGTTGTTGAGCTTGTTTGACCGCATGCAGTTAACAATACCGAAGCACTCATAACTGCTGCAAGTGCAGTAACTAAACTTTTTCTTTTCATGTTATTTCCCCCTTAAAATTTATAATAAATCTTTTTACAATATAAAACAAATTAAATTTAATTAACCAATATATTTAACATCTTTATATAATAATATATATTTGGGATGTATATTTATATGTATAATCATTAAAAATTACTTATGTAAAAATTAAATCTAAAATGTTTTTCATTTTTAATAATATTAATATTATCATTTTTCTTTTTTTTGGTCAACCCTACCAGATTGTCCTAAAACGTTTACAATTTATGACTTACTTATTTGATGATTATCATATTTGAATAAATACACTTTTCTTTTGCCCATACCAATGAAAGATTGTATACTTATATATTTACTATTTCCTCTACAAACATGATATTTCATGCACATCTTATTTAATATAAATTTAATTTCCTTGTTTTTACCATATACTTGTCTTTTATTATATTGCATAATTATTAATAAAAAAGAATAAATATTTTTTATTAATATTTTTTTTACATATTTTCTTACACCTCAATGATAAGTCTTTTATTTTATAGCCATAATTTTAACAAATTCTCAATTCTTATTTAATGAATTGCAAGATAATAAATAAATTCATAAATTCCTTAAAAAAAACTTTATTATTTCTCATATTAAACGCAATAAAATTATATATTTTTTTACTCAAGCATTATATAATATTATAGATAATTTTATTTTAAAATATATTATGAGGAGTGAAGCTTATGAGCATTTTTAAAGGCTCTGCTGTTGCAATAATAACACCTTTCACTGATAATGGAGTAAACTTTAACAAACTGAAGGATTTACTCAACTGGCATATTGCCAATAATACAGATGCAATTGTCATATGTGGAACAAGTGGAGAAGCCTCAACAATGACCTTAGATGAAAAAAAGGAAACAATAAAATTTACTATAGATGTAGTAAACAAAAGGATCCCAGTAATTGCAGGCACAGGTAGTAACAATACTTCCGAGGCTGTTAAAATGAGCAAATTTGCAGAAGGTGCTGGTGCAGACGGTTTGCTTGTTATAACACCTTATTACAATAAGGCCACTCAAAAAGGTTTAATTGAGCATTTTAAAAAAATAAATGATAATGTAAATATTCCAATTATACTATATAATGTTCCTGGAAGAACAGGTGTAAATCTACTTCCAGACACTTTGTATAAAATGAGCAATTTAAAAAATATTATTGCAATAAAAGAGGCAAGCGGAAACATTAGTCAGATAGCCAAAATTAAAGCTTTATGTAGCGATAGATTTGATATATACTCTGGAAATGATGATCAAATCATACCTATACTGTCCTTAGGCGGAAAGGGTGTAATATCTGTTCTTGCAAACATCATTCCTGAAACAGTACATGATATGTGTATGCTATATCTGAATGGCAAAACCTCTGAAGCCTTAAAATTACAATTAGATTCTTTAGCCTTAATTAATAGTCTATTTATAGAGGTCAATCCCATACCTGTTAAAACAGCTATGAATCTTTTAGGAATGAATGTTGGCAGCCTAAGGCTTCCTCTATGCAGTATGGAAGATAAAAATCTTAATGTTTTAAAAAATGAATTAAAAAATTATGGTATATTATAATATAGGATGTTTATTTAACCAATAAATCTTAAAAATTATGGAGGTAATTTTATGACAAAAATTTTACTAAACGGATGCGGCGGGAAGATGGGGCATGCTGTGACAAATACTGCTAATAATAGAGATAATGTTTCAATTGCAGCTGGAATAGATAAATTTTCAAATGAAAACTTTTCTTACCCACTTTTTAAATCTATAGAAGAAGTAAATATTCCTTGTGATGTGCTTCTTGATTTTTCAAGACCAGATTCTCTTGATTCAATTTTAGATTACGCAGCTAAAAATAAAGTACCTATCGTTTTATGTACTACCGGATACTCTGATGAGCAGCTTGAAAAAATAAAAGATTTTAGCAAAGAACATGCAGTTTTTCGTTCTGCTAATATGTCTATCGGAATTAATGCACTTAATATAATTTTAAAAAAATTAAGTCAAATGCTTTATGATAATTATGATATCGAAATAATTGAAAAACACCACAATCAAAAAGTTGACTCCCCAAGTGGAACTGCAATTTTACTTGCGGATACAATTAAAAATTCTATAAGCAACGATAATATTTCATTTATAAATGGTAGAAGCGGCATAAGTCCTAAAAAACATAATGAAATTGGAATTCATGCTGTTAGAGGGGGCAGTATTGTTGGTGAGCATGAAATTTTGTTTGCAGGACAAGGTGAAACAATAGAACTTAAGCATACAGCGATTTCAAGAGAAGTTTTTGCAGTAGGTGCTATTAAAGCATGTAACTTTATGACTGGTAAAACTTCTGGTCTTTATGATATGGGAGATGTATTAGACATATAAAATCACAAAAATCATTTAAAGTTAAAGGATGAGAAATAGAAGTTAAATTTTTATTTCTCATCCTTTCTCTATTCTAGCTTTTTTAAAGTCTATTATTCCAAATTTATCTGTGGTTAAACCTTTTATATAATTTTTTTTGCATCTTGTTATACTTAACTGATAAATAGGAATTATGGGCATATCCTCCATAAGTACACTTTCTGCTTTTCCCATCTCATCATACTTACTATTTTCTGTATTTTTAGTTTTAGCTTCCTCTACTAATGAATCATATTTAGGATTGCTATATCCTGACGTATTTTCCCCTCTTCCTGTTATGAAAGCGTCTAAAAATATCATTGGATCTGAATAATCAGAAACTATATCCTCCAAAGCCAGGGAATAATTCTTTTTTCCTACTTCCTCATTAAACTTTTTAGAATCATATCCTGACAATTTTACATCAATGTTCAAATTTTTCTTAAGCATATCCTTTATAGTTTTTGCTATAATATTATTGTTTCCTTCTTCAATATATAATAAGTTTAATTCAGGTACACTGTTTCCTTGTGTAGATTCATTTAAAAGGGCTTTTGCCTGTTTTATATCGCCATCATTACTATAATACGCTTTACTAAATGTTTTACCATTATTATCCTTAATATCTAATGGAATTAAACTAACTGCTGCTTTTCCAGTTCCGCTTGAAATCTTATTTAATATTATATTTCTATTAATTCCTAAGGAAATTGCCCTTCTTAATTTCGAATCTGGAACTTTTTCTAAATTAACATTAAGATAACCTATCCCTTCAACTTGATATTCCTTTTCTTCACCATTTTTTATTAATTTATCAGTATCACTGCTAGGTGGGAAATCTATAACATCAATTTTTCCTTCTTTATAATTTTTATAATATTTTTTAGGATCTTTTTCAAAGGTAAATTTAAGACTTTCTAATTTAACATTCTTTTTATCCCAATAGTTTTTATTTTTTTTGAAAGTCATATTCTTATCTTTCTGCCATGAATTAATTACAAACGGTCCATTACTTATATTATTATCGATTTTACTTTCTACCATATCTTTTCTGAATGGCATAAAAGTTTGCGATGCGGTAATTGCTAAAAACTTAGAATTTGGGTTTTGAAGAAGTACATTTAATGTATACTTATCTACAGCTTTCACCCCAACTTTATCTTCTGATACTTTTCCCTTATTATAATCTTCACCATTTTTTATACAATATAATTTATATGCATATTTTGAACCTGTAGCTGGATTAAGTATTCTTTTCCATTGGTATTCAAAATCATTGGCTGTTACTTCTTTTCCATCAGACCATTTTGCATTTTTTCTTATGAAAAAAGTATAATTAGTATATTCCTGAGAAATATTCCATTTTTCAGCTACACCATTTTCTATTTTATCCTTATCACCTAATCTTGTAAGACCTTCAAATACATTTTCAATTACATTATTTGCTTCTATAGAATAGTTAAACGCTGGATCCAATGATTGAGGTTCACTTGTTAAGTTATACGTAATGCTTTGTTTTTGTTCTTTCTTTTTATTTTTATTAATACTTTTGCAGGATGATAATTCTAATATAATAAATATTATCAAAAAAATTGAAATTACTTTTGATTTTGAAACTTTCAATTTTACACACCATCCTTTCTATAAAAAATAAATTTCGTCTATCTATTTTGTCCTAAATATATAAGTTTTATGATTATTTTTTTAAATAATCATATCTTTTAAAATAAAGCAAAAAATAATAAGCAGTACTTAAATTCTTATTAAGCACTACTTATTTTACTTATATTCTTAAAAGTTTTTATTAATCCACTTATCTATTCTATCAATACTGGTTTGTAATTCTTCCATGCTATATGCATACGAAATTCTAGCAAAGCCTTCCCCATTTTTACCAAAAGCGGAACCAGGTATTATTGCTACTTTTCCTTCCCTAAGCAGCCTATCACAAAATTCTTCACTTGATAAATTATATTTTTTTATACTAGGGAATATATAAAATGCACCTTTAGGAAGGCTCACTTCAAAACCTATATCCTTTAACGCTTTATATATGTAGTCTCTTCTTTTCTTAAATTCGTTTTTCATATATTCTACATCTTCAAGGCAATTTCTTAGTCCTTCATAAACACCATATTGGCATATTGATGGTGCACATGTAACAGCATATAAATGTGTTTTCATTATACCCTCCATAACCTCTCCGCTTGCACATATATATCCTATTCTAAGTCCAGTCATAGAAAAAGTTTTTGAAAATCCACTGACTAAAATAATCTTATCTCTAATATCACTATATTGCGCTATAGAATAATAATTATCCTCATAACATAAAGCACTATATATCTCATCAGTTACTACTAATATATCGTTATCTTTTATTATTTTATGTAATTTTTCTGCGCCTTCCTTATCAAGTATTGCTCCAGTAGGGTTGCATGGATATGACATAACTAATATTTTGGGTTTTTCTTTTGATATTATATCCTCAATTTGTTTATAATCTATTTCAAAATTTTCTCCCACTAAATCGTACTTTATAATGGTTGCACCATAAAGCTTAGCACAATTTAAATATGCTGGAAAAGCTGGATCTGGTACCATGACCTTGTCGCCAGAATTAATAATTGCAGCAAGTATGGACATTATACCTTCGCTTCCACCAACTGTAACACAAATTTCATCCCCACTATAATTTATATTAAAATTTTCAAGATACTTGCTTATTTCACTTCTAAGCTCTGGTATTCCAGGATTTGGAGTATACACAGTTTTATTCTCATTAAGTGCTTTAACAATTGCCTCTTTTATTTTGGGTGGAACTGGAAAATCTGGCTGCCCTAATGTCAAAGAAATTGCTCCTTTAACCTGTGGAACCTTATTGTGAAACTTTCTTATACCAGATGTTTCTATTGCCTGAACATTCCTAGATAATTTACTATTTTTCAAACTTATGACCCCCTAATATTCTATTCCTTTTCTTGCAGCTACTCCTTTTTCAAAATAATGTTTTATTGGTCTCATTTCAGTAACGAGATCCGCTTTATCTATTATTTTTGAAGGTGCATTTCTTCCTGTAAGAACTAATTCAACATTTTTAGGTTTTAAACTTATAAGCTTTAATATATCTTCTTCTCTTAAAAGGTTATTTTGTAAAACTCCCATAATTTCATCCATAATGAGAACATCACACTGTTTATTTTTTAAGACCTTAACGCAAAACTCATATGCTTTTCTTATTTCATCTTTTAGTTCTTCTTTTTGCTTATCATTTAAATTCCAAAAGAAGTCTCTTTCCCTCTCGAACCTAAATAATTTAAAATACGGTTCAAGTTTCTTTATGCTGGCCAGTTCACCTGTTGAGCTGCTTTTTAAGAATTGAACCATATATACTGTCATTCCATTTCCTACTGCCCTCATACCAAGTCCCAGCGCTGCTGTTGTCTTTCCTTTTCCATCACCAGTATATATCTCTATAAAGCCTTCTTCAATATTATTCATACTTAATCTTCCCTACATACTTTTTTAATTTGACAAGTTGCTTTTTTATGTATAATCATTATTAATTCAATACTATAGTGGGTATTTTAACTTATTAACTATAATTTATACAATATTTTTATATTTATATGATTATTTATGATAAAATATAAACAGATATACATATATTATAGTTTACTAGTCTAAATTTGTAAATTATAATATAATAATATATTTATATTATTAGGAGGCTACATATAATGAACTATGATTTAACAAACCCATATGAAATTGCTAAGTACATAAAAGATGCAAAAAAAACAACTCCATTAAAGGTTTATGTAAATGGAAATTTAGATGCTTGCAAAGCAAATTCTGTTGATTGCTTTGGTGGAAATGATTTTTATGTGATCTTTGGGGAAAGTGATAAAGTATCAGATTTCCTTCAAAGTAACAAAGATAAAATCAAAAAATTTAGAATAGAACAAGATAGAAGAAATTCAGCCATACCTTTAATTGACTTAACAAAAATTGATGCTAGAATAGAACCTGGCGCAATTATAAGAGATAAAGTTTCAATAGGTAAAAATGCCGTTGTAATGATGGGTGCCGTAATAAATATAGGTGCTGAAATAGGCGATGATGCAATGGTTGATATGAATGCCGTAATTGGCGCAAGAGGTAAAATTGGAAAAAGAACACATGTAGGTGCTGGTGCCGTAGTTGCTGGTGTTTTAGAACCTCCAAGCAAATCCCCTTGCGAAATAGGCGATGACGTTTTAATAGGTGCTAATTCTGTTATACTTGAAGGTGTAAAAATAGGTGACAAATCAGTTGTAGCTGCTGGTTCTGTAGTTGTTGAGGACGTTCCATCTGGTGTTGTTGTTGCTGGAAGCCCCGCAAAAATAATAAAAACAGTTGATGACAAAACTAAAGATAAAACTAAAATAATGAATGATCTTAGAAAGTAATGTAAAATGGACTGTCGCATTTTTTAGTGCAACAGTCCATTTTCTAGCTGTTCAAAACTTAAAGTCCATAGATATTTCTTTAAATAACATTTTTATTTATTGCATCTTCAGCTTCTGCTTGATTTTCTTGAAATTCATCATTTTCCTTTTGAACTTTTTCCATTTTTGATATAGACACTTCATAAGCTATTTTCTTTATAGCAGCTGAATCTGATACTTTCTTTTCATATTCCCTACTCTGAAGTCTTCCCCATATTCTTATATTATCTCCTACAGTCAGACTCTCACAAAATCTAGAATTTCTACCCCAAGCTATTGTAGGTATGTAGTCTGACTTGTTATAAGCCCTATTTACCGCCAAAAGCATATCAGATATTTCCCTTCCAAATGGTGTAGTTCTATAAACAGGTTTTTTACATATAAATCCATCTAGGAATATCTGATTTGGATTTTTGCTTCTTTCTGTGCAAGGTTGAATATTTCTCGCAAATACTGTAAGTATAAGTCTATTGGCTCCATCTACAAATTTATTATAGGATCTTAATTGTCCTTCTACTATTATTTCCTTTCCAACATCTAAATTCATACCTGTAATAAGTCTTTCTGAGACAGTTACAAATAACCTGTCCTTTGCATCACTTAGTCTTTGAACATCAAGATAAAAATTATAAAAACCTTCCCCGTACATTTCATGGCTAAATTCAAGTTTCGAAGCCACTACACCTTCAAGATATAATTTGTTATTTAACATTAAGTTGTCCATTATAACCCTTCTTTCCCTTAGTATTTAAATCTATCCCCTAAATAAAAATTAAATATGAACTTCTTTTCCATTATAATACAATTTTGCGTCAAATTTCAATAGTTATTTTTGATTTAGTTATTTTTGATTTGTTTTCCATTATAGTCAATATGATAGTCACTTTTATATATCAAATCTGAAACTGTTACAAAACTATAACCATCTCCTTTGAGCTCTTTTAATATTCTATCTAAATTTTCAGGTGTATATTTAGCATTGTTATGGAATAATATTATTGAACCTGGCTTTACTTTGCCTATAACGCGCTTGTATTCAAGGTCTCTACCTTGCTCCTTCCAATCTATGCTATCAACATCCCACTGTATGCATTTATGATTTGTTTTCTCTACTACCTCGATAACAGAATTATTATAAGAACCAGATGGGCACCTAAAAATTTTAGGTTTTTTCCCTGTAATCGCAGCTATTTTTTCATCAGCTTTTTTAATATCTTCTCCAATTTGTGCTTTAGATATATTTGTCATGTCAGGATGCTTATTAGAATGATTACCTATTTCATTTCCACGTTTTGCTATTTCTTTAGTTTCATTTGGATATTCATCACACCACCTTCCAATTAAAAAAAATGTGGCTTTTGCCTTATATTTGTCAAGGACATCAAGTATTTTTAAAGTATTATCATTTCCCCAGCTTGAATCAAAAGTTATAGCTACTTTTTTATCACTGGTATCTACATTATATATAGGTAATTTTTTATTACTTCCTAAAAATACGCCTATACTACTTTTATAAATACATAAAAAAATCACAAAACTTCCTATCACCGCCAAAATTGAAACCAATATTATCTTTATATCTTTTTTAGTTGTTAATATTACATGCACTGCTCTCCTCCAATATAAAATTTATTCTTTAAAATAAAATATATGAATGAATATTGAAAATTAGTAAAACCTATTTATATAATAATTTTAAGGAGGAAACCAATGCCAAATAGAAGAGCAACATTTACAAATATAAAAGGTCATAAAGAGGAATTTTCTTCTGAAGATTTAAATATACAAAATAAATATTATCCAAGAGAAGTAAAGATTCAGAAGTCAAAAATTCCAAGCTATGAAAAGGACAATTTTGTTGGTAATGAAAAAGGGGCAAAGATCCCAACAAAACACAAACTTACTTAATATTATTTATTCATCTTTTATAATAAATATTACATTTAGAAAAAATATATACTTAATTTTTATAAATTTATTATAAAAAGCACCTTTTAATAGGTGCTTTTTATGTTATAATATTTATGTCAATCATAGACTAAAAATATTATAGTTATATTTACACTGAGATTTTATATATACTAATCGAGGGGGAAAAAAGATGTTTGAAGACACAGTAGAATTAGCCGAAAACAAACTTCTTTTACTTTATATATTAAATGAATTAAAATTTCCTATTTCCAAAAACCAACTTACGGAAATAGTCCTTGAAAATAATTTTATGAACTATTTTATTCTTCAGCAATATATACTAGAACTTATATCTTCAAATTTTATTGAGTCTGTAGAACAAGATGGAAAACATAGAATTTCTATCACTAGCCCCGGAATCAATGTTTTAAACTTATTTTCAAACAGACTTACAGATGAAAAAAAATTAATAATTGATAATTATCTAAAACTCAATTTAAACAACATAAAGAATGCAATAAGCGTTACTGCTGATTATACAATCGAAAACAAAAATAGCTATGTTGTAACCTTAAAAGCTATTGAAAGCGATATAACTCTTATAGAAGTTAAATTAAACGTTGTTTCAAATAAGCAAGCAAGGGATTTATGCACAAAATGGAAAAATTCTTCTTCCGATTTATATACAAAAATCATAAATTTACTTACGCAAGACTAAAAAATTATAATGCCAGTAGGCTCTTTACCTATTGGTACTATTTTTTTTTTGTTTTTTAGTATATCAAAACCAATTAACACATTATTGTAATTATCATTTACTAATAACTTATTCTTATATTGTATTATTCCTCTAAGCATTCCTCCCAAATATATTCTTTTTATTTCTTTAAAATTTTTTAAATTAATTATACTTACAGTTCCATCACCAAAATTAACTGCAAAAAGTAACTTGTCGCTGCACCATATATCTACCGGCCATTTTCCAACTTTTATTTTTGACACAGATAATTTATTTCTTACTGAAATTATGTTAATACTTCCAACATGATCAGTACCTATATTGCTTTCACTAACAATAATATTTTCTCCATCATGTGTAAAAATAGCTTTTGTAGGATACTCTCCTACTCTGATATTATTTACTTCATTTGTATCTTCACTATAAAAAGTTGTAATATCTGAACTCAACATATTTGATGTCACAAACATCTTATTTTTAGCATTGAAATCAATGCTATGTGGTAAAACTCCGCATGGAATTGCCTCTTCCATCATTTCATTCTTTAAATCATATCTAATTATAGTATTAGAATCGCTGCATGCAACATATGCATTATTATTAAATATTTTTACATCAGAGCATCTCATTCCTATAAAATAGTCTTTATGAACTTTTTCTTCACTAAAGTCTATCAAAGTTAAAGTATTGCTATACGCATTTGCCACAACTATACCCTTCATGTATTTACACGCAGCATGAGGGCCTACCCTCCCCAATCCTTGTTTAAGATTTATTCTTCGTATTTCCAATAAACTATCTGGATCAATTACTGATACGTCATCAGATCCGGAATTACATATATAAACAAAACTCACAATTTTCTCACCGCCTTCCACCATAATATAATATGAATTTCTCACATCTATTGCTATTGTAATCTTGACAATATCTATTTTTTTAATGTATATTTTATAAAAGGGCTTTGATTTAAATAAGTGTAAAAATCAACATTTATTTAAATCAAAGCCTATAGCAATACTTTTAATCGAGAGGATGATAACATATGCACGTATACAAAACTCATGGTACATGTTCAAGTGAAATTCATTTTGATATATTGGACAACAAAGTTACAAATTTAACTTTTGTTGGAGGGTGTGCTGGAAATACCTTAGGTTTATCAAAATTAGTAGAAGGAATGCCAGTAGATGAAGTTATAAAAAGACTTAAAGGAGTAGACTGCAAAGGCAAAGGGACTTCATGTCCTGATCAACTTGCAAAAGCACTTGAAGAAGCAAAATAGAAATAATTATATATAAAAAGTACAGGCAGTAAGTAGTTTTGTGCACAACTACTTACTGCCCTTAATTTTATTATCATTAACAAATAAAATTATATCTATAATTTTTATACTGTTCTAGCAAGTATCTAGTTCTAGAAGGATAATGGGCTCCGCCCAAACCTCTTATATGATTGCTTTCTCAAATATTTCTAAAGCGTTATCAATTTCTTCAAAACTTACATTTAAAGGTGGTAAAAACCTTACAACATCTTTACCTGCTGTAATCAAAAGAAGTTTATTAAAAAAACATTTATTTATAACAGTCTTTAAATCACACTTTAAGCTTACACCTATCAAGAGTCCCATACCTCTTACATCTTTTATAACATCATATTTTTCTTTAAGCTTATTAAGTTTACCAAACATATATTGGCTCTTTTCTTCAACATTATCTAGTACACCGTTATTTACAAGTTCATTTACTACAGCCAATGCTACTCCAGCTGCAAGCGGATTTCCACCAAACGTATTTCCATGATCGCCAGGGACAAAGGCTTTCGCTACCGCATCCTTAGCAAGCATTGCTCCTATAGGAAAACCTCCAGCTAAAGCTTTAGCTATGCATACAATATCTGGCACAACTCCAAACTTTTTATATGCAAAAAGACTTCCGGTTCTGCCCATACCGCATTGAACTTCATCAAAGATTAAAACAGCATTATTTTTATCGCATAATTCTCTTAAAAGCTTTAAATATTCTTTTTTTGCAGGCACAATGCCACCTTCACCTTGAACAGGCTCAATTATAACCGCACAAGTTTTTTCACTTATTTTCTTTTTTATGTCTTCTTCATCATTAAAGTCAACACTTGTAACATCACCTATAAGAGGTTTAAAACTCTCTTGATACTTAGTTTGACCTGTAACTGAAAGTGCTCCCATAGTTCTTCCATGAAAAGAATTATTCATATATATAATTTCTTTTTTACCTTCTCCACCATGTATAAGCCCATATTTTCTTGCAAGCTTTAATCCGGCTTCTATAGCTTCAGTACCACTATTACATAAAAAAACCTTGTCATGATCACAATTTTTACATAAAAGTTCTGTGAGCTTCATGGCATTTTCATTCCAATAATAGTTTGATATATGCATAAGCTTTTCGCTCTGATTCTTTATCGCATTAACCACTACAGGATTACAATGCCCCAAGCAATTTACAGCAACACCTGATACAAAATCAAGGTATTCCTCACCCTTTGAATCAATGAGCTTTGTTCCATTGCCCTTTTCAAAAACAACATCAAATCTTCCATAAGTATTCATTAAATAACTTTTTGACATTCTACTTCCTCCTTACCGCATATAACTGTGCCCTTATAGTTTACAATATCATTAATTATACAATGCTTGTTTCTTCCATCAATAAGATGTACATTTTTAGTTCCACCTAAAATTGCATTCATGCAGCACTGCATTTTAGGAATCATTCCACCTGATATTACTCCCTCTTCTATATAATATTGTATATCATCTATTGGTAAATTTTTTATAAGGCTATCTTTATCATTTATATCCTTATATACACCTTCTACATCAGTAAGAACTATAAGCTTTTCAGCATTTAAAGCTGAACTTATAAAAGAAGCAGCATAATCAGCATTTATATTGTATATATTCCCTTCATCATCACACCCTATA
Organism: Clostridium guangxiense; assembly: GCF_021043395.1. Classification (GTDB taxonomy): domain Bacteria; phylum Bacillota; class Clostridia; order Clostridiales; family Clostridiaceae; genus Clostridium_S; species Clostridium_S guangxiense. The sequence goes on from NZ_JAJNKE010000001.1 coordinate 362,082, forward strand.
GGTGAAATCACAGGAACCTGACCATTTTTAATTAAATTTAAAATAAAGGTTTCATTTATATTTACAACTTCTCCAACATATCCTATATCTATTTTCTTGCCATCTTTGTATATATACTTTTTTTGTGCTTGTATTATTTTATTATCAACTCCGCTTAACCCAACGGATTTAACATCATTCATATTTAATTTAAGAGATAAGTCCTTATTTATTTTACCCGACAAAACCATTTGAACTACTTCCATAACTCTTTCATCAGTTACTCTTAATCCTTCAACAAACTCACTCTTAACACCAGAAATTTGAAGCCATTTTGAAATTTCCGGCCCACCTCCGTGAACTATTACTAGGTTGATACCCATATTTCTCAATATTTTTACGTCTTCTATAAAAGCCTTTTCTGAGTTTTCATTTTTCATTATACTTCCGCCATATTTAATTACAAATGTTTTGCCTTTAAATTCTTCTAATTTTCCTAAAGGGTCTTCTAATTCATTTTCAACGTTTTTCACATTACAACACCAACCTTATATTTATTGAACATGTATAATTATACATAATTTTAAATTCATATGCAATATTTTTAATAAAATTTATTGAATAATTAATCATTTTTATGTATAATCAATTTAAAATAAAAAAACTGGAGTGATGATAAAAATGATTAAAATAGGCATAATTGGCTCTACAGGCTATGCTGGAGCTGTTTTAACTAAACTACTAATAAATCATCCCAATGTAAAAATAGTTTTTTTGGCTTCTCATAGTTATGCCAACAACAAATTCTATTCTATATATAGGAATTTCAAAAATATAACTGAAATTTCGTGTATAGACAGCGATGATGTAGGAGAAAACTATTTAGATAAAATAGATGTACTCTTCACTGCCTTACCTTCTGGTAAAACTTTTTCAGTAGTACCAAAAGCAATTAATAAAGGTGTAAAAGTTATAGATTTAGGTGCAGATTACAGATTAAAATCAAAAGAATCATATGAACAGTGGTATAAAATAGATCATCCTTGCAGTAACTTGTTAACTAAAGCTGTATATGGCTTGCCTGAAATAGAAAAAGATAAAATTAAGTCTTCAAATTTGATTGCAAACCCAGGTTGCTATCCAACTGCTTCTTCTCTTGCACTTATTCCTCTATTAAAATATGATTTAGTAGAAAAAAGTTCCATAATAATTGATGCAAAGTCTGGCGTAACTGGTTCTGGCAGAAAAGCATCTATAAACAATTTATATGTTGAATGTAATGAAAATATAAAAGCTTATGGTGTCACAACTCATAGACATACACCTGAAATAGAGCAAACCCTTTCATATATTGCAAAAGACAATATAAATTTAATATTTACTCCTCACCTAATTCCAATGGACAGAGGAATCCTAGCAACTTGTTATGGAAATTTGAGAAAAAAAATAGCACTTAATGATATATATGATTTATATAAGGATTTTTATAAAAATGAACCTTTCGTACGAATCATAGATGAATTGCCTGAAACAAGATGGGTTAAAGGTTCAAATTATTGTGATATTGCAATAAGAATAGATAATAGAACAAATAAAATTGTAGTATTATCAGCTATAGATAACCTTATGAAAGGCGCTGCCGGTCAAGCTGTACAAAACATGAACATAATGTACGGCCTTAATGAAAAAACAGGACTTGAGATAGTTCCTATGTTCCCATAGAATATTACGAAATGAAGTTTTGCACTTATTTAAAGTAATGATAATTATTAAATTGAAAGAAGGAATGATAATGAAATTTTTTTATGATAAATCTCTAACCAATGTGCCTTATTTTAAAGCTGCTGGAATACACAGCGGGCTTAAAAAAAAGAAAAATGATTTATGTGTAATTTACAGTGAAAAACCATGTGTTTCCGCCGCAACTTTTACTACTAATAAAGTTAAAGCTGCTCCTGTTCTTTTAGATATGAAACATATAAAGAATGATAAAACTTACGCAGTTGTAATTAATAGTGGAAATGCTAATGCTTGCAATGGTAGTGCCGGCTACAAAAATGCATTATCCATGGCTAAAACTATAGCTGAATGTCTTAATATAAAGACAGAAGAAGTTCTCGTTTGTTCCACAGGAGTTATCGGAGTACCGCTGCCAATGGATATAGTTTTACCTGGAATAAAAGAAACCTGCAGTAAATTGTCCTGTGAGGGTGGCAATGAAGCTGCAAAGGCAATAATGACTACGGACACCATAGAAAAAAAAGTTGCTGTTGAATTTTATCTTGGAGAAAAAAAAGCGATAATATCTGCTATGGCAAAAGGTTCTGGTATGATTCATCCTAATATGGGAACTATGCTTAGTTTCATAGCAACAAATGTGAACATAGATAAGAACATGCTAAGCAAAGCTTTAAAGGAAAGTGTTGAAGATTCTTATAATATGATTTCAGTAGACGGAGATACAAGTACCAATGATACTGTAATAATACTTGCAAATGGTTCTCTTGAAAATCCTATTATAAATGAAGAAAATGAAGATTATATTTCCTTTAAAAGAGCTCTTCACAGTTTAAATATAGAAATTGCAAAGATGATTGCAAAAGATGGAGAAGGAGCTACTAAATTAATTGAAACAAAAGTACTTAATGCACCTTCTAAAGAAGATGCAAAAATAAGCTCTAAAGCTGTTATAAAATCAAGCCTAGTAAAAGCAGCCATTTTCGGAAGCGATCCAAACTGGGGAAGAATAATATGTGCCCTTGGTTACAGCGGTGCAAATATAAATCCAGAAAATGTTGACATATTCTTTTCTAATTCAAAAGGTTCTGTGCAAACCTGCAGCAAAGGAGCTGCTTTAGAATTTGATAAAGAACTTGCTGTTGAAATTTTAAATGAACCTGCTACAACTATAACAATCGACTTACATGATGGAAATTATAGTGCTACTGCCTGGGGATGCGATTTAACGTACGAATATGTTAAAATAAACGGATGTTATACAACTTAAAAAGATTGCGAAGTAATACTGCTTTGCAACATTAAAAAAATTCTATAAGTCTAAGGTAAAAAAATCATAAAATCCTAAGATATTTCAATAACTCGCTCTGCGCTCAGACAAATTAAAATATCTAAGTATTTTATGATTTTTTTACCAAGATTTATTAGAATTTTTTTAAATCGTTTCTTCAGCAGTATTACTTCACTCCCACGGTAGTGCAAGGAAAAAATTCCTCCGTACCTACGGAATTTTGGGTGTGAACTTGTCCACTCATTTATTGATTAACGGTGATTATAGGGTATTTTTCGTAGGGAACCGGAGAAAAATTTACCTTGCATTTCCGGTTTAGCGAAGCAACAGTATTGAAGGAATAGTTTAAATAAAATTTTATAAATCTTAGTGGCAAATTGTTAAAAGCTTTAGAGATTTCGATTTGTTTGAACGATTAGTGAGTTATTGAAAGCTCTTAAGATTTTAACAATTTGCTGCTTAGATTTATTAATTTTATTTAATATTCCAAGATACTGTTACTTCGCAATATTTTTAAATTGACTATTATAAAGTTCTGTATAAAATCCACCTTTATCTATAAGCTCATCATGATTTCCTCTCTCAACAATTTGGCCCTCTCTCATAACAAGTATTATATCGGCATCACGTATAGTTGAAAGCCTATGAGCTATAACAAAACTTGTACGTCCCTTCATCATTGAAAGGAAAGCACTTTGTATCTTTATTTCTGTTCTCGTATCTACGCTGCTTGTTGCCTCATCTAATATAAGCATTGGTGGATCTATAAGCATTACTCTTGCTATAGTTAGAAGCTGCTTCTGTCCTTCTGAAAGGTTCCCCCCTGATTCAGTTATAATAGTGTCATATCCATCAGGTAGTCTCTTTATAAAATTATGAATATATGCCGCTTTTGCTGCATTTTTAATTTCATCTAAAGTTGCCTTTGGTTTACCATAAGCTATATTTTCCTTTATAGTTCCTTCAAAAAGCCATGTATCTTGAAGCACCATTCCAAATTGACTTCTTAAACTGTCTCTTTTAATATTTCCTATATCTTTACCGTCTATTAAAATTTTTCCCGCATTTATTTCATAAAATCTCATCAGAAGATTTACCATAGTAGTTTTTCCGGCACCAGTAGGTCCTACAATAGCTACAGTACTTCCACTTTTAACATTTACACTAAAATTGTTAATTAAAGGAACCTTTTTATTATATGCAAAGGATACTTGTTCAAAATCTATATTTCCAAGGCAATTTTTTATGTTCTCGGCACTATCTGGTTCTTTTTTCTCTGGAACCTCATCTAAAATAGCAAATACTCTTTCACAAGATGCAAAAGCTGCCTGAAGCTGAGTCGCTACACTTGTTACATTATTTATAGGTTGTGAAAATTGAGTTGAGTATGTTAAAAAGCTTGAAATTGTACCAATACTTAGTCCTGCTATAGCAGAAAGTATTCCTCCAACAACACCAACTAAAATATATGTAATATTATTTACGAATCTCGTAGATGGATTAGTAAGTGAAGAATAAAATTGAGCTAACTGACCACATTTATAAAGTCTTCCATTAATCTCAGCAAATTTCTCCTCAGATCTTTTTTCATATCCAAAGGCTTTTACTACTTTCTCATTTCCTATTATTTCTTCTACATATCCATTTAGTTCTCCCAAAGTTTTTTGCTGCTCTTTAAACATTTTATTTGATCTTGTTGTAATAAATGAAGCAATAAAAAAACAAAATGGAGTCATTAAAACTATTATAAGCGTAATTTTTACGCTTAATGAAAACATTAAAACTAGTGAAACTATTATAGTTATAATTCCCGGATAAAACTGAGTTATTCCCTGAAATACTCCATCAGATATAGCATCCATATCATTAGTAAGTCTACTCATAATATCTCCATGAGGATTTTCATCAAAATACTTTAAAGGTAAGGTACTTATTTTTTGTAAAGCCTCATTTCTAAGATCTTTTACAGTGTTGTACGCTATAATATTTGCAATAACCGTAAATATCCATGTAAAGACAGAACTAATAATATAAATAACAGCAAGTATAATTATTACTTTTATTAGTCCAGTAAAGTCAACTCTTCCTTTACCTATTATATTGTCAATACCTCGTCCAACTATTAATGGCATAAATGCAATAAGTATATTACTTATTAATGCACATATTAGTGATAATAACATATACCCTTTATATTTGCCTATATACTTTACAAGTCTTGAGAAGGTACTCTTTTTCATCTACACAACCTCCCTTGAAAGCTGTGAATTGCATATTTCTTTATACACACTTGAACTTTTAATTAATTCTTCATGAGTTCCGCATCCTTCTACTTTTCCATCATCGAGTACAATTATTAAATCAGCATTCTTTATTGTACTTACCCTCTGAGTAACCATTATAATCGCCATTCTATTAGAATTATTATCCTTTAGTGTCTTTCTAAGTTTTGCATCTGTGGCATAATCAAGTGCGCTTAAACTATCATCCATAATTAATATATCAGGATCTTTAACTAAAGCTCTTGCTATGGTAAGCCTTTGTTTTTGCCCACCAGAAAAATTTGCACCACCTTGAGAAATATGAGTATCATATTTTTTTGGAAGCTTATTTATAAATTCTGATGCCATTCCAATCTCAGCTGCCTTCTTAATATCCTTCATATCCGCATTTTCACGTCCCCATCGTATATTCTCTGCTATGGTTCCTGAAAACAGTACTGCTTTTTGAGGTACCAAACCAATCTTCCTTTCAAGTTCGATTTTACGATAATTTTTCACATTAATTCCATTTATAAATATTTGACCTAATGTAACATCATATAATCTAGGAATTAAATTAATAAGTGTAGTTTTTCCAGAACCCGTTCCACCTATTATACCTACTGTCTGACCTTTCTTTATTTTAAAAGATATATCACTTACAGCAAATTCCTTGGAATTTTTATATGAAAAAAATACATTTTTAAACTCAATTAATTCTTCATTTTTTTCTTTAAGTTCATTAAGTTCATCTTTATATACTAAACTAGGCTCTGTCGTAAATACTTCATTTATACGATTGGCACTAGCTGCTGCTTTCGTAAATATTACTATGAGGTTAGCAACAATTATAAGAGCAGAAAGTACAAGATTGGTGTAATTTATATATGCTATTATTTTTCCTGTTGTCATACCGCCACTATTTACTCTTATTCCACCAAACCATAGTATGGCCAAAACAGAAAAATTCATTATTATACTTGTAAGTGGATTCATCAGTCCAGATATTTTTCCAACTTTAATTGCTGTTTGTGCAAGTTCCTCATTTGAGTTTTTAAATCTTACCTTTTCACCTTCCATTCTAGAAAAAGCTCTTATTACTCTTATTCCAGATAAATTCTCCCTTAATATAAGTGATAAGCCATCCAATTTTTTTTGTACAATTTTATAAATTGGAAGAGATTTGTTCATTATAAGGTATACCACAAACGCAAATACAGGAATGGATAAATACATTACAGCAGAAAGTTTAAAATCTAGAAACATGGCCATTATAATTCCACCAATACACAGAAATGGCACTCTTATGGTGAGTCTAATAAACATTGCAAGCGCAAGCTGCACTTGATTAACATCATTAGTTATACGATTTATAAGAGATGCTGTTCCAAAATCATCAATTTCATTATATGATAAAGTTCCTATTTTCTTGAACAACTCATTTCTAAGTATTGTTCCAAAACCTTGTGAAGCAATAGATGAAAAATATTGACAAGTAAATGAAGACGCCACTCCACATACAGCTAGTAGAACCATAATGCCACCTACTTGTAACATATAAGTCACATTTTTACTTTGTATCCCCTTATCCGTTATAAGCACCATTATTGTAGGTATTAATATTTCAAATATAGCCTCAATCAATTTAAAAATAGGTCCTAATATAACTTGTTTTTTATACGACTTTGCAAATTTCAGTAAACTAAACAAAACATAACCTCCTAAAGCATCAACTTCTGTTGAATATTTACCATATTTCGTTTATTATTATAGCAAAAGTATAGATATATTAAAAATACATATTATATATCTATCATATACATTTTTTATATGGGAAGTGATTTTTATGGATATTAAGCAATTAAAATATTTCTATACAATTGCGGAAGAAGGCCAAATAACAAATGCTGCTAAAAGGCTTCACATTGCTCAACCTCCTTTAAGTTATCAGCTCAAAAGCTTAGAAAATGAATTAGGCGTAAAACTTGTTGAAAGAGGAAGTCGTCATATTAAATTAACCGATGCAGGAATTATGCTCTATAAACGTGCAAAGCAAATATTATCGCTAACAGAATCAACTGTAGATGAATTAAAAGATTTTAAAAAAGGAACTTATGGGACTCTATCTATAGGTACTGTATCTTCATCTGGAGCATCACTTTTGACTAGTAGACTAAACACATTTCATGATAAATATCCATTTATAAATTTTGAAATTCATGAAGGTAACACATATGAATTATTAGAAATACTGAATAGAGGTGTAATTGAAATTGCTATTGTTAGAACGCCATTTAACACTTCTGGTATAAATTCAATTTACTTGCCAAAGGAACCTATGGTTGCTGCAATGCTGCAAAAACTAAATTGGAATGACAGTAAAGTTATTGATATTGTAGAATTGAATAATAAACCATTAATATTTTATAGAAGATTTGAAAAACTTATATTTAAAGCTTGTGAAGATTCTAATTTTGAACCAACTATATTTTGCAAAAATGACGATGCAAGAACATCTCTTCTTTGGGCAAATTCAGGGCTTGGAATTGCTATAGTTCCAAAATCCTCACTAAAATTAATAGGGTCCTCGAGTTTAATTTTTAAGGAAATTGATAATAAATCTCTATCAACTCAATTAGCAGCAATATGGCTTAAAAATGGTTATCTTTCATCCGCTGGACAAAACTTTTTACAACTATTTCTAAACACGTAAACCTGCGCGGGGTTTGGGCTAAAGCCCAAACCCCGCGTTCCTAATTTGCAACTATTCTTGGTTAGCTACTGTTTCCTAAGAAAGTTGTTTATTATTGTTCTAGAAGGATAATGGGCTAAAGCCCAAGCCCCGCGTAGGTTTACTTAAATACTCCAAAGGTGTAGCCTTGGCTTTTAAGGTATTGTATTATTGTTGGAAGAGCCTGTACAGTAGTAGTCTTCGCAGGTGCATCGTGCATCAATAAAACCACAATCTTTTCTCCTCTTACATCGTTTTTTACATGATTTATGAGGTATTCTACAGGTTCAAGATTTCTATCTGCATCGCCCGTCATAGCATTCCAGTTAAGGAACCTATAACCGTTTTGCTTTACTGCATCTCTATAAGGTTCAAGCCTTTTTTCACTCTCAAATGCACCTCCGGGAAATCTCATAAATTTTGAGATGTATTTATCACCAACTATGTTTCTAAGTATTCTATCACATTTGTTTACATCATCTATAAAACCTTGAGCAGATCCTCTGTATCTTAGTGGATGACTATAGGTATGGTTAGCTATAGAATTTCCTTCCTCTACTTCTTGTCTTACAAACTGGGGATATCTCTCTGCATTTTGACCAATTAAAAAAAATGTTGCATTTATATTATTTTCTCTAAGTATATCTAATATTTTT
>NZ_JAJNKE010000001.1:370746-386772 GCF_021043395.1 Clostridium guangxiense
CCCCGCGTTCCTAATTTGCAACTATTCTTGGTTAGCTACTGTTTCCTAAGAAAGTTGTTTATTATTGTTCTAGAAGGATAATGGGCTAAAGCCCAAGCCCCGCGTAGGTTTACTTAAATACTCCAAAGGTGTAGCCTTGGCTTTTAAGGTATTGTATTATTGTTGGAAGAGCCTGTACAGTAGTAGTCTTCGCAGGTGCATCGTGCATCAATAAAACCACAATCTTTTCTCCTCTTACATCGTTTTTTACATGATTTATGAGGTATTCTACAGGTTCAAGATTTCTATCTGCATCGCCCGTCATAGCATTCCAGTTAAGGAACCTATAACCGTTTTGCTTTACTGCATCTCTATAAGGTTCAAGCCTTTTTTCACTCTCAAATGCACCTCCGGGAAATCTCATAAATTTTGAGATGTATTTATCACCAACTATGTTTCTAAGTATTCTATCACATTTGTTTACATCATCTATAAAACCTTGAGCAGATCCTCTGTATCTTAGTGGATGACTATAGGTATGGTTAGCTATAGAATTTCCTTCCTCTACTTCTTGTCTTACAAACTGGGGATATCTCTCTGCATTTTGACCAATTAAAAAAAATGTTGCATTTATATTATTTTCTCTAAGTATATCTAATATTTTTCTTGTATTATAAGATGGTCCATCATCTATAGTCAGGTATACTATCTTCTTCTTACTATCTTTTTCAAGTCTCCATGGTTCAAACTCTCCTGGCTCACTATTAACCTTAAACACCTCCATTCCACTTCTTACATTAGTTTTATTTTCTTTTTTTACTACCTTTTTAACTTGGACATTTTTAACTTCCGCATCTACCTTGGATTTTTCACTATAATATCTTCCAAATTGAAAAAAAGCTTTCCAACAACCTACAGCGATAAAACAGGTTAAGACAATAAATATGATTCCTTTTTTGTTTTTCAATAAATTCACCTTCTATATGCAAAGTATAACTAAAGGGTTACCGTACCGAAACTTAAGTTATACATGTTTCAAAATGCATGTTCTAGGCATTATGATGCATGTATAACTTAATAGTTGAGTCGGTAACCCTATAAAGATAAACCACCCTGAAACTTAAAATTTACTTGTGCCAAAATGCCGTCTTCTGAGCATTATTGTACAAATTAATTTCAATAGTTGAAGCGAATTATCTACAGAGAAACTACTTTAAACTTAATTTATATATCTTGTTTCAACTATTAATTAAAAAAATTATAAAACTCATATAAATTTATAGTTAAACTTGTTCCACATATATAATACCACTCAACATTATAATAAATATGTACAAATTTATTACAATATAATTACAACATAATAAATTTGATGTTATCCAACATAATTAAAAAAATCACAATGCAAATACTATACTTTTTTTCTAGCTTTAAAATGAAACACAAATAAGTATGGCTATTAAAGTATCTTTAATAACCATACTTAAACTGGCTTTATTATATTAACGAACAAAAATTAAAATTTTACATTATTTTATTTTCGTATATAAATTTACAGCATATATCATGTTAATTAATGGAGATTCTGAATTTTCAAGTTCCCTGGCAATAGACATTTTACTGCAGCTTTCTATAAACTCCATAATGCTCCAATACCTCAATGGCTTTAACACATCTATAATTCCCTTTTCCCTAGTTGGAATTATAAAACTTACTACTTTTCTTTTGGCATCTTTATCACCTATTATTTCGTCTCTATATTCTTCAATAAGTTTAGCTGCTTTTTTAAACACCATCGATGCTTCTCCACCATTAAACTTACTCCATAAAAGTAACAGCATAGCTCTTATTATTTTATTTTTTTCATTTATATTTTCAATTATAGGAAAATCCTTATTTTCTCTACATAATCTATATAGATATACAATTTTTAAGGTAACGCTAAAGTTATTCCAATTCTTTTCGATGAAGTCCCAATTAAGCTTCCATAACATTTCTAATTTATCATACAATTCAATATTATCAAACATTATGCTTTCTACACATTGTTTTAATAATTCTATATTATCTTCATCTCTTAATAAATTTACTTTTATAGCTTGAGGTCTTCTATTTTTATAGTTCAATCCTTCCTCAAAGCTAACAACTCTACCCTTAGTTAGTTCTCCTACATTACAATGAATATGATTTTTATTAAAATATATATCTTCCTGACCATCTCTCATTATAAATCCAAAATCATTAAACTTTTTTATTCTAGGATTATATCCGCCAAACCATTTTATGATTCCTATATTTCTACTTTTTTTGTTTACAATAACTTTTCGCATATCACCTATCATATACAGAGAGCCACATACAAGAATTAAATCTCCATTTTCATAATACGAAACAGCCTTATCATAAGCTTTGTCATATTCCCTTTCCCACTCACAATTTGCATTATATCTTTTAACCACATTACATAAATCCTCTGCAGTTTCTGCCCTATCATTATTAGGAGCAACTGTTATAACTTTATATGCATTTTTAGCTATTATTTCAACCATATTCTCGACTTGCTTATCAGCCAATATACCAAGTATTAATATTATTCTATTGTATTTAAAATAAGTACGCATGCTATCATCTAATTTTTTAATTCCATCAATATTATGTGCACCATCAATAAGTACAATTGGATTAGTACTTATTATTTCAAGTCTCCCTTTCCATATAACGCTGGAAAGTGCCTTTGTTATATGTTCCTTTTCAATTTTAAGCCCCATATCCTTAAGCTTTTCTGCTGCATAAACCGCAGTTGCACAATTTAAAAGTTGATGAGTTCCTAGAAGAGAAAGCCTGATATCATATTCATTTTTTAAAGTTTTTATAATTATATGCTGAAAATATTTGCTTCCTTCTACCTCAGTTTCTATATAATGAGCAGAATTCTCCCCAACATTTATAATGTCCACATTTTTATTCTTAGCAACATCATTTATTATATCATTAGCTTCTTTTACTTGAGGATATAAAATAAGTGGAACCCTTTCCTTTATTATTCCTGCTTTCTCATAGGCTATTTTACTTAAAGTATCTCCCAATATATTCATGTGATCATAGCTTATAGACGTTATTACCGTTAAAATTGGTTCTATTACATTGGTGGCATCAAATCTTCCTCCAAGCCCAACTTCAATTACTGCGTAATCTATTTTTTCAATATAAAAATAAAGGAAAGCTGCGCAGGTTATTATTTCAAACTCTGTAGGATATTCCTTGCTTTCTTTTTCAACTTTTTCAGCAGCTTCTTTAACTTTTTCTATTATATTGCACAATTTCTCTTTAGGAATATTAACTCTATTTATCTGTATTCTCTCTTCAAATTCCTCTATAAATGGTGATGTATACATTCCAACTTTGTATCCTGCATCCATTAAAATCTCCGATATCATTGCTGTTGTAGATCCTTTTCCATTTGTACCTGCTATATGTATACATTTGAGTTTCTTATGGGGATTATCTAAAAACTGTAAAAGTTTTTCTATTCTTGAAAGTCCCAAAACACTTCCAAATTTCAAAGTGCTGTGTATGTAACTCATAGTTTCTTCATAAGTCAAAAAAATCACCACCAAATTATATAATAATAAGTATATAGGCATACACCCATATACTTATTATATTGTAATAAATATTAATACATTTTACAAGGTATTTATTCTTTCTTCTACAGCGTTAAGCATCTTTTCATATTTTTCGCCTTTTGCCTTTTCTTCATCAACAACTGCTGCAGGTGCTTTTGATACAAATCCCTTATTAGAAAGTTTTTTATTAACTCTTTCAATTTCCTTAGTTAATCTTTCCTTTTCCTTATTTAATCTTTCAATTTCTTTCTCTCTATCTATAAGATCAAAAAGAGGTAGGAATATTTCTGCTCCTTTTGTAACTGCTGATACAGCATTTTCTGGCACATCATTTTTTGACTTTATAAACATAACTTCTACTGCAGAAGCTAATTTTTCGAAATAACTCCTTCCTTCTTCAAAAGCTTTCTTAGTCTCATCTCCTGCAAGTATTATTACCTTAGCTTTCTTTGAAGGTGGAACATTCATTTCGGCTCTTACATTTCTAATAGCTTTTATAGCTTCTATTACATAATTCATAGCCTCCTGAGCAGTCCCATCATTAAGCTTTTCATCATATTCCGGCCATTTAGAAATACTTATTGATTTACATTCACCACCAAGATGTTGATATATTTCTTCAGTTATATAAGGCATAACTGGGTGAAGTAATTTAAGACCTATTGTAAGAACATTATAAAGCACATTAAAGGCAACACCCTTAGCCTTTTCATCATCACCATACATTGCAGGTTTTACAAGTTCTATATACCAATCACAAAATTCATTCCACATAAAATCATAAACTTTTTGTGCTGCTATACCAAGCTCAAATTTATCTATATTTTCAGTTACTTCCTTTGCAAGACTATTAGCCTCTGACATTATCCACTTATCAGCTAAAGTATACTCCTTGCAATCCTTGTATTTTTCCATTATATTCTTATCGAGATTCATTAATACAAATCTAGATGCATTCCATACCTTGTTTGCAAAATTTCTCGCTGCTTCAACCTTTTCAGTTTTATATCTTATGTCATTTCCTGCTGAATTTCCTACTATAAGAGTAAACCTAAGTGCATCAGCACCATATTCATCTATAACATCAAGTGGATCTACTCCATTTCCAAGTGATTTTGACATTTTTCTTCCTTCTGCATCTCTTACAAGTCCATGAATATATACATTTTCAAAAGGAATATCATTCATATTGTGAATTCCTGAGAATATCATTCTTGCTACCCAGAAGAAAATTATATCGTAACCTGTAACAAGTGTGTTTGTTGGGTAAAAATAATCCAAATCTTCAGTTTTGTCTGGCCACCCCAAAGTTGAAAAAGGCCAAAGTGCCGAACTAAACCAAGTGTCAAGAACATCTTTATCTTGCTCAATATTTTTGCTTTTACATTTACTGCACTCGCAAGGTGTTTCAACTGATACTGTTATCTCACCGCAATCCTTGCAATACCATACTGGAATTCTATGTCCCCACCAAAGTTGTCTTGATATGCACCAATCTTGAATATTTTCCATCCAATTATAATAAATCTTGTCAAATCTTTCTGGTACAAATTTAGTCTTTTTGTTTCTTACAGCTTCTATAGCAGGCTTTGCAAGTGATTCCATTTTTACATACCATTGTTTAGAAATCATTGGTTCAATTACATTCCCACATCTATCATGAGTACCAACGTTATGAACGTGTTCTCTAATTTTCACAAGTGAGCCTGCCTTTTTAAGATCTTCTACCATTAATTTTCTTGCTTCATATCTATCAAGTCCTGAATACTTTCCATAACCTTCTGCTATAGTTCCATCATTATTCAAAATAACTATTTCAGGGAGATTATGTCTCTTCCCAACCTGATAATCATTTGGATCATGTGCAGGTGTTATTTTAACTGCTCCTGTACCAAATTCCATATCAACATAATTATCTGCAATAATTGGTATTTTTCTACCTACAAGCGGAAGTATAAGAGTTTTTCCAACAAGATGAGTATATCTTTCATCCTTTGGATTTACTGCAACAGCTGTATCGCCAAGAAGTGTTTCTGGTCTTGTAGTAGCAATTTCAATACATTCATCGCTTCCTTCAACCTGATAGTTAATATGCCAGAAAAAACCTGATTGCTCTTCATATTCTATTTCAGCATCCGATAATGCAGTTTGGCATTTAGGACACCAATTTGTTATCCTGTTACCCTGATATATAAGACCTTCATCATATAATTTTACAAATACAGTTTTAACAGCTTTATTCAATTTTTCATCCATAGTAAAACTTTCTCTTGTAAAATCAGCTGAAACTCCCATCTTTTTAAGCTGAGTTCTTATTCTGCCTCTATATTCATTAGACCATTCATGTACTTTTTCTAAGAAGGCTTCTCTGCCAATTTCTTTTTTCTTAATTCCTTTTTTTAATAGTTCCTTTTCAACTTTAACTTCTGTAGCTATACTTGCATGATCTTCTCCTGGAAGCCATAATGTACAGTAACCCTGCATTCTTTTTGTTCTAATAAGAAAATCCTGAAGTGCATTATCAAGAGCATGCCCTAAATGCAGTTTTCCTGTTATATTTGGAGGTGGCATTACTATACTATATGGTTTTTTTGATTTATCTACTTTAGGTGTGAAAAAGCCCTCGCTTTCCCAATAATCATATATTCTTTGCTCAAATTCTTTAGGATTATACGTTTTTGCAATATTATTTGATTCATCCATATAAAAAATCTCCTTTCTTAATTGTGAAGTACATTGGAATTGTGTACTAAAAAATACAAATAAAAAAAACACAGCAATCCAAAAAGGACGACTGTGCGCGTTACCACCTTTATTCTTGAAATGTAACATTTATTTTCAAGCTCTCAATACATAACGGTGAGATTCACCGCTTCTATCTACTATAAATTTCAATAGAAGTGCTCCGAAGCTACCTTCAAAGTAATCCACATAGGAAGCCTTTCAGCAAGCTAACTTCCCTCTCTAGATGTTTTATACTTCTACTCCTCTTCATCTAAGCATCTTTATAAAATAACCATGTATATATTATAGACTATTTTAAACTTATGTCAATATATTTTAATATAAAATAGTGTAACACTTGTCTATTATTTTTTATACTCTAATATTAAGGTACTTAATTTACCACTTACGTGAGATTAGAAGAAGGTGTAAAAATTGAAAGAAAAAAAATGCCACACAAATGCTATTATAAGACTAGATGAATGTACTTTTCTTGGTAAAGGTCATAGTGGCAGTGTATATCTTATGAACGACGGCAGAGTCGTAAAAATATTTAAAAACCCAGAAACATGTAAAGAAGAATATTATGTATTAAAAAAGCTCATAAATGGTCCATATTATCCAAAACCATTTGAATTTCATAATCATTATATGATAAGGGAATATATCGGCGGAACAAATATATCAGAATATATCAATAAGCATGGTGTTTCAAAAAAATTAATTATAGAGATCATTAATTTCCTATGTTATATAAAAGAAAATGGTTTTAAAAAAATAGATGTAAGATTTCCACATATATTTGTTCAAGAAAATACTTCAATAAAGGTCATAGATCCCAGAAATTCATATACCCAAAAAACCTATTACCCTAAACATCTCATTAGGGATTTAACAACCGTAAACTCACTCGATTTATTTTGGAATGTTTTAAAAGAAAAAAGACCTGACTTATTTAAAAAGTGGTATAGAAGAGTGAAAAAATAATATTTCCGCATATTAAATAAAGAGGTTATATCACTAAAATAATTATTTAATGATGAATAAAAAAGTTGTCAACCCTAAATCAGAGTACAGATAAGAGAGTACATTAAATGTCATATTACATTCGTTCAATAAGTTGAACATCATACTAGATTTTTTATATGACTTTAGATTTATTTGGCGTGAGGAGGATAAATAACCTTCACTATACTCTGTCATCTGTACTTCGTAATCTGATTTAATGGCTTAACAATTCTTATAAATTACGATTGAATTAATTTTTACAACAAATATTTACTTGTTTTACCTATTTCTAAAGGCTGCTATCTCTTGTTTTGAAGCTGTTTCAAGATTATTATCATTATTTAAATTCTTAAATGCTGTAGATAGCATAAGTTTTATTCTATTAAGCTGGTTGACTTCACTTGCACCTGGATCAAAATCTATAGGTGATATGTTAGCCTTAGGATACCTTCTTTTAAGTTCCTTAATCATACCTTTCCCAGTTACATGATTAGGCAAGCAGGCAAATGGTTGCATGCATATTATATTTTGTGTACCGCTTTCTATAAGTTCTACCATTTCTGCTGTAAGGAACCAACCCTCACCAGTCTGATTTCCAAGGGAAACTATATCAGACACTCCTTTTGCAAGTTCTTGTATAGCTTTAGGCGGCTCAAATCTTTTACTCTTAGCTAATGCAGCTTTCATAGGTTTTCTAAACCATTCTATAGCCTTAATCAAAAGATCACTAATAATTTTAGCTTTTTTTGAAGTACCTAAATACCTATTTTTGAAAGTCTCATTGTACGCACAATAAAATATAAAATCCATAAGATCAGGCATAACTGCTTCTGCACCTTCAGCCTCAATAGTATCTACAATATTATTGTTTGCTGTAGGATGAAATTTAACAAGTATTTCTCCAACAAGACCAACCTTAGGTTTTTCAACGGGATTTATTTCAAAATTATCAAATTCATATACTATATTATTAACATTATTTTTAAAGCTTTTAATTCTCACATTTTTAACATCTTCTTTGCAAATTTGAACCCATTTGTTATAAAGACTATTGGCAGAACCTTTTATTTTTTCATAAGGTCTTACTTTATATAAAACTCTCATAAAAAGATCACCATATAATATGGCTTTAATTGCTTTTATACCAGTTGAAACGGAGTAAGTAATTCCAGGGTTACTTTCTAGCTTCTGAGCACTTATTGCAATCACTGGTACATTCTCAAAACCTGCTTCCTTAATTGCTTTTCTTATAAATCCAATATAATTTGTTGCTCTACATCCTCCGCCAGTTTGAGAAATAAGAAGTGAGGTATTATTAACATCATATTTCCCTGATTTAAGAGCCGCTATCATCTGCCCTGTAACTATTATAGAAGGATAACATGCATCGTTATTCACATACTTTAATCCCTCATCAACACAATCCTTGTCAACAGATGGAAGCACATCAAGATTATATCCCTCGCTCCTAAGAGCTTCCTCTAAAAATTGAAAATGGATTGGTGACATTTGTGGACAAAGTATAGTATGTTTCTTCTTCATCTCTTTTGTAAAAACTAATCTTTTAGTAGGTTTATTTATTCTTTTAGGTTTCACATGATTAGCTTCTCTTTCAGCCATAGCTGCTTTAAGAGAACGAATTCTTATTCTTACAGCACCTAAATTATTTCCTTCATCTATTTTTATAGCAGTATATATCTTACCAAAATTCTGAAGTATTTCTTGTACTTGGTCTGTAGTTACTGCATCGAGTCCACAGCCAAATGAGTTTAATTGAATTAGTTCTATATTATCTTGTGTTGCAACAAAACTCGCTGCTGCATAAAGCCTAGAATGATATACCCACTGATCCACAACTCTAAGTGGCCTTTCAACATTTCCAAGCTGTGCAACGGAATCTTCAGTAAGTACTGCCATTCCATAACTTGTTATGAGTTCTGGAATACCATGATTTATTTCTGGATCTATATGGTATGGCCTTCCTGAAAGAACTATACCCTTTTTACCTGTTTCCTTTAAATATTTTATAACTTCTTCTCCCTTTTTTCTTACGTCGCTTCTTACATTTTCTTGTTCATCCCATGCCTTACTTACAGCCTCTTCTATTTCATTTTTTGAAATTCCAAATTCATTGAACTCCTCATAAAGTCTTTTCTTTAATTCTTCTTTATCATCTAAAGCCACAAAAGGATTTTTAAATACTATACTTTCATCTCTTAGTCCATCAATATTATTTTTTAAAACTTCAGCATAAGAAGTAACAATAGGGCAATTATAATGATTATTAGCACCATTCTGCTCTTTCTTTTCATAAGGCACACAAGGATAAAATATAAATTTAATTCCCCTTTTCATGAGGTTAATTATATGTCCGTGACTTAATTTTGCTGGATAGCATACTGATTCAGAAGGTATTGTATCCATTCCATTTTCGTATATTTTCTTTGATGATCTAGGAGAAAGTTCAACTCTAAAACCAAGTTCTGTGAAAAATGTAAACCAAAATGGATAGTTTTCGTACATATTTAAAACTCTTGGTATGCCAACCACACCTCTTTTAGGATTTTTAAGTGGAGTATAGCCAAATATCCTTTTGTACTTATAATCATACAAGTTTGGTATGTCATTTTTCTTTATATCATTTCCAGCTCCTCTTTCACATCTATTACCTGTTATAAATTTTCTTCCATCAGAAAACCCATTTATAGTTAAAAGACAATTGTTAGCACACTTTCCACATCTCCTCATAGAAATCTCACTATTAAAGTTTTTAAGATCTTCTTTCTTTAAAATAGTAGTTTCATAGCCGCTAACATATTTTTCTTTAGCTATTATTGCTGCTCCAAATGCTCCCATAAGTCCTGCAATATCTGGTCTTACAGCTTCTCTTCCAGATACAAGTTCAAATGCCTTAAGTACAGCATCATTATAAAAAGTTCCTCCCTGAACTATCACTTTATTTCCGAGTTCTTCTGGATTTCTAACTTTTATAACCTTAAATAGAGCATTTTTTATTACGGAATACGAAAGCCCTGCTGATATATCTCCTACTTTAGCTCCTTCTTTTTGGGCTTGTTTAACTCTTGAATTCATAAAAACAGTGCATCTTGATCCTAAATCTACTGGATTTAAAGATTTGAGCGCCACCTTTGCAAATTCTTCAACAGTCATATTTAAAGACTTTGCGAAGGTTTCAATAAATGAGCCACAGCCTGACGAACATGCTTCATTTAAAGTAACAGAACTTATAACTCCATCATTTATTCTTATGCATTTCATATCCTGTCCACCAATATCAAGTATGAAATCCACACCAGGAAGAAAAAAATCGGCAGCTTTATAGTGAGCTACTGTTTCAACTTCACCAATATCTACGCACAATGCTGCTTTAATAAGTGCTTCTCCATATCCTGTAACAGCACTATTTACAATGTTAGCATCAGCTGGAAGTTTTTCATATAAATCTTTAAGTATCTTTATGGTAAGCTTAAGAGGACTTCCCTCGTTACTTCCGTAATAAGAATACAAAAGAGTACCATCTTTCGATATAAGTGCCGCTTTAGTAGTAGTTGAACCAGCATCTATTCCTAAAAAACATTCCCCTTTGTATTCTTCAAGCTTTTCAGTTTTTACTTTGTTTTTACCATGTCTCTCTTTAAAACTTACATAATCATTTTCATCTTTAAATAATGGTTTTAATCTTTGAACTTCATAGGTTTCCTTATTATTAAGCTTTAAAAGTCTTTTTTTAACTTCCTTAAAACTAATAAATTCTTCATTTTCAGCTGCTAAAGCTGCACCCATTGCAACAAACAACTGAGAATTTTCGGGAAAAATCACTTCATTTTCTCCTAAATTTAAAGTTTCTATAAATCTCTGCCTAAGTTCAGAAAGAAAATATAGTGGTCCTCCTAAGAAAGCAACTTTACCTTTTATAGGCTTTCCACAAGCAAGTCCACTGATAGTTTGATTAACCACAGCCTGAAATATTGATGCTGCAATATCCTCTTTTGCTGCTCCTTCATTTAAAAGTGGTTGTACATCTGTTTTAGCAAAAACACCGCACCTTGCAGCAATTGGATATATGCATTTATGGCACTTTGCAAGTTCATTTAGTCCAGCTGCATCTGTTTTAAGAAGCGTTGCCATTTGATCTATAAATGCACCAGTTCCACCCGCACATGTACCATTCATTCTCTGCTCAACAGCCCCACCAAAATATGTTATTTTAGCATCTTCTCCACCAAGTTCTATTGCAACATCAGTTTCTGGAATTAATCTTTCTATGGTTTTTGTGCAGGCAATTACCTCTTGTGTAAAACCAATATTAAGCCACTTTGAAACTGATAGTCCTCCTGAACCAGTAACCATAACTTTTACATTTTCATCTTTAAATTTATCATAAGCTTCTGTTATAACCTCTACAATAGTCGATTTTATATCAGAAAAATGTCTTTTGTATTTATTATATATAATATCTTCATTGCTATTAAGCATTACAATTTTTACAGTAGTTGATCCTACATCAAGTCCCAATTTAAAAATATTATTCATTTTTACCTTCCTATCACATAATTTTATAATACAAATTTTCTAATAGAATTTGTTTAAAATATACAATATATGGTGCTGTTATTTTTGTCTTATACCCTATTTTGCATTAATCAATATAATAGTCCTGCAAGCAAATTAATTATAACACATAAATTTATAAAACAACAAGATTATAATTACTATTTAAAAATAACTATTATTAAAAAATTTGTCCCTCTTTTTATTAATTTATCAAATTGTTTATGTTTTCGTAAGTTGAAGCATTTAAAAGTTAATAATTGAACTGTTAACATTATTAAATAAAATTCCATTGAATATTATTACATATTTTGGTTATAAATTATTATGTAAGAACTACTTTAATTAGGAGGAAATTATATGGTTTATTTCGATAAAGGCATAGAATATTACAACAAAAAAAACTACAAAAAAGCTATAGAAATGTATTGTAAGTCAATTGAGATGAAGGAAAATGAAACTGCTTCAATGTATAATGCTGCAGTTTGTTTTATAAAATTAAAAAACTATGTAAATGCAATTTCACTTATAAGAGCAGCTTTAGAAAGAAAAAAGGATAGTAAATACTATTTCAATTTAGGTTACTGCTACGCAATGCTTAAAGAAAGTAAACTAGCCTTAATATACTTCAACAGATCTTGGGCTCTTAATAATGATGACACAGAATGTGAAAAAGCAATAAATATCTTGCTTACAAAATTAAAGTCAGCTTAAATAAAACTTATAATAAGTGAAAGATCTTACCAAAGCTTTACGTCATTAAATCTTTCACTTAAAATAACTTTTCTCTACACCTCACCCATTATTCATTTTTACCACTCGCCTACAATTTTAGCATCTTTATGATCTATTGAAAACATAGTTTTATTAAAGTAATTTCCACCCTTCGCAAAGGTGGTATCAACATTTATCCATTTACCACTTTCCGGTATATATACTTGGTTCCATGCATGACTTACCCATGAAACCCCATTAAATCCTTGTCCAGTTATAAGCCTTACTTTAATATTGTTAGCCCTTGCCATCGCAACATACAAACAAGAATAATCAAAACATATACCCTTTCTAGTATTAAATGTATAAATAGCTCCTGATTTTACATCATAATCATTATTAAGAACTAAATTTGCCTTATTATAATCATACGATATATTGTTTCCTATCCAATCATATATCTTTCTTGCCTTATTTTCAGTACCAGTTTCGTTAAAAACAAGATTTCTAGCAAAATTGTCAATTTGGCTATTTGAAGCTACTCCTTCATCAAGAGTTACACCGTTATAATAAACAATGGTTCTTCCAGTATCTATACTGTTGCCAGAGGCATTATCACTAGGTACAATAATTTTATCCTTTTGTTTATATACAACTTTAAAAGAATTATCTATAATCGATGGTAATTTTTTAGCTAAATTTGAACTTGTAACTGGCAAAACTATTTGCTTGCATAAGTACCCATATACTTTAGATGCTTGTAGATATTTATCTAAGTTTTTATTTATATTTACCATAGATAAAATATTTAGTACAAACAATATTGTAATAAGATAGCATATTGACCTTGGTACTTGTACTACTGCACCTAATATCCTTTTTACAAAGCTATTTTTATTAGAAATCATTCTATCTATTCCATCAAATAATCTATAAAAAGTAATTTTATTTATAAAATTAAATGCCGTCCTAATAATAATATAAATTAAATACACTAATATAGGTATAACTACAAAATATAATACCATTGGTTTTTTTTCTATGAAGCTGTATACATTCGTCGGTAAAAACTTATATATCTTATTTATATTGCCAATTAAAAGTAATTTAGAATATCTTACCCCTATAAAGATTGCGGCTATAAAAGCTATGCTATTTACAACTCCTTCCCAATCCCTTTTAACATCATAGGAAGAAAACTTAAACAAAAATCCTTTTAAAAGTGGATATGCAAAGCAAACAACTATAAAAATAGTTACAGGATTTATTTTCAAATAAAATCATCTCCTACATTATTCAAAATCACTACTATTAAACAACTCATTTGAAACTAATTTTATTTCACTCCACGAATATCCTTTTCTAAGCAAATAGTCATATAGCTTTTTTTTCAATTTAACTAATTCTAAATTTTGCTTTTTAAGACTAATATACTTTTTTTCAGCAATCTTCTTTAATGAATTTATATATTCGTTCTTATCTTCATCATAAAACTCAAAGCCCCTATTTATAGAACTTTCATTTATTCCTTTTTTAAGTAAATTAAACTTTATTTTTTTCTTTCCATCTACTTTTAGTTTTTCCTTCATGTAACATTTTACATATTTATCATCATCTACAAAGTCATATTCTCTAAGAAAAATCATCACTCTATCGATTGCACTCTTATCAAAACCTTTTTTCTCTAATTTGCCTATCACTTCTTTTTCCGTTTTTAAAGTCCTCTCTATAGCTTTAAGTGCTGATTCTTTACAGTAAATATAATTATCCTCTTTGACTACTTCTTTAATATAATCTAAATCTATATCAGCACCTTTTTCTAAATTATATCTATATACTAACTCCATACTGCACGAAAAAGAATAATCCTCATTTATATATACATTTACTCTTTCTTTTTTATTTTTTTGTGCTTCAATTTTAGTTATAATATGCTTCAATCTAATCACTTTCCTTTGAGGTCAATATATGAATAGTTGGATCATTCAAAACTTTATTAGCAACTACCATTATATCATTGCAATTTACCGAATCTACATTTTTTATATCTTCCAAAAATTCATATATACTCTCTCCATCCAAACACTGATGAAGTGCATAATTTGACAAATCTGTAGTATCTTCTATTGTAGACACCACAGCAGTTTTAAGCACCTTCTTCATAACTGCAATAGACTTATCATCAATAAAATTTTTCTTATTTTTTACTTTTTCAAGACACCTGTCTATGCATCTAGCAGCATCATCAATATTGCTTTTTCTAACAGCCGTGTATATATACATTGTCTTTATATTTTTTGAAGTATTAAGTTCAGAGTATATATCATATGCAAGTCCCTTTTTTTCCCTAATCTCTCTAAATAAAATGCTGTTAGCACTTTCACCCAACTTATAATTAAGTATTTTTAAAGCCATTTCTTCTATCCTTGTTAAATTGTGAAATGTAAACATATATATTATAGTACTTTGCTCTATATCATTTTTATATGATATCTTCTTCAAAGGCAAATTTTTTTCAGCTAAAACACTTCTTTTTATTATACTTTTTTTATTCCAGTTGTCAAAATATTTTTTTACATTGAGTATAACTTCTTCATGTTCTATATTAGAAACTACAACAATAGAGCAGTTATTAGGAGCATAATACTTTTTATAAAACTGAATTATATCCTGTCTGGTAAATTTGTTTATATTTTTTTCACTGCCTATAGTATCATATTTTAGCGGTCCATTTAAAAATCCAATTTCATGAATCTTATTAAAACTATAATCTTCAATATCATCCTTTACACTTCTAATTTCGGATAATATTACCTCTTTTTCTTTATTGAATTCTTCTTTATCAAAAACAGCATTTTTTATCATATCAGAAAGAAGATATAAACTTCTGTTAAATTCTTCATTCAAAGCAGTTACACTATATACTGTACAATTATAGTCAGTATATGCATTGTATTCTCCCCCAAGTTCTTCAAATGCCTCGTTTAACTGTTCATTATTCATATTTGATGTTCCCTTAAACAGCATATGTTCAATAAAATGTGATATACCTTTTTCCTTATCATCTTCATAAATTGATCCTATTTTAACTCCAAAATGTAAAGAAAATAATCTAGTATTTTTTTTGATGGATATAATTTGGAGACCATTCTCCAGTTCAAAGCTTTTTAGATCTAAAATGTTTTCTTCCATAAAATCTCCCGTCTATTGATGAGCCACTTTAACTGCTGAAATTTAAGCTTTAAATGGATCATCCATCCAAACACAAATTAAATTTTTATATTTTCATAGATAAATTATACTCTAAAATAGTACATACATTCAACTATAGATAAACAAGTTGAAAAGTAAAAATTAGTAATAGTAATTTTTACCATAAGCAATAGATTTGATTTGAGCTATG
>NZ_JAJNKE010000010.1 GCF_021043395.1 Clostridium guangxiense
CACTTTTCACATAAGTGAAAAAGTTAGTTTTTTAATGAGCAGGGCGAATTAAAACCCTTCACTCAGCTCGACAAATTGTGGTTTGTAAGGATAAATTTGGTATTGGTAATTTAAACATTTCAGCTTGTTTATCTATAATGATAAATATATAGGAAGTATCAAGGGTCTTTTAAAAAATTTAGATTTAAATATTAAAAACAATTATCTGGAATATTTTAAGTTTTTGCTGAAAATAACTTATAATTCGTATAAGGAAAAAATAGAAAATGAGATTTCAAAGGTTAATAGTATAAGCGAGTTGGAAGAATATATTGTAGGATTAACTAAAGAAGAAAGTCTAGATAAATCAATAGAATGGTTAATTAGTGAAGTTAAAAATAAAAAGATTTTAGGTGAAGAAATTATAGAATTGTTGCAAAGAAAAAAAGTTGATTTTTTGAAGTTGAAAGGTAGTTTAATAAAGCTAAATAAGTATGTTAAAAAATTTGAAGGAAATAGTAGTAATCAAAAAAATAGTGATTTAGAAAATATACTAGATGCTTTAATGAGTAGAAAACTAAACAAAAATGATATGAAAGATTTTTGTGTAATACTTGAAGGTATATCATACATAGATTCTAAAAATATAAATGAAAGTACAAAACAAAAAATAGAAAGTATTTATAAAAAAGTATTGGGTTTAAGTGATCAATTAGATGAGGATACTTTATTTGATATATGCTATAAATATTATGAGATTATGATAAATAATAAAATTTAGTTTTATAATATGTTTTTTTATTAAAGTCAGATAGTTTTACATCAGCAATATTTAAAGTGTTGAATAACAATACAAAAATAAACTATAATTAAACTAAAAGAATTTACTGGGGGCGTTACAAATGAATGAGTCAATACACGATTATATGAAGGTTGGATTAATTCACTTCATGGCATATCCGGAATGTGGAAAAGGTGAAGGCCCAATAGAGGAAACTCTTAAGAAAATAGCAGCAGATGATTTCTTTGATGCTGTTGAAATTACTTGGATAAAGGATAAAAAAGTAAGGCAAAATGCAAAGAAAATAATTGAAGAAGCAAATATGGCAGTGGCATATGGAGCACAGCCAAGGTTACTAACTACAGGGCTTAATATAAATGATTTAAATGGGGAAAAAAGACTTGAGGCATTAAAAACACTTAAAGAAGGAATAGATGAAGCCTATGAAATGAACGCTAGAGGTTTTGCTTTTTTAAGTGGTAAGTACACTTTAGATAAAAAAAGTGAGGCTTTTGATGCATTAGTTGATTCTACAAAGGAACTTTGTAAATATGCTAAATCAAAGGGAGATATGAAGGTACTTCTTGAGGTATTTGATTATGATGTAGATAAAAAATCTTTAATAGGACCAGCAAAGCTTGCAAAGATATTTGCAGAAGAGATAACAGAAGAATATGACAATTTTGGGCTTATAGTTGATTTGAGTCATATTCCTCTTCTTCATGAAACCATAGAGGAAGCTATATTACCAGTTAAGGAGTATATACTTCATGCTCACATGGGAAATTGTGTAGTTAAAGATCCAAGTATGGAGGGTTATGGAGATCAGCATCCTGGATTTGGTTTCCCAAATAGTGAATGTGATGTTGAAGAGCTTACAGAATATTTAAGAATATTAAAGTTTATAGGAGTTTTAAATAAAGAAAATCCGCCAATTGTAAGTTTTGAAGTTAAACCTTATAAAGGTGAAAGTTCAGAGGCTGTAATAGAGGGAGCAAAAAAAGTGCTTAATGAAGCTTGGGCAAGAGTTTAAGGAGGATAAAATATATGAAAATTGTTGTTTTAGATGGATGTACATTAAATCCAGGAGATTTATCTTGGAAAGGCATAGAAAAGTTTGGAGAGTTTACTGTATATGATAGGACTGATTATACAGGAAAGGACAAAGAAAAAATAATTGAAAGAGCAAAGGGTGCAGAAGTAATTTTTACTAATAAAACTCCAATTACAAAAGAAATTATGGATAAGCTTCCTGAACTAAAATATATAGGAGTGCTTGCTACTGGATATAATGTTGTTGATTTAAAAGCAGCAAGGGAAAAGGGAATTGTAGTTACAAATATTCCAGCTTATGGAACTCAATCTGTTGTTCAAATGTCAATAGCACTTTTACTTGAAATTTGTGATGGTGTTGGACTTCACAATAAGTCTGTGCATGACGGCGAATGGGAAAATTGCGCAGACTTTTGTTATTGGAAAAAGCCTATTATTGAACTTGCTGGAAAGACGATAGGTATAGTTGGATACGGCAGTATAGGAAAAGCTATGGCTAAAGCAGCGGAAGCTTTAGGCATGAAACTTCTTGTTTTTACACCACATCCAGTATATTCGCTTGAAAATGATAATATGAAGTTTGCAGATTTGGATACTCTATTTTCTAAGTCCGATGTGATATCTCTTCATTGTCCACTTTTTGATGGCAACAAAGGAATGATAAATAAAGCTTCAATATCAGAAATGAAGGATGGAGTTATCATTATAAATACTGCAAGAGGTGGATTAATTGTGGAAAAAGATCTTTATGAAGCACTTGAAAGTGGAAAAGTATATGCAGCAGCAGTTGATGTTGTATCTACAGAACCTATAAATAAGGATAATCCATTAAGACATGCAAAAAACTGCATAATAACTCCACACATAGCTTGGGCAGCTAAAGAGGCAAGACAGAGATTAATGGATATTGCAGAAGATAATTTTAAAAAGTACATTGAAGGAAATCCTATCAATGTAGTAAATAAGTAGACCATATACATGCCGCAGTAATTTATGCGGTATTTTTGTTTTTTGAAAAGACTATGACAGAAAAATTTACCTGGTG
Source organism: Clostridium guangxiense (assembly GCF_021043395.1). Taxonomy (GTDB): domain Bacteria; phylum Bacillota; class Clostridia; order Clostridiales; family Clostridiaceae; genus Clostridium_S; species Clostridium_S guangxiense. The sequence continues at coordinate 2,859 of NZ_JAJNKE010000010.1, forward strand.
AAGTATATATAGTGTAAGACAAAACAGGAGGTGAGGAGCTTGGAGATTAAAGATGAGGAAATTATTGATGGAATATTAAAAAAAGATAAATATGCTATGACCAAATTAATTGATAAGTATGGAAGTATAATTCACAATACTGTTTTTTTTATCCTTAAAGAAAATTATGAAAATGAAAGTATTGATGAATGTGTTGATGACGTATTAATGTGTCTCTGGAAGAACATGGACTGTTTTTCTAAAGAACGAGGAAATTTTAAATGGTGGATTGTTGCCATTGCAAAAAATAAAGCGCTTACCTGCAAAAAGCAGATTAAAAAATCTAAGGATAACGTAGAACTAGATAATGCAAAAATTAAAGCCCCTTATGATATTGAAGAAGACTATCTGCAAAGTGAAAAGAAAAAACAAGCTGTAGCTCTTATTAATTCTAATTTAAGTGAAGAAGATAGGGAAATTTTTATGAGACGATATTTTATGGAAAGCAGCATAAGAGAAATTGCGAGAAAGATGAATTTTACTTCAATAACTGTTTATAACAGGCTAAGTAGAGGACGAAAAAAATTAAAAAAGATTATAAAAGAAAAAAATATAAAATTTGAGGAGGATAAATATGGAAGATAGAGCTGTTTTAATGTCATATAACGATATAACTTTTACAGATGAAGAAATTGAAAAGTATGAATGTACAAAAGTAAAAGACGATATTCTTAAAAGAATGAAAAATAAGGTGAATAGTATTTATGTAAGGGGAAATTTTGATGATGGTTTGTCAAAGGTGGAAGAACAATTTTATGAGGATGAAAATGTACAATGCATATTTGCAGCTGAATCCTATGGAGTTAGAGAAACAAAAATTTTAGTTGGTTTTACAGGTCCATCATCGTTTGCAGCTGGGATTTGGAATAATTGGGGGACAAAAACAATTGTGATTTTAACAAATAAAAGAGTTTTTGTTGCTTATGCTAATGATGTCTATGGTTTTCTTAAAATTAAAAATTATAAATTTGGTGAAATTGAGTTTATAAAAAATATTAAATATAGAGGGAAAGATAATGTTCTTATTATAAAGCCTGTTAATGAAAAAGAAATTAAGATGAATATATATAATGATAAGCATATAAAAACACTGAACTATATAAAAGATACTGTGAAGGTTTATAACGAGAGAAAAAAATTTACAAATAATGATATAGCATTAATAATTGAAATAGCGATCTTTTTGTTTTTAGGAGCAGCACTTGTGGCAAACTTACTATGAAAATATAAAATTTTCATATGACTGCGTCAAATGATTAATTATGATATTTTGGTGCACAGTATTTATATATCCTCTAAACATTGATATAATTATGATATTAGGGGGTGCACTTAATTTGAACAAAAGATTTGAAGGCTATTTGCTTATTTCGGATATGGACGGAACTTTAATTGGAAATGATAGAAAGATATCCGAGAACAACGTAAATGCTATAAAAAAATTTCAACAATATGGTGGAAAATTTGGTGTAGCTACAGGAAGAACTGTAGAATCGGCAAAAAGATATATAGACAATCTTCCTGTAGATACGCCTGTAATACTTTATAATGGTGCTAAGATATATGATTTTAACAAAGAGAAGGTTTTATTTGAAATACCGCTTGAAGAGAAAGTAAAAGAGCTTATAAAAAAGATTAAAAAATATGATGACACTTTAGGGCTTGAAGTATATAGCAATGAGAATACATATATTTATAACCCTTGTAGATTTTCTAATAGATTTAAAAATAGAAAGTATGTTGTGTATTTTGACGTTCCAGAAGAAGTGTGGGAAGAAAATTGGACAAAAGTTCTTATAGTTGGAGAGAAAGATCAAATGGATTATTTAGAAGAAAACTTTGAAAATATTTTTGAAAAAATAAATTTAATTAGGAGCGGAGAAAATTTTCTCGAAATACTTCCTGAGGAAACTTCAAAGGGCTCGGCTATGAAGAAACTTTGTAAAATTATAGGTATGGACATGTCAAATGTAATTTCTGTTGGCGATGAGATGAATGACTATGAAATGATTAAAGAATCAGGTTACGGATTTTGTGTTTCTAATGGAAATAAAAAGCTAATTAGTATGTGCAGCAATGTTTGTGCTCCAAATTATGAGCATGCAATTGAAAATGTTGTGGAATGGGCGTTTGAGAATATATAGTAAAACTACATGAAAGATTAAAATCAAAATAGTTTAGTTTTACAAGTAATTTTAAAAATCTCAGAGTAAAGAGTAGAGAGTACAGAGTAGAGTGAAGGTCGATTTACCTTTCGTTTTACTTAGGTAAATCCTAGAACTTATTAGTGTCAGCTGCGCTGAACACTATATTTTGCGCTATGTGCAAACATTAAGCTTAAGATTTTTCGCAGCGATAGCGGAGAAAAATCAACCATCACTCTACTCTTTACTCTCTACTCTAATTTAAATTTAACAGGATCAATTTTCTATTAGTTATTTTAACATTTAAGGTTATTTATCCGCAATTAAGTTAAGTCTACAATTTTGCCGTTATAAATGTCCTTGTGAGCTATATTTATATTGAATGCTTTTTCGTATTTTCTAATAAAGTTAACTTCATTAGGAGATGCGATAGTTATTGCTGTGCCTTCTGTGCTAGCTCTTCCGCATCTTCCAGATCTATGCAGATAATTTATAGGGTCAATTGGCAGGTCGAGATTAAATATATGAGTTACACCTTTTATATCAAGTCCCCGAGCTGCAATGTCGGAAGCGACTAAAATATTGATTTTACCATTTCTAAAAGCTTCAAGGACTTTTTTTCTGTCCTCTTTTATGTTACTTCCATGGATACCTTCTGCTTTAAGCTTATGATATTTTAATTTAGAGGTAGTTATTTCAATATCATCACTTTTGTTTATAAACACTATTGCTTTATTTGGATTAATTGCGTGAACAAGTTTTCTTAAAAGTTCTATCTTATCTCTTTTGTCACATGTAAAATAATAGTGAGTTATATTGGAATTTACTTCGGTTTTATTTTCTATAGTTATAAATTCGGGTGTTTTCATAAGTTTTTTTGCTTCTGTAATGGTTTCATTTGATATAGTTGCAGAAAATAAAAGCAGCTGTCTTTCCTTTAAAGTTGTTTTAATTACTGCTTTTACTCCATCTATATGAGAACTATCAAGAAGTACGTCAGCTTCATCAACTACTATGGTTTTTATAGTATGAGCTGAGATTTTTCTTTTTTTAATTAAGTCAAAAGTTCTGCCAGGAGTTCCAACTATAATGTGTGGTTTTTCCTTTAATTTCTCGATTTGTCTTTTAATATTTACGTCCCCTATTATTGCTGCTGAGGTGATTTTAACATCTAGGTTATCTGAAAATAAATTAATAGTTTTATATACCTGCATAACCAGTTCATGAGTTGGAGCAAGTATTAAAGCCTGCATTTCTCTTTTATTTGCATCTATTTTTTGAAAGATTGGAAGCAGATATGCAAGAGTTTTTCCAGTTCCAGTTTCTGATTTGCCAATGATGTCTTTATTCATTATGGCTAAAGGAATAACTTTTTCTTGTATAGCTGTTGGAGTTTTAAATCCCATTTTTTCTAAGGTACTTGAAATAGAATGGTTTAGCCCAAGTTTTTCAAATAAATCATTCATTCTTATATGCTCCCTTTTAATTGTCTTTTAGGTATATTCATCTTTATAGCTTTCTCTATTTCTTTCAGAGTTATTTCATCTTTTGGAGTTACAAATAAGCATGTGTAACCTGTTTCGCCAGCTCTTCCAGTTCTACCAATGCGGTGTATATATGCTTCTGGATTTTCGGGAGCATCATAATTGTATATGCTACTAACACCACTTATATCAAGACCTCTGGCAGCAACATCTGTAGCAATTAAATACTGTATATCTCCAGCTCTAAAAGCTTTCATTATTTTTTCACGCTTCTTTTGAGTTATATCGCTGTGAAGTTTTATGCAGTTATATCCATGCTGATGCAGCATTACTTCAAGTTCATCAACTCTTCGTTTTGTTCTGCAAAATATAATAGCCATAAAAGGATTATCTTCATTTAAAACACTGCGTAAAACACTTTGTTTATCATTTAATGTAGTTTCTATTATTTCTTGTTTAATATTGCTGAGAGTTATTTCTTCTTTTTTAGTTGTAATGAATTCTGGACTTACCATGTATCTATAAGCCAATTTCTTAACTTCTGAGCTTATTGTAGCAGAAAAAAATAATGTTTGGTGTTTTTTTGATGAAAGCTTAATAATATCTTCAATGTCCTTTTTGAAGCCCATAAGTAACATTTGATCGGCTTCGTCTATTACAAGGGTTTTTAACTTACTAAGATCAATTGTTTTTCTATTAAGATGATCTAAAAGTCTGCCAGGAGTTGCAACAATTAAATGAATACCTCTTTTTAATTTTTTTAGCTGAGAGTTTATATCCTTGCCACCATAGGCTGATAATATATTTATATCCTTAACAATTTTTAACTTATTGGCTTCTTCTGTTATTTGTATGGCAAGCTCTCTAGTAGGAGTTATAATTAATGCTTGAACGGAATTTGTTTCAGGTGATATATTCTCAAAAATAGGAAGCAAAAATGCAAATGTCTTTCCAGTACCAGTTTGAGCTTCTGCAATCACATCTCTTCCAGCTTTTATTACTTTAATACTTTTTTCTTGAATTTCAGTTGGTCTATCAATTCCTGATGTTTTTAGTACGTCAATTATATCTGCGTTAATACCTAATTTTTTAAAATCCATTCTTTATCAAACCTTTCTTTAAAACGTAACAAATCAATTAATGATATCACATCATTGTAAATAAAGATAGAGAGCGTGAAAAGATGAAATTGGCATTAGCAATTTTTTATATTATTTTTTCAATATTATTTTCATAATCAAGGAGAGGCTTTTTTTGTTTGTCACTGAAAAAAGCAAAAAGTATACCAGGTGTTAAAAATAAGCAACCGCATTTAAACGTGAAACTAAAGGCTTTTACTGTATAGGTCTTAAAGGAATCTTGAATTACTGGGAAAATTTTTTCAGTCTCTTTTTTTTGCTTATCAAAGCTAAGCTTAACTTTGCTTTGCAGCATAGGAGGAATGGATTTTAAAGTTAAAGTTTCTTTTTTATCAATTTCTTTTAGTGTATCAGAAAGAGTTTTGCTTTTTTCGCTGCCAGTTTTTAAGGATGCAATCATTTCTTTTTTGGCATTCGCATCAAATACGGTATCAGCTTTTATGATTTTGGCTACAGAGTTTTTAGCATTAGACATTTGTACGGTCATGCTTGAAGTAAATATAGTTAAAAAGACAGCAACGCCGAGTACAGTACCAAGAGTTCTTGTCATATTATTAACGCCTGAAGTTATACCTACTTTGTCTTTTGGTACATTTTTTACCATGGAATTCATTAAATTAGACATACTTAAGCCCATGCCTGCACCACCTACAATTAGTCTTAGAATTATTTCACTGTTAGTTGAATCTTTGGTGAGAGAACTGTATAAGAAGCATGAGAGCGAAAGCAAACACAAACCTAAAGCACTGAGGCATCTTGCACTAATTTTTTTTACTAAGATGGCAGATGACATAGAGAAAAACATAGAACTTAAAGCCATTGAGGATATTATAATACCTGCATTAAGCTGGCTCAAACCTTTTACTTGAATAAGAAAAAATGATAAAAAATATGAGCCAGACATCATTCCAAGTCCAAGTAAGAATAGTGCAATAGCACCGCTTGTAAAAGGAATAATTTTGAATAAACTTAGAGGAAGCATAGGATTTTTTACTTTTATTTCTGCAATTACGAACAGAATTAAGGTAATAAATGAAACTGCAAAGAGAGAAAGTATAAAGGATGATGTCCAGCCTTTTTCATTTGCTTTTATTAGAGCAAAGGTTAGTGTAAACATGGAAGTTGATATAGTTAAAATTCCAAGAATATCAATACTCTTGTTAGCAGTAGAATCATAGGATTCACTTATAAATTTAAAAGTTAAAAGTAAACATATTATTCCAATAGGAATATTTATAAAAAACACATATCTCCAGTTTAAAAATTCAGTTATGAATCCACCAAGAGAAGGGCCACTTGCAGCAGCGAGACCTGCAAAAGCTCCCCAAAGTGCCATTATTGGGCCTCTTTTTTCTGGCGGAAATATTTCTACGGATAAAGGAACAGTAACAGGAACTACAAAAGCGGCAGATAAACCTTGAAGTGCTCTAAATAATATGAGCATTTCAATTGAAGTTGAAACAGCAGATAAACAAGAACTTAGTGTAAATAAAAATACGCCGCACATAAATAATTTTTTTCTTCCAAATTGGTCAGCGAGCCTTGAAGCAGTTATTATCATTGCAGCAAATGCTAGATTATAGGCATTTACTACCCAGGAAATTTGATTCATTGTTGTGCCAAAGTATTCCGTCATTTTAGGCAAAGTAATGTTTACAATAGTTGTGTCCAAGAGAGCCATAAAAAATCCTAATATTATAGCTATAAATGATATTACTCTGTGTTTAGTGTTCATAGTAAAACCTCCAATAAAATATATTAATATATGATAAACTACTATAATGTATAGTAACATACTAAAAAATATAGAAAGCGAGTACTTTCTATAAAAGCATATGTAATTTATACATCATAGTGTTTTAATACTTTTGAAGACCATTTTTCTAAAAGGTCATATAAATCTTTGTAGAGATCAAGAAGTAAAAATGCATGATCTGGTGTTTCTGTGATTTTTAGTTGCTTATCATAGTTAAAGTTCATTTGAGTCTTGGCTTCATTTATATTTTTTTTAAAGTTTAATAAAAGTTCTTTTCTTTTTTCCAAAGGGGCTTTTTCTATATTAGTTAAGAAGGCATTAAAATCAAAATATATATGTCCGATGTTATTTGAACTATATTCCATTAGTTCACTAAAATAAGAAAGACCTTTTTCGTTTATAGAATAAATTGTTTTTTCTGGCATTTCCCCTTCTTTAACAGTTCTTGAATCTAGGTAGCCCTTTTTGTATAACTTAACTATGTTTTTATATATTGCAGGGCTGCTGATTTTTAACCAATAATGAAGATGCCAGGTTTCAAATTCCTTAACCATTTCATAAGCACTTTTTTCATTATGCTGTAAATACCCAAGTATTATTAAATCTATCTGAGACAAATTATCACCCCTATGTTACATACTACTATAAAGTATAGTAGTATAATATATTTATGTCAATAGCTAAAAATAAGTTTTTAGTTTTTTAGCAATTTGCCTCTTAGATTTATTAATTTTCTTTAACATCTCAAAATACAGTTACTTCACCTTCTTTTTTTCTCAGCAAACTTTAAGGTTATTCTAAGCTTATATTAAATTTAGGGGAGTATAGTTAAAGAAAATTAAGAATAAAAACTTGTGTATATATAAAGTTAGCAAAGGAGGAAATATAAAATGAAGAAAAAGTCTGGGATTTTAATTGTAATATTAAGTATATTTGTAACGGCAGTTTTATGGGGGAGCTCTAAACCTACTAGGACAATTCCAGTTGTAACTCAGTATTCTGAACTTTTAGCTTCTTTGGCACTTTTAGCTTTTGCCTTTATAAATTTTATTTCTACAAGGAATAAAATTTTAGATGATATATTTGATGGATTAGATAAATCTTATATATACCATAAATATTTAAGTATTTCAGCACTTTTATTGGTTGTAATTCACGATATAACGATAAGTATTGGAAAAAGAGTTCAAAGAAGTGAAGGAATTAGAATACCTAGAGATCCATATGCAATGTATGGAAGCTTTAGCTTATATTTATTTGTAATTCTTATACTTGCGGCTATTTTGTTAAAAAAACTTAATTATGAAAGATGGAAAAACATACACAAATTTATGATTATTGCTTATGCAATGGGAATTTATCATTATTACGGAAGTTCAGATTATGCTGCATTATCGTTTAGCGTATTTAGCATTTGGATGAATATTGTAAATATAATAGGAATTTTATCAGCTGTGTATAGTGTTTTTATATATGAAAGAGCAGCGTTTAAATATCGATTTAAGGTTTCTAAATTAAATGTAGTTGCAAATGGAACTTTAGAGATTACAGGAAGTTCACTTGGAAAAAGTATGAGCTTTAAGCCTGGACAGTTTGCGTTTTTGAAAATAAATGGTGGAAAAAATAACTTTACATCTCATCCATTTACAATAAGTGAAGCCCCAAAAGAAGATGAAATTCAATTTACAATTAAGGGGCTTGGAGATCATACAAAGGATTTATTTGAAACTCTTAAGGTTGGGGATGAATTTTCTGTGGAAGGACCTCATGGAAAGTTTGACTATAAAAATGGACTTAAAGATCAAATATGGATTGCTGGTGGAATTGGAGTTACTCCCTTTAGAAGTTTTCTTCAAGGGGACATTCCTCAAAATTATTCTATTGATTTTTTCTATGCGTATAATAATTCAGAAGAGGGCGCTTACGTGGAAGAATTAAAAACTTTAGTTAACAACAAAAATGTTAGATTGCACCTTGTTAATTCTAAGGAAAAAGGTTTTTTAACAGTAGATAAAATATTTCAAGAGGTTAAGATTACAGAAAAATTTGATGTTTACTTCTGTGGCCCTAAACCTATGAGAGAAGCTCTAAAAAAGCAGTTTGAGAGCAGTAAGGTGAGTCTCAATGAGCTCCACTATGAAAACTTTCAATTTAAATAAAAATTGCGAAGTAACAGTATTTTGAGATGTTAAATGAAAACTATAAATCTAAATCATCTCTTCAATACTGTTACTTCGCTAAGCCGGAAATTCAAGGTGGATTTTTCTCCGTTTCTCTACGAAAAATGCACTGTAAACATGGTTAAACAATATAATTTAATAGACATATCATATGTAAATTGGTTACAAAGATTCATGCCTAAAATTCCGTAGGTACGGAGGGATTTTTTCCTTGCACTACATTGTTACTTCGCACCATTTTATTGTTCGTGAATAACAAGTTCTAAAACATCTGGACGTGAATAGTGGCCTGTTCCATCAAATTCCATACGGCTAAGCGGAACCTTGTCCATATCGATGGCTATGTAGATAATTTCTTCTTTGTCCCATACAGGGTCTTTTACGTAATGTCCAAATGGATCGATAATGCAGCTGCCGCCGGTAAGAACTTTGTCTGGTAATTTTGCTATTTCATCTGGACAATGGAAGATATCAGGATACATATCTTTTGTGACATATTGATTTACATTAATTACATAGCAGTGTCCTTCTAGTGCTATGTGACGTATTGTAGTTTGCCATTCTTCATTGTTGTTTGTGTTAGGTGCAAGATAAAGTGTGACTCCTTTCTCATAAAGAGCAACACGTGCTAAAGGCATATAATTTTCCCAGCATATCAAACTACCCATGTTTCCAAAGGGGGTATCGATGATAGGAAATCCACCTTCATAGCCATCCCCCCAGATAAAACGTTCTGCACCAGTTGGCTTTAATTTACGATGTTTGTAGGCAAGTTTTCCATCTGGTGAGAAAATGAGATTGGTACAATAAAGAGTACAGGTGTTGATATCTCTTTCTGTAATACCAATACTAACATAAGCATGTACTTCACCAGCTGCTTTGGCAATGCGGTCTGTATCAGTACTTGGTACAATAACAGAATTGTCGTAATAAACCTTCCAGTCTTTTCTGCCTTCCTCGTTGCGATTGCCTATAGTAAAGCCAAAGGTCATTCCATATGGATAGCAAGGAATAAAAGATTCTGGAAAGACAATTAAATTGACATCTTGCTTTCCAGCTTCAAGAATTTCCTGAACAACTTTATCAATAGTTGCATCTTTATTAAACATAACAGGTGCTGCTTGCACAAGAGCAACTTTGCAATTTTTTTCTAATTGTTTCAAGCTTAATACCCCCTTTATACTTGTGTGATTTATATTTTGATTATATTATAGTATAATTTCAGTATCAATTAATAAAATCTCAATCTGTTATAGTACAAAATCAAGGGAGCTGTTTAAATTGCTAAAGTACCAATTGATTGCTAAATATATCAAAGATGAAATTTCAAGCGGAAGTTTGGCGGCAAAGAAAAAATTACCGTCACTTAGAAGGGTATCTGAATTGTTTGATTGCAGTGTTGGTACAGTTTTAAAAGCTTATACTGAACTTGAAAAGGAGCATATAGTTTATTCTTTATCCAAAAGTGGTTATTATGTACTAGAAAGTGATCTTTTTAATAATAATTCATATGACAACTCTTTAATTGATTTCTCATCTGGAGCTCCAGATATTAAAACTTTGCCTTATAAAAAATTTCAACATTGCTTAAATAATGCTATAGAACTTTATAAAGAAAATCTGTTTACATATTCTAATCCAAGAGGACTTAATTCATTAATACAGGTTCTAACTAAGCATCTAGAGGAATATCAAGTATTTACTAAGCCTGAGAATATTGTTATAACTACAGGTTCTCAGCAAGCATTAAATATCTTAACAAATATGTCATTTCCAAATGGAAATTCTAAGGTACTTGTGGAACAACCAACTTACTATGGAATGATTAGAACCCTAGAATTAAATAATATTCCTACCGTGGGAATTGAAAGAAGATTTAATGGCATAAATCTTGAAAAATTAGAAAGGCTGTTTAAATACGGCAGCATTAAATTCTTTTATACTATTCCTAGATTTCACAACCCAACAGGAAATTCATATACTAGGCAGGAAAAAGAGGCAATTGCAAAAATGGCTGAAAAATATAATGTATATATTGTTGAAGATGATATTATGGCGGATTTAGAAACAGATAAGAAATCTGATCCTATATTTGCTTATGACACTTCTTCAAAAGTAATTTATTTAAAAAGCTATTCTAAAATTCTTATGCCTGGTTTAAGAATTGCGGCAGTTATATTGCCTAAATTACTTATAAATACTTTTCTAGAATATAAAAAATGGTTAGATATGAATAGTCCAATATTATCTCAAGGTGCTTTAGAAATTTATTTGAAAAGCGACATGCTAAGTAAACACAGAAAAAAAATGAGCAAATTGTATTCTGATAGAATGAGCTGCTTAGAAAATACTCTTTCGTCACTTAAACAATCTAAAATAAAATGGAATGTCCCTAAGTCTGGGTATTTTGCTTGTATTTATATAGATAATAAATTGAGATATGACAAAATAATGAGCACATTATCAAATCAAAATATACAATTGTTAGATACAAGGACTTGTTTTTTGAGAGAATATAAAACTGATAATTATTTTAGGATTAGCATAAGTAAAACGAATGAAGAGAAGATTAAGAGAGGTATTCCTGTAGTAATAGATACTATACAAAAATATTTAACTGATGACAATGAAAGTTTTGATTCTTATCCTAAAATATAAGAGCATAACCAATAAAATGGCTGTGCTCTTTATTTTATTAATACGCATTAATATTTAATTTAACAAGTATTTTTGATTTTAGAATAGGAAGAAATATGTATACTTATAAATTTTAGGCAAATAGGTTTTTAGTCAACATTGAAATGTATGATATTCATTTGAATTATGCTTGACTTGAGTATACGACACGAGTATAATTATTGTACTACTGAAATTATATTATACCACATTTCAAAATAAAAGTCAATAGTAAAATTGAAAAAAGGGGTGCTTTTTTATGAATATACCTGATATTTTTACTTTGGAACAAGCAAGTTTAAATGAATTTTATGCTAATGAATTACTTCAAACTAATGAAGAAACTGAAAAATATGGCTTGGTGCTGACTTTAGAGGATGCAAAGCAAATTATAAAACAAAGAAGAAAAACACTTAAAGGTTATGGGAGAATCGATTTAAATTTTGATGTTGTGAAAAAAATAATTAAGATTTTTAGTTCATCAACCTTTATAAATGATGAAAATTATGTAGATATTATAATTGGTCTCCAGGAAACTTTTTATTATTTAAAGAATGAAACAGAAGATCAAATTGGTGATGATAAGTTAATTAATATAATGAAAAACTTGTTTGAAAATTCCTGTGAGGGTTCTCTTGAATTATTGAATAGTAGATTAGAAGAATTTTCGAGAACTTTTAGAAAGAATTTATGTTAGGGAGATGATGGTGTGATTTTAAAGCTTAAAAATAAGGTGTTGGTAAATAGCGAGGGAAAGATAAACGTTAAAAAGTTAAATAAAAATCAATATATAATTTCGCTTTTTAAAGAAGCAATAAAAATTGGATTAATGAGTGAGAATGAAATAATTAGAGTTCAAGTTGATATAATGAATTTGCTAAAAGATTTAATTTTAAGATATACAAAAGGGGAAAGCACTTCTGTCACTGTAGAAACCTCTGAAAGTTTGCTTAATTCCATTTTATATGCGATAGATTTTTATATGCTTAAAATGGATAGTCCAGAAGCAGCAGTTATGGAACTAAAAGAAAAAAGTATAAAACAAATATACGAAAACGGTATTGAGCTTATTAGAAATTGTATAATTGATACAAAAAAGTTGTATGGAAAAATAAAGAGAAACAAGCTTAGGATTGAGCTTGAACCTTATAATACTACGATAGAAGAAATTTTATGTTTTTTTGAAGAATATAATATAGTTTTTGGAGCACATAATGGAATGGGTAGCATAGATTATCCCTTGGTATTTGACGATATGACAGTAAGAGGAGTTTCATATATTAAAAATTATTTAGAGCATTTAGAAATTGAAACTGAATTTTGCAGGTTGTTTAGCGAAAAAGAGATTAATAGAATCTTAGTTGGTTATGAAAAAATGTGCAGGTTAAGCCATAACATAGAGTTAATAAATATATTTGAAATTTTAATAAATAATTCTTTATTTTCTGTTTTATGCGGTAATGAAGCAAGGCAGCTAAATATAACAAAATATCAATTTAATAAGATGAATGAAAAACTTAAGAGGCTTACCCAGGTAGATGGACTTATAAATGATGCTATATTCAGGATAGTTGATGAGTTAAGGATAAAAAATGAATTTCTTATAGGATATATAAATAATTACAAGAAGTTATTTGAAAAGAGGCTTATAAGCGTATTAAAAAATAACCGCTTAGATACTTTTATAGTGGTAGAGAATAAAGAAGAAGTAAAATACACTTTTGCTTTTGATGAAGGAAAAAGGATGAGTGAAGGTGAATTTAATTCAATGGTAAAAAGAATAATGAAGGTATCAAAAATTGAAGATAAGATTGAAATTATAAATTCAAATGTCAATTCACTTCAGGACTTCATTGATGTTTTTAACTGCGATTGTTTTTTTGGAGAAGAATTCGAAAAGGTGTTTGATTCACTTTCTGATATTGAACTTGCCATTTTTGTAAAAGTAGTGTTTTATGAGGAACTTAGGAATGAAACAGCTGATTTATCAATTATTATATATCAGAAGAGAGACGTTGAGGCTGAATGGCAGGAACATTTCATTAAATTTATGGAAGGGTTATGCAGGGAGAGAATGGCTAAAATTGAAGAAGTGCTTGATAAAATAGACTATGAGGAAATTAAATTTTACTAAAAGTATTATTTTAAATTCACCTATATAAATACAATATTACAAATGTACATTACAAGTTTCAAGGTCCCAGATGGTTCTGAAATGTTTATGAACGTAGGCAAGCATGATATAATAAAAACAAATTTTAGATTTTTACGGGGGACATAGGATGAGTAGTGAAAAAATTCTTGTAGTAGATGACGATAAAGAAATACTTAGTTTAATAGAGTTTAACCTAAAAAATGAAGACTATAGCATATTAAAAGCTTGCAATGGTGAGGAAGCCCTTAAACTTGTAGAAAGCACAGATATTCAATTAATAATACTTGATATAATGATGCCTAAGGTTGACGGCATGGAGGTTTGCAGAAGAGTTAGAATGACGAAAAACATTCCAATTATAATACTGAGTGCAAAATCTTCTGAGATAGATAAAGTTATTGGCTTAAGTACAGGAGCAGATGATTATGTAATAAAACCCTTTAGTACGGTAGAACTTATTGCAAGAGTTAAAGCTCAGCTTAGAAGGTATATGTATTTAAGCGGTAATAGCAATGAAAAAGCAGAAGATACTGTAATAAACCTTAATGGTCTGCAAATCAATAAAGAAACTTTTGAGGTTAAAGTTTATGGAAAAGAAATTAATCTGACCAAAACAGAATATGAAATTGTTCTCTTGATGGCAGAAAATTCTAACAGAGTTTTTCCTCTAGAAGAAATTTTTGAAAGAGTATGGAAGGAAAAATATTTCCAGGGCAATAATACGGTTATGGTTCATATAGCTAGAATTAGAGAAAAACTTGAAGAAAACCCTAGGGAACCTAAAATCATAAAAACTGTCTGGGGGGTTGGCTATAAAATTGAAAGCTAATTTATTTAAAGGAATTCAATTTAAAATACTAAAAGCTTTTATGTTAAGTATTTTTTTATCGGCAATATTAACTACTTTTATGTTATTTAAATTTTTAAAGTCAGCATATAATGTCAATTATAATAGTAGTGGCGAATGGGCTAATAATCATTTAAAGCTTACTGCATATATCATGATTGTATCATTTATTATTTTTGTTATTATAACTACTGCGTTTTTTTATATATTTACAAGAAAAATAATTTATAACATAAATGATATAAATGAAAACATCAATGAGATTTCAAAGGGGAATTTTAAGGTTAATATTAAAGTAAATACAAAAGATGAGATAGGGCAAATAGCTAATAATATTAATATTATGTCAAGAAAGCTTGAGGAGTTAATTGAAAAAGATCGTGAAAATGAAAGAATGAAAAATGAAATGATAAGTAATATTTCACATGATATAAGAACTCCGTTAACATCAGTTATAGGATATGTAGAAGCTATGAAAAAATTAGGTTACAAGGATAAGGAAGCCTCAGATAACTGCATGGAGATTATATTGAAAAAATGTGATGAACTAAAAAAACTAGTGAATGACTTACTTGAGTATACAAGCATTAATTTTAAAGGGATTAATATAAAAAAAGATAAGTTAAGCATAACGGATGTATTGGAGCAGATAATGATTGGCTTTATTCCAATGCTTGAAAAATCTAATATGACATTTAATATAAAAGCACCTTATGAAAAGATATTCATTAGTGGGGATGTTCATTTAATACTAAGGCTTTTTGAAAATATTATAAATAACAATATTTTTTATGGAGGCCAGGGGAAGAAGCTAGATATTGAAATTAGTCAATTTAAAAGTATGGCTTCTGTGAGTATAAAAAATTACGGTAAGAAGATACCAAAAGAAGATATACCCTATATATTTGAAAGATTCTTTAGAAGTGAAAAATCAAGAAACAACAACACTGGGGGTAAGGGAATGGGACTTGCTATAGCTAAAAGTATTGCAGAGGTTCATAAAGGTGATATTAAAGTTACGAGCAGCGATACTGAAACAGTTTTTCAAATATTACTGCCAATTTCACAATCGTAAGGTTTTCGTAAGAATTTATTAAATGTTTCGTAAGATGTTTTTTGTAAATTTATCTTAAAGTTAAGTTTACAGAGGAGAGGAACAAATTATGAAACATATTAATAAATTTTTTTTGATTTTAGTCTTAATGTTTTTGATTTTATTAAAGCCGATTACTGCATCTGCAAAGGTAGTAGAAGGGCAAGCTTTAAATTCATATTTAGATAAGATAACAAAGGAAAATTTTCAAAAATATAGGCTGCCAAGTTTATGTATGGTAGTTGTTAAGGATGGAAAGATAATTTATGAAAATGCTTTAGGTTATGCAGATGTTAAAAATAAAATTAAAGCTGATGTAAATAGTTCTGTTTATAGAATAGGTTCTACATCAAAGATTTTTACAGAAACTGCAATTATGCAGCTTTATGAGCAGGGAAAAATAGATTTAAAGGAAGATGCTAATAAATATTTAGGTGATATTAAAATACAAAATAAATTTGCAAAAAAAGTAACTGTAGAAAACCTACTTACACATACTTCTGGAATTGATGAAGCTACATTTCCGTATACTGCTGTAAAAACTCAAAGTGACATGATATCTTTATCAAGTTTTTTGAGAAAACATCAGCCAGTAGTTACAACTGAACCTGGAAAAGTATGTTTGTACAGCAATATAGGAATAGATTTATTGGGACATATTATAGAAAGTGTATCAGGAATGAAATACGAAGCTTACGTACAAAAAAATATTTTTAACGTGCTCAATATGAACAATAGTAAAGTTTCTTTGCCGCTAAATGGTATGACAAAAAATTATGATTCTCTCGTAGAAACCGGTTATGTTTACTATAATGATAGCCCAGCAGGAGGCATAAATTCAACACCGTTAGACATAGCAAAGTTTATGATGGCGCATTTGCAAAAAGGAGTTTATAAGAATAACAAAATTTTAAAGGAAAGTACAGTAAAATTAATGCAAGAACATCATTTTTCCAATGATAAAAATTTATGTGGAATTGGTTATGGATTTTGGGAGAAAAATTTTAATGGAAAAAGAATTCTTTCTCATGAAGGAGCTCTTTCAGTGGGATATTTTGATGATATGCTGCTTGATACAGAAGAAAATCTAGGAGTATATATAGTATCAAATAATTTAACTTCAGCTGCACCTGCAATAACTGATATAGAAAATGCTTTTTTTAATAAATATTATTCGGACAAAAAAACTAAAAGTTATAGCAGTAATACAATAAATGATAAAGAAGCTTCAAAATATATAGGTACTTATAGATTATATCAAGATAATGCAAAGGGCAATATTTTAAAGTTCATAAATCTTTTAGGTTCTATTGACGAAAATGAAGATGTACAAATTGAATATAGTAAAAAGGAAAATTCACTAATTTATAAAGGCATAAGTCATATGAAGAAAAAGGAAAATACAAAATTGATAGCGGTTTCTGGAAATCTTTTTAGGCGAGCTGACAATAACGAGTTAGTTGCTTTTGGAGAAGATAATAACAAGATTAAATATGTGTTTTTTAATGATAGACCCTATGATAGTTTTGAAAGGGTTGATTTTAAGGATAACTATAAGTTAAGTTTAGCTATACTTATGGTTGCAATGTTGTTCTTCATGTTTCAAATAGTTAAGAATGTGTTCATAGGATTTAAGAAATTAATTAAAGGAAAATGTATTTTTAAAGATAATGAAATTAGTACAAGCAGAATATTTAAGGTATTGGTTTTTATTATAAGTGTATTAAATATAGTCAATTTATTTGGAATTTTATATTGGATGATGTCCTTTGACATGTATTACAGTATACCTTGGTACGTAAAAGCCGCACCAATAATTTTTATAATCTCAACAGTTCTTATTATATGTAGCAGTATTGCATTTATCCTCGTTATTAAGAGAGAAAAAACTAAGCTTTCTTATAAAATTTTAAATTCTATTAGTATTTTAGTTATGTATGCTTTTG
The DNA here is from genome assembly GCF_021043395.1 of Clostridium guangxiense. Taxonomy (GTDB): domain Bacteria; phylum Bacillota; class Clostridia; order Clostridiales; family Clostridiaceae; genus Clostridium_S; species Clostridium_S guangxiense. The sequence goes on from NZ_JAJNKE010000010.1 coordinate 20,318, forward strand.
TGTTTTTTATATGTAACTGGAATTTGATTGGATTTAGATATTAGTAAGAATCTGGGATATAACGGAAAAGAGTATAGCTATATGCAAATGAGAAGAAAACAAAGACGTATGAACATTTCTTAAGCTTTTATAGCAAATATAATATTATTCCAAAGTCTATTATAACTGCTGCAGATAGCCCAATATTAAACTTAATTATAGATTTAAATATGGGAATAAGTATTGTTTCTAAAAAAATTAAAGAACTTAATAATGGAAGATCTTCATTTGTAGAAAAAGAAGGAGAAAATCCAATAGGGGATATTCTCCTTCTTTTTTATATATTTACTTAAACTTTAGAAATGGTACAATTATAGATAGGAAACTTGGAAATTCAAAAGTACAAGGAAGCAATAGAGGAATCTCGGTAAACTGGAATTTAGTGAAGTAATATTGATTTGGGATATTAAATAAAGCTAATAAATCTAAGATGATAAATCCTAAAATTCTAAGAACTTTCAATAACTCGCCTTTGGCTCAAACAGATTGAAAGTTCTAAGACTTTTACGATTTATCATCTAAGATTTATAAAGCTTTATTTAAACCATCACAAGTCAACATTACTTCACTGGGCCCGAAAGGCAAGGAATATTTTTCTCCGTTTCTCTACGAAAAATACACTATTAGCGAGATTTTACAATAAAAATAGTGATAAATTGTTTAAATAATGAACTATAAAGATTCACGCCAAAATTCCGTAGGTACGGAGGAATTTTTTCCTTGCACTACCGTGGGAGTGAAGTAACAATGCTGAAGGAACGATTTAAAAAAATTCTAATAAATCTTGGTTCAAAAGTTGTAAAATGCTTAGATATTTCAATCTGTTTGAGCATTTTCTCAGCGAGTTATTGAAATATCTTAGTATTTTATGATTTTTGAACCTTAGATTTATAGAATCTTTTTTAACGCGACGAAGCATTGTTACTTCACAAATTCTAGTTTGTCGGGATGAATTTGATAATGCTAATTTTAATCTTCCAAGTTGCTTATATAAATTGTAAGAATTGAGGTGGTTATATGGATTATAAAATAGATTTGCATACCCATACTAATGTTTCTGATGGAGCCAGCACTCCGAGACAATTGATGGAAACTGCTGCTTTGGAAAAGATTAAAGCAGTAGCACTTACAGATCACGATAATATAGGCGGATTAAAAGAGGCTGCTGCAGCGGCGAAAGATAACAATATAGAGTTTTTAAATGGAATAGAGATAAGCTCTTTGTATAAGGGGGGAAGAATACTTCATATTTTAGGAATAGGGATTGATCCTAAAAATGAAGAATTTTTATATGAGTATAACAAAATGAAGAAAGCTAGGGACAGAGGAGTAGAATATATTTTAACTACAATAAAAGATAAAGGAATAGATATAAGTGTAGAAGAGTTAAGAGAAAAAGCTTTTGAAAAATATCTAGATAGATATGATATTTATAGATATTTTATTAGAAATAAACTATGCAGTACAGCTCAGGAAATTTGGGACAAGTACTTGGATCCAATTCCATATGGTGAAGATGAATTAATGGAAGCAGAAACTGCTATTAGAATTGTAAAAAGTGCAGGAGGGTTATCTTTCTTAGCTCACTATAATAAATACATAGGCTTTGCTAAACTTAATAATGATGAAATAGAAAAAGAGATAAAATATTTAATCAGTGTAGGCTTAGATGGAGTTGAAAGATACTATCCTTCATTTAATAAAGCTGACTACGAATTCCTTGATTATTTGATTGAAAAATATGATTTGATATTTTCTGGTGGAACTGATTATCACGGGGCAAATAGACCAGAAATAAGGCTTGGAACTGGAAAAGATAATAATTTATTTATACCATATGAGGTTTATACGAAGATTTTAAGTAAGCTAAAATTTTCTGTTAATAACATATATTAATAATGGTAATGCCCGTACTATTGAGTGTGTATACATGTATAAATTTATGTGGTGCCACGGAGGTCTCACCTTCGCCAACATTAAGTGGAAAGCTTCATATAGGTCATATATTTTCCTATATTCAGGCTGAAATAATAGCAAGATTTCAAAGAATGTAGGGGAAAAATCAGAGTCAATCTTAATGAAAAATGCAGTATTAAAATTATAGAACAATATATTATTCTATAATTTTAAAGAGAATCTAGCAATTTTAATACACTATCTGGTTCATTATGCATAGATTGAGCCATCATGGCTTGAGCAACTTGTTGAAGAATACTATATTTGGAGTATTCCATCATTTCTTTAGCCATATCTGCATCGGTAATTCTAGATTCTGCCGCTGTTAAATTTTCTGCTTCAGAGTTTAAGTTGTCTATTGTATAGTTTAGTCTATTTTCATAAGCACCTATTATACTTCTAGAAGATGACACGGAATTAATTGCATTTTGAATTAAGGACATAGATGCACGGGCAGTATTAGAACTATCAACATTTAAACCAGTATTATCTGCTATACTACTAAGATAAGAACCAATATTAAAGGAAGATAAATTTAAACCAAGAGAGTCATAAGCGTTTGATGTTGCTCCAATTTGGAATGTTAAGTTTCCAGAAGAACCTAATAGATTTATACCATTAAAATTTATTGATTTAGATATATGATCTATTTCCTTTCCTAATTCTGAAAGTTCATCCTTTATGGCATTTCTATCTAAGGTTGAATTTGTATCATTGGCAGCTTGAGTAGCAAGTTCATTCATTCTTTGGAGTATAGCTTGAGTTTCAGATAATCCGCCTTCAGCAGTATTAAGCAGAGAAATAGTATCCTGTGAATTTTTAGTAGCCATATTTAGAGAATTAATTTGAGCTTGCATATGCTGAGATATTGTAAGACCAGCAGCATCATCAGCTGCACTATTTATTCTTTTGCCTGAACTCAACCTAAGCATTGCATTTTGCATATGTTTTTGATTTATATTTAAATAAAATAATGCTTTACTAGCATTTAAATTATGACCAATTATCATAAAAATACCTCCTATAAAGTTAGATAATTGTGATAACCATGTAATTATTATCGGAAATATTTTTGATAACCTTACAGGTTTGATTATTATTGGTTTAATTTTGAATTTATAAAATAAAACTGCCTCATTTGGCAGCTTTATTTTAGATGTTAGCGTATAAAATTAGTTCTAACTGTTGTTTCTTTTTCAGGAAGCTTAATCCCTGCTTTTTTACCAGCTTCAATTGATTTCAAAAGCCAAGCCATGTTTTTGCCTAATGTTCTCATCGTTTGCATTCCTTCTAAATCTTGTTTTACTTCTTCTGGATTGTTTCCATGTATCATGTTCCAGTATTGAGAAGACACAACAGGCATGTTTGCAATGGTAAAATATTTATTTATTTGATCAAAAGCTGAAGCAGCACCGCCACGACGGCAGCTTACAACAGCAGCGCCAGGTTTATATGCCCAAAAATCGCCTGCATAAAAGAGTCTATCTAAAAAAGATGTTAAAGCACCAGAAGCAGCAGCATAATGTACAGGGGAACCAAATATAAAACCATCACAGTCTTTAGCTTTTTCAAGAGCAGCATTTACGGTATCATCGTCGAATACGCATTTATTATCTGTCTTAGAGCATCCACCACATCCTATGCAGCCTCTTATAGGTTTGTTTCCAACTTGAAAAATTTCTGTTTCTATGTTTTCTTTTTCTAATTCTTTTGCAACCTCGCATAAAGCAGTATAAGTACAACCTTTAGCATGAGGACTTCCATTAATAAGTAATACTTTCATTCTTGCACCCCGCGTTTCATATTTATTATGTAATAGTGAAATTACATTAAATTTAAGATTTTACAAGTAATTTAGAAATATTTAGAGTAAAGGCTAGAGAGTACAGAGTAGAGTGAAGGTTAATTTTCTGCTGTGGCAGAAAATTTTAAAACTTAATGTTGGTGCCAGTTTCTTTAGATTTTCCATAATGAAATGAAGGAAAATCAACATTTACTATACTCTGTCATTTGTACTTTGTTCTCTGTTTCTATATTATATAATAACATAAAAATAAAGCATGAACTTATTTTATAGGAATATATACTTTCATATTTTTGTGGTGGAATAGCCTTAAATACCATTCCATTAGGAACATGGGAGATATAATTAAATGTTTTTGACAATTAATTTTGATATGAAATTATATATAAATTCCTTGAAGAAACTTAAAGAATATGATATAGAGACTATAATATGTTATCATGGTAGTATGTAGGAGAATGTGAAAAATATAGGTATTCTTTTTTACGGGCCGCGCATAATGCTTTATGCTTGGTGTAGTAAAACCTATAGAATACCTTTTTTCACAACCTACTGTATAACAATAATGGAAATAAGCTATAGAGGAATTGTATAATAAATTATGAAACAATAATTAATTGTAAATTTATCTAATTTGGAGTTGAAAATTGAATCATACAGTATAAGAGGAGTGAATAAAATGGAATGTAAAATAAAAGATATATCTCTTAACTATGAAGTGATTGGAGAAGGAAAACCAATTCTTATGATACATGGTTATTCAGTAGATCATAGGCTTATGACTGGTTGCATGGAGAAGGCATTTTTAAATAAAAAGAATTATAAGAGAATATATATAGATTTGCCTGGAATGGGAAGATCGGAAACTGCTGATTGGATTAAAAACGCTGATATTATGTTAGATATAGTAATTGAGTTTATAGAAAAAATTATTCCAAATGAAAATTTTTTGATTGCTGGTCAATCTTATGGGGGATATTTATCAAGAGGAATAATTAAAAAAATGCAAAGTAGAGTAGATGGGCTTTTATTAATTTGTCCTGTTATAGTACCAGATAGTAAAAAACGTAATGTGCCAGAAACTGTTGTTTTAGTGAAGGACAATGATTTTATGTCACGTTTATCAGAGCAAGAAATTAATGATTTGGGTGACGATTTAGTAGTTCAAACTGAAGAAATCTATAATAGATATAAGGAAGAAATATTATTAGGAGTAAAGGCAGCAGATCATGATTTTTTAGAGAGATTTAAACAAAATGGATATAATTTTTCTTTTGATGTAGATAAATTGAACAGGAAGTTTGAGAAACCAGTACTTATAATTTTGGGAAAACAGGACTCTTGCGTTGGATATAAAGATGCATGGAGCATATTAGATAATTTTTCGAGGGCAACTTTTACGGTGCTTGATAGGGGAGGCCATAATTTACATGTAGAGCAGGAAGAATTATTTAATGCTTTGGTTAATGAATGGCTAATAAGAATTGAAAATGCATAATATAAATTTAGATTAGGATAATAAGAAAATAATTTCTATTTAAAATTGAAATCAAGCAGGAGTATACGTAGAGTAAATTTATGTATGCTCATTTTTTATGTAAATATGTTTATGAGCAATTAGAGTGAAATTAGCTCCCCTACAAACTATATTTATACTATTTCTTTAATATGTTTTCTTTGACATTCATATAATATATTGATATGATATATTAAACAGTGTTTAATAAAAAATGTGTGTTTAATATAAATTAATGGAGTGATATTATGAGTACATTAATTGTTTATGTTACTAAGCATGATTTTACAGCAAAATGTGTAATGAGACTTTCGAAGCAGCTAGATGATAATTTTGATATACTTAATTTGAGAGAGAAGAAAGATACAAAACTGGAGCACTATGACAGCGTTATTATCGGTGGTCCAATCTATATGGGTCAAATTATGAAGGAAGTAAAGGAGTTTTGTGAAAAAAATCTACAGGAGTTAAGTAAGAAAAAAATAGGATTATTTGTATGTGGTATGAGTGATGAAGATAAAATTAATTCATTTATAGAACAATCTTTTCCACAAAAGCTTAAAGATAGAGCTTCAGCTAAGGGAGATTTTGGGGGAAGTTTTATATTTAAATCCATGAATTTTTTTGAGAGATTTATTATTAAACATATATGTAAGACAAACAAGGATATCTTAAATTTAAAAGAGCACAATATTGATGAATTTGCAGCCAAAATGAATACAAAAGCTTAGGAGAGATTAGGATATGGCTAAGAATAATGAAAAAAGTCTTTATATAATTACCCTCCTTATTATTATTTTAAGCACTGTAACATCAGCAGTAGGTCTCTTATATAAAACGAGTGGGAAAGCATTTAATTTTGTAAATCAATATGGAAATACGGTTAAAATGTATGGAAATGGTTTGTACGCAAGAGATTCATTATTTAAAGCAGCAACAGCACGTGGAACGGATTTTACAATTCTTTGCGTGGCAATACCAATGTTAATAATAGCTTTAATACTTGATGCTAAGAAAAAAACATTAAAAAATAGGTTATTTCTAACAGGAATTATTTCCGTATTTATGTACTACTCTGCAAGTATAGCTTTTGGTATAACTTATAATATACTTGATTTAGTGTATATTGCTCTTTTTTCTTCTAGTTTATTTGGATTAATAGTTTCAATTACAAGTATACATATGAAGGATATATTAATAGTTAAATCATTACCATACAAAGGAATTTATATATTTTTAGCTTTATCAGGAGCTGCACTTATTGCTGCATGGCTTCCTGATATTATAACTTCATTAATTGCAAAATCTTCCTTAAGCCTTATAGAAGTTTATACTACAGAAATAACATATGTTTTAGATATTGGAATACTTGCACCACTTATGTTTATTTGTTTATTTCAGTTAAAAAATAGAAATGGATTAGGATATGTTTTATTGGAAAGCTTATTAATGCTTTGCATGATTGTTGGAATGATGATCCCAATTCAAACTGTATTTGAGTTGTCAGCAGGAATAAAATTATCAATTGGAGAAATTGTAACAAAAGGTTTGAGTTTTATTATTCTTGCATTATTTGCATTGTATTTTAATATAAAACTTTTTGAAAATATTAAAAAAGGATAAAATCGTAATTAAATTTGACAAATTAGCAAATAAATACTGATTATATTAATAAAATTGCTAAAAACATTAAAATAAGCTGACTTTTGGTGTTTGATAAAATTATGCGTGAAAAGTAATATTAAGTAAATGAAAATAAAAAACTTAGGAGGATTTTTATGTATAAGGATATAATCACATTGTCAGTTGTAAATTTTAATGCTGTATGGGGAGACAAAGAAACAAATCTAAATAGAATTAAGGGGTATATAGAAGCTGCTGCAAAGAAAGGCTCTAATTTTATTGTTTTTCCAGAAATGAGTCTTACAAGCTATGATGATATAGCATCAACTCCAAAAGCTGAAAAGATGCAAACTAAGCTCGCAGAAACAATTCCGGGACCATCGACAGATGAAATTGAAGCTTTAGCAAAGAAGCTTGGAATGTATGTTGTTTTAGGAATGCCAGAAAGAGATAAAGACGATGCAAGTAAGATATACAATTCACTTGCCGTGTTTACTCCAGAAGGTTTATATGGTTCTTACAGAAAAATGCATCTTCCAACACCGGAACCAAATTGGGCAGTTAGGGGAGACAAGCCAATGCTTTTGGATACTCCATGGGGACCAATTGGCTTGGCAATTTGTTATGATTCATACTGCTTCCCGGAAATGACACGTTATTATGCAGCTAAAGGAGCTAGATTATATATAAACAGTACTGCATATGCACATTGTCATGGACCAAGCCTTGCAAGAACGAATTTAGAAGCTAATTGTATAACAAATGGAATTTTTATTGCTTCAGCAAATTTATGTGGTTTAGATGTAGATAATTATTTTTGGGGCGGCAGCAGCATAATGGGTCCTGCAAGAGAAACCTGGCAGGTACATTATTATACAGGCTTGCCGTTCAATGAAAAAGGTGCTGATCAGGAAAAAATGTATACAGAAACCATTGATTTAGGTTTAGCAACGAGATTTTTGTACAAGTATAATGAAGCAGTTGATGGAACAGATTTTAGACCAGATAAATACATTAAAATGTATCAAGATATTTTAGATGATCCTAACTTTGGAAAATAAAATACTTATTTTCCAAGTTTTTGTGTTACTGAAAATCCCCATGTTCCTATTTCAAATGAAAGAAGTTGCAATACGAGGTTTAAGCCAACTGCTCCAGTAGTTGCAATGACCATAGCATGTTTACCATGAAAGCGCGGACGGTGGCAAATATATGCAAAGCGATCTAAGAAGTTTTTCATAACCCAAGAGACGTTATAAACATATACGGGTGTAGCAAATATTACACCATTCGCATCCATCATTTTATTTTCAATTTGCTGCCGATTATCTTTAATGGGGCAATACTGTTCGCCATTTTTTAGGCATTGGTAACAACCACGGCAGGTTTGAAAATTAGTATCTTTAAGTACTAGATATTCAAATTCAACGTTTTTATTAAAATTTTTAATTTCTTCTTCAACTTTTTTTGTTACGCTGTAGGTATTTCCTTTTCCTTTCGGACTTCCTATGACCACTAATATTTTCATAATGAATGCTTCTATAACGTAATTAATGTTTTATTACTTGTATAATTAGAAGAATAGCAGAAAGTGTTCCAAATATAACAGCTGTAGCTCCTATTTTTGTATGAAAGGCTAGGGAACCAGCATCGTTTGTAAGTCCTTTAGATTTAATCCATAAGCCACAGATTAATGTTGATAGAAGAAGAAGGATAGTTAATAGTCCTGTTATTAAAGATATAGTTTTCATTAAAAAACCTCCATTATTTTTTTATTATGCTATTTATCACAGTATCAATAAGTTTGTCTCTTTGCAATTTATTGTTAATGTCCATGCCAATGTACAACTGAAATTTTTGAGAATTCATATAAGCAACTTGAAGTGTTGAAACTATTTCTAGAGCAATTATTCTTATTTCTATTTCATCTTTTGCGCTTCCATATATATCTTTTAATATTGGAACTAAATAAAGTGGAACTTCCATATTTCCTTGTTGTATGGTATGTGATACTAATATTAGACTGAGTTTATTGTAGCGTATAGCGAAATCTACAAGTTCTTTGAGCATTAATTTTAACTTTTCAACTGGATTTTCTGGTTTTCCATCTTTTGATTTCTGCAGCTCTTTTGCAAGCGTGCTCATAGTATCAGAAACAGCTTTGAAAAGTAAGTTTTCCTTCGATTGAAAATGATAGTTGATTAATCCAATACCTACATTTGCACGCTGTGCAATTTGGCGTACTGTTATTTTATCTGGCTCGTCAACCTCATTTAACATATCCATGGTTATTTTTATTATTTTATCTTTAGCATTGTCATCATTTGAATTCATAGTATACCTCCTTATGTATAAAACTGAATATGGTTTGAACATGTTCAGCATAGCATGTTATATAAACTATGTCAATATTTAAATCAAGATAAGAACAATATTGATTGAAAAAGTGCAAAAATTAACACTTATTTAAAACAAAGTCTAAAATTAAAGAAGATGGTAAGTATAAATGGATAGAAAGTACAATGGTATAATCAGTTTAAAACATAAAGATTATAATTGCTAATAATATATTCTGTAAATTTTTCTTAAACTTAGTGAAAAATTATTAAAAACAAGGTATAATCAATATAAAAAGCATAACGGAGGAAAAATTGTGTTAATAAGAGAAATAGAAAAAAAAGATAATAAAGAAGTTGAGTCACTTATTAGAACTTGTTTAATAGAATTTGATGCAAATAAGCCAGGTTGTGCTTGGACTGATCCTAATTTAGGATGTTTTTATGAGGTATATCAAAATGAAAAGTCTAAATATTGGGTTGTAGAAAAAGATAATAAAGTAGTAGCTGGCTGTGGTATTGGTCCACTGGTTGGGGCAGAAAATGTGTGTGAATTGCAAAAAATGTATTCTTTTAAGGAAGTAAGAGGCAGCGGAATTGCAAAGAAGTTGCTTGATATAGCCTTAGAATTTGCTAGACAATACTATAAAAAATGTTATCTTGAAACCTTTGAAAATATGGCTGCCGCTAACAAGTTTTATAAAAAGAGTGGATTTATTCAATTAGACAAGCCTTTAATTGAAACCGAACATTATGCTTGTGATGTATGGTACATAAAAGATTTATAAATATAAAAAGGCTGCATATGCTTTGTTTATACAAACTTATGCAGCCTTTTTATCACTTGAGTTTTTATTAACACTATTGTTTAAGCTTTTGTGTTCATTTAAGTAACGAATTACTAAAGGATCTGGATTATTGGATAAACTAGACATTAACAGAGACATCTTAATGTTTTCAACACTAAATAATTCTTTAATAAATTTTTTCATATAATCATCCTCCTACAAATTTTAAATGTTCTTATTAATTTTTTTTACACATTTATAATATGGCAAATTAAATAAAAATGCAAAACGGAAATCGTTTCATATTATTAATTAATAATTAATAATTTGTAAATAAAACGTTAATATTATATAAAAACTATTGAAATCGCTTACGTAAACGTATATAATATAAATTTTTGTAAAAAAATAGTCGCAAGTATTTTTTCCTTAACAAGTGATATAATTAGAAAAGTAAGTAAATTGAAATTCATTAGATATTAGTTTGATTGAATGGTATATAGTACATATGGTACAATTATAGATAAATGATCCTGAAACTTGAAATTTATCTGTACCAAAATGATGTCTTCTGGGCATTATGGTGCAGATATAGTTTGTAGTTGAGCTAGTTTCACTATATATTTTAAAATGAGCAATATGAGAACCTTTATTAATATCATTTTTTAAAGTGTTGTTAAGTATATTGATATTTAAGGGGATGATGGTAGATTATGATGAATTCTAAGTTAGGTTTAAATAAGAGAGCAAAAATTAAAACTAAAACTATAAGAGTAATTATAATACTTATTATTTTAGTTTCAGTATTATGTCTTTTAGTTAATAATTCATATAATAAAAGGTTAAATATAAAACCAGATAACGCTGTAATTTCAAAAAAACAATTTATTAGTACCATTGCGCCTTATGCTGAGCAAACTTATAGAAAGCATAAAATATTTGCATCAATTACTTTAGCACAAGCAATGCTTGAGAGCAATACTGGTAATTCCAAATTAACGAGGAAAGCTAATAATTTGTTTGGTATAAAAGCTTATAAATGGACAGGCAAAACTATAAAAATGCCAACAAAAGAACATTATAAGGGTTCTGAGGTGGTTGTAATGTCAACATTTCGCTTTTACGATAATTGGGATGAAAGTATTGAAGATCATACAAATTTTTTAAAGCAAAATAGTACCTATGAGCAGCATGGAGTGTTTAAAGCAAGTAATTATACGGAGCAGGCAGAAGCAATTCAAGCGGCTGGTTATGCTACAGATCCAGATTATGGCAAAAAACTTATAGCATTAATAAAGAAATATAGCTTAGATAAGTATGATAATGTGAAGTGATTAAAATTATTTTTTACCATAGGTACGTAAAATCTTTTCATAAGGACTGCTCTTTTTAATAAAAAATATTACAGGCATTGTCATTTATATTCATGTGCCCATTCCGAGAGATTTTATAAAATTGAAACAAGACTTTTTCTAGTGTTAGTAAGAGAATATTCTACTTTAGGTGGTATTTCATTGTATACAAATATCTGCATTAAATGATGTAGCAATTAAAAATGTTGGTGTTTATGATATTCTTCCCAAGCTTTTAATATTGCTCTTATTTTCGCATTGTTTTTTTTAGTTCATTTTTTATGTCAATTATTCGCTTATTTAATAAAGGATGAACCTTGTACGGAGCTATATCGCATAAGGGGTCTAACACGAAAAGTCTTTCATGCATTCTTGGATGAGGAATTATTATGTGTTCATCCTCTGTTACAATATCATCGTATAAAAGTATGTCTAAATCGATTGTTCTTGGTCCCCAGTGTATTTTTCTTTCTCTTTTAAGTTTTTTTTCAACTTCAAGAAGAAAGTTCATTAATTCTAGAGGTGACATTAAAGTTTTAATTTCAGCAGCTCCATTTAAGAAATCATCTTGATCTAAATAACCTACAGGTGTAGTCTCATAAAAATTTGAAGCCCTGTTTATGTGGCATAAGTGATTTTCATCAATTAAATTTAATGCTTCATTTAAATTTTTATTTTTGTCACCCAGATTAGAACCGAGGGCAATATATACAGTGTGCCAGGAGCGTTCTATTTGAACAGCAACATAGTCAACAGGTTTTAAGATTGGAGCCCATGGTTTTTTTAAAGTTACTTTTACAGTTTTTATAATATTGTAATTAAGCAAAATAAATTCAGCAGTTTTTTCAGCAGCAGTTTCTATAAGGTCATATTTTTTCCTTTTAAACTCGTTTTCAAGTTCTGTACAAAGCTTTGCATAATTTACTGTTTCGTTTAAGTTATCTGTAGTACCAGCTTTCTTTAAATCTAGCAGAAGCTCGAAAGATAATAAAAATTTTTGACCTAAACTTTTCTCTTCTTTTAAAACACCATGATGTGCAAATACTTCTAAATCCTTTATAATTATTTTATCCAAGCTATTATCTCCTTACTATGGCATCAGCAACCATGCATTCTCTTTTGTTTTCAAGGACATCGTGAACTCTTACAAAATCACAGCCCTTCATTACACCTATAACGGATGTGGCTGCCGTTCCTTCAACTCTTTCTTCTGGCGGTAAGTCAAGTATTTTACCTATGGTGGATTTTCTTGATGTACCTAAGAGAATAGGATAACCAAGAACTTTAAGCTTTTCAAGATTATTCATTAAAATAAGATTTTCATTAAAATTCTTTGCAAATCCAATACCAGGATCTACAATTATGTTTTCTTTTCTGACTCCAGCGTTTAAAGCTATGGTTATGCTTTTTCCAAGATCATTTATTACGTCATCAACTAAATTTTTATAGGTGCTGTTGTCTCTATTGTGCATGAGGCAGCATGGAACATCATATTTTGCAGCAACTTCTGCTATATAAGGATCCTTTTTAAAACCCCACACATCGTTTATAAGATGAGCTCCGGCTTTTATTGCAAGTTCTGCAGTTTTACCCTTGTAAGTATCTATGGATATAGGAATATCAAATTCTTTAGATAGAGCTTCAATTACAGGAACGACTCTTTTAATTTCATCTTCTAGGGCAACAGGAGTATGATTTGGTCTTGTAGATTCTCCTCCAATGTCTATTATATCTGCACCTTCATCAATCATTTCTTTTGCATGTTTTAGAGCTGACTCTATATTGTTAAATTTTCCTCCATCAGAGAAGGAGTCAGGTGTTACATTTAAAATTCCCATTATGTAAGTTCTTTTTCCTATAATAAAATTTTTATTTCCAATTAGCATGCTTTCACCTCAATATGTTATATTAAAATTTTTTTTATCATCATTCCAATTACATTCTTTAATCGCTTTACAGTTGAAGCATTTCCTTGAGAGCTTATCGCTTTTATAAAGTAGTGAACTTAAAGTTGAAACTTCAGTTTTTTTTCTGTGATTTTTTATCGCATCAGTTATTAAAATTATTTCAGCTTCATCAAAATTAGAAGCTTTTAAAATTTCCACAGCAAGTTTTGCACTTGCATCATTGTGTGGAATACCACTTTCATACTGCTGCCATTTGCCAATGTCGTGTAAAAGTGCGGCAGCATAGATTATGTCTTTTTTCAAATTTAGCTTTTCTTCAAATGATATTATATATGCAATCCTAGCAACATCTAGAAAATGATTCAGGTTGTGATGGCAAAATTTTCTATATTTTTCTAAACTTTTATTTTTACTGAGATATTCATTAAATTTATCATTATGAAGTATTAAATTTATTCTATCATTTGTATTCATAGTTAACTCCTATAGAGATGTTTTTTAATATTATATCATAAAAAATATTATATTCAGTAGATATAGAATCTTTTCGTAAAATTTTAAATTAATAAAATAACCTAAATAAATATATCAAATTACATATACTTTTAATATAATAATATTAAAAGTATAGATTATAGGGACGGATTGTAATATAATAATAAGTGTAAACAAAATGAAATTATTACAATTAACATATATTTGCAAGTTAAATTATACATGGAAATATAATTGATCATTTTTCTATGTAAAAATAGATAGTTTAAAAATATGCTAATAATGAGGTTGCGGTTATGGGAAATAAAATTAAAGCGGTATTTATTGATAGAGATGGAACTATGGGAGGAGGCAGCGAAGTAATTTATCCTGGTGACTTTAAGTTATATTCATTTACAAGAGAGGCTTTTAAAATACTTAAACGTCATAAAGTTAAAATTTTTGCATTTACTAATCAACCTGGAATTTCACTTGGAAAAGCTACAATGGGGAGCTTTGTAGAGGAGTTGTTAGGTTTTGGATTGGATAATGCATATATATGCCCTCATAGTCCTAAAGAACATTGTAATTGTAGAAAACCTGAAGCAGGATTACTTTTAAAAGCATCAACTGAATACAAATTGGATTTTTCAGAATGTATGGTGATTGGCGATAGATTAAGTGATATGCAGGCAGCTGAAAAGGTAGATTCACATAAAATATTAGTACGAACTGGTGTTGGAATTAATTCTTTAAAAGCAAACAAAAAGCATGAAGAAAACATGCAAATTGATTATTTAGCTAAAAATCTTTTGGATGCTGTAAAATGGATGGTAGTAGAAAACTACCTTTAGAGCAGAGTACAAAGTACAGATGACAGAGTACGGTGAAGGATGATTTTTCTACGCTATCGCTTCAAAAAATCTAAAACTTAATGCTTGCGCATGACATAAAATACAGTGTTCAGCGCAGCTGATACTATTAAGTTCTAAGATTTACCTAAGAGAAGCGAAAGGTAAATCCACCTTCACTGTACTTTGTACTCTGAGTCAAAAACAAATTTATCAGGATATATTTGTTTTTGACTTTACGTGTTTCAAGTTGCAAACTTCATCTAATTATAGTGACTTGTTTATTAGCACAATCTATTTTTAGGAGATTTGCAGTAGACCATTTCTTATATAGAGTTTCACCAGCACCTATAATTGCAGGAATGCCGAGTTCACCAGCTCTGATTGCCATATGAGAATTTATTCCACCATACATTGTGATAAATCCAGCAATGTCATGCAAAAATATCCAATCATATCCTGGATCTGCATTAGGAATCATTAGTATGCTATTTTTAAGATTTTCTCTAGAATTATCTATATTTTTAATTTTTGATATCACTGACTTTTGCGTAATAAAATTAGGTTCTGATTTTGGAACATGAAACGCTAAAATGTCATCACAATTTACTATAAGTGAAGGAAGTATAACTTGTTTTGTAATTTTATATGTTTTTTTACCTTCGCTTATACTATTAGCTAGAGTTAATTTTATATTTTTATTCGATGAATATAATTCATTTATGCAATTAATATTTGCGTATGAACAGTCCTCAACTGTAAAATCATTTTTCGAACCAAGCTGTTTAAATAGTGAAAGGGCATCACTTAAATTATGAGTAAATATAAATTTTGAATATTCTCTAAATTCTATAGAACTTTTAATAAAATCAAATAATTCTATACAATTGCAATTTAAATTATACTTTTTTAATAGTTTATTTATTTTAGATGCTTGATTTGAAGATAACTCAAAATTTGTATTATTATAATTTTTGCTATTATTTGAAGTATTCCAATCAAAATATAATTCAGGATTTTCATCATATCGCGAAGAAAGAATATCATATGTTCCTGGTCTTAAATGGCCATATTTATTTAAAAATTCTTGTTTACTTATATGATTAAAGTCATATCTAATTTTAGAACCTACAGTATTAAGTGATTTCATAAAACCTTGATATTCATATTGGGACAAAATTCCATTATTAACGATAGAATTTAATAATTCCATGGCTATAAATCCACATCGTGCTAATCCTGCAAATGGTAGAGCACCATATATACTACAATCTTTAAGTAACCAATATATTTTAGAGATTATGTCTAAATTGCTATTGTAAATTAATTCTCTACGTTTTTTTAATTCCATAATTTTTTTTATATCATTTTTCCATAGTTGATCACTTCCGTTTATAATGTTATTGGTTAGCTTTTGAAGACTATCACTTAATTCCTTACATTCATTCTCATTAAATCCTTTACATAAGAGATTATTAAGCTTTTTTTCTGTATCAAATGTGTAGCATGAGAATACTATTTTAAATTCTATTTTATCATGGTAGTTAGGAAATTTTATAAGAGAGTTTATATAATAGTTAACCAGTTTTTCACACAAGTTTTTTGACAAATTTGCTGGTAAAAATGAGTTGAAGCTTATTCGCAAGTCTATATACGGTAGTCCGTAAAAATCCATTAATAATGGAAAACCTATAACATTCTTATATCCATATTTATTTCTTTGATATGCCCAAATTTCATCTGTAATAATTTTTTTATAAAGAGATAATGCTAATGGTTTGGGTCTAATACCTATGATTTCAGCAGGATTCCAATCAGCCATTACACCATAAATAGTTTTATCTCCGTATAAATAAGGATGTCTTGAATTCAGTTGAGATATTTTTTGTCTTAATTCGTAAATAAATTTCTTGTTTTTATTATTCTGATTAGTTAAGCTTACAATAAGAGGTCTTACTTGAAAAAGGTATAAATTATAAGTGGCATCGAATGCAAATTCAATATCCAGTGAATCTGTAGAAAACAAAGTTTCAAGTTCTTTAATTAAATTTATAATTTTAAGAAGATTTTTATCTATATTAGGAACTATTTTTGAATATTTGTAATAATAAAATGTTTTTAAGTTATTAGTTTTACCAGCGGTGACTGAATCTGTAGCATATGTGTAATCATCATAGTTTATAACTATATAGTCACCACAAGAATTAGGATCTTTACTAAAAGCAACACCACTTATTTTTACATTTTTTAGCATAGGTTGAATGAAAACTTGATCTTTTAAATTTAAATATTTATAAGATTTTATAACTTTCAAAATTGCGGTGCATATTTGATTTTCACCAATGACGTTAGGTACTGAGAGAAAGCAACCGGCTAATGAATGGATTGAATTATCTTCAGATATGGAACTGCTTCTTACTATTAAAGGAATATCAATCCAATTCTTTTCTTTTACTAAATTAATTATTTTTTGACTATTGTTAATCCATTCACTTACTGTTAAACGTATTTGAGGAATAATTTTAGCGTTAGTAATAACTTTAGATAAATGTTCAAGTGTTTCAGATTTTGTACCAAAACTAATCATATTATTTCCTCCTTTAATGTTGAATGATTTTTATTTTTATATTATGTGTGATTGTAATTGTTATACAAATATTAACACATTATAATTTATGATACAATATTCTAAAATATTGTAGTAATGTTTCGTGTTTCACTTTATATATATTTGCAATTTTTTTCTTAATGTGATAAATTAAAAAGGTAAAATTTAATATTTTAACTGGGGAGCCTGTAGACAGGCTGAGAGTGGAATGTGATTCCAGACCCTCATAACCTGATTTGGATAATGCCAACGTAGGGAGAGTAGGTAGTTCATATTTAACATGAAATTCTGCGCAGAGTTTGTGTATTTATAATATGAAAGTAGTAGATTATGAGGGAAACAGTTTTGTTTCTCTTTTTTTATTTCCAAAAATAAGTGAGGTGGTACTTTGTTAGTAAATGGTAAAGAAATTAATTTTAAAGAAGGTATTACTGTTACAGAATTATTAAATGAAATTAATGTTGACAAAGATAGAGTAGTTGTAGAAGTAGACATGGAAATAGTAGATAGAAATGAATATGATAAAAAAATGCTGTGTACATCCTCAAAAGTAGAAGTAATAAGATTTGTTGGGGGCGGCTAAGTGAAAATTTGCGTGAATGAAAAATTGAAGGACATTCCTTATGAAACTATGCTTTTTAGTCTTAAGAATGAAATAAAAGAAGATGCTGATGTTATTGTTTATAATGGTTTCATAATGAAAAATGACATTAAGCTTAAAGATGGAGATTGCATAGTATTTATAAAAAAAGGTGAAATTCCAAGTGAAGATGAAATGGAAGCGCAGCTTATGGCAAGACACACCCCGGAGGTTCATAATAAAATTAAAAAGCTTTCTATAGGGATTGCAGGACTTGGAGGACTTGGTTCAAATGCTGCTGTGTCACTTGCAAGAGTTGGAGTAGGAAAACTTTTATTAGTGGATTTTGATGTGGTTGAACCGAGCAATTTAAATAGGCAGCAGTATTTTATAAAGCATATTGGAATGAAGAAAATAGAGGCCTTAAAGGAAGTAATATCTTGGTGCAATCCATTTGTAGAAGTAGATACGTTAGATACATTTATAAATAAAAATAATGCAGTAGATATTTTTAAAAATGTGGATATAATTATTGAAGCTTTTGATAATCCAGTTTCTAAAGCAGTACTTACAAATGCGGTGCTTACAAAGATGAGAGATAAGAAAATTATATGTGCTTCTGGCATGGCGGGATATTTTTCAAGTAATACAATACGAACAAGAAAGGTAAATAAAAATTTCTACTTGGTTGGTGATATGGAAAATGAAGCTAAACCAGGTGTAGGCCTTATGGCACCAAGAGTATCTATTGCAGCAAATCATGAGGCAAATGCAGTGCTCAGAATAATAATGAATGAAGAATGAAAACGGAGGTTTTTAATAAATGGATGAACTTATTATAGGTGGAACTAAGCTTAAAAATAGGCTTTTTATTGGCACAGGGAAGCTTAGTTCAAATGAAATAATTCCGGAAATTATGAAAAAGTCAAATGCAGAAGTTATAACCGTTGCACTTAGAAGGGTAGATACAACTTCGGCAGAAAGTGATAATATACTTAATTTTGTAAATAAGAACTTAATACTTTTGCCAAATACATCGGGGGCTAGAAACGCAGAAGAAGCAATAAGGCTTGCTAGAATTGCAAAGGCAGCAGGCTGTGGAAATTGGATTAAAATAGAAGTTATCTCAGATAATAAATACTTACTTCCAGATAATTATGAAACTATAAAGGCAACAGAAGCACTTGTAAAGGAGGGATTTGTAGTACTTCCATATATAAATCCTGATTTAATGGATGCTAGAAGACTTGTGAATATAGGTGCAGCTGCTGTAATGCCACTAGGAGCACCTATTGGCACCAATAGGGGACTTAGAACTAAGGAAATGATAAAAATTTTAATAGAAGAAATAAATGAAGTGCCTATAGTTGTTGATGCAGGAATTGGTAAACCATCAGATGCAGCACTTGCTATGGAAATGGGAGCTGATGCTGTTCTCGTAAACACGGCTATAGCAACAGCTGATAATCCTGTTTTAATGGCAGAAGCATTTTCGCTTGCAGTTGAAGCAGGAAGAAAAGCATACACAGCGAAACTTGGTGCTGAAAGAGAATATGCTGAAGCTTCATCACCACTTACAGGATTTTTAAGATAGAAGGTGAGAAAATGAGTTTTTATGAAAAATTACAACAATATAAGAATTTTAACTTTGAAGATTTTTTTTCTAGAGTAAAGGACAATGATATAGAAAATATTTTATGTAAGGATAACTTAGATGAAATGGATTTTTTAAGGCTTTTATCTCCAGCAGCAGAAAGGTATCTAGAGCCTTTAGCACAAAAGGCCAGAAAATTGTCCTTAAGAAATTTTGGGAAGACAGTTGTACTGTACACACCAATGTATATTGCAAACTATTGTGTAAATGGATGTGCATACTGTGGTTATAATGTAAGAAATAAAATAGCGAGAAAACAGCTTACCTTTGAAGAAATTGAGAAAGAAGCTAAAGCTATACACGAATCTGGCATGAGAAATATAATAGTTTTAACAGGAGAATCAAAGGTTCATACACCAGTATCATATATAAGAGATGCTATAAAAATATTAAAGAAATACTTCAGCTCTATATGTATAGAAATATATCCTCTAGAAGTTGAGGAATACAGGGAACTTGTTGATGCAGGAGCAGACAGTCTTACAATTTATCAGGAAACTTATAATGAAGAAAAATACGATAAAGTTCATTTAAGTGGACCTAAAAAGAATTTTAAATTTAGACTTGATGCACCTGAAAGAGTGTGTAAGGCAGGAATTCACTCTATAGGAACAGGAGCACTTTTAGGACTATACAAATGGAGAAGTGAAGCATTTTTTACAGGACTTCATGCAGCATATATACAAGATAAGTTTCCAAGTGTTGAAATGTCAATGTCTGCACCAAGAATAAGACCTCATGCAGGAAGCTTTAATGACATATATGAGGTAAACGATAAAAATATTGTACAAGTTATTTTAGCATATAAGTTGTTTTTGCCACGAGCAGGTACAAATATAACTACAAGGGAACCAGCAAAATTTAGAGATAGTCTTATACCTATAGGGGTGACAAAAATGTCTGCGGGAGTATCAACAGAAGTTGGAGGACATTCTTGTAAGGATAAAGGAGAAGGACAGTTTGACACCAATGATAAAAGAAGTGTTACGGAAGTTTATAGTTCTATAAAAAAATTAGGATATAATCCAGTGTTTAAGGATTTTGAAAATGCGCTATGATATATGTTGTTACAAATAGAAAATTAGTGGTGAACGGAAATTTATGTGATAGGCTTGAAAAAGCACTTGAATATGGTGCTAAAAATATAATTTTGAGGGAGAAAGATCTTAAATACGATGAACTTTATGAACTAGCTTGCAAAATAAAAGTTGCTGCGGATAAATACGATGCAAGGCTAATTGTTAATGGAAATTTAAGGGTGGCTGAAGAAATTAAGGCCTATGCCTATCATATGGGCTTTGAGAATTTTATGAGACAAGAAAAAGTCGATATAAAAATAGGAGTATCAGTTCATAGCTTGGAAGAAGCAATTAAAGCTGAAAAAAATGGTGCAGCATATTTGCTTTGCGGGAATGTATATGAAACAGTCTGTAAACCGGGACTAAAAGGAAAAGGATTAGATTATATTAGGAAAATTGTGGCTAAAGTAGCTGTGCCTGTAATTGCCATTGGGGGCATTAGTGAAAAAAATGTAAGAGATGTAATTGAAGCGGGTGCTAAAGGTGTGGCTATAATGTCCTCTGCGATGAAGGAACCTTTAGTTGTGGAAAAGCTTTTAAGAGAAATTTAATTAAGGCTATGTTTTAATTAAAAAAAGTGGAGATGATTATCATTTCCGCTTTTTTGTTTTGAAATATAGCTCAAATTAATAATATAAGTTGATTATGGAAAAACTAAATATTAATTTATATTAAGGAGTAAAATATTTTGGAATGGATAGAAGAATATAAAAAGTTATTTTTCGCAGGAAAAAAAGATGAGGCATATGAGCTAAAATATAATAACTTTCCTAAAAAATTATATAAATATGAAGTTATAAATAGGGAAAAAATAAACATGCTTATAAATAGTGAACTTTGGTTTTCAAATCCAGATGACTTTAATGATCCATTTGATTCATGTGGAATATGCTTTGATGAAGGGGAAATTAAAAAATATTTAAAGGACACTGATGTTTCAAAACTAATTAATTCGTTTAAAAAGGACGTTAAGATTTGTTGTTTTTCTGAGGAGATTAATAGTATGCCTATGTGGACACATTATGCTGGAAATCATGAGGGAATGTGTGCAGAATATGATTTTTCCAAAGTTAGTTATACGAATAGATTTTCAAAATATTTATTTCCTATAGTGTATCAAACTGAAAGATATGATATAACTAATATTTTAAAAGACCTCATTAATGATAAAACAGAAGATGCAGCATATATGCTTTTCTTTATGATGCAAATAAAACATATAAGCTGGAATTATGAAAAAGAATGGAGAATAATACTCAAAGATAAGCAAATACGTAAAAATGTTAAATTTCCAATAAAACCAAGTGCACTATATTTGGGACTAAATTGCAGCAGTAAAAATGTAGAGCTCATAAAGAAATTAGCTCATAATTCTATAAATTGTCCTATATATAAGTTAGAGAAAACAAATACTAAATTATTTAATTTTAAAAGCATATGTATTGATAAATAAATGTATACAACTTATAATATGGTTTATATAAGCAAATATACTTTAAATAATTTTATTAAAAATTTAAAATAACAGGCATATTATAAGGAGGATTTTGTTGTGTATCCATTAAAATTCGAAAATTTATACTATGAGAAAATATGGGGCGGAAGGGACTTAGAACAATTTAGAGATAATCTCCCAGATGGCAATATAGGCGAAAGTTGGGATGTTGCTTGCCATAAAAATGGAACGAGTATTGTAGCGAATGGTGAATTTAAAGGTAAAAGGCTTGATGTTTTGATAAAGGAAGAAGGAAGCAGGCTTATAGGAACAAAGATAAGTCCAGATTGGTTTCCGCTTCTTATAAAATTAATAAATGCTAAAGATAAGCTTTCTGTTCAAGTTCATCCTAATGACGAGTATGCCAAAAGAGTTGAGGGCGACATGGGAAAAACTGAGGTTTGGTATGTTGTTGAGGCTTTTGAAGGTGCTAATTTAGTCGTTGGAACAAAGGGAAACTGTACTAAAGAACAACTTAAAGAGGCTCTTGAAAAAGATGAACTAGATGAATACATGAATAAAATTCCGGTTAAAAAGGGAGATGTATACCTTGTAAGAAGTGGTATGATTCATGCTATAGGTGAGGGAGTTATAATAGCAGAAATTCAGCAGAATAGTGATACTACTTATAGGGTTTCTGATTATAATAGGGGTAGAGAAATACATGTTAAAAAAGCTCTTGATGTAATAGATTTAAGCCTTCGTGGTAAAAAAAGTGAAGGAATAAAAGTTAAAAAAGATGGATATGAAAAAACTTATCTTTGTCTTGGAAGAGATTTTTCACTTGAATTATATGATTTTAAAGATGAACTTACAGAAAAAAGTGATGAAGAGAGATTTTATATATTCACATGTGTTGATGGGAAAGGACAACTTTTATATGGAGAAAATAACAACGAAAGTGAAAATATAAAATATGGAGATAGTATTTTAATACCCGCAGCTACAGGAAGTTACACATTTAAAGGAAGCATGAAACTTTTAAAGAGCTATGTTCCTGATGTTGAAAAGGTTCAAAAAGAAATACTCAGAGAGATAAGATATTAAAAAATTCAGAAGTGTTATCAGATTGTATTTAAATTTTAATGTGAAATTTTGAATAAAGCTTTACAATTTTATATATTTGTGTATATAATTAAGTCGTATTTTAAAATTTAATAAATTATTGTATTGCGGGGGAACCATTTGGTTGAGAAGGTTAAAACCTGACCCTTTGAACTTGAAGTAGTTAAAACTACCGTAGGGAGCAAAGTGAATTTATGTATTTTTATTTGAAATAAATGCTTACCTAAAAAGTAAGCATTTTTTATTTGGATAATTTCATTAAGAATGTATCTAAATTGAAATGTATTCAATGTCATTTCTAATTTCATTTCCCTCCGAGATACAAGAAGAATATAGGAGGAGTTTACCTATGAAAAAAGTATTAACAATTGCAGGATCTGATTCTAGCGGCGGTGCAGGCATTCAAGCAGATTTAAAAACCTTTTCTGCTCATGGAGTTTTTGGAATGAGTGTAATAGCCGCAGTCACAGCTCAAAATACCAAGGAAGTTATTGATGTCCAGAATATAAGTCCAGATATTATAGGAAAGCAAATTGATGCTATTTTTGATGATATTGAAGTTGATGCAATAAAAATAGGCATGATATCTGAAATTGAGGGTATAAAGGTGGTTTCTGAGAGACTAAGAAAGTATAAACCACAAAATGTTGTTTTGGACCCTGTTATGGTATCAAAATCAGGATATTCACTTATGAACCCAAATTCTGTTGAGACGCTTATAAAAGAACTTATACCAATTGTATCAGTTGTAACTCCTAATATACCAGAGGCAGAAATAATAGCTAGTATTAAAATTAAAACTATGGGGGATATGGAGAAAGCAGCAAAAATAATGTATAACATGGGACCTAAGAATGTACTTGTAAAAGGGGGACATTTAACAGGGGATGCTACAGATGTTTTATATGATGGAAAAGAATTTGTTTATTTAGAAAATCAAAGGATTAACACAAAAAATACTCATGGAACAGGTTGTACGCTTTCTTCTTCTATAGCATCAAATTTAGCACTTGGAATGAACATAAAGGAAGCTGTAAAAAATGCTAAAAAGTACATAACAACTGCCATAGAACATTCACTTGCTATAGGACATGGCTCAGGACCAACTAATCATTTTTATGAATTATATAAAAAGGCTGGATTGAACTATGAGTAAAACTAAAGAGAAAATGTATTTTTGGGACTTTGCACTTTTATGGTGTGGTGCTGCTATTTCTATAGCTGAAATTTTAACGGGGGGATCAATAGCAGCTTTAGGTTTTAAAAAAGGGTTAATTGCAATAATACTTGGACACCTTATTGGTACAGCAATATTTATATTTGCAGGTATAATCGGTACTCGTGAAAAGGTTCCTGCAATTACTTCTACAAGAATATCGTTTGGCTTGTATGGTACATATTTGTTTTCAATATTAAATGTGCTTCAGCTTCTTGGATGGACAGCAGTTATGATAAATTCATGTGCTCAGTCTTTAAATTTAATAAGTAAAACAATGTGGTCCATAAATAATATTCCTCTGTGGAGTGTATTTACAGCAGTGCTTATTATATTGGTCATAGCTTTTGGAATGACTGGATTTAAAAAGATTAACACTTTAGCAGTAGTGCTTTTGTTTGCACTTACACTTGTACTTGGATGGGTTGTTTTTAGAAGTGGCAAGCTTTTTTCAAAACCAGTAGGTACCAATATGTCTTTTGGAAGTGCTCTTGAACTTGTAATAGCAATGCCTGTTTCATGGCTTCCTATGGTTGCAGATTATACAAGATTTGCAGAAAATGAAAAAGACGGTGCTTTTGGCAGCCTTTTAGGATATTTTGTTGGAAGTTCGTGGATGTTCATTATAGGTCTTGGAGCAGCAATTGTTTCAAAAAATCCTGATCCTTCGGCTATGATGCTTGCTGCAAATCTTGGAATATCGGCTTTTGGAATTGTTGTGCTTTCAACAGTAACAACCACATTTATGGATGCATATTCAGCTGGAGTTACATTTTTAAATATAATGCCAAGGTTTAATGAAAAGGCTGCGGCTATAGTTATAACAATAATAGGAACAGCAGCATCATTATTAGTTAACATGGACAATTATACGAGCTTTCTTTATGCAATAGGTTCAGTTTTTGCTCCATTATTTGCAGTGCTTTTAACAGATTATTTCATAATAAAAAAGCAGACGAAAATAGAGGATAAACTGCTATTAAACATAGGTTCAGCTATAGTATGGGTAATTGGAGTAGCAACTTATTACTTATTTATTAAGTTAGATTTTATATTTGGTGCAACACTTCCAAGCATGGTGATAACAGGAATACTATATTTTATTAGTTGGAGGTATATAAACAAATGGAAATTAATGAAAAACTCAAAGAACTTTTATGCAGCGTAAAGGAGAAGAAACCTCTTGTACATCATATAACTAACTATGTTACAGTAAATGACTGTGCAAATATAGTTTTAGCTGTCGGCGGTTCACCAGTAATGGCAGACGATGAAAATGAAGTAGAGGATATGGTTTCTATAGCTTCAAGTCTTGTGATTAATATTGGTACATTAAATAGTAGAACCATAGAAGCTATGATAAAGGCCGGTAAAAGAGCAAATAAAATTGGAATTCCAGTGGTATTAGATCCTGTTGGAGTAGGAGCAACACCATATAGAAAGGAAACTGCTTTAAGACTTATAAAGGAAATTAAGTTTGCTGTAATTAGAGGCAATTTAGCAGAAATCAAAATATTATGCGGTATGAAGGCAGTTTCAAAGGGTGTTGATTCAGAAGAAACTCTTACAGATGATGCAAAGGAAATAGCAAAAACCTGCGCTAAACGTCTAAGCACAGTTGCTGCAATTACTGGAGTAGATGATTATGTGTCTGATGGAAATAAAGTTATAGTTCTTAAAAATGGAACTAAGATGCTTACAACTGTTACCGGAACAGGATGCATGACTACATCGCTTGTTGGTACATACTGTGGCGTAACTAAAAATTATCTGTTGGCAGCTGCTGCAGGAATTTTAACTATGAGTATGTCTGGAGAGAAGGCACATGAAAAACTTACAAAGAATGAAGGCAGCGGAAGCTTCAGAGTAAAACTTATAGATGAAGTTTTTAATATTTCGGGTGAAGATTTTGTGAAAAGGGGCAAGGTTAATGAAGAAAATTGATTATAGTCTATATCTTGTAACAGAGAGAAGTCTGCTTTGCAATATTGAGTTAGAAAAGGCTGTGGAGCAGGCCATACTTGGTGGTTCTACACTTGTGCAATTAAGGGAAAAAAATCTTTCGACTATGGATTTTTACAATACTGCAATAAATGTTAAAAAAGTTACGGATAAATACAATGTACCACTTATAATTGATGATAGATTAGATATAGCATTAGCAGTTGATGCAGCTGGTATTCATGTAGGACAAAGTGATATGCCTTGTGATATTGCAAGAAAGATAATTGGTACGGATAAAATACTTGGGGTTTCAGCTCATAATGTAGAAGAAGCTTTAAAGGCACAAAAGGATGGTGCTGATTATCTTGGAGTAGGGGCAATTTTCCCAACAGGAACTAAAAATGATGCGGAAGACGTAAGTATAGAAACCTTAAAGGAAATAGTACAAAAAGTTGATATCCCGGTTGTTGCAATTGGTGGTGTAAGTGAAGAAAATGTAGATAAACTTTCAGATACAGGAATTGCTGGGATTTCTGTTGTTTCAGCAATACTAGGGAAAAAGGATATTAGAAAAGCAGCAGAGAATTTAAAAGCAGCTGTTAGAAATATTACGAAGTAACTTGTTCTTTTTAGAGAATCTATAAAAATTACTCTTACTAAGTCTGCATTTTTTTCGCCAAACTCGTAATAAACGTTTTTCATGCGACTTGGTAAATTCTCAGCTTTTTTCTGCAAATATTTTAACTGCTGCTTGTAAAATTCTTTCACGTGCATTTGGTTTATTCATTAATTTTTTATCATCTCCTTAGATTTAGTACCGAATGTTCAGTTTAAATAATTATAACATATTTTGTATGTAAAGTATATAAAAGTAATAGATATTATTGTATATATGAAGAATTTGTGTTATGTTATTTTTAGGATGGGAAGTATCCAAACGGAACTTCACCTTAGAATTTTTTTAATTGTATTTTATATTTTTCTTGGATCTTTTAAATGAGATAGGAAAAGTATTTTTATGTAAATAATGTGAAATTAAGTAGATGTTATAGCAAAAGTTACAATTCTGCAGAACATGCAGCAGAGTTTACAAACTCAAAGGCGTATGATAAATTGCAAAATATTGTAATTGAGAGTGACGCATTATTTATAACTACTCCTGACGATGAAATTAAAAAGATTTGGCAAAGTATAAAAAATGTAAAAATAAATGATAAACTTATTATTCATACCAGTGGAAGTTTATCATCTAATATCTTTTCTGATATAAAAAATAAAGGTGCCTTCGGATATTCAATCCATCCTATGTTTCCATTTTCAGATAAATACAATACCTATAGACAGTTAAATAGTGCTTATTTTTCAATTGAAGGAGATAAAGAGTACCTACAGACTTTAAAAACTTTTATTGAAAAATTGGCAAATACTGCATTTATAATAGATGCAGATAAAAAATCATTGTATCATCTTGAAGTTATACCAAAGAAGCATTGCGAGCTTTATAAGGAACTTTCAAGACAGTTATTGTATTTAGCTTTGGAAAAGAACAAAGAAAAAGATTATGGAAGGGTCATTAATTTTTTAGGAGGCAGAAATGATGAAAAATACAGTTGATACTTTTAGAAAATCAAAGGAAACTAAGGAAAAAGTGAAGCCAGAGCTAAAGAACTCATAGAGGATGCAAAAAAAATTGAAGCAGCAGGGGCTTTTGCTATAGTACTTGAATGTGTACCAGCTAAGCTTGCAGAAATTATGAAGAATGCTTTTAAGGATTATATAGAAGATGTGAAGGTAGGTGCCTTTCCAGCAGAGGAACATACTTTTAAAATAGATGAAAGCGTTATTGAAAAACTTTATTAATAGCAGAGAGTAATAAAAAGGAGTGGAAAAGTAAATGAAAACTGTTTATACTATAAAAGAAGTTAGAGAAAATATAAAAGAATGGAAAAAGCAAGGTTTAACCATAGGGCTTGTTCCTACAATGGGATATTTGCATGAGGGGCATAAAAGTCTTATAGAAAGGGCAGCAAAAGAGAATGATAGGGTTGTTGTAAGTGATTTTGTAAATCCAATTCAATTTGGACCGAAGGAAGATTTAGCAGTTTATCCAAAAGACTTAAAAAGAGATGAGGCAGTATGTGTAGCTGGTGGAACTTCTCTTCTATTTAATCCAGAGCCTTCTGAGATGTATTTCAAAGACGCAGAAACTTATGTAAATGTTGATAAAATAACAGAGGTATTATGTGGAGCGAGAAGACCTGGACATTTTAGAGGGGTATGTACTGTAGTTTCAAAGTTATTTAATATTGTTAAACCTGATAGAGCGTATTTTGGTGAAAAGGATGCACAGCAGCTTGCAGTAATAAAGAGAATGGTAAGAGATTTAAATTTTGATATAGAAATAGTAGGATGTCCAATTGTAAGAGAAGCAGATGGACTTGCTAAGAGTTCCAGAAATACTTATCTTACAGATGAAGAAAGAAGTGCAGCTGTTGTTTTGAGTTTGAGTTTGAAAAAGGCTAGAGTAGCTCTTGAAAATGGTGAAAGAAATGCAGATAAATTAATAGAAATAATAAAATGTGAAATTGAAAAAGAGCCTCTCAGTAAAATAGATTATGTTGAGATTGTAGATAGTGAGAATCTTAAGAAGGTTTCAGTAATAAATAAAAGTGTTCTTATTGCAATAGCAGTATATGTAGGAAAAACGCGTCTTATAGATAATTTTACTTGGAGGTAGATTTTTAAATTATGAAAAAATAAAATTATATGATATACTATTTATGTATGTGCATATGTACTACACAGTGTTAAAAGTGGGGTAATTGGTTATGAAAAATAAATCTAAAAAATTTTTTATCATGTTCATAATTGCGTTATTTATGATAAGCTTTTTGGGTGGATGTCAAAGCAGTAGTTCTAGTTCTACTGTAAAAAAGCAAACTAGTGTAAATAAGAAAGCTACAAAAACTCCTGGAGAAATAACTGTATGGGTATGCAGTAAAGATGAAAATGTTATAAATGATCAAATTAACCTATTTAAGAAAAAATATCCTTATATAAGTGTAAAGGTTGTTGCTATGACTTCAAAGGATATTTCGGATAAATACATAGATAGCTGCACAAATGGCAAAAAACTTCCAGATATAATTGAAGTTACAGATGATAGTACGGCAACGCTTATTAACGGTTTTTCAGATAAGCTTTTAAATGTAGCATCAGATCAAGATATAAAAAAAGGAATGTTTTTAAATAATAGAATAAATAATTTATCAAGAAAAAATAGCGTTTATGGTTATCCTTGGTATGTAAAACCTGTTTTTATGCTTTATAGGTCAGATATATTGCGGTCAGCGGGTATAGATGCAGAGGATATAAAAACATGGGATGATTATGTAAGCGTGGGTAATAACTTAAAAAGTTCTGGTAGAAAGCTAACTTCGATTCCTAATTTGAGTGAAATATATAATGTTCAGCTAAATCAGCTTGGTACCGATTTTTTTGATGAACAAGGTAAAATTGATGTTAATGGTAAGAAGGTTATGGTAGCAAATAAATTCATATACAATATCCTGAAAAATCAAATAAATATTGATGTGAGTAACAGCGATTATCTTCAATTATTTGAAAAAGGAAGTATAGTTTCTCTTATTGCCACACCAGAAACTGTTTTGTATCTTGAGAAAAGCCATTCTAATTTAAGTGGTAAAATAGAAATAACTAGGCTTCCAGCTTTTGAAAATGGTGGAAATGACACGGCTTATGTTGATGGTACAAATTTTATGATTTCAGGTTCTTCTAAAAATAAAGATTATGCTGTTAAATTTGTCAAATTTGTAACTGGAGATGTTGATGCCGTATACAACCAATTTAATATATATGGACTTTGCTCAAGTAATACAGCTGCATATACCTATGAAAAAATACATAAGAAAAATAAATATGTTGGAGATATAGATATGTATAAATGGTATATTAATTCAGCTAAATTATTTTCTAATATTATATATAATGAAAATTATAATGAAGTAAGAGACGAAGTTTTAAGAAGTTTAAATGATAACATAAAAAGCAATAAAAAAATAGAGGATATTATGAATGATCTTCAAAAATCTATAGAACCTAAATATAAATAATCCAACAAAAAATGCAGCTTTAAGTATTCCATCTCATGAAGGAATTCAAAACAAAATAGAAGTTCTACTTAGCGAAGATGAGCTAAAAGAACTTCATAAAAGTGCAGACAGAAAACCTTAAAAATGTACTTGAAAAATTTGAACCAAAATAGTAAGGATTGTAGGGCTGTCTATTATACTTCTCCCATTGCTTTTTTATAAACAGCGTTATAAATATCAAGTGTTTTTTCAGCAGTTTTCTTCCAAGAGAAAGTTGCTGAATTTTTAATTCCTCTAACCTTTAAATCATTTCTAAGAGACTCATCATTTAAAACCTTCCATAAAGCATTTTCTATTTCTGAACTTTTAAAAGGATCTATAAGAATTCCGCTGTCTTTTACTACTTCTGGAATTGAAGTTATATTTGAAGTTATTACAGGAGCTCCACAGCTCATCGCTTCAAGTGGTGGAAGTCCGAAGCCTTCATAAAGTGAAGGATATGCAAAAACTTCACAGGTGTTATAAAAAATTGGAAGCTCAGATTCTTTTACATAGCCCGTAAATATAACTTCTTTTGAAATTCTAAGTTTATCACATAGAAGTTTTAGATTATTTAAATCATCTTTGTTTGAGCCAACTATAACAAGACTTACTGGTTGTGTGAGGCTTTTTTTTATTTTACTAAAGGCATATATTAAAGCTTTTACATTTTTTCTTGGACTAAAGCCGCCAATATAAAGAATAAACTTGTTTTTTATGCCGTAATTATTTAAAAGATAACCACTACAGTAAGCTTTATCCATAATTTTGTAGTTACTATTTGCTGCAAGAGGTGTTACATATATTTTATCTGGATTTATAGGAAAAAATTTAAGTAAATCCTTTTTTGAGTATTCAGATACAGTTATTATTGCATCACATTTTTCAACTACAAGTGGTATGCTTTTTAGAAATTTAAGAAGATAACCCTTGCCAACAGTTTCAGGCATTACGTAAGGTATTAAATCATGTATTGTAACAACTTTTATACATGACAAATCTTCACTTAAACCAATGCCGTTTTGAGGTATGTGATATATATCAATATTGTTTTTTATAGTATTATATGGTAAATAGCAGTTTTCAAAAAAATTATGATGTCCTCTTGAAATTATATTTATTTTGCAATTATTATGTTTAAAGGTTTCATAGTCTGTTCCATACCAATATAAGGTATAAGAATTTTTGCTATCAAGGTTTAAAAGTTCTCTAGTAACATTTTCAGTATATGTTCCAATTCCGCTTCCCCTATATAAATTTATTGGTCTAGCATCTATTCCGATATTCATATAAATCTCTCCTAAAAACTTCCTATATATAATAATATTAATGTTTATAATGAAATGTGCTTTAAATCTAAATCACACAGAAAAGTTTATGCTCATATAATAGTGTATAGAATATGTTATTCATATTTTAATAATATTTCAGCGGTGAAATTTTATGATTGATTTAAGTGAAATTAAGGAAAAGTTAAGTAGTAATTATGAAATTGATACTAAAGAAATAAAAAAAATAAAGAACGTATATAAAATAACTGCTAATTCGTCACAATATTGTCTTAAAGAAATACATTATGACTATGGCCATTTTTTGTTTATAGTATCAGCTATTGAGCATCTTATTAAAAATGAATTTGAATGTATTCCAGATATTATAAGGACAAAAGATAAAAGAAATTATATAAAAATTAAAGAAGGATATGCATATCTTACTAAGTGGATAGATTCAAAATTATGTGATTATGATAATACAGTAGAACTTGTTAAAGCTGTGTCAGCTCTTGCAAAGCTTCATATAAAGAGTTGGGGATTTGAACTTACAAAGGAAATGAATCCAAGGATAGGATGGCTAAAATGGATAAAGCAGTTTGAAACAAGGATTGATGAGATGCTGGATTTTAAAAAAAGAATAGAGGCCAAAGAGAAAAAAACTGAATTTGATACTTTATACATGAATATGATGGAAGAAGAAATTATAAGAGCAAAGAAATCTATAGATGATATAGAAAACTGTGATTACTTTTACAAAATGGAGAAAGAAATTAATTACAAAGGTTTTTGTCATCATGATTATGCACACCACAACTTACTCGTTAATTCTCAAAAAGAAATTAATATAATAGACTTTGATTATTGTATTTTAGATACTCATCTTCATGATTTATCAAGTATTATGATAAGAAAAATGAAAAATGGGAAATGGGATATGGCAACAGCTATTTTTATACTTGATGTATACAACTCAGTTTATAATATTGAAGATACAGATGTACCACTGATGGCTGCTTTTATGGAATTTCCTCAAGCGTATTGGCAGATTGGTATACAGTATTATTGGGAAAAACAACCGTGGACAGAGGAGTTTTTTATAAGTAAACTAAAAAAAATAAATGAAGATAAAGAAAATAGACAAGAATTTTTAGAGGAACTTATGACTTTCAAATATAAAAATTAAATTTCATAGAGGTTTCACTTAGTATGAATTATTGAAGGTGATGAAGTGAATAATTTAAAGAATATATCTCTGAAACAATATATTGAGATTAGTGGTATTAATTTTTCTGAAAGTACGCATACAGTAAAAAAAGGCGAAATAACTGAAGAGCTTATTGTTGAGCAATTTCATGTAATTAATAAATTTCATAAGATTTTAAGGGATTATAGAGGATATGATATTAAAAATATAGATAATAAAACTGGAAGGTTAGTTGAAAAATATAAGATGGAGATAAGGCTTGGTAAAAGATACATTAGAAGCACCAAGGGAAATAACATCTCAGATGATTTTAATGATATGCTTTTAAAGTATATCGAAAGAAGTGAAGAATGCGTACTACAAGCATCAAGGAATTATGTTGATTTGATAAAAAGAAGCATGAAAAGCGGAGAGATATGCCTTGAAGATTGCTATTTTGATAATGTATATGAAAATGAACATTTATTTATAAGGGATGCAAGTTCTATATGCTTTGATATGATAGAAATTGATGGCATAAATTTAATAGATAGGATAAAGGTAATAAAGGACGAGTTTGATTGGGAGAAATTAATACATGAGTATGCTTGTATTGAGAAACTTAATGCTTGCAGTGAAGAATTTATGAAGGCACTTATTTCATACCCATCGGAAGTTATGAAATGGTTTAGGAGATATGTTAAAGATGAAGAAAAATTTCCTAAAGACTATTATTTGAAAAAAATAAAAAAAGCAGCTAAGAAGGATGGAAAAAGCATTATTTAGGAGGTAGTAGTATGCTTGATTTAAGCGCTGGAAGAGATAGAGAATTGCTTGAATATGATTTAAATGCTGAGATGTTTGAGGAATTTCAACTCAAAGTTTACAATATAGTTCCTGTTAGAAAAGCATATCTCCTTTCAACGGATAAAGGAGATAAGGTATTAAAGAAGGTGAACTATACTATAGGAGAATTTAACTATATAATTTCTGCTATAAATTATATAAAGAAGAACTTTGATAGGATTGTTGATTTCGCAAAAACTAAAGACAATAAAGAATATTATATAAAAAACGGAGAACTGTACTGCATAATGGATATGATAGATGGAAGAGAATGTGAGTTTAGCAACCCAGTAGATGTTTCTATAGCATCACAGGGACTTAGTAAACTTCACAAGGCTTCAGAGGGATTTAGAACAGAACTTCCTACAAAAAATAATTGTGGAACCTTTATAGAAAGTTTTATGAGAAAAAAAGATGAAATGTTGTTTTTTAAAAAAATTTCTAACTTATATGAAGTAAAGACTGAATTTGATAACATATTTATTAAAAACGCGGATTACTATATTAATAAAATTGATGAAAGTCTAGAACGATTAAAGTTAAGTCAGTATTATAAACTTTGCAGTGAAGAGGATAAAATTGTGCTTTGTCATCATGATTTAGCACATCACAATATTATTATAAATAATGAAGAAGCATACTTTATAGATTTTGACTATTCAATTGTAGATTTAAGAGTGCATGATTTGTGCAATTTTATATCTAAGGCAGTAAAAAATTTTGATTACGATATAAGTAAAGCTGTATTGATATTAGACAATTATTGTAAGGAAACTAGTTTGAAGAAAAACGAGCTTGAGGTTTTGTATGCTCTCTTAAGTTTTCCAAACGACTTTTATACCATAACAAGGGATTATTACAGCAGAAGAAAGGACTGGGGAGAAAAGACATTTTTTAATAGACTTAATAATAAAATTTCAGTCGAAGAAAGTCGGGTGGAATTTTTGGATGAATTTAAAAATAATTTCCTATAAATTATAAAAGCATAAAAAAATAGAGTATTAGAACTCTATTTTTTTATGCTTTTAAAACTGATTTATATGAATTAATGGTTGAAAGTGCTGTGTTTTGCCAGGTTAGATTTTTACAAAGACTAAAACCTCTTGAAGTAAGCTGCCTTCTTAATATATTATTTTCAAGACACTCGTAAATTGATTCACCTAAAGCGTCAGTGTTATGTGGATTAACCATAATTGAGCTTTTACCAAATATTTCTGGAAGTGAAGTTGAATTTGAAACTATAACAGGCGTTCCACATGCCATTGCCTCCAAAGGAGGAAGTCCGAAGCCTTCATAGAAGGAAGGATAAACGAGAAGTTTGGCACTGTTATATAGATATGGCATGTCGCAAAGACTTATAAAGCCAGGAAAGATAACTTTTGAAGTTAAGTTTAGTTTCTCTGTTAGAGAATTGTAAATTGAATATGATATACCTTTTTTTCCTGCAATTACGAGCTTTAAATTTTCGTCTATGCGACTCCTAATTTGGGCAAAAGCTTTTATTATTCCAGCTATATTTTTCCTTGGACTAAAGCCACCAACATATAATATAAAATCTTCACTTATTCCATATTTTTTTTCTATTATTTTTTTGCTTTTAATTTTATCAAGTGGTTTGTAGATCTCCTCTGCTGATAAGTAAGTTACAAAAATTTTATCTTTAGGAAAATTAAAAGCTTTAGCTATGTCATTTTTAGAAAAATTGGAGACCGTTATTATTCCATCACATAAGGAAATTATTTTAGGAAGTTCTTCATTAAAAATTTTAAGATATCTACTGCTTACTGTTTCTGGCATTTTGTATGGAATAATATCATGAAGAGTTATTATAAATTTGCATTTTTTATCCATAGGAAGACCAACACCATTTTGAGGGACATGATAGAGTTCTACCTCATTATCCTTAAGTATGTTTGGTATGTTTACCTCATCCCAAAAGTTATTTTTTATATTAACATTTATATTTCTAAGTTTAAAATTATTATTAAGATTTATGTCAAAGGAAGTTGTATCCGGTAAAAAAATAAAATAGTCATTTGAAAAATCTAGCTTGTTTATATTGTTTATAAGCTCATAAGTATAAGTACCTATGCCTGTTCCTCTATACCATTTCGCTGCTCTTCCATCAATACCTATTTTCATAAGTTATCTCTCCCAAAATCATTACAATCCATTATATTAAAATGAAGTATAAAGTGTTAAAGATATATATTTTTTTCTTCTAAAGTTCTTTCCACTTACATATAAATTAGAATATATGGGAGGTGATTAAAACATGATGAGGGAATTTGAAATAGAAAGACAATTTGATGTTAAAATTGAATCTATGAAACCAAATAAGGGTGTGTATTTTTTAAAAACAAATGAAGGTAGCAAATGTCTAAAAAAAATAAATTATGGTGTTCAAAAATTGTTATTTGTATATGGTGCTAAGGAACATCTTATAAAGCATGATTTTAATTTTGTAGATAAATATTGCCTTAATGTGGAAGGAAATCCCTATGCATTGGTAAATGAGGATATATATACTCTGTCACAATGGATAGATGGAAGAGAATGCAGTTTTACTGACAAGGATGATCTTGTTAAGGCTGCTAAGATATTAGCGCGAATGCATGAATGCTCAAAGGGATATGAACCTCCAGAAAACAGCAAATTGAAAAGCGACCTTGGTAGATGGCCTCATCTTATGGAAAAAAGAGTTAGATCCTTTGAAAAAATGAGGGACATGGCTAGAAAGAAAAATAACAAAACGGAATTTGATGTTAATTATTTAAAAAGTATTGACTTTTTTAAAGAGCAGGGGAAAAAATCAATGGAAATATTGAAAGATTCAAAGTACCCTGAGATATGTGCTAAAACTGAGGAGGAAAAGAGTTTTTGCCACCATGATTTTACTTATCATAATATTATAATTGACAAAGATGAAAAGGTAAATGTAATTGATTTTGATTACTGTAAAAGGGAAGTAAGAGTTTATGATATCTCCAATTTTATGATAAAGGTTCTTAAAAGATGTGATTGGAACATAGAGTATGCCAATATCATACTCAAAGCATACGATGAGGTTTCAAAGCTTCATGAGGAGGAATATAGAGTTCTCTATGCATTTTTGGTTTTCCCACAAAGGTTGTGGAGACTTGCAAATAGGTATTATTATAATGAAGTAAATTGGGGACAAAATACCTTTAACAATAAGATAAAGGAACTTATAGATGAGAGAGAAAAATATACTGCGTTTATTGAAGAATTCAAAAAAACTTATGACCAAAAATAATATAAGAACAGGTTTTGTCTCGCCTTCATAGTATATATGGATACTACACTTAAATTTTATAAAAAAGTGTTGTATCTTTATCTGAGATTTACTGTGGGGTGAGATTTTTGGTTATTGGTGATTTTGTTGCTAGAAAATCACATGATTGTGATATTACATTTAAGATAATAGACATAAAGGAGGGTCCCAATGGTACTTATTGCATCTTAAATGGTGTTAATTTAAGAATAATTGCAGATTCACCAGTGGATGACCTTATGGAAGTTGATTCAAATAATATGGGTGAAATAGAAACTGTATTTAATGAGAACATAAACAAATCTATTGAAAAGATAATAATGGACAGGGGATTAAATAAAGAAGAGAGTATAAAAAAAAACAGAAAAAGGTATAACCACAGAGTGATAAAGAATGACAAAGATGATAAAAATATTAAAAATATGACCTTTGCAAGACCAGGCAAAGTCCTTCATGTTGACGGTGATAGCGAGTATCTTGATGTATGCTTGAAGGTTTATAAACAGCTTAAGATAGATACTGTAGGCAAGGTTATTTCTGAAAAGGATCAGCCGGATCTTATTGTTTCTTTAGTAAAGGAAGTAAAACCAGATATTGTTGTAATAACCGGTCACGATGGCATGATTAAAAATTCAAGAGATTACATGGACATAGAAAGCTACAGGAATTCAAAGTATTTTGTTCAATCTGTTGCAAAACTTAGAGACTACGAACCAAGTTATGATGATCTTGTGATTTTTGCAGGAGCCTGTCAATCTTGTTATGAAGCAATGCTTGATGCTGGCGCCAACTACGCAAGTTCACCTGGTAGAGTTTTAATTCACTGCCTTGATCCTGTTTTTATTTGTGAGAAGGTGGCATATACAAATGTCAGTGAAATAGTAAATATTCAGGAGGTTGTTAAGAACACTGTGACAGGGTTTAAGGGTATAGGTGGACTACAAACTAGAGGTAAGTGTAGAGAAGGGTATCCTAAGTCCGCATATATATAAGTACATCAAAAAAATAAGTTGCTTATGCCTTTGGGGGGTGGCTGGCTTATTTTTTTATTTAGATTTGGCTATGTTTTAAATAAGTGTAAAAATCAACACTTATTTAAAACATAGCACAGCATAAAACATGATCGCAGTTAGTGTATTTGTTATAGTTGTGCCAAGAGTCATGGATGATTACAGTAAACAACAAGTACAGATGAATCTACAAAATAATGAATATGATTGTAGATAAGATTAAAAATATAAGTATATTATATACATTTTTGGAATTCATGATATTAATATGGAAAATAAAACAAAAACAATATTTGCAAAAAAAGTTTAAAAGTGTATAATAAAAAACGTGAGGTATAGAAAATTATATGAGTAAAGTATATAAGGAGGGGATATTAATGGAGAAGAAAATTGATAACTTGGAATTAGAAATAGTTGAATTAAATGATGAAATAAATATTACTGCAGGAGCTACTTTTTCAGGTTCGTGTAGTACATCAACTAGTTGTGGATCTACATCAACTAGTACAACTTGCTAATTTATTAAATTGTTATTACCAATAAAATAGGACAAGTAGAATTTGTATACCTCACACATATGTAATTGAAAAAGGGGGATAGAATTGAATAGCATAGATATTAAAAATGGGATTAAAGAGTATCTGAAATCTCATAACTATATTTCAATAGCAGTTTGTTATAATAATAAACCATATGCTTCAAAGGTAAAATATGTATCAGAAAATTTTGATTTGTACTTTGCAACATTTAAAGATACAAATAAAGCCAAGTATATGTTAAGAAATAATTTTATTGCAGGTACTGTTGATGAGAATAATATTGATGAATTTATTCAGTTATTTGGAGAAGTAGTCTTATTAGAAGAAAAAGATGAAAGAATAAAAGCAATAGATGTTTTAAAAGAGATATTCCCTTATGCAAAGTATTGGATATATGCAGATGATGTATTATTTTTTAAGATTAAACCAATTACTATTAAGTATTCTAAAGGACCCGCTAAAAGAAGTAAAGGACAATATTTTGGAAATGTATATGAACTTAATTTATAAGGAGATGTAACTAAAATGAAAGAATTAAAAAGCAGATTTAGTAGATTGATAGAAGCTTTATTCTACGAATTATTAGTTAGTATAATTTTAGTTATAGTTGTAGTTATGGGATATATAGAATGGAAGATGTTTATCTTAATTATTGGATGTTTTACAATTTGGCCTATTTATGAGTTTATTTATTCATTCTGTATTAAGAATATTAAGGATTCTAAAACCATACAAAAACTTAATATAAAAATAAGTATTTATACATGGCTTATAATTACTATCGTTCTTTGGGTGTGTAATATTATGACAGATAAATCGACTTTATGGGCTGTATATCCAACAATAGGGGTTGCTTGTTGGCCAATTATAGTGAGTATTAAATATTTTTATAATTATAAAATTAATAAAAAAGTTTAAGGAGGAATTTTTATGGATAAATTACCTAGAAAACCATTATTAAAAGCATATCTAAATGTTGTACCAGTAAATGATGAACTTATACAACTAAGAAGCCAGGAAAATATTATTTTATTAAAAGGATCAGCAGTAACTAATATTTTGCCAGATTTACTTCCATTATTGGATGGTTCAAATACTATGAATGATATATATAGTAAATTATCTTATTGTACACAGGAGGTTGTTAATGAGGCAATTTTATTATTGAAAAGTCACTATCTTCTTGAGGATGCAGAATGTAAATATGAAAGTAAATTAGAACAAGAGGAAATAGAGAAATTTAAAAATCAGCTTCAGTTTTTTTCATTATTTTCAGAACGTGTTTTGCCTAATGCATCTGTGATTGATAAGTATAAGCTATTTGATAGCTTAAAGAAATCAAGTTGTCTGGTGATTGGATTAAAGCGTTGTGGCAGAATGATAGCTAAAAAGCTCGTTCAAAATGGACTTGGTACTATTTATTTATATGATAAAACATTACAAGAATACAATTTAGTGGAGACTAAGTATTCATATGAAGATATAATTAAAGAACTTAAAGGTATTAATGAAAAATGTAATGTATTTTATTCTGATAAAAACGATTCTTTGAAAAAAGTAATTGGTAAGGTAGATCTTATAATATTTGCAGAGGATATTGCACTACAATCAGATTTATTAAAGGTAAATAAGTTGTGCATTGATGCAGATAAACCTTGGATAAGTCTGCGTGTTGGAGAATTAAAATTTCAAATTGGGCCAATGGTTGTTCCAAATCAAACAGCATGTTATGAGTGTTTCCAAAATAGGTATAATGGAAACTTGAGCTTTTATGAAGAAGAAATGCAGTTTGAAAAATATAAAGAAGATAATTGGAATCAAATGGAGACATGTGGCTCTGATTTATTTTATTCGATGGCCGCTAATTATCTTGTATGGGAAGTAATCAAACAGATAACTAAGATTTTTACACCAGTTACTTTATCAAGAGTTATTACATTTGATATATTAACATTAGAGACATCAATTGATTCAATTTTAAAAATGCCTCGATGTCCAGTATGTAGCAATATTGAGAAAAAGCCTTTTGTGGAACCATATGCAGTATATTTGCCATAAGGAGGAATAAATATTATGAAATGTATCAACAATGAAGCGGAATTGTCAATAGAGCTAGGAAAAAGTTTGATTAGTAAAAAGACAGGTATTATTAAAGAGTGTATTGAAATAATGAATGAAAATTTTGATCCTAAATTATATTTTTATACAACAAAGATGGCAGATACTTCAAAGTATAAGAATTTTAATAAATGTCATGTTAATAATGGTGGAGCAGGATTAACGAGAATTAAAGCTATGGCATCAGCAATAGGAGAATCTGTAGAACGCTATTGCAGTTCTATTTATAATCCAGAAGAGTTTGTTTTTGCATCTTATAATGAATTAAATAAAGATGCAGTTGATCCAGAACAATGGGCATTATTTGGAGAAAATCAATATAATAATGAAAATTTCATATATAAAAGGTTCACAAAGGATACAAAAATAAATTGGGTTAAAGGTAAATCGTTAGTTACAGGAAAAGATATATATATTCCTGCAACATTTGTATATTTACCTTACATTTCAGATGAATACGAAAAGCTGATATCACCATGCATATCAACTGGTCTTTCTTGTGGAATGAGTTTTGAAAGTGCAGCACTTGGTGGATTATATGAAGTTGTAGAGAGAGATTCTATATCTATAATGTGGTTGAATAAACTTTCTATGCCTTCAATTAACCCTTATGGAAAGTCAAGATTTTTAAAAGATATAATTGTCGATAAATTTGCATGTGATAATGCAGATTATAAATTGGTAGATATAACCACAGATTTAGAGATACCAGTGATTTTTTCTATAAAGAATTTTAATTCTGCAAAAGGGAAGTCAGCAGCATGTGGTGCGGCTTGCCGTCTTGATCCAGAAG
Source organism: Clostridium guangxiense (assembly GCF_021043395.1). GTDB lineage: Bacteria > Bacillota > Clostridia > Clostridiales > Clostridiaceae > Clostridium_S > Clostridium_S guangxiense. Next base: position 61,814 of record NZ_JAJNKE010000010.1, read on the forward strand.
AAGCGGCATTAAAGGCAATGATTGAAGCTGCTCAGGGTGCTAAATGGATTCAGTATCTTCAAGTTCAAGATTGGTTCTGGGGTTATAGTGATGATTTTTCTGATATAACGGATTTTCAAGATCATATTCATTTGTATAGTCTTCCAGAAATGAATGATCAATTAGAATTCGTTTATCATGATAAGACTAATAAGGATATCAGCAATATTAAAAATTATAGTTGTGATAATAAAAAGAAAGATTTAAATACTTGTGTATCAATGCTTGTTTCTAAGGGGTATGATGTAATTGCTTGTGATATTACAACTGATGACATAAAACAAATAGGATATCATGTATGCAAAGTTTTGGTTCCAGGTTTACACCAGCTTAATGGTAATCATAATTTTCCGTTTCTTGGAGGTAAAAGATTAAAAGGAGTACCAGATATATTAGGATATGATAATAAATATAAGGAACCTAATTCTTATAATAAACAACCACATCCATTTCCTTGATATGTAAAAATAATTTTAAAGTAATATATGTAAATAATTTTGTGAATTCAATTATATAGGGAGGTATGAAGATGGAAAGTTTTAGTGGTCTTAATGCTAGAGTAACTTATGAAAGAAAAGATGAATTAATATCTGATATTTATCATGAAAATTCTAAAATGAGAAGAGTAGATGGTCAAATTTGGGGAAGACGTTTTCAAGGTATAAGAAGTAATATAGAACTATGTAAAGCTATGTCAAAAACATATAAAGAATATCCCAATAATGAGGCTATATTTCTTGATAAGGAATTTGAAAAATCAAAATTATCTTTTGAAGATGTTGTAATAAATAGGAGAACAACAAGAATATATTCTGGTGATCCTATATCAAAAAATCAGTTAAGCAAAATTCTCTATTTAACATATGGAATTACTATGTCCTTTAAAGCGTTTGGACAGCATGGGGGATTTTTTCATGCTCCAGAATATGAGATTGGACCAAAGGCAATAGATCTTGCAAATGACTATGATGGATATCAGTCATTTAGAGCTCCAGCATCAGGTGGTGCACTATATCCTTTAGAGTTTTATATAGTTATTAAGAATGTAGAAGGAATTGAGCAGGGGCTTTATCATTATAATGTTCGTCTGCATGCATTAGAAATACTAAGAAAAGGTGATTTAGAAGATGAATATAGTGAGTTTACATTTAATGAGGAATGGCAGAAAAAGGCTAGTGTTCACGTAATAATAACAGCTATGATTGATAGAACAAGATTTAAGTATTTGGAAAGAGGATATAGATTTGTCAATATAGATTTAGGACATGCTATGGAGAATATGTATTTGGCAGCTACTTCATGCGAATTAGGATGTGCTGCAATAGGAGGATTCTATGATGATGAAGTAAATAAGTTTATTGGTATAGATGGATTTAATGAAACTGCAATGCTAGTTGCTAATATTGGCACTCATACAGATAGAGATGCTAGTCCATTAATTAAGAGTAATTTAAAAAAGAGAGAATAGGGAGATATTTTTATGAAGATAAAGTTCATATTGCCAGGTTTTAAAAATATGAATAGCAGGGAATTTAAGTCACTTATGTTTCGATATTGGTTTCCTTCACTTACGATACCAATGCTGTCAGCATTAACACCTGAAAACTATGAGATAAGTTTTACTGACGAGGTTTTTGAAAAAAATGATTTTAATGAACAAGTCGATCTTGTTGCAATTAGCGGAATGACTGCGCAAATAAATAGAGGATATCAAATTGCAGATATATATAGAAGTAAAAATGTCAAAGTAGTTATAGGAGGAGTACATGCTAGTGCATTACCTTTGGAAGCTACAAAACATGCAGATGCAGTTATGATTGGTGAAGGAGAATATACATGGAAAGTGATGTTAGAGGATTTTGAGAGAGGAGGTTTAAAGAAATTTTATAAAGCAGACTCTTTTAGTGATTTAAAATGCATTACAAGACCAGATCGTTCAATTTTTGATAATAAGATCAGACCTAAACATGGAACAGTTAATTCTGTGCAAGCTACGAGGGGATGTCCATTTAATTGTGATTTTTGCAGTGTTACTAAGTTTTTTGGAAATTCATTTAGATTAAGGGATATTGATGATTTGATGGATGAAATAATGTCTCTAAATTTAGAAGAAGAGGTTTGTTTTGTAGATGATAATATTTATGGCAATGTTTTATTTGCAAAAGAATTATTTAAGAGACTTAGTGAAGTTAATATACGATGGAGCGGTCAGGGAAGTATTATACTTGCTGATGATGATGAACTTTTAGATTTATGTGCAAAAAGTGGATGTTCAGGACTTTTGATTGGAATTGAAAGTATAAATGAAGATAATTTAATTGATATCAATAAGAAGACAAACCATGTTTATAAATATAAGGAAGCTATTAAGAAAATTCAGAGTAAGGGAATTAAGATTTTAGGTTCTTTTATATTGGGATTAGATAATGATACACCAGATATTTTTGAGAAGACTCTAAAATTTGTTGAAGATACAGAACTTCAGCTTCCGGCATTTAACATACTTACTCCCTATCCTGGAACTAAGATAGCTAAAAGACTTATAGATGAAAATAGAATATTTTCTTTTGATTGGTCTGATTATACTGCAACTAAAGCTGTTTATGTACCTAAAAATATGTCAGTAGATGAATTAAGTGAAGGATATAGATGGTTATATAATAATATACATTATAATATTGGTAAAATAAATAATTATGGATATTAGGTGGATGAATTCATATGGGTATTAATATTAAAATTAGAAAAGATAATTTGTATAAAGAACATGTATATATTATTGGGGTGTATATTTCAGGTAATAAATTAGAAAATGATTTATCACCATATTCACTTGAATTTATCTTGAAAAATAATGTTAATGTTTATAAATTTAAAAAGAAAACTTTATTTAATAAAGTTGTTGATGCAGATGTACTAAAGTATTCGTATAAAGGAAGATGCTGTTTAAAGAATATTAATACTTATTATGAAAATATTAAATTGAATTTAAAAAAGCATACGATTGAGGATTTTGCAATTGAAATAAAGTGTAGGGATAGGAAAGAAAAATCCATATTTCAAATTCAAACTAAATGTATTGTAAATGAAGAAAGTTGGGTACAAAAAAGAAAAGAAAATGGTGACTTTTTTATATGTTCAGATAAACAATTACTATGCAGAGTAGTGCCTACATATACGATTGTAAAGAAAAGGTTAGATGGAATTTTTCAAAGGAAAATTCCAAGTATAAAAGTATATATTTCATCATCTTATGACATTATGTATGACATTTTAAATAAGCTTCCGGCACCAGGGGCAGATGCTTTTGCAAATGATAATTGTATATTTATTATTTCGGAGTTTGGAAAAATAAAAAAATCAAAGATTTGTCATGAACTCTGTCATATCTTTATTAATAATCAGATAAAAGGAAAATCACTTATAGATATTAAATTAGTAGAAGGTGTATGTGAGTGTATTTCGGAACAGTTTATTTTAGAAGAAGGAACTATTAGTTTGAGGAAAAAATGTGCAATTGCTTTTGATGTATTAAATATTAATACATGTAATATTCTATTAAAGGAATTGGACAATATTAAGAAAAATAGCGATACGTATAGTTTAGTTACATATAATATTGTTCCATATATTGTAAAGATGATTATAAATCAGATAGGCTTAGATGGATTATTAAATAGAATAAGAAAAAATAAAACTTTGAAGGAAGTTATTACTAACACATTTAATGGGTTTGAAAAATTTTGGACTATATTGCAAGAATCTTTAATGGAGGAGATTAATGTTAGAGAGTATAATGAATTATATGCTCAGATTATAATGAAGCAGTATGAAAATATTATGGAAGATATATCTCAAGATGCTTATAGTAAATTGAAAATAAAGTTTAAAAATATATATGAGCTTCTTAACAAAGAAGAATATATACTAGTCAAGAAAGAACTGACAGAGTTCTAAGATTGCTTATAGAAAGAGGTGAAATAAATGATTTTAAAAGTAAATCATCTTAGTGTAAAATATAAGGATTTAAAAGCAGTTAATGATATTTCATTCAATATAAATGAAGGAGAAATATTTACAATTATAGGTCCTAATGGGGCAGGAAAAACTTCTACAATTGAAAGTTTAGTTGGATTAAATAAAAAGTATAATGGAAGTATTTCTATTCTTGGAACTGAAGCTAAAGATATAAACAAAAGCTTGTATAATGAAATTGGAGTTCAATTACAAGAGGCATCATTTCCGGACAGATTAAAAGTGAGTGAAGTGTGTAAAATGTTTTCTAAACTATATTATAATCCTATTGATTATAGTATCTTACTGAAGGAATTTGATCTGGAGTCAAAAAAAAATTCATACATTAGGGAATTATCAGGAGGACAAAAACAACGCTTATCAATAATTATAGCTTTGATTCCAAATCCAAAGATTATATTCTTGGATGAGCTTACTACAGGGCTAGATCCAAAGTCAAGGAGGATGATATGGGGTATTATTCGTAAGCAAAAGAAACAAAATAAAACTATTGTATTATCAACTCATTTTATGGATGAAGCGGAGTATTTAAGTGATAGAATTGCGATTTTAGTTGAAGGAAAGTTACAGGTAGTAGGGACATTGAATGAGATTTTTGAAAAGTATGAAATGGAGCAAAAGATAACATTTCATACTAATGAAAATAAAGAATTAAATTTTGTTCATGCAAGCAATGTAAAAAGAGAAGGAACATTAGTTTCTGTTTGGGTGAAAAAAGGTGAAACAGCATTAGAAGATATTTTCACTGATTTAAAAGATAGTAAAATTAAGTATGAAAATCTTGAATGTAAATCACCAAATTTAGAAGATGTGTTTCTAAAATTAGTTGGATATAGAATGGAGGATGTATAAATGAAAGGATCTATTCAGTTAATAATTACAGAGTTTAAACTATTTTTTAGGAATTATGTAAATCTTTTTTTTACCATTGTATTTCCAGGTCTAATGCTTGTTCTTTTTGGAGAAATTTATGGTAATGCTCCATCTAAATTATTTAATGGATATGGTACAATAGATATTTCAACACCAGCATATTGTGCTATGATTATTGCTGTGACAGGAATTATGAGTATTCCGTTATCTATAGTAAATTATAGAGAAACAAAAGTATTGAAAAGGTATATGGTAACACCAGTTAGAGTAAGTAATATTTTAATTGCAGAATTTGTTGTGAATTTGGTTATGACTATAATTGGTATATTAATTTTGTTGATTATAGGAAAGGTTATATATAATATTCATATTCGAGGAAGTATACTTGCTTTTGCTATAATATTATTATTTTGTATATTGGTTATATTCTCAATTGGCTTATTAATTGGAAGTTTGGCATCAAGTACTAAAAATGCAAATGCTATTTCTAATACCGTTTATTTTCCGATGTTATTTTTGTCAGGTGCAACAATTCCAGCTGAACTTTTTCCTAGCAAGATTGATGCGGTATCAAAAATTTTACCTTTAACATATGTAGTTAAAGTGCTAAAGGGAATTTGGATTGGAACAGCAATTGATAATTATATAAAAGATTTGTTGATCTTAGCTGTTATATTTGTGATTTGTATTACTATATCGATAAAGAAATTTAAATGGCAATAATATATAATACAAATTTATTAATATAGTATGTATTTGGGTATAATCTTTTTAGCAATATTAGGAGCAGAGAGTAGTGTTGATTCAATAGTAAGGCTTTTTTTTAATACTTGGATCTAATAGTATCAATTTTTATATATTATCTTAAATGGAGTAGTTCGGATTTTACAACATCCTTTCTTGTGGCTCATAAGCGCTGGAATCCATCCATATAGAGATAACGGAAAGAAAGGTGTCAATATAAATATTGTATATGTATTCCATGTAAATTTAAGTTTGATTCTATAGTATAACATATTTTTTTTATGGAAAGTTAAAATATTTAATTATAATTAGTATTTTTTTTATTTTCAGGATTTCAAGAGATTGTAATCTTGATGTGTGATTTAAGAAAAAATCAAAAGGTATTCTATAGATTCTTTAATTTCTCATACATATAAAAGGAAGCTTTCAACTTCCCATTCAGTAAGCTCCCAACTCCCGATCGACTTATCCCCAAAGTTTCCGCCACCTTATCATAGGTGAACTTATTTTTTACCATCCACTCTTTAATTTTACCTTCAGGATTATTAAAATAAAATTGGTAATATTCATGAAAATATTTAGGCTTAACCTTAAAAAAGTTGCAAAGTTTTTTTATATTCAAAGGCTGAGGCATAACGTTATGTATTTCCCATCCTTCAATAGTATCAACATGAAAATGCAAAGTTTTAGCTAAAGCTTCTCTATCCATATCATGACTTAATCTAAGTTTTATAATTTTCTCGCCTATAGTATTTTCAGGAAGTTCCTTGTAAAGCTCTTTGTGTAGGCAAAATTTCTCCTTGTAAAATACCTTTTCAAAAGCGCAATTTGGTTCAATGAGCTGGTGCAAACTATGCAAGTTCTCCAGGAAGGGTCTTAATTCACTGCCTTGATCCTGTTTTTGTTTGTGAAAAAGTGGCATATACAAATGTTAGTGAAATGGTAAGCATCCAGGACGTTGTGAAAAATACTGTAACGGGATTTAAGGGCATAGGAGGACTTCAAACTAGGGGGAAGTGCAGAGAGGGATATCCTAAATCGTCTTATATATGATATAATTATATTATGAATAATGTAAGATATTAGTATCACCTCAGTAATTTTTCTAAAACCAAAAGAAAGTCATTAGGCAATCTTGACACAAGCAGAAGGTGATACTCATGAGTGATAAAATTTGTATTTGTAGCTATGATTTGTGCTACAGCTTTGGAAGTGACATCTATAGGTTTCATTGCTATTTATAAAACATAAATTAAATATAAAAAATAAGACAAGCATTAAAGATTTTGTAGCAATTCATTCTAATAAATATAAGAACAATCAAAAAAGTAGTTTTTAAAAGAGCAAAAAAATCCACTTCTTAGTTAATGGATTTATATGCTCTTTTTTTAGTTTGAAATATGGTAATCGTGGATATATGATACCAAAATGTTTGCTGGGAATATTAGTAAAGTATTAAGCTTATGATGCTGAGTTTAGCTGGTGCTACTTGACAATCTTCAAATTATGTAAGTTATATAATTACATTTACTACTTTAATCATGACAACACGGATGCTGTTATTGCACCAGATTAGAGGAAAAGAATGCCTGTAACATTTTCTATTGCAGGTGTATTGCTTTAAAAATTTATTGTAAACTAAATTATAAAATGAAGTTGACAATAGTGAAAGAAAAGTATATATTAAATTAAAAAAGGGGAGGAAAAATAATGCAAAGCAAACAAACAAGTGTAATTCAAAGCAAAATAACAACAAAGCAAATGATTTTATGTTCAATATTTACAGCACTTATTATAGCGGGGACGTTTATTAGGATTCCAATACCTGTATTGCCATTTACTCTTCAGTTTTTATTTACTATGTTAGCAGGACTTTTGCTTGGACCTAGACTAGGTACTTTAAGTGTATTTATTTATATTTTAATTGGATTTATAGGAGTACCTGTATTTACTGATGGAGGTGGACTAGGTTACATATTTAAGCCAACTTTTGGCTATATAATTGGATTTCTTGTTGCAACCTATGTTACAGGAAAAATTGCAAATAAAGTACATAACCCAACATATAAAACAATTTTAGCAGCTAATTTTGTAGGATTAGTTATAGTTTATAGTTTAGGTATGATTTATTATTATGTAATTTGCAATTTCGTAATTAACACTCCACTAGGTTTATGGCCACTATTTTTATATTGTTTTGTTTTAGCAGTTCCAGGAGATATTTCACTTTGTATAATAAGTGCGTTTCTTTATAAACGTCTTAATCCAGTAATTAAACATTTGGAATAAAATTTTTAAAATCAAAAGGAAAGTTATGAAAACACTTAAAGAATTAGGATATGAGGTGAAGATTTGAAATGAATAAGAATATCTTTATTACAGCAACAGGAACAGATGTGGGAAAAACTTTTGTGACGGCGCTTATAGTAAAAAAATTAAGAGATGAAGGTTACAATGCAGGGTATTATAAAGCAGCATTAAGTGGAGCAGAAGTGACAGAAAATGGACTTATACCAGGTGATGCCTATTATGTAAATAAAACTGCTAATATTAATGAGACTATGGATAACCTTGTGTCCTATGTTTATAAAGAAGCAGTGTCACCACATTTAGCGTCTCAAATAGAAGGACATCCTGTTGAAATGGAAAAGGTTATAGAAGCTTTTAATAATGCTGCAGTAAAATATGATTATGTAACTATGGAAGGAAGTGGCGGAATAGTATGTCCTATCAGATATGATGATAAAAAAATCATGCTTGAAGATATAATAAAGAAATTAGATCTTTCAACCTTAGTTATTGCAGATGCAGGTCTTGGAACAATTAACAATGTAGTTCTTACTGTTGAGTATTTAAAGAGAAGAAATATAAAGGTAAAGGGAATAATTTTAAATCATTACAGTGATGGTGATTTTTTGCATGAAGATAATAAAAAGATGATAGAAGAAATTACTGAAGTTCCAATAATAGCCTTAGTAAAAAAAGGTGATAAGAAATTAAATATTGATATAAATGAATTACTTAAAGTATATGAGTAAAAAAGAAAGGGTACTAAATATGAACTTAGTTGAAGAAGATTTAAAATATATATGGCATCCATGCTCACAGATGAAGGATTATGAAAAATTGAGGCCTATTATAATTGATCATGGCAAGGGTGTTTATTTATACGATAAAGATGGCAAAGAATATATAGATATAGTAAGTTCTTGGTGGTGTAATTTACTTGGACACTGTAACTCAGCAATAAACCAGTGCATTAAGGAGCAGCTTGATAAATTGGAACATGTTATTTTTGCTAATTTTTCACATGAACCAGCAATAAAACTTTGTGAGGAGTTAATTAAGGTTATTCCAAAAGGTCTTAAAAAATTTAATTTTGCAGACAATGGTTCTGCATCTGTTGAATGTGCTTTAAAAATGAGTTTCCAGTATCAATATCAAACAGGAAACAAGAAAAAGCAGAAATTTGCATGTCTTACAGAAGGTTATCATGGGGAAACTATTGGTGCATTGTCTGTTGGAAGTATTGATTTATATGCAAAAATATATAAGCCTATGCTTATGGATACAATTCATGTAGAGGCTCCAGATTGTTATAGATGTCCATATGAAAAAACTAGAGATTGCTGCAATGTAGAATGCTTTGAGCATGCACAAAAGACTTTTGAAGAGCATGGTGATGAGCTTTGTGCAATAATTGTTGAGCCACTACTTCAAGGAAGTGCAGGTATGAAAATATATCCTCCACTATATTTGAAAAAATTAAGAAAACTATGTGATGAATACAATGTTATTCTCATTGCAGATGAAATTGCTACTGGCTTTGGAAGAACAGGCAAAATGTTTGCTTTTGAACATGCAGGTGTAAGTCCTGATATAATGTGTGTGTCAAAAGGCTTAACAGGCGGATATATGCCTATGTCAATAACTATTACAACAGATGAAATTTATAGTGCATTTTATGATGATTATAATAATGGAAAAGCATTTATGCATAGCCATACCTATAGTGGAAATCCACTTGGATGTTCAGCGGCTTTAGCAGTTCAAAAAGTTTTAAGAGAACAAAATATTTTAGAAAAAGCAAAGGTAAGGGCAAAGTATTTAAATGATAAATTAAAGAATGCTCTATTAGAAAATCCACATATAGGTGAAATAAGAAATATTGGGCTTATTAATGCAATGGAGCTTGTAACGGATAAAAAGACAAAACAAGGCTATGATCAAAAGCTCAGAATGGGTTATGAAGTTTATAAAATCGCTTTAAAAAAGGGGCTTATATTAAGGCCAATTTGTAATGTTTTATATTTTAATCCTCCATTAACTATTAACGAGGAGGAAATAAATAAGGCAGTTGCATTATGCAAACAATCTATAGAAGAAATAATATTGTAACAGGATTTAAGGGCATAGGAGGACTTCAAACTAGAGGCAAGTGTAGGGAAGGATATCCCAAATCCTTATATACATTATGAATAGTGTCATTATACTTCACGAAGAATTTTGATTTTTGTAAATACTATTGCAGTGATTAAATATATTATTCCAATGGAAAATACTAAATATTTCATTGGAATTAAATCAGCTGTGCCTCCTCCTATGATCATTCCAATAGGCATTGCTATCATAGAAATTGTACTCACTAATGAGCTAACTCTTCCTAAAAATTCATTTGAAATTGATTTTTGCACAACAACATTGAGTGGAATGTTAATTGTTGTAAATATTATTCCTCCGAAGAATCCTAGAAAAATAAATGTACCTATTAGTATTGATTTTGTAATAAAGCCTGTTGTATAAAAATAAAAGAATGCTGATGCACAAAGAAAAAGCATACTTCCGGCAAAGAAAATTATTTTAAATGTACTATAGAACTTTTTTTGCTGAGGAAGAATTCCAAATAATAATGCTCCTCCCATTGAACCTAAAGTCATAGCAACTTGAAACATAGCATAGCTGCTTACGCTGGCTTTTAAAATTACATTAAAAATATATGGAATGTAGACTGTAAACATTGGAATAGTTATTAAATTATTTAATGCAAAAAAACAAATTAGTAAAAATATTGACTTGATATTTTTAAGATATAAAAATCCCTCTTTCATTTCAATAAAAATGTGTTTTCTAAAATTCTTATCTATAATGTTATTTTTAGGGAAGCTTTCTTTAACAGTTTTAATAAGTATCATAAGTACAGCGCAGATAAAAAAAGATAAAGCATTTACTAAAGAAATTCCTTTTATTCCAATAATGGCATAAAGCATTCCAGCTGCTGAAACTCCAATTAAATTTGAAATGCTGCTTGAAAGACTTGTAGTGGAATTTGCTTTGGATAGTTGATCTTTTCTAACTATTTTAGGAATAATAGCATTAGAAGCAGGTACAAAAAATGCACCGAATATACTGAGAAGAGATGCGGATAAATAGAAAATTAATATTGATGAAATATTCATAAAAAGTAATGCTGAAACTATAGTAAGCAATATTGCCCTAAGCAAATCCGTCCAAATTATCATGTGCTGACGGTTAAATCTATCTGCAATCACTCCACCAAAAGGTCCTGCTATCATATAAACGATTGTGCCAGTTGCCATATATATAGACATTTGAATACCAGATTGAGTAATACTTAAAATATACCAGCCTACAGCTACATTAAATATAGCATCGCCCATGTCAGAAACCATTCTTCCTATAAATAAAAGTAAAAAATTTTTGTTATAAAAAATATTTTTGGGTTTTTGTGCAAATTCATTGGTATTATCCTCACACATTAATTGATATCTCCTTTCTAAAGGTAACTAAAATTAAGGCTATAACATTTGAATATTATATGACATTTAACGTTATATTTATATAAAATATTATACGTTAGAATTTTATCTAATATCATTATATTTTAATATTTTTTAATAGTCAATATATATTTCTTAGTAAGGAGATATTAATAGAAAATTAAAAGACCTCAATTTTTACAAATGGAGGTCTCAAAATCCTTTTAACTTGAGCATCTGCTCAGTTTAGATGTTATGCAATGAATCAATAAATTTACTCTTTAAGTATAATTCTTTCAGCTTGCCTAAATAACAGCTTAACCTTTTCTTTATCAAGCTTATATAATACTTTGTTATTTTCACGTTCTAACGTAATTAACCCGGCATCCATAATAAAAGTCATATGATAATTTACTGTGGCAGGTGTAAGCTTTAATATATTTGCAATTTCATAGCCATAGCAAATTTTTTCTGCTAGCAATTTGATAATATCAACTCTTCTTTTATCTGCTAAAACTTTTAAAAATTTTTCAACTTCATCTTTTATTAATAGGTTATTATTATACTTGTCATTTCTTGCTCCTAGTATTATGATTCCTCGATTTTTTATATAATCATGGAGATTTAAAACCCAAAATTGTATCTGATATAGTATGCTTACATGAATATCAATTTTAAAATTCCATATGCCTTTAGTTTTTTTAGAAAAATCTAATATATAATTTTTATAAAAAATTTCTGGATTGGCATTAAATATGGATGTATATTTTTCTTTTTCTATTGCTAGCATATCTAAAATTTCTTTTTCAAAAGGAGCATAAGCTTTTTCGTAAAATTGTTTGAACATAAAACATAATCTTAGTTTTGTTTCTTCAGGATTTCTAAAACATTCTAAAAGTTGTTGCTTTTTTTCATTTGTACAAATAACTGTTTTTTCAATATAGTTATACATTTTGTCAAGACTATCGATAACTTTTGACCATTCTTCATTAAGACCTTGAGCATATTCATAAATAAAAATACCGCCTAAGTATTTGAAAACGACTGTTAAGTCTGCCTGTTCCATTTTTTTAAGTAGTTCATCTACTGTTTGTATTTCTTGATTATCCGCTATGAAGGCAACTGGATATGTACAAATTGGTGCAATATTATAGAAATATTCCAGCTCTTGTTTTACATATCTAGACATATTAGCTTTAATTTTATTTATTAACTGCTCATCTTTAGGTTCAATCTTATAATTCATTTCTTTAGCGTAACTAAGCAATTTGTGTTCTTCACCAATCCACCTAATTGCACAAGCAAATTCTAAACACGGATTTATAATAAATCGAGTATTTTGTCTCATTCTTTTATTTGTGTTATCCATATGATACACCTCAATATATATTTTGAATTTTATATTAGAAATTCATCTAACCTTATTCTATTTTAACAAAGTTTAATAGTCAATGCTTATTTTTGTATTTGATATTTGACATATAGTTGTAGTTGAGCTAGGTTCACTATATAATTTATATTGGTGAAAAAAGATGGCTTTACAAAAGAAGGGTGGAGAAAAATTAAAGTGAATAGAAAAATGATTTTTTTTGATATTGATGGAACCATAATTGATGAAGATACTCATGTGATTCCTAAGACAACAATAACGGCTATAAGAAAAGCACGTGAAAATGGGCATTTAGTTTTTATAAATACAGGTAGAACATTATTTAATGTTACAAAAGAAGTTCGTGAAATTGGATTCGACGGATATATTTGTGGATGTGGAACATGCATCTATCTTAATGGACAGCAACTTTTGAAAAAATCTATTTCTCATGAAAAGTGTGTTGAAATTGTAAAAAAGCTTCGTCAATGTAATATTCAGGCACTTTTAGAGGGCTCAGACGGCGCTTTTTTTGATGAAACTAAGGAAATATTTGTAGAATTAGCTAGATTAAAAAGTAGATTCCAAAAACGAGGAGCTAACATAGTAAAATCTTGGGATGAGCCTGATATTGTTTTCGATAAATTTGTTATTTGGAAGAATGAAAACAGTGATTTTGAAGACTTTTATTCATTTATTACAAAAGACTTTGATTATATTGATAGAGGAGGAAATTTTGGAGAAATAGTTATTAAAGGATATTCAAAAGCAACTGGAATTAAATTTTTACAAGATTATTTCAATATTCCTCTAGAAGATTGTTATGCAATTGGGGATAGTACTAACGATTTGCCAATGCTTGAGTATGTGCCAAATAGCATTGCTATGGGAAATAGTACTTCTATATTATTTGATTTAGTGTCTTTTGTTACAAAAGATATAATGAATGATGGTATTGAACACGCTTTAGCATATTACAATATTATTTGATTTAATTAATGCGTAATCTTTTCTTTGAATTATTAATGGCGATAATGGAAAAACTACAGTGAAACTATTGGTAATGGAGAGTGCATTTATATGATAAAGGAATTTAAAGAGTTTGCAGTAAAAGGAAATATAATAGATTTAGCTGTTGGAGTCATTATTGGAAATGCTTTTAGCAAAATAGTTACTTCACTTGTAAATGATATAGTAATGCCATTAATGGGTGTTTTAACTGGCGGAATAAATTTTACATATCTAAAAGCTGTTATAAAAGAGAAACATGGAAATGTACCAGCTATTACAATTAACTATGGAAGTTTTATTCAAAATATAATTAACTTTTTAATAATATCTTTTTCTATATTTTTGTTTGTTAAATTAATAAATAGATTTAAGGTGCAAAATGAAGATAAAAGTTCAGAAAAAGAAGTGAAAATTCAATCGGAAGAAGTATTAGTTATGAAAGAAATCAGGGACATACTAAAAAATAGAGATTAAAAATTAGTACAAGTATTTGACATGAAATAAATATTGTGATATAAAATATGTATATTGTAAATAAATTTGATGAAGGAAAAAAGTAAGTTATATATCTGTTCTAAATGCCTTAATTATTAAATCAAGGAAATATAAGAGAGTTAACATTTGGTGAAAGTTAATGTTCAGATTCTAGCTGAAAATCATCCCGGAGAAGTAAAGCTGAAGTTTTTAGTAAGCTTTAACGGAACTCTACCGTTAAAAGGAGAACGTATCATGATGTACGTATTGAGCTGTCATGAATCATAGATGTTTAGTGATTCATGGAATCAGGGTGGTAACGCGATTATAACTCGTCCCTTTATTTGGGGGCGGGTTTTTTGTATTTATATATAATTTTACTGCTCTGGGAGCAAATTTACTATTAAATATATTTGCAATATTTTTAATATTCAAAATTTTTATTAATTGGAGGAAAAAAGATGAAGGAATTATCTAAAAAGAATTTGTTTTTCGTTGGGCTTATGTTGTTCTGTATGTTTTTTGGTGCTGGAAATTTAATATTTCCACCATTTTTAGGGCAGCAGTCTGGAAAGTATGTTGTAATAGCATTTAGTGGATTTATTATTTCTGCAGTTGGACTTCCAGTTTTAGCAGTTGTAATTGTAGCTAAGTCAAAAGGGCTAAATGCTCTTGCAAGCCATGTGCATCCTGTTTTTGCTATTGTTTTTACAATTTTAATTTATCTTTCAATAGGACCTTTTTTGGGTATACCAAGAACAGGAAGCTTAGCATATCAAATGGCATTGGCACCTTTTTTATCTAAGAGGGCTGGTGTAAGCCCATTACCGCTTTTCCTATACACATTAGTTTATTTTGGAATTGCATTTTGGCTTAGTCTTAATCCAACTAAACTTGTAGATCGTCTTGGAAAGGTGCTAACACCTATATTGCTTATTTTGATTGCAGGTGTATTTGTTTGCAGTTTAATTAAACCAATAGGTAGTTTTGCTGCACCTAAAGGAGACTATGCATTATTTCCGTTTTTTAAAGGTTTTTCAGAAGGATATATGACAATGGATGCCATTGCAGCTTTAAATTTTGGAATAGTTATCGCTTCTACATTAAAATTAATGGGCATTAAGAATGAAAAATCGCTCATATCATATTCTAGTAAAGCTGGACTAATTGCAGGAGCTTTCCTTATTATTATCTATGCAATGCTTGCTTATGTTGGAGCATCAAGTAGGGGGATATCATTAAATGCTCAAAATGGAGGAGAAATTTTAACTGCTGTTTCAAATTTTCTATTTGGTGATTATGGTGCAGTGATACTTGGAATTATATTTTCATTGGCATGTTTAACCACTGCTGTTGGTCTTGTAACATCATGTAGTGAATATTTTGCTACATTGACTACTAAAATTAAATATAAAACTTGGGTTTTTATATTATCAGCTTCGAGCCTTATTTTTTCGAATGTAGGTCTTACAAAAATTTTGTCAATATCAGTTCCAATATTAAATGCAATATATCCTATGGCAATTATACTTATGATCATGTTTTTGCTCAACAATTTATTTAACGGGTCCAAATATGTCTATGCTTTAGGCATGTTGTTTACATCAGTATTTAGTATTATAGATTCGCTTAATGGAGCAGTACTAAAAATAGCTTCTATCACAAATACATTTAATTACATACCTCTTTACTCAAAAGGTATGGGATGGATAGTTCCAGCAGCATTTGGGATGATTGTTGGGTACATTGTTTCTCTTTCAAGGCAGAAAATGACGGTACAAAATGAAGCATAAGATTTAATTATATTATCATAAGGGGTTTTTGATTAAAATTTATATTATAAAGTAACAATTTAAAATAATTCATAATATTCTTAAATAAAAATATTATGAATTATTTTAAATGTTTTTTGGAATAATATAAAGGATAAGTATTATAGTGATTTTTCCATACATATACTATTAGAGTCACCTATGTAGGGAGGATAGTTGTCTGTAATTTTATAATTCAATTTTTTATATAAGCTTACTGCTTCTAACTGTTTTGAACCTGTTTGAAGTATTAAGTATTTGTAGTTTCTTTTTTTTGAAATTTCTTCTAACCTATGTATCAATAGTTTTGCTAGTCCGTTGCCTCTATATTCTTTTTTTACGAATATGCGTTTTAGTTCCACTGAAGCACTGCTATATTCCTTAATAGCACCGCAAGCAACTGGAATAGAGTCTTTATAGATGATTACTACATCGTTTATAAAGTTTACCTTGTTATATGTATCATACTTTTTTTGCATTTCTCCATATCTTAAAGACAGGTCGTTGTCTAGCAAATTTGTAAGATATGAAAAATCAGCATTGTCGCTATTGGTTTCGAGTATTATATATTCCATTATGAGCACCTCCAAATTAAATATAAATTATGAATAATTATACCACCTTGAATATAATGAGGTAAAGTTGAAAAAATTCATTTATGTTTAAAAGAATTAATCATTAATTGCATATAATTTAAGTGATTTTTATGTATATAGGACGAAATTGAAGAAAAGTTATTTAAAGCTAATATATACATATAAAAGTAAGAATTTATTAGTTGTAATTGAATTAATTCATACATGCTTACAAATGTTCACAAAAAATTAATGTTGACAACCTCTATAATCACTGATAAAATAATAAGTTTAGTTGACAAAATTTATATATTGAGTTATAATTATTAACATGGAAAGAGGGTGTTTTAATTATGTTAAAAGGAAATGGTTTGGCATCCATAAAAGCTGATATAGAGAACCATATTGGCGAAAAGGTGATGCTTAAAGCAAATGGCGGCAGAAAAAAAGTTGTCGTTAATAGTGGAGTAATTGAAAAAACATACCCTAGCATTTTTGTTGTAAGATTAGAAAATGATGACCAGAGGACAGTGACATATAGTTATTCAGATGTATTAACTAAGACTGTGCAAATAGTTTTTGGAGCATAATTGAAGCGATACTATAAATTAGTATCGCTTTTTTTGTAATATAAACAAGAATTTAATAAATATCAGCAAAAAAAGAAAGATGGCTAACGTCCATCTTTCAACTATGGTATAAAAGGGTATTGAGAATTTATGAGAGGTTATATGGTCAATAACCAATTATAATATTATATTAAATTAGGATAATTGTCAAGTCAATTAATCTGATTTATATACAAAAATAGCAAATTTTTAAAAAAAATAAAAATAAAAATGGAAAAAAATGTATTATAATATGTTGAATTCAAGTACCTATAATAATTACAAAAAATTATCATAATTTTAGATTGCAATCTATATACATATATTAGGTATTTTGGAGGAGGGATAGTTATGGGCATTGAACTTTTGAAGGAAAATATAGATTATAATCAAGTTATTGGACAAAATACATCAGATACTGTGGTTAAAGAAGAATATATAATTCCTGATACTCAGCCTGATGTAAGAAAAATACTTATGGTTGATGCTAAGCCTAGTGTTACAAATACAGATATTATGCAGGATAAAGTATATGTTGAAGGTAATATAAAATTCAATGTGCTTTATTTAGGAGTCGGAGATGAGAGTAGTCAAGTATGTGGAGTTGAATATACATCTAAATTTTCAAATTATGTTGATATACTAGGCTCTGAACATGATATGACATGCTTTTCTAATACTTACGTAGAACACATGAATTGTAATATTGTAAATGAAAGAAAAATAAGTGTAGAAGGTATTGTTGAGGTATCAGCGGAAATTGAGAAGCCTTGCAAAATACAAATGGTAAATGATGTTTTAGGTACAGGAGAAATTCAATTTTTAAGAAAACAGAGTAAACTAGATAAATTAATAAACAAATCGTCTATGGATTTGGTGGGTAAATCCGCTATTACAATACCGATGGATAAGGCACAAATAGATGAAGTGCTTAAGTATGATACGAATATTCATAAAAGACAGATAAAAATACTTGAGGGTAAAGTTCAAGTTGAAGCATTTGTAAATATAGGAGTTTTATATAGGGATAAGGACTCAAGAGAAATTAATTTTGTAAGTGACGATATAATAGTTACAGGAGAAGAAAATATTGAAGAAGCGGATCCTTCTATGGATTATAATGTTGATTTTGAAGTTGCAGCTTCGGAATTTAATTTAAAGGAGGACGATTTAGGAGAAAAAAGAACAATAAATTCAGACATACTTGTTAAATGTGATGTTGAACTTATTAAAAAAGAAGATGCTAGCATAATAGATGATGCATATTCACCTCAAAGTAATTTAAAGCTGGAAAGACAAAATTATGATGTCAATATGGTTTATGGGCGTGGCCTTTCTGAAACTATAGTAAAAGAGAATTTAGAGCTTGAAGAGGATTCTCCAATGCCATCAGAAATTGTAATGTGCAATGGCAGCGTTAATATTACAGATCAAAAACTGGTTGAAGACAAAGTTGCACTAGAAGGGGTTGTAAATTCATCTATTGTTTATAGGACGTCCGATCCAGATAAATATGTTTATGCACTTAATGAGGAAATACCTTTTAGCTGTAGTGTTGATATACCTGGTTCTAAAATAGATATGATGTGCAATTCAAAAGCGTATATTGAAAATATTGAAGCTGCTGTTGAGGCAAATACAATACTAGTTAAAGCAGTTATTTCATTAGAATCTAGAGTTTTTTACACAGAACATAAAGATTTTATAGTAAATGTAATTCCAGTAGAAGGAGTAACTCCAGAAAAAAAGGCAAGTATTACTATATATGTAGTTCAAAAAGGGGATTCCCTTTGGAAGATAGCTAAAAGGTATTGCACAACTGTTGAAAATATTATAAAAGCTAACAGCATGGAAAATACAGATGAGGTTTTAGAAGGTGAAAAATTGTTAATACCAGGAAGGGCAGTCATGTAAAAATATTGCAAAGTAAAAATGCTTCGCCACATAAACATACATGAGGCATGGGGTTTGGACGTAAGCCCATGCCTCATGTATGTTTACTTTCAATAACTCGCTACCCTCAAATGAATTGGATGTTATTAGTATTTTATGATTTTTCCACCACGCTTTATTAGAGTTTTTTTAATCGTTACTTCAGCATTATTACTTCGCAATTTTTAGATGAATATTATTTACGTGAATGTATAAAATGGTATAATGTACTAAAGGGAAAAACAAAGTTAAGTTAGAAACTCTATAAAAAGGTATTGCAGCAGTATATAAGGAGGATTAACATGAAAATAAAGGCTTATGCAAAGATAAATATATTGCTTGATATTGTAGGAATAAAGGAAAATGGGTATCATCTTCTTGAAATGATAATGCAAAGTATAGATTTATACGATGTTATAGACATAAATAAGATAGAAAAAGGCATTAAAATAAAATGCAATAAAAGTTACATACCTGTTAACAACAAAAATATAGCATATAAGGCTGCAGAACTTTTTATGAAAACATATGGAATAAATGAAGGCGTCAGTATTAATATTTATAAGAATATACCAACTTCTGCTGGACTTGGTGGGGGAAGTGCTGATGGTGCGGCAGTACTGAAGGCTATGAGAAAAATATTTAATGTAGATATAAGTAATAAAGAGCTTGAAGAACTTGGGGTTAAAATAGGAGCAGATGTTCCATTTTGTGTAAGTGGAGGTACTGCATTATGTGAAGGAATTGGAGAGATTATAACTCCTATGAGTAAATTTCAAAATAAAATATTGGTAGTTGTTAAGCCTAAATTTGGTGTATCGACTAAATGGGTGTACAGTGAATATGACAATCTTAACAGCGTAAAAAAGCCTGAAACTGAAAAAATATTAAATGCAGTAAAGAATGATGATCTTAAATTAGTAAGTTCAAAAATGGCAAATGTACTTGAAGAGGTTACTATAAATAAATATGGGATTATTGATGGAATAAAGAAAGATATGCTTAAGTTTGGTGCGTTAGGAGCCATGATGAGTGGAAGCGGACCGTCTGTATTTGCTTTTTTTGAGGATAGTTTAAGTGCTCAAAGATGTTTTGAAAAGATGAAAGAAAATTATCCAGAAACGTTTATTACAAGGACAATTTAAAATGGTATATTTTTTATGCAGTTTATATAAAGAGGCAGAAGGGATAATCTCTTATTTTCATCTTAAAAAAATTTCAAGCATATCTAGTTTTCAAGAGTTTGAAGGCGATGGTATAAAACTTATAATTAGCGGTACAGGTAAGATTAATGCTGCTTGTGCAGTAGGGTGTATTTTATCACAGAATAACCATGAAAAGAGCGATATATTTATCAATGTAGGAATATGCGGGAGCGATGAGAGAAGTGAAGGAGAAGCTTTTTTCATAAATAAAATAAAGGATGTGGATAGTGGTGAGGAATATTATCCAGATATAATAATAAAACATCCATTTAAAGAGGCATATCTTGAAACACACTCTAAGGTTGTGAAGCATGGAGATATACGTGATTTGTGCGATATGGAGGGAAGTGCTTTCTTTAAAAGTGCATTGAAGTTTATGTATCATCATCAAATAGCTATTATTAAAATAGTATCTGATACAGCAGATAATAAGCTTATAAGCGGAGATTATATAAAAAACATTATTAGTAAAAACTTGGGAAATATAAAGCTTTTTATAGATTGTTACTTAGCATCAATGACTAAAAATCAGTTTTTTAGTGAAAAAGATAAAGCTGTAATGTCATGTATAGATGAAAATTTAAAGCTCACTGAAAGTCAAAATATAGAATTTAGAAAAGCTTACATTGCTTTAAAGCTTAGAGGAGCTTTTGATAAATTTGATTTTCAAAAATTTTTAAATGTGAGGGTGACGGTGAAAAGTGAGTCAAGAAAATATTTTAATGAACTCATATCAGCAATGTGGGAAAGTTAGTCGCTTAAATTCATTTTCTCATATATATGTTGAAAAATCAGCAGTTAATTTTAATGTCACAAGAAATATATTGGACAAGTTTAAAAATAGCACTATAGTGTACATAGAAAATTATAAAGATGTATTTAATAGAGCAAGGCAGGATTATAATATTCAAAAAAGAACTCAAAATTTAATACTTGCTGTTGAGCATAATAATTTTCTATATAAAGGCTCTGATATGTGTGAGGACTTTGGACAAGAAAATTTTTACTATTCATCAAGTATACTTAATTGTGCATATGGTTGTGAATATTGTTATCTTAAAGGAATGTATCAGTCTGGAAATATAGTTATATTTGCAAATATAGATGATTTTATAAATAAAGCCGTTGAAGAAAGTAAAGATAAAAAAGTTTATCTGTGTATATCCTATGATTCAGATTTGTTAGCATTTGAAAATGTAACGGGATTTGTTAGAAGGTGGATAGAAGCAGCAGTGAAAAATAAAAATCTTCTTATAGAAGTAAGAACTAAAAGTACAAATTTTAAAGCTGTAAAAGATATGTGCATACCCAATAATGTTATATTCGCATGGACTATTTTACCTGATGAGGTTATAAAAAAATATGAATTGAAAGTTCCTAGTTTGAATGCAAGGCTTAACAGCATAAAGTTGGCAACTCAAAAAGGAGTTCAAGTTAGGCTTTCAATTGAACCTATAATGAAAATAGCTAACTTTAAAGACGTATATAGAAAATTTGTTGATAATATTTTTACAGCTTTAGATAGCAACAAAATAAGAGATATAAATATAGGTGCCTTTAGGGTTAAAAATGAGCATTTAAAAAGAATGAGAAAACTTGATCCATATTCTAATATATTTGCTCACAGGTTTGTAAAAATAAATGACTATTCAACCTATGAAAATTGTGATGAAATTGAAAAATATGTTGCAAAACTTTTTAAAAATTACGTTGATGAAAGAAAGGTATTTTTATAGCTTTTCTTTCTTTTTTTATAGGAATTAATATTAAGTCTCCTGTCATAGGCGGTTTCGATAATTTATTTTTTGCTATAATAATTTTACAAACCTTTTCACAGGTACATTCCGGAAAAAACTCCTCTGATAGCATACGAATATTGTCGCCTTCTCTCATTTGATATAATATGAATTCGGGGTTTTTAAGAAGCACAACTTCATAGACTTTAATCAAAATATAGAAAAGGGTTGGAAAAAGTAACATAGAAATTGACAATAAGATGTAAGGTATCAATAGTTTTCTTAATTTTATAATTTCAAATATTACGGATACTTCAAAAAGTGTAATTGAAAATATACAAGCTATAACGCTGCTTTTTTCATCCTCAGATTTATTTAAAAATAGTGGTTTTAAGAATTTAATGCTGCATACGTAAGTTTTAATTATATGTATATCGTAATTAAAAAGATTAAATAACAAAAATTTTTTCATTATAAAACCTCCGTTCAATATTAATATTATTGACACAATTAACCTTTTTATAATTACAATGTATAAAAAGATACAAATTGGACAACAATAAAGGTATAAGTATCTATAAGGTGTGGAGGAAAATAAAATGAAAAAAGTATTTTTTATGTTTTTAAGCTTTGTATTATTGTTTTGTGTTTTAAATGAATGTTTTGGTACAAGCATTAATGCATCGGCTGGAACGTATCAAAAGTCAAGTGATGTTCAAAGAGATATTGCAAAAAAATTAATAAGATTTCATGTTCTTGCTAATAGTGATTCTGATAAGGATCAGGAACTAAAAATTAAAGTTAAGGATAAAGTTATAGGATATATGTCTTCTAAGCTTAAGAATTGCAAAAACATTGATGAGGCAAGGAAGGTTCTTATTGAAAATGATGACAACATTAAAAATATTGCAGAAAAGGTTATAAAAGAAAATAATTATAATTATGGTGTTAGGACGGAATTGGCTCAAGTTGAGTTCCCGGTTAAAAGTTATGGTGATGTTATACTTCCAGAGGGGAAGTATGAAGCTTATAGGGTGCTTATTGGCAAAGCAGATGGGCATAATTGGTGGTGCGTTATGTTTCCTCCACTGTGTTTTACAGATATTACAAAAGGCGAGGTTGAAGAGGAAAAGACGCTTAATGAGATGAAAAAGGTTCTTACTAAAAAAGAATTCGATACCATTAATAACTCTAAAAAAGATAATAATATAAAAGTTAAATTTAAAATACTTGAAGAATTAAAATCAATAGCTAAGAAAATAAGTGCAGATATTAATTAAATTTTAAATCTGCACTACAAGCGCTTTCTTTATTTTTTTTTTCGTGTATTAATAATGAAAGTAAGTTATATATATCTCTACCACTTGAAGGCTTTGAAAACTTAGCACAATTGGTTTTCATTGCTTCAAGTATTGAAGGATAAGATATTATATTTCTTATTATTTCCGTACAGTTTGAACCATCTTCAAGGCGTACGGCAAGATTGTGCTTAAGCAAAAAGCTTTCATTCTTTTCTTCTTGTCCCGGTATAGGAGAAAACAATGCTATTGGGATATGGCAAAATAGTGCTTCTGTTATGGTTAAACCGCCTGGTTTAGTAAGCAGCAAATCGCAAGCTTGCATATATTTATTAACATCTTTTGTATATCCAAGTATTCTTGTTTCTATCTTTGCATTTTCCTTTAATTCTATTAGTTTAGAGTAAAGTTTTTTATTATTACCAGCAATCACTATAAGTTGTATATTTATATTTGATACAGAAAGCTGTTCATAAATTGCACTTATTTTTCCCATTCCAAGGCTTCCACCCATTATCATTAAAGTTTTTTTATTTGGATCTAAACCTAATTCTTTGAGAGTAGTACTTCTATCAAATTTTTTCATGAAATCAGGATCAACAGGTATTCCAATATCATGAATACATTCTCTTTTTACTCCTCTTTTAACCATTTCTTCTACCATATCTGAATTTGAAACTATATATGAATCAACTTTAGGTCGTATCCAGAAACTGTGGGGAGCATAGTCTGTAAGCATGCATACCATAGGGATTTCAAGTACTTCTTTAGATTTTAATATAGAAACCATCTCCATTGGGAAAGGATGCGTACAAACAATTATCTCTGGATTAAGTTCTTCAATTTTTGGAAGAAGTTTATATGCTAAAAATTCATTTAATTTATTGCTTAAAGATGCTAAATTATCATCTTTTTCCGTGTAATTGTAAAGCTTACCGAAAAGTGATGGAGAAACTTTTATGGTTTTAAGATAGCCACCAATAATTACTTTGTCTAAAAATGGATTTATATATTTTATAGTATCTAATATGTTAACTTCCGAGTCTGGTTCATACTGCATTATATAGTTTTTTAACGCAAATGCAGCGTGTCTATGACCACCACCAGCTGAAACAGAAAGAATTAAAACTTTCATTATAAAATTCACCCTTTAAATATTAGTCTTTGGATAAAAATAATATTTAATGTTTATCCATACTTATTTTGCTGTACTTCAATTATATATAATATGACATAAATTATAAACACTTTTCCTAATTATTTTAACTTATATAGGTATATTATTTCAATAAAAATGAAAACTATAACTATTATAAGATGTATTGCTTAAGAAATTCAAATTAGTATTAGTGTAATTTATAGCTGATTTTAGGCAGTATATCTATATTAATTTATAGGAGTGAATTGATATGAAGGATAGTACAAAAAGAATTTTATACACTGCAGCTACAGCAATTATAGTTGTTTTTTCGACTACGTTTGCAATCTTAATGACACTTGAAAGAATGGATTATAGAAATTATCTTCAAGCAGAATATAATAAAAATATGTATCAACTTATAAATTCTGTTGAAAATGTGGGGAATAATTTAGCTAAGGTACCTGTGCTTGGTTCGAGGGAACAGGATATAGTGGTTTTTGATGAAATATTTAGATATTCCGCTGTCGCGAATGATAAGCTTCACTCTCTTCCAGTATCGCAAGATAAACTTGGAGCTACAAGTAAATTTCTATCACAGCTTGGGGATTTTTCTTATGTTCTAGGAAATAAAATTTCAAGAGGTGGAGAACTCAGCAATAGTGATGTGGCTCAAGTTGAAAACCTTAAGCTTCAATCATATAATCTTGAGAATCAACTTAAGTCTGTTCAAAATGATATAAATGCTGGAAGGGTAAAATGGGGAGAAATTAGACAAAAAGCTAGTGGCGTTTTAGCATCTACTAGTACACCAAGTGTCTCTGATGAATTTAAAGGAATACAAAAACAGGCAGCGCAATATCCTTCATTGGTTTATGATGGTCCGTTTTCAGATAATAATATGAATGTTAAACCGAGAGTACTTTCACAAAAAAAGGTATCATCAGCCCAGGCTCAAACTGTTATTAAAGAAGCGATTGGTGCTAAACGAATAAAAAGGATAGAAAGAAAAAGTGATGGAAATGGAACAATACCTACATACATGTTTGATGTGTATATGGTTGGAAGAAATAAAGGTACGGAAAAGATAACCTGTGAAGTTAGTCAAAATGGTGGAAAAATGCTGTCTATTATTGATAATAGGGTTGCAGGAAAGGCAACTATGGATATAAACACTGCTTCTCAAATAGGAAGAAAATATCTAAATAAAATAGGATATAAAAATATGTTCCCAACTTATGTGCTTAATTATAATAATGTAGCCGTTATAAGCTACGTAAACAGCACTGACAATATGCTTATATATCCTGATATGATAAAGCTAAAAGTATCCATGGATGATGGAAATGTAGTTGGTCTTGAAGCTGATAAATATCTTAAATCAAATTATAATAGAACTATTCCATCACCAAAAATAACCGAAGCAAAGGCTAGAGAAAGAGTTGGTAAGAGATTAAGCATTAAAAGTGTAAGGACAGCAATAGTTCCTACTGAAACAAATAAAGAGGTTCTATGTTACGAATTCTCCGGAAGCTATAAAGGCGATGATTTTATAGTATATATAAATGCTCAAACCGGCTATGAAACAAGAATTCTCCAAATTAGAAATACCCCAAATGGAAAATTAACAATGTAAACATCTGGGGGTTTGGGCGAAGCCCATGTGATTTGAGAACAATAAAATATTACTTTTTATATTAAAGTGAAAACTTAAAAATTAGTCTTATTAAGCTCTGGGGGTTTGGGCGAAGCCCATGTGATTTGAGAACCCAAAACTAGTCCCCGCTATAATATAATTTTGAATTTATATAAAAATGTACTATGATGTTCAGCTGGCTGAACGAAAAAGCATTTAAATGATGTTATAACCTTAATCTTTGAAATGATAAATAATATGACCACTGTATTAATTTTTTAGTGCAATGGTCACTTATTTATTATAGAAGAATTAGGAGAAGTTAATGATTTTTTTACTATAGAAAATGATTGTAAGACATGGAAGTTACTTAAATCAGTATAGTTAGCTGCATTTTAATATTTTGATCTATAAATAAAATAATTACACAGCTGTATTAGTAATCCTGAAACACATAAAATTAAAAGTATAGAAGTAGAGTTTAGGCTTACTTTGTTACTACTAACTAGAAAACTTAGTACAGCGATAAGTCCCCAAAGTATATCAAAACTTGCACCTTTAGATTTATAGCTTATAAGTTCTTTTCTTTCATCGCTAAATCTTTCACTTGTATTGTTTTTAGATTTTTTTAATAAATATGCGAACAATAAAAAGGATACAAGAGCTATGATAAAACATACCCAATATCCATTTTTCATAGTCAACAAATCAAAAATTCCAATGACCGAAAAAAATAAAGTGAACATAATCGAACTTAGAAATATTGAATCGAGTTCCTTATTATTTTTCATTTAAATCATCCTCCTCATAAATAAAAATATCTTCAATATTCATGTTGAAATATTTTGCGATTTTAAATGCAAGAATAATTGATGGATTGTATCTACCATTTTCAAGTGAACCTATTGTTTGTCTCGATACTTCAAGTGCCTTTGCAAGATCTTCTTGGCTTAGGTTCCTTTGTTTTCGTATTTCTTTAAGCTTGTTTTTCAAATTTTCACCTCTTAGTGGAATTAATATTTATAAAGTGTTTTTTATTTAAGAATTTATAAAAATGGAAAGCTAACTTTACACTTATAGTAGTCCATATAAAGTATAATGTCAAGTAAGCTTTCCGTAAATTTGAGGATATTGGTAACATGTTAATTAAATACATTTTTTTTTATCATTTAAAATAATAGTTTCTAAAATTCAAATAAATCTGGCTGATGTACTAATTTTTTTTAGCATATCAGTTGCTTATTTTTATTGTATTAAATTCAGTTAAGGTTAAAGAATAAGCTGGAAGTTATATATTAGTTATATACAAAATGGTTATAATTTTATATAATAGGATAAATTGGAAATGAAATTTATAATTTATTTACTCAATTATGGCCAAATAAAGAATTGCATAAACAAGCGTTATTGTAAGTATTTGAACGAGGGTTAGCTACAGATACTGATTATTACTTATCTGCAGTTGAAAATGGAAAAGTAATTGAATTTTCAGCATTTTATATCGCAAATAACTTTTGGCAAGAAGGGATTATTGCATATGATTATGGAATGATTGTAGATGAGAAAAATAGAGGACAAGGAATAGGCAAAAGTTTAATTGATAAGGCTTGCCCAATATCCAAAGAATTAGGCTGTAAAAGATTTGAATTAGACTTAGGTTTTCAAAGAGAAGGTGCTCATAAATTCTATGAATCAATTGGATTTGAAAAAAGAGCATACCTTTTTTCAAAGATACTATAGAATATAGGCAAATTTCAATTTTGCTGTAATATCAATGTTATATACAAAGTGGTTAAAATTTAATAGAATATAATAAATTTACAATTGATAAAATAAGCGCCATAAGAAGAAAGGATAAAAGCTATGGAATATGAAATTATACATTTACCAAAAGATAAATGGAAGGGAACTATAATTCCAATAAAGTATAAAACAGATAAATATTATGATGTTATAGTAAATAGAATGGATAAAGGATTTACTATTGAGATAGAAAAGAAAGACTTTATAGAGCCAGTAACTCATACACCAGAAGAATATGATTTTTCAGATAAGTTATATGAAGATCACTGGGAGAAGGCTTATGCTTGGGGAGTTTTAGTTAATGATGAATTAGTTGCTGCAATTGAAACTGATCAAGAAGTATGGTCTAATCGTTTAAGAATTACAGAACTTTGGGTGGCAGAAAAATATCAAAAGCAAGGAATAGGTCATGCATTAATTAAAATGGCAAAGGAACAAGCAAGAAGGGAACGTCGTCGTGCTATTATGCTAGAAACACAATCTTGTAACGTTAATGCAGTAGATTTTTATCAGCATGAAGGCTTTAGCTTAATTGGTATGGATACTTGCTGCTACAGTAATGATGATTTACAAAGAAAAGAAGTAAGGTTAGAATTTGGATGGTTTCCAGAAAAAAAGAAAAGATTAAATGATGAAGAAATAGAAGTTAGAATGGAAACAACGGAGGATTGGTATAATGTAGAGTTAATGGTACAGCATGCATTTTGGAATAAGCATCATCTTGGATGTGATGAACATTACCTTGTACATAAATTACGTCAAGATAAAGACTATCTTCCAGAGCTAAGCAGAATAGCAGTGAAGGATGGAGAGGTAATAGGATGTATAATGTATTCAAAAGCACAAGTTGCTGATGGGACAGATATACATAAAATTATAACCTTTGGACCTCTTTGTGTAGCTCCTAAATGGCAGGGATGCGGAGTTGGTGAACTGTTATTAAGAAAAACGATGAAGTTAGCTGTAAATAAAGGGTATAAAGGAATTGTGATTTTTGGAGAACCAGATTATTATCCTAGAATAGGATTTAAAACATGTGATAATTTTAATATTACAACTGCTGATGGTAAAAACTTTGATGCATTTATGGGATTTGAATTAGCAAAGGGTAGTATGAAACACATAAAAGGAAAATTTTTTGAATCCCAAGTTTTTGATAATCTTTCGGAGAAAGAAGTGGAACATTATAATAAAAAGTTTCCTCAACTACAAAAATTAAGATTCCCAGGACAATGGAATTAAAAGTAAAAATTACAATTTGCTTACTGACTCGTGGTCAAATAAAGAATAACATTAGAATTTATATGTTGTTTTAAATAGGCAATAAGTTTATTGCAGATCATATAAAGGGGGAGATGATTACATGGGTATTCATCAATTTAATATAAATTCTTTATCAGATGATGAATTTGTAAATGGAGAAGTTAAATATATTGTGAAAAAAAATCAATGTAGATTATTAGATGGAAGAAGAACTCCAGGATATATAGAGGATTATTTTGAAGATACAGCAATGTTTAGATGGAGAATTATTGATTTTGAGGATAAAGGAAATTACTGGGACTTACCTGTTGAAGATATAAAGTCATTTCAAATTTTAAAGAATTCTGAAGAGCTAGATATGGAAGCTGTAGATAGAATAACTGAAAAAATTAATTTTTTTAATAAATCAATAGTTATACAAGCAGATATAATAAAAAAAGAAATGGTAGAAGAAAAGATAAATATTGTTGAAAGAAATATTCTTAATTGGTTTAAAGATAATTCAAATAAATTATTAATTGAACAAGCTATGAATTTAAATTCCGAGGAGGGAAATAAGGAGCTTATCAAAGATATAAAACGATATATGAAGTCAATAGAAATGGATTGCATAGAAGAAAAGACATCAAGTGAAATTGTATTAAATCCAAACTCAGAATGGCTTAAAGGAATAAAGATAATTCTCGCTAAATTAGGAATTGTGAACTATAAAAATAAGATATTAAGAGATGAAAAAATATTTGATAATATGGGTGGAGAGAAAAGGATAATAGAATATATAATTAATCGTATTGCGTATGTACGATCCTACTTTAAGATGTTAAATATTGATGAGGTAATATTATATAGGGGAATGTCTACTGAGCGTGAATGGATAAATTGCTATGAAAAATCTCTTACATCATGGACATTTAGTTTAGAGGTAGCTCTATCCTTTGCTGATTTAGATAAAAATAATAAATATAAAAATGGGTATGTGATTAAAAGGACAGTACCTATTGAAAATATATTTATGACATATTTGGAAACGGAGTCAATGAACAAGCAATACAAAGAATGTGAAGCAATTCTTTTCTTTGATAATGAAAAAGGATACTACTAAATATTGTATTCAGATAGTTTCTTTCTTGCTATTTAAAATAACAGTTGCTAAAATTGAAATAAATAACTAAACTATAACGTATAAGATAAATTTAAAGGAGCGATAACATGAAAAAGAAAATAGCTATATTATTTGGTGGACAATCAACAGAACATGAAGTTTCAAGAGTATCAGCAGCATCCGTTTTAAGAAATATTGATCCCACCAAATATGAAGTATATCCAATAGGGATAACTAAAAAAGGCGAATGGTTTGAATATAGTGGAAGTATAGATGATATAGAAAATGGTAAGTGGGAGAATAATGAGTTTTATAAAAGCCCAAAGGCACAGGATGTGTTATTTAATAAAGAAGTAGATGTTGTTTTTCCTGTATTACATGGGCTTTTTGGAGAGGATGGAACTGTTCAAGGTCTGTGTAAACTTGCTGGAGTGCCATGTGTAGGACCTGGAGTATTGTCTTCATCAATAGGTATGGACAAGGTTTATACTAAGTATGTACTTGAGCATTTTAATATAAAACAGGCTGATTATGTAATTGTAAATTTAAGCGAATATAAAAAGCAAAAAGAAGAGATAATAAAAAATATTGAAAAAAAATTAAGTTATGCTGTGTTTATAAAACCATCTAATAGTGGATCATCTGTTGGTATAACAAAAGCTCATAACAGAGAAGAATTAGAAAAAGGATTAGAAGAAGCACTTAAATATGATAGAAAGGTTCTTGTAGAAAATGCAATTAATGCAAGAGAAGTTGAAGTTGCAGTTCTTGGAAATGATGAGCCTAAAGCGTCTATTCCAGGTGAAATATTACCTGCCAAGGAATTTTATGATTATGAAGCAAAATATCAAAATGCAGCATCCAGACTTTTAATTCCTGCAAATTTAAGTGATGATAAGCTTGAAGAGGTTAGAAAAACTGCGGTAGAAGTGTATAAGGCTCTTGATTGTGCAGGAATGGCAAGAGTTGATTTTCTTGTTGATAAGGATACTTTAGATATATATCTTAACGAAATAAATACTATTCCAGGTTTCACAAGTATAAGTATGTATCCTAAATTATGGGAAGCTACCAATAAAGGATATAAAGATTTAATAAATGAACTTATAGAACTTGCTATTGAAAGAAATAATGCTTAAGGAGATATTAGCATATGGCAAAAAAGGCAATAATAAGTGTTTTTAGTGGAGAAAATGAAAATAATGACGAGCCCATATCTGTAACAACTCCAGGAGAATTTTATAAGAGAAATGATTGTTACTATGCTGTTTATAAAGAGACAGAAATATCTGGCATGGAAGGTACTACAACTACGCTTAAAATAAAACCAGATAAGTTTTCTATTTTAAGAATGGGCACTACATCAACTAAAATGGAATTTCAAAAAGATAAGAAAACTTTTTCGCTATATGATACTCCTTATGGAACATTAGAACTTGAGATAAACACAAAACAATTGCAAATAGACATAAATGATGAAGGCGGTAAAGTTTCTGTTAAGTATGAGCTTAATATATCAAAGCAAAGTAAGCAATTAACTAATCTTCAAATAGAAATTAAAGTAATCTAATTTTTGTAATTGATGTTTATAAATTGTTATCGTGCGAAAACTTAAGTTATACATGTTTCAAAATGCTATGTTTAGGGTATTATGAGATATGCATAATTTAATAGTTGATTCGGTACCTTATGCTATGTTCAAATGGAGTAATGGTAGTTAAACTTTAAAAATACCATTACTCCATTGTTTTGATTGCTAAAATTTTGTCAATAATCATAATAAATGGTTTGTTGGTAATAAAAATATCCAATTATTGTGGTGGAGTGATTTAAATGATTAAAAGAAGATATGACAAAATAATAGAACTAATGTGTGAATATAAAGGAATAAGTAGAAAAGAACTATGCAAACTATTAAAAGATAAAAATTGCAAATATATGCTTTTTCTCCTCCTAAGAAAATATGGAGTTGGGTATGAATTCATAAAAAAGGATATGCCCACATTTAGTAAAAGAACTATAAATTGCAACTTCAAAAGAGCTGAAAAGATGTTTTTGATAAACAAGGAATTTAGAGATATGTACTTTGAATTTGAAGATGAGATTGAAAAAATTTAATATATAAAAAATAAAATAGTAGAAAAAAGTATATTTATGTGTTAAAATAATATGTATGTGCTGAAAGGCAATAAGAAACCTATCATACATGATAGGGTAATTTCTATTATATGCCCTCAAGGCAATATTGTCAATACAAAAACGAAAAAATACTTAAATTTTTAGAAAATTTTAAATATAAATTATATGGGAGGTAATTTAATGAAAACAAAGTATATATTTGTAACTGGAGGAGTTGTATCATCTCTTGGAAAAGGAATTACAGCAGCTTCTCTTGGAAGGTTGCTTAAAAATAGAGGACTTAAGGTATCTATCCAAAAGTTTGATCCTTATATAAATGTGGATCCAGGAACTATGAGCCCTTATCAACATGGTGAAGTATTTGTAACTGATGATGGTGCAGAAACTGATTTGGATCTTGGACATTATGAAAGATTTATAGATGAAAACTTAAGCAAGAATAGCAATGTAACTACTGGAAAAGTATATTGGTCAGTTCTTACAAAAGAGAGAAGAGGAGATTTTCTTGGAGGTACTGTTCAAGTAATCCCTCATATAACTAATGAATTAAAAGATAGAGTATATAGAGTTGCTAAAGAAAAAGATGTTGATGTTGTTATAACTGAAATTGGAGGAACTGTAGGAGATATAGAATCACTTCCTTTTCTTGAAGCTATAAGACAGATCAAAGGTGAAGTTGGATCGGAAAATACATGTTACATCCACGTTACATTGGTTCCTTATTTACACAAAGCAGGTGAACTTAAAACAAAACCAACTCAACATTCAGTAAAAGAGCTTAGAAGTATAGGAATCCAACCTGATATTATAGTTTGTCGTTCTGAAAAGGAACTTTCAAAAGATTTAAGAAACAAAATAGGGCTTTTCTGTAATGTAGACGGAAATTCTGTAATACAAAATCTTGATGCAG
Source organism: Clostridium guangxiense (assembly GCF_021043395.1). Lineage (GTDB taxonomy): Bacteria > Bacillota > Clostridia > Clostridiales > Clostridiaceae > Clostridium_S > Clostridium_S guangxiense. The sequence continues at coordinate 95,292 of NZ_JAJNKE010000010.1, forward strand.
AGAATTTATATGAAGTGCCATTAATGATGCATGAAGAGGGATTAGATAGCATTGTATGTGAAAAATTAAGCTTAAAATGCAAGGATGCTGATAATTCTGAGTGGATAAAGATGGTTGAAAACTTAAAAAGTTTATCAAAAGAAGTTACCATAGCACTTGTTGGAAAATATGTTGAACTTCACGATGCATATATATCTGTTGTTGAAGCTTTAAATCACGGTGGATATGCTAATAATGCCTCAATAAACATAAAATGGGTGAATTCGGTTGATGTTACAAGAGAAAACGTTAATGAAATATTAGACGGAGTAGATGGAGTTCTTGTGCCAGGAGGATTTGGAGATAGAGGAATAGAAGGAAAGATAGAAGCTACAAAATGGGCAAGAGAGAATAAAGTTCCTTTCTTTGGAATATGTCTTGGAATGCAGTGTGCGGTAATAGAATTTGCTAGAGATGTACTTGGATATGAAGGAGCACATAGTTCGGAAATAAATCCTGAGACAAAATATCCTGTAATTGATTTAATGCCAGAACAAAAGGATATAGATGATAAGGGCGGTACTATGAGACTTGGTTTATATGCATGTAAGCTTTATAATGAAACTAATGCTTCAAAAGCTTATAATGAGCAAGTAATATATGAGAGACACAGACATAGGTATGAATTTAATAATGAGTATAGAAAGAATATTGTTGAAAAGGGAATGATTCTTGCGGGAACAAGTCCAGATGAGAGATTAGTTGAAATAGTAGAAGTGAAAGATCATCCTTGGTTTGTTGGTGTTCAATTCCATCCTGAATTTAAATCAAGACCTAATAGACCACATCCTCTTTTTAGAGATTTTATAAAAGCAGCTTGTGATTATGAAGAAAAATAATATGTTCAATATGCAGGGACAACTACCCTGTATATTTTTTTGAGTGATTTGAAAAATGTATTTAAAATAGAAAAGTATTAAAGGATTTTTAGAGTGGATATAGAATATTACTTTATTAAGTTATTAACTTTATACTTTAAGAAAAGTATGGAGGTGAAAGTATGATATTGGATACTTCGCTCAGTATAGCTTTAAAGGATGAGCTTGGAAGATATAACATCGGAAATATAAATCTTTTTAAAATTGAAGAAGCTAATAATATTTTTAAACTTATGAAAATAAAATTAAAAAATAAAAATACAGTAATGGTAAGTTTAAAGTGCCCGTTATGCGAAAAATGGCACAGCTTTAACTATTGCATTAATGATATGATAAATCAAGAGTTAATTGTATGTGGGTGTAAGACGCTTGGTACACCAGTACTGTTTATTGGTGAAAATGACAGAGTAAGTGATAGGGTAAAGCAGTATAATAGGGTGATTAAGGAAACTTATGCTATTTTCTAATGCCACTTTTAATGCGGTGATTTTTAAAAATACTTGATTTTTCAGCATTTTAAGTTTAATATATATAAATATGGTTTAAAATATTATTTAAAAAACATTTTAAGTACGTACATTTAGTAGTTTTGAATTTTAAATGTAGTTTCGATTATCTCTTTTCTAAAAAATTCTAAAATACTTTTAAATATTATTTTTGTTGAAAATCTGATTTGACTTCATAAAATTCTCATTTTACAAGTTAAAAATTAAAATTAGTATTTGCGGAGGTGTTGACTTTTTGATTAATGATGAGTTAGAAAGTATGACTCTTGTTGTTTTAAAAGAAATTGCAAAAAAACTGGAAATTAAGAACGCTTACAAGTACAAAAAGAGTGAGCTGATTAATTTAATAAAAGAAAAAAGAAGTATAAGCATACAAAAAGATGGTGTCATATTAAGAGAGAAAATAAGTCCTAAAAAAAATATGGTAGTTGAGGAAAAAGATAGAGAAGAAAATATAAATAATGATGAGAAATCAAATTTACAAAAAAATGAAGTGAAAGCTAATTCTAAAAATAATGTTTCTAGAGAAGAGAAAAATGAGAAATTCAAAGAGATGGTTGATGAGTCAGATTCTGCAAAGGGAGTTTTAGAGCTTGTTGAAAATAACAACTTTGGATTTTTGAGAGGAAAAAATTATCTAACTAGCCAAGATGATATATATGTTTCTCCATCACAAATAAGAAGATTTAATTTAAAAACTGGAGATGAAGTTCAGGGAAAGGTTAGAATTCCGAAAGAAGGAGAAAAATTTAAAGCACTTTTGTATGTTCAAAAAGTAAACGGTGAAAATCCGGAAAAAGCCGTAGGAAGAACTCCATTTGAAAAATTGACACCAATTTATCCTAATAGTAGATTGATACTCGAAAAAAACAGTAATGAGTTATCAACTAGATTGATGGATTTAATATGCCCTATAGGTAAAGGACAAAGAGGAATTATTGTAGCTCCACCTAAAGCAGGAAAAACCACATTGCTAAAAACGGTTGCACAGAGTTTAACTGCTAATCATAAGGAAATAAAACTTATAGTTGTTCTAATAGATGAAAGACCAGAAGAAGTAACAGATATGCAGAGAAGTATAAATGGAGAGGTAATATATTCTACATTTGATGAGGAACCTGAACATCACACTAAAGTTGCATATATGGTTTTGGAAAGAGCTAAGAGAATGGTAGAACAAGGTCAGGATGTTGTTATACTTATGGATAGTATAACAAGACTTGCGAGAGCGTATAATCTTACAATTACCCCAACGGGTAGAACTTTGTCAGGAGGATTAGATCCTGGAGCTCTTATAATGCCAAAGAAATTTTTTGGCGCAGCAAGGAATATAGAAGAAGGAGGAAGCCTTACTATACTTGCTACAGCACTTGTTGATACAGGCAGCAGGATGGATGACATGATATTTGAGGAATTTAAAGGAACGGGAAATATGGAGGTTCATCTTGATAGAAAACTTCAAGAGAGAAGAATATTCCCTGCGGTAGACATATATAAGTCAGGAACTAGAAAAGAAAATGAACTTCTTTCACCAGAGGAATTAGAAGCTGAATTTAAGGTTAGAAAGATATTGTATAATGAGAATAACGTTCAGGAAATTACTGAAAGGCTTATTAATATGCTTAACGAAACAAAAAATAATAAGGAACTTGTAGGGTTCATTAATAAGGGTAAACTTTCTAAATAAAATCTATGATATAAAATAAAGCTAAAGAATAAAATTAATATTGGAAATAATTGTATGAGAGCGTATATGAATTTGAATAAAACAAGTTCGTGTATGCTTTTTTATGCGATTGTAAAAAGTAATTGAAGTATTATTTTTGTAAATATAGTATATGACATATATAAAGAAGTAAGAGATGAACCTACTGATATCAATTTGATAAGGCTGATAAGCTATGAAAGGATATGAAAGTTTAGGAAGTTAAAGATGTTTTTTAAAACGAAAAAGGAAAGGACTTCTTGCCCTTTCCATTGTTAATAATTAAAAAATTATTTATCTGCTGGTAAATTGTATTTCTTTCTGAATTTTTCAACTCTACCACCAACATCAACAATTTTTTGATGACCTGTATAAAATGGATGGCATTTTGAACAAATATCTACTTTAAGTTCTTTTTTAGTAGAACCTGTAGTAAAGGTATTTCCGCATGCACATGTTACAACAGCATCTTCATGGTATTCTGGTTGTATTTCTTTTTGCATTATATTCACCTCTCTCAAATATCCACAGTATTAACTACGCCATTATATCATAATTAAACAATTTTAGTCAATAAATTAGCTATAAAATTTATAGCGAAGGAATAATGTTTTGTCTCATACACATATGCGGGGTTTGGGCGTAAGTCCATTATCCTTCTAGAATAAGATAAAAGCATTTTCAATAATAAATTCTATAAATCTAAGGTGAAAAAATTCCTCCGTACCTACGGAATTTTAGATGTAAACTCGTGCAATCCACTATATAAATTTTTATAATTTATTTTATAGGGCTGTCGCACCAAATATATTAAGTTATAATTTGTAAAAATTGTGAAGCAATAACTAATTTTTTTCGCCTAAAAAGAAGGCGAAAAAGCTAAGACCAGCTAGTAATAGTCAATAGTTTAAAGAAAAAAAGTTAGAAATATTTTTAAAATAAAAAAGTGTATAGCAAA
>NZ_JAJNKE010000011.1 GCF_021043395.1 Clostridium guangxiense
CATATAAACACATCCTTCTCTTATCTATATTTTAATGTGTTCGGTCTTTCGTGTCTACAATATTATACTAGCACCACTGTTTACGCTGGCTCTGACATGGATTGCGGCCATTGCCGGACTGTCTGCAAAATCGGTGGATGGTGCAGGTGCCTTTTCATACCCGCTTATCTTTCTTCCATTTATCAGCTCGGCCTTTGTGCCAACCGCTTCTATGCCGGGACCTGTTGGTGCTTTTGCTGAAAACCAGCCAGTTACCTCCATCGTGGATGCTATTCGTGCACTGCTGTTAGGTCAGCCAGTTGGCAATGATATATGGGTTGCTCTTTTATGGTGTGTCGGAATTATGCTTGTAGCTTATATCTTTGCGATGAGAGCGTATAGACGTAAAGCAGCTTAATGTTTGCAGGCATTAAAATGTAAAACAACTTAATATATCAGTTATAAAAGAGCCAGACGCTATATTCAAGGTACTTAGTGACTCGGTAGCTCATATTAGACGAACTATTCGAACGCAACGAGCTAACCTTGTATGAGCTTACGGCATATTTAATTATGAAGTATAAATTCAACATTTGGCGTTAGGGGATAGCTAAACATTTATCTGTATTAGATGATGCAGGACGTGTAAAATCAAAACGAAAAGGAAAATATTGAGCACTTATTTTTAGCAATGAACCACTTAAAAATTTGCTAAAAGGATGGATAGAATAATTTTATAAATCAAACTAATAAACAAATGTTTTATGGGTTTTTTGAGAATAATTTCAGAAGGCCCGTTTTTTGCATATATATTTATGATCTTGAAATATACTAATAAATTTCAAAACAGTGTTGACCATAACATTATGTTATAGTGTAATATAAAAATAGAGATTAAAATGCTAACGAAAACTCACAGCCGGCAGAGTATAAGCCTGCATTTATAGCTCTAAAATCAAAGTTAGAGGTGAAGTTATGAGAACAGTAAAACAAGTTTCGGATTTAACGGGAATAAGTGTGCGTATGCTGCATCACTACGATAAAATTGGACTACTAAAACCAACTAAATTAACGGAAGCAGGCTACAGGCTTTATGATGATGAAGCACTTGAAACCCTACAGCAGATTTTATTTTTTAAAGAACTTGATTTACCACTTAAAGATATTAAGGAAATCATAACTAGCCCTAGTTTTGATAAGATGAAAGCTCTAGAAAGTCATAAAAAGCTAATCATTTTAAAAAGAGATAGACTAAATGGAATTATAGAGCTTATAAATAAAACCTTAAAAGGAGCGAATTCCATGAGTTTTAAAGAATTTGATATGACCGAATATTATAATGCACTAGAAGATTTTAAAACAGAACACGAAGATAAGGTAATTAAAATGTATGGAAGTGTAGAAAAATATAATGAATTTGTTGAAAAATGTAGGGCTAAAGAAGTTGATATTGCTAAAGAAGCTGTAAAGCATTATGGAAGTATAAAAAAGTTTGCTGAAGCCATAAAGAAAAATTTAAATAGTGATGCAATTACTAAAGCAGAACAAATTGATGAGTTTAAAAAAGATTGTCTTTATGATAGGAATCCAAAATTAAGGAAATTGTATAAAAAAATAACAGCTGACTTGAGCAAAGATCCTTCTTCAAAGGAGATTCAACAAATTGCTGGAGAAATAACTAATATAGTTAAAAGAGACTATGAGGTTTTTAAAAATGAACTTGGAGATTATTATTGGTATACTTCGGTAAGAAATTGCTTGGAGTTTCCTAAAGGTTTAGTGAAAAACTATGATGGAAGTGGTATGTCATGGTTAGAGGCAATAGATAAAAAGTATGGTGAAGGTGCCGCTAAATTTACAGGAAAAGCTTTGAAAATTTACTTGGGAGATTACGAGCCTAAAATAGAAAAGCTATATAAAAAGCTTAGAGCCGATTTAAGTAAAGATCCTACTTCAAATGAAATTCAACAAATTGTTTTTGAGATAGCAAAAGAAACTAGAAGACAAAATGAAGTTCTGAAGGTAGATAGTGGAGAGAATTTTTTTGGATATATGGCAGATTTTTATTTATCAAAGCCTACATTTATCAAAGCAACAGATAAAAAATATGGAGAGGGTGCAGCAAAATTTATTGGGGAAGCTTTCAAATTTTATTCTGAAAATAAAATTGAGATGAAATAATAATATTTGGAGATGTTAAACGGAAGTTATGAATCTAAGATTTATTAGCTTCCATTTAAACCATCTCTTCAATAGTTACTTTTAATGTCTTTCGCCTTAATAAGAGCAAAGCATATTTAAATGTTAAATATAAGATGTAAATGCCTAAGCAGATTTTTAAATATTAATTGACAATAAAAAAAATAAATGCTAATATACATTTAACGTTAACGTTAAATAAGGGAGTGAACTACGTGAGTTACAAAATTGGGGAAATAGCTAAGCTTACTAATTTGACAACTAGAACAATTCGATATTATGAAGGTCTTGGATTATTAGGAGCTAGAGAAAAAAGGTCTCAGGGTCAGCTTAGGTTATTTGATAATCACGATATTAAGCGTTTAAAAAAAATTCAGATGCTAAAAGATCTTGGGTTAACTTTAGAAGAAATTAGTAAAGTAATTGAACTATACTTTACAGATGGCCAAGTTTTGGAAGGGAAACGTCGTGTAATTAATATTTTAAAGGAGCATATCAAAACTGCTGAAGAAAAAATTAAAGAATTAAATACATTTAAAAAGGAATGTGAAGAAAATATCTTAAAACTAGAATTGATTATTGAAAAGTCACATATGCAAGAGAAAAACAAATAGGGATTTTCATATTTGTTTTTTACTTACTATTTTACGTTTACGTTAAAGTTATATAATTGGAGGATTAATCTTAATGAATCAGTATGAAAAAATAAATATTCAACAAAAATTTAAACTAAGCCGCTTTCTTGTTGTTTTAATGTCAATAGCTAGCGGCATTACTGTAGCTAACTTATATTATTCTCAGCCGTTATTAGAAAATCTTTCAAGGTTTTTTAATGTATCTTCAACCATGATTGGAATTTCAGCTATGTTAATACAAATTGGTTATGCAATTGGGCTAATTTTTTTAGTTCCGTTAGGAGACATTATAGAACATCGCTTTTTAATTATGACGATGCTGTTTTGTTCTATGGCAGCGCTAATTGGACTTTCTTTTGCTTCAAACGTGAAATGGCTATTTGTTGGATCTTTATTAGTTGGGATGACTTCAATTACACCAATGCTCATTGTGACTTTAGCAGCGCATTTGGCGGAGCCTGCTTATAGAGGTCGTGTAATTGGAAACGTCATGAGTGGATTGTTAATTGGCATGTTGCTGTCTCGGACATTTAGTGGCGTTGTTGGAGCAGCTTTAGGTTGGCAAGTTGTTTATCGTATAGCAGCTGTGATGATGGGACTACTTATTTTAATATTTTACTTTTTACTACCCGAAATTTCTTCCGATACAGTAATGAGTTATGGAAAATTACTTAAGTCTTTAGTAGGTTTACTTAAAAAGCAAGCTGTATTAAGAAGAGCTTCATTAATTGGTGCAATGATGTTTGCCACCTTTAGTGATTTTTGGACTACACTCTCATTTTTGTTGAAATCCCCAACCTATAATATGGGGGCTCAAGCTGCTGGAATATTTGGTTTGCTGGGAGTAGTAGGAGCCTTAGCAGCTTCTATTGTAGGGAGAATTTCTGATAAAAAGGGTCCGCGCTTTACTTTAACCATAGCAATTGTATTTTCTTTTGCGTCATATGTTTGCCTTTGGGTTTTTGGATATAATATGTGGGGACTTATTATCGGCATAATTTTATTAGACTTAGGTGTGCAATCTGGTCAAATTTCTAATCAAGCGGGCATTAATGATTTAGATGCTGCAGCACGTAGTCGTAATAACGCTGTATACATGGCTTTTTATTTTATAGGTGGAGCAGTGGGATCTTTTCTTGGTTCATATTTCTGGGGATTGTTTGGTTGGACAGGAGTATGTGCAGTAGGAATAGTTTTTCAAATTATTGCGGCCGTGACCCATATTATAGGTACAAGGCGAAGAGAATCTAAAATTTTATTTTGAAAACAAAAACAATGCGGATTTTTGTAATTAATAAAATTTTATTATAAAGCTAATAATAAAGAGTCATTATGTTATAATTATAAAAACAATATTTTTGGGAAATATACAAAGGTTAGGAGGATTTTTATGATTCTTTCAGGAAAAAAAATAAAAGAAGGATTAGGAAAAGAAATAATAATAGAGCCTTTTAATGGAAAACAGCTTAATCCAAATAGTTATAACTTAAAATTGCATAATGAACTTCTTGTTTACGATGAAGAAGTTTTAGATATGAAGAAGGAAAATAAAGCAAGTAAGCTTATAATACCAGAGGAGGGAATAGTTTTACAGCCAAGGAAACTGTATCTTGGAAGAACTATGGAATATACGGAAACAGATAAATATGTGCCTATGCTTGAAGGAAGGTCATCTGTTGGAAGACTAGGGCTTTTCATACATGTAACAGCAGGATTTGGAGACGTTGGTTTTCATGGATATTGGACGCTTGAAATATTCTGTGTTCAGCCTATAAGAATTTATTCTGGAGTGGAAATTTGCCAAATTTATTATCATGATATTGATGGAGAGTATGATAAATATTCTAGTGGCAAGTACCAAAATAATGAGGGTATTCAGCCAAGTTTGCTTTATAAAGATTTCAATAAATAAAAGTATAGTAAACTACTAGAAGATTTAGAAATATATTTTGTGAGGTTTGGCAAGTAATTTATAAATATTAAGAGCACAAAGTATAGAGTACAGAGTACAGTGAAGGATGATTTTTCTCCACTATCGCTTTGAAAAATCTAAAACTTAATGCTAACGCAGTGGCAGCATATATGGGGATCAGCGCAGCTGACAAATATATAAGTTCTAAGATTTACCTAAGTGAAACGAAAGGTAAATCTACTTTAACTCTACTCTGTATAAAAGTTAAGTGTTACTAAAAAATTTTCAGTTGATTTAAGAGTTGTATGTAATTTTGAAAAACGTGGAAGTGAGGGTTTAATAATGGAACAAAATTTATTAAAAAAGTATGCAGAGCTCGTAGTTAAAATAGGAGTTAACATACAAAAGAATCAAACACTTGTTGTAAGTTCTCCTATTGAGTGTGCTGACTTTGTTAGAGAAATATCCGAAGAGGCATATAAGTGTGGAGCTAGAGATGTTGAGGTAAGATGGAAGGATGATAAGCTTTCAAGAATAAAATACCTTAATGCTCCAGAAGAAATTTTTGAAGAATTTCCTGAATGGCAGAAGGAATTTTATATATCCTATGCTAGAGGAGGAGCAGCTTTTCTTAGTATAGCTGCATCAGATCCAGAAGCGCTTAAAGGGGTAGATCCAGACAGAATGGTAAAAGCAGAAAAAGCCACTGATGCTGCAATAAAGGAATATGTAGAAAGAATGATGAGTGATAAGAATTCATGGTGCGTAGTATCTATGCCTACAAAAAAATGGGCGCAAAAAGTTTTTCCTAATGTTTCAGAGGAAGAAGCAGTTAAAAAATTGGGAGAAGCAATAGCAAAGACTATAAGGCTTAATGAAGAAGATCCTGTAAGTGCGTGGATGAAACATAAGGATAATATGATTAAAAATGCAGAGTTTTTAAATAAATATAAATTTAAATACCTTAAATATAAAAATTCCTTGGGAACAGATTTAAAGATAGAGTTGCCAGAAGGTCATATGTGGCTTGCAGCTTCGTCAAAAACTCCAGAGGGAATAGAATTTATACCTAATATGCCAACAGAAGAAGTATTCACTCTTCCTAAGAAAACAGGGGTAGACGGAAAGGTTGTTAGCTCAAAACCTTTAAATTATAATGGAAATTTAATTGACAATTTTTCAATTACCTTTAAAGCTGGAAGAATTGTAGATTATGCTGCTGAAAAGGGTTATGAAAATTTAAAGAGCATGATAGAAACAGATGAAGGATCTCATTATCTTGGAGAGGTAGCTTTGGTTCCATATGATTCTCCAATTTCAAACTCAAACATATTATTTTATAATACTTTATTTGATGAAAATGCTTCATGCCATTTAGCAATAGGAAAGGCTTACCCAACATGTATAAAGGATGGTAGTGATATGTCAAAAGAAGAACTTGAAGCTTTGGGTGTAAATGATTCTATAACACATGTGGATTTTATGGTAGGAACAAGCGACTTAAGTATAGTAGGAGTTACGGAAAGTGGAGAAGAAGTAACTGTATTTAAAGATGGAAACTTTAATATCTAAATGGAATTTTATGAATGATGCTGAGGTTATTCATAGTTTAAAAATATTGCGAACTAATTCGAGTTAAGGGTTTTAACTTGCCTTGCTCGTTAAAAGACTAACTTTTTCACTTATGTGAAAAGTGAAGGGTTTGACGATGCTTTGCACGTCAAAGGTGAACTTTTCGTCTAAAGCCAAAAGTTAAGGTGATTTTTCCTTCTCTTAGCTACGGAAAAATAAATAAATTAAAGATTTTCTGTAGTAAAACGGAAGAAAATCATCATTAACTTTTTACTGAAGGTAAAAAAGTTCACCTTTTAGCGAGCAGAGCAAGTTAAAACCCTTCACCCTTAGCTTTTTCGCCTTCTTTTTAGGCGAAAAAAATTATTTATTACTTCGCAATCTTTATATTTAGTGTATCAATCCCATTAGTTATATATATTAAAGAATTGAAGTAAGAAGGTAGTATAATTGAGTAATATAATTAAATCATCGAGACTTGATGAAGTGTACGGGGAATATTACAGTGAAGAGAGTTCAAAAGCTCTGGCTGTAATATTTCCAGGATTAAAATATGGTCATGATAAACCGCTTCTTCACTATGCCAGAAAAGCGGCACAAATAAGTGGAAAAGACGTGCTTTGTCTTAATTATGAAAAAAAGCTTGATTGGGATGATATAGGCAAGCCGATTATAGATGTAGTATCTGATGCATGCTTAAGTATTTTAGATAAGTGTATGAAAAAAGGATACAAAAGTATTTATTTTTTAAGCAAGAGCATAGGAACAGAAGTTGCTGGTAATGTAGCTGAGAAATTTAAATATGGCAATGTAAAGTTTCTGTACCTAACTCCAACGTATTTTGCTGTAAAATATATTTGTAAATCAAAATGCTTTGCAATTGCTGGAACTAATGATAATATATTTAAGGATGAATACATAGAAAAGGTTAAAAGAAGTGATAATGTAAGGTTAATGCTTATAGAGGGTGGAAATCATTCTCTTGAACTTTCAAACGATTTGATTGGAAGCATTGATATATTAAAAAAAGTTGTTAAAGTTTATATTGATTTCTTTGAGGAGGAGTAAAATGGAAAAGTATAAAGAAGAATTTATTGAATTTATGGTTGAAAGTAATGTGCTTACTTTTGGAGATTTTATTACGAAAAGCGGAAGGAAAACTCCATTTTTTATAAACACAGGAAACTATACAACAGGAAAGCAGTTAAGCAAACTTGGCGAATATTATGCAAAGGCTATTCATGACAACTTTGGAGATGATTTTGATATACTATTTGGACCAGCATATAAGGGAATTCCATTAAGTGTTACAGCAGCTATAGCACTTAATAATTTATATAATATTAATGCATCTTACTGCTCCAACAGAAAAGAAATTAAAGACCATGGAGATAAAGGAATACTTCTTGGATCAAAAATTAAAGACAATGATAGAGTTGTAATTATTGAAGATGTTACAACAGCAGGAACTTCTGTATATGAAACTATGCCACTTTTAAAAACGCAAGCTGATGTAAGTGTAAAAGGACTTATAATATCTGTTGATAGAATGGAAAGAGGAAAGGGAGAAAAATCTGCCTTAACTGAGCTTAACGAAAAATTCGGTTTCAAGACATGTTCCATAGTTACAATGGAAGAGGTTGTAAAATATCTTTATGATAAAACGATAAATGGCAAGGTTTTAATTGACAGCAAAATGAAAAAGAGAATAGATGACTATTATAAAGAGTACGGTGTAAAATAAAAAAATAAGGCTTGTGGCCTTATTTTTTTATTTTTCATATACATGATGAAGTAATTTGTGAGCTAGTCCTTCACCTGGTTTTCCAAAGTAGCTTTCATACATTTTTACTATAGCAGGGTTTTTGTGTGATTTTCTCTTTGGAAGATTTTTATCTTGATTATATAATACAGAAGCTCTTAAAGTTCTGTAATCTACTTCTGATCTAGTTTCAGCATTTATATGAGGTTGTCCTCCACCATTTACACATCCGCCAGGGCAAGCCATAACTTCTATAAAATGATATTGCTTTTCTTCCATTTTACCGGATTTTACAAATTCAAAGAAGTTAGCAGCACCGTTTATAACAGCAACATTGTAGTTGTTTCCTGCAATTTCAACAGTTGCTTCTTTTATTCCTTCTAGGCCCCTTACTTCAGTGTACTCTACATTTTCAAGCTCTGCATTTTCAGCGAAATCTTTTGCACTTCTAAGAGCTGCTTCCATAACTCCACCTGTTGCACCAAAGATTACACCGGCTCCAGAGTATTCACCCATTGCTGGATCATGCTCGCCGTCTTCAAGAGCTGCAAATTTAATTTTTGCATCTTTAATCATTTTAGCAAGCTCTCTTGTAGTTAATACTGCATCTATCTGTCTTAAGCCGTTAACTTCCATGTCAGGTAGGTCAGCTTCGTATTTTTTATCATTACAAGGCATTATTGTAACTGTGTATACATCTTCTGGATTAATTCCAGTTATAGATGGATAATAAGTCTTAGTTGCAGTACCAAATATCTGCTGTGGAGATTTTGCAGATGACAGGTTTTTAAGCAAATTTGGGTAGTAATTTTGAGCTAATCTTACCCATGCCGGGCAACAAGATGTAAACATTGGGAAAGGACCATTATTTTTTACTCTTTGAAGAAGTTCTGTTGCTTCCTCCATAATAGTCATATCAGCACCAAAGTTTATATCAAATATTTTATCAAAGCCTAGAGTTCTTAAAGCAGTATAAAGTTTACCAGTTACGTCTTTTCCAAATCCCATGTTGAATAATTCTCCCATAGCAGTTCTAACAGCAGGGGCCATAGCTACTACTACATGCTTTTTAGGATCTTCTAATGCTGCCTTTACTTTTTCTATGTGAGATTTTTCCTTTAAGGCAGCAACAGGACATGCAATAACACATTGTCCACATAGTAAACAAGTAGAATCATCAAAGGATACATCATTTTCAGTTCCAACTACTCTTTGACCATCTTTTTTTATAAATTTGATTGATTCAGTTTGAGTGTATTTTTTACAAGCAGCAACACATCTTCCGCATAATACACATTTAGTTCTATCTAAAACGATAGCATTGCTTCTAGCTTCAACGTATGGAGTCTTGTCCTGTGGTAAAAATGGTTTTGTAGCTCTAGCTTTTGTTTTTATAACCAATTTTAAGAATTCGCAGCTTTCTCTTCTTGGACAAGGACCACATTTAAATTCATGTTTATCAAGAAGCATTGATACTCTCTTTTTTATTCTTTCATTTACTTCTTCGGTATTCGTATTTATAACCATACCATCTTTAACTTTTGCAATACAAGATGCTAAAATTTTCCCATTAACTTCTGCAAGGCACACTCCACATTTTCCAAAGTTGCCGCAATCTTTCAAGTAACATAAAGTAGGTATATCGACATTATTCTCTCTTGCTACTTCGAGTACAGTAGAACCTTCGTTAGCCTGTACTTCTTTACCGTTCAAAACTAATGTAATCATCTTTATCCTCCCAAACTTAAGTTTAAAAATCCAATTTAATTATAACATATCAAAATTATTGTTAAAATATTATCTAGCAAAATTAAAAAATATTTTTAAAACAAGTTTGGAATTATTTCTTTAGCATGTTAAATGATGAATTTGCCTTAACAAATAATTGATTATATGACTTTTTTAGTTTGTTAAAATAATAGCAAGCAAGTTTATTTGCTTCCTATTTTTTCACCCATAAAAATTTTGGTTTCATAACCAAACTTTGTTTGTTCAATTATATCACTATCTATTTTTATGACATTTTTTTCTAAAAACAAAACAACTGTAGAACCGCCAAATTTAAAGTAGCCTTTTTCGTCACCTTTTTTAAGTTCAGAATTTGGAGTATAAGTTTGAAGTATGCTCCCAACGCAAGTTGCACCAACCTCAACATATAATACATCTTTAAAGTTTTCAGAATGAAATATACTCCACTCTCTTTTATTTTCACAGAAAACCTTAGGTATTGTTTTTAAGGCAATTGGATTTACGGAGTAATATGAACCGTTTATTTTGTTACTTTTTTCGCAAACTCCATCGTCGATAAAGTGAAATCTGTGATAATCTGTCGGACAAAGTCTAAATACAAGACAAGTTCCATCAATATATTTTGAAGCTATAGCCTTATCCTTTATAAGTTCAAGTAGGCTGTAGTTTATGCCCTTAATTTGCATTATATTGTTTAAATCTATATGTTCATAGGCAAATAGTCTGCCATCAGCAGGTGAAATCAATATATTTTTTTCGTCAGAAAACGGTCTTGCATGAGATTTAAGCCTTCTTACGAAAAAATCATTGAAGGAATTAAATTCATCTTCAGTTTTTTCAGTTATAGACATATCGATATTAAGATCTTTTATAAAAGCTTTAATTTTAGGTTTACTTATTTTTTTATCGCAATACCATCCATACAACTTAGAAAAAGCTTTTTTCTTTATGAATATTTCAAGTAAACCCATTCCAAGTCTAGATGAGTAAGTCCAGTTTAGATATTTTTCCCCAGCTACTAGTTCTATTTCATATTTTTTTGATTTACGATTATAAAATTTTATCATTTTTAAACCCCATTTAATGTAATAAATTTACTAAGAATCATTTTTATCTTAAATTATAATATTATGCATATTAGTATGTCAAAAATTTTGTTAAAATATATTGAGTTTTATTAAACCATGAGAGTATAATATAAGTTAATGTGTTGTACTGACTGGTCATTAAATTATTATTACTAAGTTTAGTAATAAAAATGTGGAGTGATTATATGAATAAAACTAAGAAATCCATATTTGAATCTGCCTTAAGTATATTCTCTAAAAATGGATATAGTGAAGCAACGATGGATGATATAGCTGTTAATGCTGGAGTTGCAAAGGGAACTCTTTATTATCATTTTAAAAGTAAAGAAGAGATATTTAAATATGTAATTTCCGAAGGTATGAATCTTATAACGGAGGAAATGGAAGAAGCAACAAAAAATATAAACAATCCTATAGAAAAGATTGTTGCAGTTTGCAAGGTTCAGTTTGGGTTATTATATAGAAATAAGGATTTCTTTAAAGTTGTAATGAGTCAATTGTGGGGTCAAGAATCGAGGCAATTTGAATTAAGAGAAGTTGTAAGAGTTTATGTTGGAGAAATAGAAAGATTCTTAAAAGAAGCTATGGATGCTGGGGCTCTTAAAAAAGGTGAAACTGAATTTATGGCATATACGTTATTTGGAACAATATGCTCAGGAGCAGTTTATGAGCTTATAAATGATGGTGAGAAAAAAATTGATGATTTAGTGGAAAACATAACGAGTTACATTTTAAAGGGAATAGAAATATAATAAAATTCATTATTTAGAATCGGTAAATATATCGATTCTTTTTTTGCGCTTTTTTAGTATACTTCAAATTAACAGACTATTGACAATCTTTCCAAAAAGATGTATAACTAAACTGACCAGTCAGTTCACACAAAAATGGGGGTGGTTTAATGAATTTCCTTAGGATTGCATGGCGGGATATTAAAAGTATCTTAAAAAACAGATTTATAAGGGTGTCTGTAATAGCCATTATAATTGTACCTTTGTTATATAGTTTACTTTATCTTGCAGCATTTTGGGATCCTTATAGTAAACTAAAGAGTGTCCCCGTTGCAGTTGTTAATCTGGATAAGGGTGCTACTAAAGATGGGAAAGATGTTAATTATGGTGATGATATTGTTAAAAAACTAAAAAATAATAATGAACTGGGCTGGAAATTTACTACTTATAAAGAGGCCGATTCGGGGACTAAAGGCGAGAAATACTATGCGGAGTATATTATTCCTGAAAATTTTTCAGAAAAAGTCATTAGTGCAAAGGATAAAAAACCAGAACAAGCAAAAATTTTGTATAGGGATAATGAAAAAAGAAACTTTATAATGTCTCAAGTTAATTCAAAAGCTGAACTTGCTTTAAAGGATGAAATTGCAAGGACAATAACTAGTGAGTACACTAAAGTTACATTTGACAATTTATACGACGTTAAAGATGGATTTAAAGCAGCGACTTCTGGAAGCAAAAAATTAAGAGATGGACTTTCAAGCGCTAAAACTGGAAGTGAACAGCTTAAGAATGGCATAGGTCAAGTTAAAGACAAAATGCCACAGATTCAAAGTGGAACTAAACAGCTTTATGATGGAGCAAATCAGCTTGTAGATGGAATTAACACAAATGCTGTTGACAAGAATGGTAAACCACTTGGTCTCCAAAATGGAGCTCAGCAATTACACAATGGACTTTATGAAGCTGCTTATGGAGTAACTTCGGCACAGGGGCAAATATCACAAGCTGTAGCAGTTTTAAATGGACAAAAAGGTATTGCAGCTTTAATCAACATCAACAATGCAAGAGCCCTTAGAAGTATTATGGGCAATGCAAGTTCACTTTCACAAGTGGATTTAAGCGGCTTAAATAATGTTTTGCCATTTATGAACTCAAAAAATTTATCTACAATTAATAAAACAGTAGCAGACTTCAATTCTATTAACTTAAATTCAATACTAGCAATTCCAAAACTTGCAGAATTAACGACACCAGAAAATATAAATAATATAAATAATTTACTTAATGATACAAGTACTTTAAGTCAAGTGGATATGAATAAACTTTACCCAATAATGAAGCTTATGGAGAATACAAAGCAGTTAAATGATTTATTAAATCAGGCACAAGCACTTGGTAAAATGGATACAAGTTCATTAAATTCAATAAAAACTTTATTGAATACAAAAAATGCACAGGTTTTGAGTCTTATGCTGCGAGGTGCCAGCAGTAGTTTGGGAGGACAAAATGGAAAAAATACAATTGCTTTTATAAATCAGCAGAGTAGTTCTTCGGAGAATTTTGTAAGATCAGCAGCTGCTTTAAGTGAAGCTTATAATAAGTTAAACAGTTTGCAGTTAAGTGATGAGCAAAAAATTCAAGCTCAAAAAGAGCTTTTGGATAATTATAATAAACTTGTAACAGATACAGCGGCTTCAATGAGTGCTTCAAAAGGTACTATGACTAATATGGCAAATTCGCTTCAAAGTATGAATACCTTAATAGATAGCAATAGTGAAGTTATAAATGGAGCAGAAAATGCCCTGCAGTCATCAAATATAAATTCAGTTAACAGTATGATAGGAGCCTTAGAACAGACACAGGAGAGCATTAATTCACCTGAAACAACGCAAACTATACAAACAGTACAAAGTGCTATGTCACCTTCAAATATACAATATATTCAGCAGCTTGTAGGTCAATTTAATACCATGAAGACAGATCTTGACAAGAATAAAGATAATCTTGCAGCGGTTAAAGGTCTTTTGGCAGCAGTTCAGTCTAATGGTGGAGCTAAGGATGCTATTGCCAAAATAGCTGTATTACAAGATGACATGCAGCAAGCACAGCCAATAATAAGTACATTTAATACTATGATGAATGACCCAAAGATTAAAGCTCAGCTTGCAAATGCACCACAGCTTTTGACGCAAGTTACTAAGGTTCAAAAACAACTTAAAGATAACCAGAAATTACTTGATGTTGCACAGGATGAACTGAATGATGGAAATATTCAAATGGCAAACAATCTTATAGCACAAATTCCTACTATGACAGGGAAGTTCAACGAGCTTGCTTCAGGAATGAATCAGTTAAGCTCTGGCTCAAGTGATTTACTTGCTGGTGTAAAAACTTTATCAAATGGATCAACTAAACTTAGAGATGGTATAGGTACGTTAAACAGCGGAATTCCTGCTCTTACTGATGGAGCTAATAAGCTATACAGCGGTTCAAGTGATCTTAATAATGGAATTGGAAAACTATATGATGGTTCAGATGAATTAGCTTCAAAATTACAGGATGGTTCAGATAAAATAAATAAAAACCTTGTAAACACAAGCAGCGATATGGCTAAGTTTGTATCAGAACCGCTTGCAATGAAGGATGACCCAATTGGGGCAGTTAAAAACTATGGAACTGGTTTTACACCTTACTTTATACCTCTTTCCTTATGGGTAGGAGCTATAATGATGTTCTTTGTAATTACAGATAAGGTTGATGATGATATAAATGCGAGCCCAGCTTCTGTTGTTGCAGGTAAATTCATATCCTATGGTTATATAGGTATAATACAGGCAATTTTAGCAAGCGCAGTAGTGCTGACACTGGGACTTAAACCAAAGAGTTTAATTCTCTATTTCTTATTTAATATATTTATGGCCTATGTGTTTATAGCGATAATTCAATGCTTGGTATTTTTACTTGGAATGGCGGGTAGACTTCTTTCTATAGCAATTTTAATATTGCAGCTTACTTCCTGTGCAGGTACTTTCCCGCTGGAAGTTGTGCCAAAATTCTTTAAGGTTATAAACCCATTTATGCCATTTACCTATTGTGTATCGGCAATTAGAGAAATTATTGCAGGAGTAAATTATGCAACATTGTCTAAGGATATAGCAATACTTGCTGGAACTATGTTTGTATTCCTTGGTATATCAATGGCACTTAAAGGCCATGCAGATAAGGTTAAGGAAATAATACTAGAAAAGAAAGACGAAAGTTTAACAATGTAAAAAAATACGAAGGAACAGTACTATTTTATAATTTCTTTGTTCGTATAATTGATATTAAGAGCCAAAAACCAAGAATTGCTGCTATGGCATAGCCAGTTATTCCTATTATTGATATTCCATACATTTTAGGACCAATGTTTGAATGCAATATTAAAGAAGAACTTATTATCATTGAGGAGATTATAAGTGAGAGAACAATTCTGTTTACCATCTTGTTTATTTCATTTATAGGTTCCTCAATGTTTTTTATGTTAAATTGAATTTTCGCTCTTCCTCTCATAAGCCCGTTGCTTAGCTCTATTAATTTAGAAGGGAGCTTTGAAGAATTCTTTAAAAATAAATATGAATTTAAAAGTGCTTCATTAATATTAAAATTTTTAAGTATAGAGTCGTTATTTTGAGATTTAACAAAAGGAATTGCCACGTCCAATACAGAAATATCAGGGGAAATTTTTGCAATTACGCCTTCTAGTATAACGCATCCTCTTACAAGTACTATTAGATCTTTAGGAAGACTTATGTTATTTCGCTTTGCACAATCAAATACTTCCTGAAGAAATTGTGATATTTTTATGTTTTCTAGTGAAGCAGAAAGATAGCTAGAAAATATGTAATCTATGTCTTCATAAAGCTCATTTCTATCTACATAACCATGACGTATTCCAACCGCCATAATGACGGAAATTATCTTATCTATATCATAATAAGCCACAGATAGAATCATATCATTTAAAGCATTTTTTAAGCCTTTTGATAGATTTCCCATGAGACCAAAGTCTATAAAGCATATTTGTTTATCCCTAATCAATATATTTCCGGGATGAGGGTCGCCATGGAAAAATCCATCTTGAAAAACCTGTTTAAAATATGAAAGGGCAAGTTTTTTTCCAAGATCATTTAAATCGTAATTTTCAGCAGTTAGTTTTTTTATATCATCTATTTTGAAACCATCTATTTTTTCCATAGTTAAAACATGTTTCGTACTTAATTCATGGAATATATATGGACATGTTACAAAGGATACATCCTTATTAAGCTCTTTAAAATGCTCTATGTTTTTAGCTTCAATATTAAAGTCTAATTCCATCTTTGTAGACATTGATATTTCGTCCAAAGCCTCTACAGGGTTTATTATAAAGTCTGTAAATTTAGCCTTTGTAAGGTTAGCTAATTTATACAATATCGATAAATCTAACTTCATCTTTTCCTCTATGTTTGGACGCTGAATTTTAACTATGACTTTTTTCCCATCCTTTAAAGTGGCCTCATGAACTTGAGCAATGGAGGCGCATGCAAGAGGTTTTTTGTTGAATTTTAAAAAGGTTTCTTCAATAGTTTTATGAAATTCGCTGTTAAAGATAGTTTCTATAGTATCATAGTTTTCCTCTGGAACTTTGTCTTGAAGCTTAGACAATTCTTTTATGTAAGAATCTGGGATGATGTCAGGACGTGTGCTTAGAATTTGACCTATCTTTATGAAGGTAGGACCTAACTCTTCAAAGGCTCTCCTTAAATTCTGCGGGAACTTTTTTTCTCTATTTTTTTTAGAGTCTACAAGATAGCCAAATCCGTAAAAGGCAAGAACCTTTACTATTTCTCTAAATCTTTGTACAGACTTTTTCATAATGGTGACCTCACTTTTAACTGGAGTTTAAAAATAATATTTATATAGTGAAACGAAGGAAAATCATCCACCACTATACTCGCTAATCTGTGCTCTATGTAAATGCTGGCAAAAATATTTCCACTAATTTAAAATTTATAAGTAGTTTCACTTTATAAAAGCCCTAACAAAAAGTCGGGGCTTTTACATTTATTATAGTAAATTTATCGGTTACTGATTTAGTTTTTCTTCTAATTTGCTTATTCTTTCTTTTAATTCAGATAAATCCTCTTTAGTAGCAAAATTAATTTCCTTTAAAGCAGCTGTTAAATCTTCTTTAGTCAAAGGTTTAACTTTGCTTACTTTGTCGCTTACTGCACTGCTTTTTTCTTTTAAATTCTTTTTAAGCTCTTGTGACAATTCTTTTCCCTCATCAATAGTTAATTTACCCTTCTCAACAAGATCATCAACTACCTTTGAAGCCTTTTCATAAGTATATGCAGCAGAGCCCAATCCTGCAAGAACAACTTTTTTTAGTTCGTCTACCATCAAATTCATCCCCTTTATATATATTCCATACTTATAACCTAATAATATCAGAATGAGCTACCTTTGTAAATTAAAATGGGCATTATTTGATAGAATTATCAAAATATTAATAATTGGCTGTGTTTTAAAAGAATGTTCGTATAATAATTTTATATTTGCCATAAGCATAAAAAGTTATGCAATCTGGTATAATATTGTAGGTTTATTTCTAATAATATATATTGACATATTTGGCGTTTAGTAATAAAATATTAACTTGTGATAGTAAAATAAAATGTATGCGCTCGTAGCTCAGTAGGATAGAGCAGCGGTTTCCTAAACCGCGTGCCGGAGGTTCGAATCCCCTCGGGCGCACCATATATAAACCTTGTGATATGAATGTATTGCAAGGTTTTTTGTTTTTTTGAGAAATGAGGGTGAAATGTTGAATTGGGTTTTATTTGGGATTTATTAATATAGAAAATCACTTCAAATTAAGGTGAAATACAACATAAAATGGACCCTATATAGTAGACACTAAAAAAAGACTCTATCTATATAGAGTCTTTTTTTGTACAATGAGTCTATGAGGTGATTTTACTAATGAGTAAAAAAATATTTACCAGTGAAGAAATTGAAAATTTATCCCAAAATAAATATGTAAAAAAGATCAGTAATAAAGCTATCACGTATACTAATGAATTTAAAATTCATTTTATTGCAAAATTTAATAACGGAAAATCTCCAAGATTAATTTTCAAGGAAGCTGGATTCAATATTAATATAATTGGTTTAAAACGTATTGAATGTGAATCAGACAGATGGAAAAAAGCTTATAATAAAAATGGAGTCTTAGGATTAGATGATACTCGCCACAATAATAGTGGTCGTCCGCGTGAGCGTGAACTTACTAAGGACGATATCATAGCAAAGCAAAATGCTGGAATTGAATATTTAAAAGCGGAGGTTGCGTTGTTAAAAAAACTAGAGCTGCAAGAAAGGTAGGTGAGAAAAAGTAAAGTGACTGCAGCAGAAGCATTTGGTTTAATAGAAAATCTAGTTAATAATCCTAAGAAAAACCATTTTGATATTAGCCATTTATGTACCTTAGCTGAAGTTTCACGTTCAGGCTATTATAGATATTTAAAAACTAAATCATTAAAACTCGAACGTGATAACAGTGATTTAGTTGTTAGAGATAATATACTAAAAGCATTTAATTTTAAGGGATATAGGAAAGGATCACGTTCAATTAAAATGATTTTAGAAAACAGTTTTGGTATTGTATATAACAGGAAACGCATTCAAAGGATTATGAGAAAATATAATATAGTTTGCCCAATAAGAAAAGCTAATCCATATCGAAGAATGGCCAAAGCAACAAAAGAGCATAGAGTTGTTTCAAATCTTCTTAATAGAAACTTCAAGCAAAACATAGTTGGAAAAGTACTTCTTACTGATATTGCATATTTGCCATATGGTACTAATCAGATGGCTTATTTGTCAACCATAAAAGATGCTTCAACTAATGAAATATTATCTTATAATGTGTCAAATAGTCTAGAATTAGATATAGTTATGATTACTGTATCTAATTTAATGTCTAATAAAAATCTTAAAATAGCTAGTGACGCATTTATTCATTCGGATCAAGGTGTTCATTATACTAGTCCTAAATATCAAAAATTATTAAAAGAAAATAATCTTGGACAATCCATGTCCAGACGCGGTAATTGTTGGGATAATGCTCCTCAAGAATCTTTTTTCGGTCATCTAAAAGATGAGGTTGATTATAAAAGTTGTACTACATTGGAAGAAGTTGAGAATTCTATTAATAAGCATATTGACTATTATAATAATCATCGTTACCAATGGAATTTAAAAAAGCTGACTCCTGTAAAGTACAGGAATCAGCTTTTAGCTTAACCTCTTTTTTAATTGTCCTTGACAATGGGTCCATTTTACAATTCAAATAAACCTTTTATTAAACATCATAATGAAAAATATGATGGCAAGTTACATATTTGGGTTGCTACTGAAATAATGTCATTTGGGATGCTATCTAAATTATACTCTAATTTAATTCCTGAAGATAAATCATTTATTAAAGCAAATTTTTGAAATTTGAATGTTAAGCTGGTAGATTCTTGGTTGCAATCATTAACGCATTTGAGAAATCAATGTGCATATTACGGAAGAATATACAATGAATTTTTTCCAAACGTAAAGATAGCAAATAAGGACAAAGGATATGATCTTGATAAGAGAAGAATTTTTATACATATAGTTATTATAAAGCATTTGGTATCTGATGATAAAATATGGAATAAATTTTTTATAAGTTTGCAGCAATTAGTTAGTGAATATGCTAATTATATTGATTTGCACCTAATAGGTTTTCCAGCAAATTGGGTGGAAATATTATCAAAAATATAGATTATATAATTATTTGGCGCATTATTATATAAGCACTTGCTATGAAAATGGCGGGTGCTTTTTTAGTGTGTACCTCACAGAT
Organism: Clostridium guangxiense; assembly: GCF_021043395.1. Classification (GTDB taxonomy): domain Bacteria; phylum Bacillota; class Clostridia; order Clostridiales; family Clostridiaceae; genus Clostridium_S; species Clostridium_S guangxiense. The sequence goes on from NZ_JAJNKE010000011.1 coordinate 19,552, forward strand.
AAGCTAATAATAAAAAAGGTGTAAATTAATATCAATAAAAATAAAACTCAAATATAAGCCTTATAGAAGTACTAAAATATATGCTGAAACTATTTAAAATATAGCATTTACATCATATAATAAAACAACACAACAATAACACAACCGGAGTCAAAAAACTTATGTTTTTAAAGGTAATACATAGAATGCAATAAAGTTTAAATATAGGAAAGTCCCTAGAATAATTAAAAATAAATCTAGGGATTAGTTTTGATGGATATATTAATAATTTAATTGATATCCAAGTGCAGGACTTTTATCATATTGTGCAACAGCACTAATACCTATATCTGCACCACTAGTAAATGATATTGTTGGGTTAACAGTTATACCAATTTGCTGATGTGCGTAATGAAGTACTATGTCACTGCTTCCTGGAGAAGCATGGGCTTTTTTGGCTTGTACACAAATGGAACCGTACGGTATATGAGTATTTGAATGACTTATATCAAATTTATAGCCTATTCCGTATGTTTCTTCTTTAATTCTAGAAGTTGTCGCATTAGTAAATTCAGTTTGAGAAGTTACTACGTTACCATTATCTAAGTAAACATCATCCATAATCATTGCATATGTGTTAGAATAAGAAAATGTTATATTTGAATCATGAGCTAATGCAATAAAATCTATTCCAGAGAAAAATGGAACCGTTAGCCATGTATAATATCCAATAATGGTATAATTCTGACCAGAAATATTTGAAGTCCCAATTTCCATATCTAATTCCATCCATCCATCATATGTTCCACTTGTTCTTCCAATTAATGCCATTGTATTGGCTGTCGAATTTAATACTGTTGGATTAGAGACTGAATTTATATTTTTACGTTCACTAATTGAATTTTTTAACTTATTTATTCTAGTTTCTGAAGAACCTAAATTTAATTCCTGTTTATTAGGTGAAATAGTCTCTGCATTAGCTTTTATAGGCCAAATAGAAATAATAGCAAGAGCAATGCAAAAAATAAATGCAATTGAAATTAGTTGCTTATTTTTTTTCATATTGTATTCCCCCATCATAAAGATTTATATCATATAACACTTAATCATATTATTAACTATACCCCCTTAAAATTTATATTTTTACAATATATGATATTTAATGAATATTATGGCATATAATTAATGAAAAAAGTAAAGAAATATGATATATTTTTTATATAGAGTATTTTTTAGGAGGTTCCAATATGAAGAAAAAATTAAATTTACTATAGGCTTGACCGTGAGTTTCATATTACTAGGAATGTCAATATTTTTATATTATTTGGATTATTCAATTAAAGATAATGATTTACTTATGCAAAAGTATTTAGTTGGTAAAGGTGTAATTGGAGATAATTTAAAAGTAAAAAAACAGCTTTATTTACAAAATTATAAAATTGTTTTATTTAATTATAGTGATTCTAAAACAACATATGCAGTGTTGAAAAGAGGATTAAATAATAGGTATAAATATTTAAATTCAGGAATGTGTTATGGTAATATTTGTAGATTTAAGCATAAAATAGGTAAACAAACTTATTATATATGTGTTGGTTATAATAGCAATAATAAGTATCTGCAGATATCAACAAATTCGTATTTTAAAAATGATATTTCAAATTATAAAATAAAAAATCACAATTATTTTATATTATACAAATTGATTGATCCACATAAATTTTATTATTTTAGATATAGTGATATTTAATTAATGAATATATCTCTCAATAAAACGCGAATATAAGATTTATGGAGGCATTAAAACACTATGTATTTATAATTTGACAAAAAATGGCAGGTAAATGTTAAATTAATATGATTAATAATTTATAAATCCCATTGGGTTTTATTTGGAATTTATAAACACCAAAAATCATTAAAAGTAGCCATAAAATACAATAAGCCAAAATTAAGAAATGGCTTAAAACCAAAGGCTAATACAAAATACTGAATTACAAAATAAGCACTCATACACATTCCTAAACCGCGTGCCGGAGGCTCGAATCCCATCGGGCCCACCATATGCAAACCTTGTGATATGAATGTATTGCAAGGTTTTTTTATTGTGTGTAATTAAGGAAAGAGGGTGTTGCCTTAGCATATTTTTTTATGCTAAGGATATCATATTTTTAATTTAAAGAATGAAGAAATTTTAAATTTTCAATTAAATAATGAATTATTATCTACACTTACTGATGATATAAAAGTGAAAAATTTACTTCTAGGAAGATAACAAAATGAGGAGACGAAATTTTGAGAGGCAATAATACTTGCATTTGTAAGCTAGAAAAGAGTTTAAATGAAATAATTCCTTTATTAAATAGGGATTATTCAAAATATATAGATGATTTACTACCGTATAATATAGCTGATGATGATAAACCATTACCTAAAGAAATAAGAATATTAGTACTGTATTATTTTTAGAATTATTAGGTTCAACATATTGTATTATGATAGGATCAAAATCATGTGAAGATAGAATAAGAAGTAACTTGATGAAAATAAAATCATCACAAAAAAGAAAAACTTCTGAATGGGGAATAATACAATCAAAACAAGTACCAGGATACATTTTTGATAAACATTTTTATTGTTTGTTGATAAAAAACGAAGGAAATTTAATAAATATTAATAACGGGCGAAGTATATTGTTAAATGATGTAAAAGTGATACAGATAGACAGGCTAATTTGTATAGTGGAGAATGATCAAATATAGACTTAGAAGTACCTTTAAAATCTTTAGTTAGTATGGATGAAAAGTTGGTAAGTTTATATGTTAATATATTATTGGATAATACTATAACTTATAATTTTTTTCTAGATTATGATGGAAGAATAAATGTTGATCAGCATGCTTGTGGTGAATTTAATATATCGAAAATGAACGGATGGGGTACTATAGAAGATAATTTTAAGAAAAAATTATGTATTGATGTTATTATAGAATTAATTAAGCAAAACAATATTCAAATTGGAGAAATTCAACAAGCAATAACAAAGCTGTAAAAATCATAAAGCATTTATATATCTATTTTTTATAGAGGTTTCTTAATACATTATTTTTAGTAATATAAAGATATATAAATTAATAAATAATAATAAATAAAATTCTTGTAAAATGGTAATAATAATAATATAATTATTGTATAGTGAATTGAGCAAATTGGAAAGTAAATTCTACAATTTGGATAATTCACTTTCCAATTTACAGAATTAGACATAATAAAAACAGGGTGTTAGTAGCACCCTGTAATATACAATTCAGTTGTATGTAGACAACTGGTAATTTGTTTTAAGTAAATTAAAAAAGTGGCTTACCAATCGCAAGAGTGGGCTACTTTTTTAATTCTTTTATAAGTACGACTATTAGGTTTAATAAAAGCACCAAAAATGATAATGCTGCAAATATTGCCATAATTAAATCATACATAGGTATCACCCCCTTTCACGGAAGCGATACCAGTAGCCCACGCACAACTATATCGAATTGTATGTAAGTAGTTTAACATAATAAGGTATTTATATCAATATAATTTTATCAAGTAGAAAGACATGCGGAACAATTATAATAAAAAATATTATAATTATACCAATAGAAATAATACGCAAATATAAGCTTCATAAAAGCGTTTAAACACTATGTGTAATCTAGCTTATAATATTTAGATTTGGCGAAAAAATGGCGGGTAAATGTTAAGTTTACAGGGCTTTTCTTTATATGATTTTAGTTGATAATGGTATAAATCAAGACTTGTATCTAAAAATAAATATCTTATTATACGATATGGTACCTACATTTTTATTAACTTTGTTTAACTGAATAAACCAAAATATATGGAATAAACTTAAAAATATAAAATAAATGTATTGATATTCTATAAAATAGAATGTATAATAAAGATGTAATAAAACATAAATCCTGTAATAAAGTATTTTTGAAATAGTTGTCTATATAGAAGGGAAGATAGATCAATGAGCAAGATAGTCGATTTGAATTTGGAAAGAAGCGAAGAAATGTATAATGTCATTAAGGCATTAGCTTCAGAGGTTAGATTGGAGATAATAAAGCTTTTAAATTATAACAGTTACAATGTGAATGAAATTGCAGAAAAGCTTAATATACCAACTTCAACCGCTGCATTGAATGTAAAAATGCTTGAGGATGCTGGTATTATTAATACGGAACTGCAGCCAGGGGTGCGAGGCTCTATGAAGGTGTGCAGTAGAAAGATGGATAAGATTAATATACAACTAGATACATTAGGACTGCATTCCCAAGATAATTCTTTCTATATAAATATGCCTCTTGGAAATTTTGTTGATTGTGAAGTTTGCCCAACTTGCGGTATGGTAAATGAGAATGGATTTATAGATTCAGAGGATGATCCTAGAAGGTTTTATAATCCTATGAGGACAACAGCCCAACTTATTTGGTTTCATAAGGGATATATAGAGTATCGTTTTCCTAATAATATTCTTCAGATAGGAAAAGAAAAATTATTGGAAGTATCTATGGAATTATGTTCTGAAGCCCCTAATTATAGGAATAATTGGCCGTCAGATATAACGATGTGGATTAATGGAATAGAAATTGGAACTTGGACTAGTCCTGGAGATCTTGGCGGAAGAAGAGGAAGATTGAATCCAATATGGTGGTCAGATAGTTGTACTCAGTATGGGTTATTGAAAACATGGAAGGTTAATAAAGAAGGTTCTTTCATTGATGAAACAAGAATATCAAATATAAAACTTGAGGAATTGAAACTCAAAGATAATAAATTCATAACTGTTCGAATAGGAGTAAAAGAAGATGCTGAAAATGTTGGGGGAGTAAATATTTTTGGCGAAAAATTTGGTGATTACGAGCAGAATATAGTTATGCGAATAGACTATAGTATGTAAGATAGAGTAAGTTTGTATAATCCTAGTTAAGACTATACAAACTTATATATAAATTTTGAGATATGCTATAAGTTATTGCAGTTTTTTATTAAATCGTACATAAAAAATATAATATTACAATAAATATGTATATATGTTTTTAAAACTATGTATTTATATAATCTGCGAGCTTTATGATTACAGTTGAGGTAAAGTCTATAACGAATATTAAAGAAGATACAATCAATTATATTAATAATAATAAAATAGGTATATTTTTGATGATATTATTGAAAACGTTTCACTAAGTAAAACTATATAGATAAACAAGCTGAAATATTTAAATTACCAATACCAAATTTATCCTTACAAACTGGAATTTGTCGAGCACTATAGTGAAGGGTTTTACGGTGCTGTGCACGTAAAAGGTGAACTTTTTTATCTTCAATAAAAAGCTAAGGTTGATTTTCCTCCGTTTCCCTACGGAAAATCTTTAACGTATTTAAATTATTTATTTTTCGTAGAGAAACGGAGAAAAATATTTCTTAACCTTTTGCCGTGGCAAAAACCTTCACCTTTGACAAGCAAAGCTATGTCAGACCCTTCACTTTTCACATAAGTGAAAAAGTTAGTTTTTTAATGAGCAGAGCGAATTAAAACCCTTCACTCAGCTCGACAAATTCCAATTTATCAGGATAAATTTGGAGATTGCAATTTTAAAGTTTCAAGTTGTCTATCTATAATTAGCCATCAATCTCAATTGTTTTGCTTTCATACGTAAACCTTATCATAGATTTACGTTTAATTATAAAAATATTAATTTTGGGGGAGATAATATGAATCGTAAAATTAAAACAATCATCAGTGTTTTGGTTTCAACACTAACAGTTACTTCATTACTAGCAGGGTGTGGTAAAAGTGGAGGTTCTAGCGCTTCATCAGCTTCTAAAAATCAAATTATATTATGGACACCACTTACGGGACCGGATGGGGACACAATGACCAAAATAGTTGCTAAATATAACAAGACAAATCCAAAATACAAAGTAAAGCATGTACCTATACAAGAAAATGATATGTATACAAAGTTGCCTAGTGTTGTAAGCTCGGGCAAAAATGTTCCTGATTTAACAATTGTACATGCTGAAAGAATTCCTTTGTTTGTAAAGGATAATATGTTAGTTTCTTATGATGATGCTATAAAGAAGGATGGAAATAATATTAAGGAATCAAATTATTTAAAAGAAGGATGGAGAGTTGGAGAAGTTGGTGGAAAGAGATACGGAATTCCTCTAGATGTTCATTCATATATAACTTACTATAATCCTGATCTCTTAAAAAAATATGGGCCTCATGTGCTTGATGATGGAGTTATAACTATGGATGAAGTTAAAGAGGTAGGAGAAGCATCTAAGAAAGATAAAATAGCAGCTATAGGCGTTGACTGGATGAGAGTTATGACATTAGCATGGATTAAGCAATTAGGGGGAGACATAACTTCTGATGGAGTAAAACCTACTATTGATACTCCTCAAGCCGAAAAAGCGTTATCTACAATGAAGGATTTTGTAACTGAAAAGATTGCAACACAAGATGGTGATGACCCTCAACAATTATTCATGAATGGTAAATTAGTGTTTTGGCCAGAAGGAATTTGGATGCGTAACGGTTTAAAGGATTCAAAGGCACCTTGGAAAATGACTAATTTTATAACCTTTGATAAAAACAAACTGGTTAATTGGTCATCTTCTCACAATTTTGTAATGTTCAAAAATCCAGCTAGAGATGAAGCTAAGACACAGGGTATTATAGCTTTCTTAAAGTGGATGTATGGTAACTCTTTACAATGGGCTACAGATGCAGGACAAAACCCAGCTTCAATGGCAGTTCAAACAAGTGCCGAATTTGCGAAGGAGCCACAATCTTTCTTAGCTAAGGAACCAGATGCTTTGCATGTATTTAATTATAAGTATTATGGATATGCAGCAGAATCACTTGATAAGATTGTAACAGATGCAGTATTTGGAAAAGTAGATGTTAAAGCCGGATTACAGCAAGCACAAAAGGAAACAGAAGAAAGAATAGCTAGCGGTAAGTAGTCACAATAAAATTTAACAGCTTCAGTTATCATGTGACCTTATATTTAAGCAGTTGAAGCTGTTAGACCATAAAACTTTATATTAAGTGAGGCGAAACAGTATAATGAAAAAGGGCAAATGTACACCATATGTGTTTATAGCACCGCATTTAATTCTATTCATAATTTTTTTCGGTATACCAGCTATTTTTGGAATAGTGATTTCTTTTACACAGTGGAATTTGATAGATACACCTCATTGGGTAGGGCTTAGAAATTATGCTGAAATATTGGCTAATTCAAAATCAACTTTTTATACTCAGTTTCATAATGGATTAAAGAATACTCTTATTTTTACTGTGTTCAGTGTTCCTTTTTGTATAATAGTTCCCCTATTATTAGCTGTAGCACTTAATGCAAAACCTAAGGGAAACAAGATATTTCAATCTATATTTTATCTCCCAACACTTTTTTCAATTTCGTCGGTTATTTTAGCTTGGGGATTTTTGTTTAATAAAAACTTTGGACCAATAAATAAGATTTTAGGAAAGTCTATTAATTGGGGTGGTATTCAACCTTATGTTTGGATTGCAATTATAACTATTACAGTATGGTGGTATGTAGGTGGAAATATGGTTATATATCAGGCTGCACTGGCAGGAGTTCCGGCGGATTTATATGAAGCATCTTCTTTAGATGGGGCTGGTGCTGTGATGCAATTTTTAAATATAACCTTACCATCAATAAAGAATCAAATTGCTTATACACTTGTTATGACTACTATTGCTCAATTAAATATATATGGACAGCCACTAATGTTTAGCAAGGGTGGGCCTGCAGGTTCAACTTCAGTAATATTAATGTATATTAGACAAATAGCTTTTGGTACTGGTGAATCTATCGCAGGTATAGCATCTGCAATGGCAGTTATGCTGGGTTTATGTATAGTTTTTGTAGCATCACTACAGTTCTACTTGCTTAGAGATAAAGATTGATTGGAGGAGTGATGAAGAATGGTTTGGATTAGAAAGAAGGGGCCTAAGGTCGCCGCATTTATTTTCCTCTTTATAATGACGCTTATTTGGATATTGCCTGTTCTATATGCGGTACTATCTTCGTTTAAATCAAACGTAGAGATTAATTCTATGGGATACAAACTACTTCCAGAGCAGTGGATTGTAGATAATTATGTTAAGGTGCTAACTAACTTTGATAATGCACCTATACTCAGGTGGTTTTTAAATTCTTTATTAATATCAGTTACACAAACCATTTTGGTTTTAGTAGTATCTTCTTCAGCAGCTTATGCATATTCAAGGCTTAAGTTTAAAGGAAGGGACGCTATATTTTGGATATTATTAAGCACCATGATGTTTCCCAGTGTAATAAATCTTATTCCACTATATAAAATAGTAAGTATGTTTAATTGGGTAGATACACCTCTTGCAGTTATAGTTCCAGGTGTTGCAGGTGTATTCAATATATTTTTGATAAAGCAGTTTATGGTTAGTATTCCAAAGGAATATGATGAATCTGCAAGAATAGAGGGAGCTAGTGATTTTCAAATATATACAAAGGTAATATTGCCGCTCATAAGACCTGTATTAACAGTAGTGGGCTTATTTACCTTTACGGGGGCATGGAATGACTTTTTATGGCCGTCGATTGTATTTAATAATATTGAAAACTTGCCTTTAACTCCTGCTTTGCAACTTTTTCAAGGTATGTATACAACAGATTATGGACGATTGACTACTTCAGCAGTTATCGCAATAATACCAACATTTATTTTATATTTATTCACACAAAAGTATTTCTTGGAGGGGCTTAATTTATCATCTGGCATTAAAGGCTAGAACAATAATAAAACAACATTAGGAGGAACTGATATGGCAACAAGCATTGTTAGAAATGAATATCCACGTCCAAATTTTGAAAGAAAATCGTGGTTAAATCTAAATGGCGATTGGAATTTTGAGTATGATGATAATAATGAAGGATTAAAGAATAAATGGTATGAAAACAGTAAATTTAGCAGAAAAATAATAGTGCCTTATGTATTTCAAAGCGAGCTTTCTGGTATAAATGAGCAGGAAATTCATGATATTGTATGGTATTCCAAGGATATAAATATTCCAGAAGAATATAAAAACAAGAGATTAATTCTCAATTTTGGTGCAGTTGATTATAAAGCGGATGTATGGGTAAATGGAGAACATCTAATAAATCATGAAGGAGGGCATGTTCCTTTTTCTGTGGAAATTACGGATGTACTTAAAGATAAGGATAATAAATTAGTAGTTAGAGCAGAAGATTATACTTATGATTTAGAGCTTCCGAGGGGTAAACAGTATTGGAAAGACAAATCCGAAGGTATATTTTATACTAGGGCTACGGGAATATGGCAGACAGTTTGGCTAGATGCTGTTGGGGAAAATTATTTGAAAAATACTTGGATTACTCCAGACCTTGATAATAAAAAGGTATTTATAGAGTATGAATTAGATAGAGTTACTGAAAATACGTATTTAGATGTTACAATATCGTTAAGGGGTAAAGTACTTATTCAAGATAGAATAAGTATAATAAATGGTAGGGGAAAAAGAGATTTTTGGTTAGATCAAAATATAACTAAAGATTGGAATCATCAAGAAGCTTGGACGTGGACTCCTGAAAATCCGGTACTCTTTGATATAAGTTTCAAGGTGATAGTAGATAATGAATGTATTGATGAGGTTAATTCCTACTTTGGACTTAGAAAGGTTTCTATAGTTTCAGGAAAGTTCATGCTAAATAACAGACCTTATTTTCAAAAGCTATTATTAGATCAAGGTTACTGGGAGAAATCACTATTAACTGCTCCTAGTGATGAGGATTTTATAAAGGATATAAAATTAAGTAAAGCAATGGGCTTCAATGGAGTCAGAAAACATCAAAAAATTGAAGATCCTAGATATCTATATTGGGCAGATAAGCTTGGATTTATTGTTTGGGGAGAAATTGCCAGTGCATATAATTATTCAAGAACCTATGTTAATCGCATTACTAGAGAATGGATGGAGATGATAAAACGTGATTACAATCATCCGTGCATAGTGGCGTGGACTCCTTTAAATGAATCCTGGGGGGTTGAATGCATAATGAATAATAAAAATGAACAGGCTCATTCTGCTTCTATGTATTGGCTAACTAAATCTTTAGATCAAACAAGGCCTGTTATATCTAATGATGGTTGGGATCATACTAAAACAGATCTTCTCACAATTCATGATTATGAATGGAGAAATAAAGTATTAAAAGAGAGATATTCAACTTTAGACAATATAATAAATTCTACACCATCAGGAAGAACCTTAGTAGCCCAAGGTTGGAAATATGAAGGACAGCCGATTATAGTTTCTGAAATGGGTGGAATATCATATCAAAAAAGTAATTGGAAGGGATGGGGATACTCTTCGGCATCTTCAGATGAAGATTTTGTTAAGAGGTATTATAATGTTGTATCACCACTACTTGAATCTCCGTTAGTTCAAGGGTTCATATATACTCAAATAACAGATGTAGAACAAGAAATAAATGGCTTGCTTACTTATAAAAGAGAACCTAAGGTAGATATTAAAATAATTAAAGCTATAAATGATGGAGAATGGAAACCTTATTAATATTGTTTATGGGTAAGCCGTTTAGTGATTGGACTTATCGAAATAAAAAAATGTAAAAAATATCTAAACATCGAAGCGGTTTACCTATAAAAAGGAGGATATTATTTGTGAATAGAAAATTTGAGAAAATACTTGCTTACATAGGAGGTACTTGGCAAATACTATCGGGATTAATCACGATTATTCCCTATTCATCTATGATAAAAAGACAAGGATTTAACGTAACTAGTAATTCTCAATTGTCTATAAATGCGACACAGTCTGTTTTGGATAGTATATATTCCTTTAGTACAACCATAGGAATATTGTTTTTAGCAATAGGTCTTTTTAATTTATATTTATCAAAAAGATTAAGGAATATGAAGGTGGAAAAGAAAATCCCTATTTGGTTTATAACTTGTGGAATAGTGTCTTTCTTTGTTATGGATTTTATAAGTTGTGTATTTTTTATTTCATCTGGTGTAATTGCTATGGCTAAAAACAAATCTTTGCGGATAATGAATAATTAAAACAAAGTTTAAATATAGGAGAATCCCTAGAATAATTAAAAATAAATCTAGGGATTAATTATTATGGGGATATTAGTAACTTAATTGATATCAAAGTGCAGGAGTTTTATCATATTATGCAACAGCACTAATACCTATATCTGCACCACTAATAAATGATATTGTTGTGTAACGGTTATACCAATTTGTTGATGTGCATAATGAAGTACTATGTCACTGCTTCCTGGAGAAGCATGGGCTTTTTTGACTTATATCAAATTTATAGCCTATTCCACACCATTATCTAAGTAAATATCATCCATAATCATTGCATATTTTTTTTCATATTGTATTCCACCATTATAAAGATTTATATCACATAACATTTAATTATATTGACTATAATAATAAGTTTTCCTAAGTTTATAAAATAATCACTCTACTCTGCTTCAAATTCTGATTTGTCAGGATAAACTTGGAACTTATAATTTTTAAGTTTTCAAATGGTTTATCTTTAGAAAGAAAACAAATAGGAGGGTAATGCCTTATCAACTAAGTAATTGCCTAATGATGCAATATATGATAAATTAAGATAGAAATAAAATTCGGGGGTTGTTCAAATGAATGAATCAATATTTATTAAAAAAAATGAACAAGAAATCAATATTATTGCATCAAGAATTTTGATTGTAGTATCTCTTGTGATATTTCCTTTAATGCTTTTGCTCAACTATCTTAAAATATTTTCAATACAATGGAATGTTTTAATAGCATTTACTGCGGCAGGTATTATCATCGCTTGTATTCCTACTATCTTAAGAAAGCTAAGAGTGAGCAGCAGCATAGTTAAATATTCAGTAATGATAACAGGGACAGTGATAGTTGGTATTTTGGCAACAAATCAGCACATAGGAGTAAATATAGTGTATATATTTCCAGTAGCATTAAGCTGCTTGTACATAGATCGAAAACTTGTTATTATCTCATTTCTAATAAGCATACCTAACCTTGCTATATCAAGGTATATTAGAATATTTGATCAGCTTAAAGGTCTTCCACATAATCAAATTATGGCAAATTACATAGGGACTGTTGCTGGTTTTTTATTAGAGCTAATTGCTATTACACTTATTTTTAGTATGCTTACACGAAGAACTAAAAAGATGTTTGATGGACTTGTTGGAGCAGAAGAAAAAAATAGACTTTTAGAAGAGATAGAAATCGTTATGAATAAATCAAAAGATGCTTCACTAGCCTTATCAGCTTCTGTAAAAAATTTAACTTCAGAAATAAAGGACGGAGTTTCCTTTAATGAAGAGATATCAAAAAATACAGGGAATGCAACCAGCGACAATGAAAAAAGTTTTAATTATGTAGTAAGCACTTTAGAAAAAATTAAAAAAATCTCTGATTCTTTGAATAATATATCTAAACAATCCCAAGAATTATCAAGTATATCTACGGAAACACGTAAGTCAACAGAGACCAATGTGGAAGTGCTGAACAATGCTCTCATAAGTATGAAAAATATAGATACATTAAGCGATAGTAATAAGCAGGTTATGACAAACCTTAGTCAAAAATCAAAACAGATAAGAAAAATAGTAGATATAATTACAGGTATAACTGAACAAACTAATTTGCTTGCATTGAATGCCGCAATAGAGGCAGCCCGTGCAGGAGAATCGGGAAAGGGATTTGCTGTGGTTGCAGAAGAAATACGAAAGCTGGCTGAACAATCTGCTTCATCTACCAAGGAAATAACTATACTTATACAAAATATGATAAATGAAATGAATGATGCTGTTAGCACTATAGATACAAGTTCTAAAGAGATTAAAGAAGGAATAGACAAAGTAAATAATGTAGGACAAGCATTTAAGCAGTTGCAGGATTTAGAAGAAAAATCTTATTTGAAGATTGAACAAATAACTTCTACAAGCGGACAAGTTGCTGAACACGGAAATACTATAGAAGATATAATTTCAAATATTAAGAACTTAACAGAGCGGCTTCTTGAAAAATTAAGATATGTGTCAAAAGAATCATCACAGCAGCTTAATTCTATGAGAAGTATTGAAAGCTCGGTATCACAAGTGGGAGAAATAGCTGAGACTTTACTTACAATTAGAAATGACAATATTTAATATTATCAATTAAAAAAGAATATAAGTTTTATCAATATTCTTTTAAAACGTAGGTATATTTTCAAACACTAAAAGAATACCGAATTAGCTGTATAATTTGGTATTCCATTTCAATTATAAGCTTTCTAAGTAGTTAACTGCGGCCTTATTTAGAAAATAAGAGTAGCCAATCTGCTGCTGTTCTAGCATATTTCTGTGAAATTCATCTGTAATGAAAAATTCCGTTTGATTTACAAAGTCTTTTGGTGTTGCTGAAGTACCTTTATTTCCTAAAAATTTTAGGTGCTTTTTTATACGATCTATTACTTTCGAATCATTTGGAGACAAATTATTTTGCAAGAATATAATCATGTCTTTATTAAATGATTGTGATTCAATAGCAACTCCATTAACTGTGTACATTTTATTTCTCCTCTCAACATTTATTACTATAGAGTATACCCTAAGGTAAGAGTCAATACATTTTGTTTTTTTATATAAGATATAATAGTACATATTTATATAAAAAATTGGGATGATCAATAAAATTGAAGTGCATATTATGTATTAAGAACATTGGGAGAAGGTGTTTAAATGTACTCATATTTAGAATTAAATGATATTGATCTACCAAGTAGAATTTCAAGATATGAAAGGAAAATACAAAGAAGAATTAGACCAAGTCTTCATAAAATTATATATATTTGGCCTAAATTTGGAGATGGTTTTTTGGCATGGATTACTGAAAGAAATTGTACGTGCATTAATGGATACAGATGGAATCATCGCAGCTGGGTAAAATTTAGAATGAACTTAGAGAAAATTATGGATTTTAGAGAAGACTAAATTTTAGAATGAATAAGATTTAAGAGCGTATCAAGCTTTCTTAAACTTGGATGCGTTTTTTACGAAATCACCTTAATAAGGAGGGTGACGCATTAGCATATTTTTTTATGCTTGATATGCTCCCTTCTAGGTAGACAAGTGAAATAATAAAAAACTTGTCACTTAGGAGGGAGCATATCATTGGTTATAACAATAATTTGATAAAATCAATGATTCAATGGATTATGAACCTTTAATTGTTTTTCAGTAATTTTGAGTTTACACATTACGAAAATAATGGTTGTATGGTATTTTGATTTTTAAGATGATATATATAAACAGGAGGGATATTATGAGCGTTATACTTATTATTGAAGATAATAAAGATGTAAATATGATGTTAAAAGAAGTGTTGATAGACGCAGGACATGAGGTAAAATCAGTTTATACAGGTATAGATGGTATACGTGAAATTAAAAGCTTAAAATATGATTTAGTTCTCCTTGATATTATGCTTCCATATAAAAGTGGAGATGAAATACTAAAGGAAATGAGAGAGTTTTCAGAGATTCCTGTTATTATTATTTCTGCAAAGGATATGGTTGGCACTAAAATAGATTTTTTAAAACTTGGCGCAGACGACTATATTACAAAGCCTTTTGACTTAGGAGAAGTTGCAGCACGAGTGGAAGCTAATTTGAGACGTTCAAGCCAGAAGATTCAGGTAGATAAATCCTTTCGTTATAAAGATATGGTGCTTGATGATAGTACAAAGAGCGTTACTGTGAATAATAGTGAACTTGAGCTTACTGCTAAGGAATATATGATATTAGAGATGTTAATAAAGAATAAGGGCAAGGTATTTACAAAAGCAAATCTTTACGAATCGATTTGGCAGGAGGAATACCTTGGTGATGATAATGCGGTTAAAACACATATCAGTAATCTACGAAACAAACTAAAAAAGGTAAATCCCAAGGCACAGTATGTTGAAACCGTGTGGGGACTTGGTTATCGTTTATATAAAGAATGAATTATCTTTTTCTTGACACTTTCCTTTAGGAACTTAACCTTTTCTAAACCTTTGAACATTATAATTAATTTATAGGAAGGACAGAGGTGAATAGGAATGTTTAAATATATTTTAAAAACGGAAGATCTTACGAAAAGTTATCATGGTGTTACTGTTTTAAATAATGTATCAGTAACCTTGAAAGCTGGCAAAATATATGGATTAATTGGGCAGAATGGTGCTGGGAAGTCAACATTTATGAAGCTTATTACAGGTCTTACTTTTCCTACAAGCGGAGGTATTGAACTCTTTGGTCATACTGGTGAAAAAGCTTTACAGAATGAACGAAAAAGGCTTGGCTCTATGATTGAATATCCAAGTCTTGACTTAAGCATGACAGCAGAAGAAAATATTAGATTTCATAGAATTATGAAAGGTATCCCTGACAAAGGTATTGAAGATCAGGTATTAAAGCTTGTTAATATTGCTAATACAGGTAAAAAGAAAGTAAAAAACTTTTCACTTGGTATGAAACAACGTTTAGGAATTGCTATTGCGCTTCTTGGTAATCCAGAATTGCTTATTTTGGATGAACCAATAAACGGACTTGATCCATTAGGAGTAGTTGAAATCCGAAAATTGTTAAAAGGGTTATGTGAGGAGAGGCAAATGACAATTTTAATTTCAAGTCATAACTTGCCAGAAATGTATCAAACAGCTACTGATTATATTATTATTCATAAAGGCGAAATTAAGCAGGAGTTAACACTTGATGAACTTGAGGAATGTTGTAAACATCATATTCGTATAAGCTGTACGGAACCAGAAAAATTAGCTAGTGTTTTAGAAATGGAACTGAAAACGCAGAATTACAAGGTTATGCCAGATAAATCGATTAAACTGTACGACTATATAGATGATAAGGAGCAAGTGGCAAGGATTCTCTTTGAAAATGAAATTATCGTTACAAATTTTTCAAGTGAGGGTGATACTCTTGAGGATTACTTTATTTCTGTTGTTGGAGGTGAAAAGAATGTATAATTTGATTAAAGCTGATTTGTTTAAATTACGCAAATCAATGGCAATTAAGATCTTACTTGGAATTACAACTGTAAGTTCAATAGCTATGATTATGATGGCATATTTATTGCAGCAGGGTAAACTTAGTGCAAGTGCTTCTGGGCTGGGGTTTATGTTTTCTGACGCAAATATGATAAGTATTCTTGGAGCTGGTGTAGCCAGTATTATTATTTGTGGTGATTTTGATAATAGAACAATCCATGAAGCTATTGTAAATGGAAATAGTAGAGTAAAAGTTGTTATTAGTAAGTCAATTACATTTTGTTGCGGTTTGTTTATTATTTTGCTTCCATATATTATTGTAACTGCCATAGCAATTAGCACGGGTTATAAATATAATATGGGTCAAGTATCAGTCGGTTTTTTAAATATAATTACATTAGAGGCTGGTAAGGCTATTTCTACATCACAAGTGTGGAAGTTGTTAATCATTATGCTTGCATTAGCGATTTTGTATGCAGCACAGCTTAGTATTTGTATACCGTTTGCTATTAGCTTTAAAAAGCCAGTTGTTGTGGTTCCAGTGTATTATGGCATTGTACTTTTTTGTACTCAGTTAAGTAGATTGGAGAAAACATCCAAGGTATTTAAAAATATTTATGAGCTTACGCCATATGAAGGTAAGTATTCTCTCATGTCACTTAGTGCAGGAACAAATGATATAATAAAGGCAATTGCTGTTAGTTTAACATTTATGATTATAATGCTTACGATTACATGCTTTGTATTTAGAAAGGCTGAAATTAAGTAAAGATAAGCCAACTAAAAATTCGAAATTTATTCGTAACAAAATGACATCTTCTGGTCATTATGGCGCACATAAATTTTATTAGCTTACGCAGTTTATCTATATTGAAAGGTGGATGAAAATGCTCGTAACTGTGGTTTGTATTTTGAGTATATCAATTATATTATTTGTTTTATACATTTCATTTCTTCAGCTGCAGTTACACAGCATTAATAAACAACTATCTAAAAGGCTTAAAGAACACACACGTCAGCCTGTAAGTTTAATCCTATTTAGCAAAGAACTTAATGCTTTAGCAGCTAACATAAATAAATGTCTTAAAGAGGAGGAAAATCTTCGAATTGATGCTATTCGTGAGGAAAAACATTTTAAAGAGATGATTTCAAATATTTCTCATGATCTTAGAACACCACTTACTGCTATAAAGGGATATCAACAGCTCATAGAAAAAGGAACTCTTTCTAATGAACAGAGACAAAAGCTTAAGGTTGCTCAAAAGCATGCGAATGAATTAGGTGATTTAATTGAACACTTTTTTGAGTATGCATATCTTTTGAATGCAGAGCCAGAACTTAAAATGGAGAGGATTAATATAACAAATCTTGTAGCAGAATGTATAGCAGCGGCTATTACAGTTCTTGAAAAAAATAATTTGATGGTACATTTTTATGAAGCACCACCTGTATTTGTTTTTGTCGATAAAGAGGCAATTATAAGGATTATTCAAAATCTAATACGAAATTGTGTAAAGCATTCTCACGGAGATATAGAGGTACAAATATTTACTGAAAAAAATGCTGTAATATCCTTTAAAAATTTTGTTGAGAATGAATGTGAAATTGATGTGAAACGGGTATTTGATCGCTTTTACACCGGAGATAAAGCAAGAAGTAAGACCACTGGATTGGGTTTGTCTATAGTAAGGCTTTTAACAGAACAAATGGGCGGCAGTACTAGTGCATCACTTAAGGATAATATACTTGATATACGAGTTCAATTACCACTATTCAAATAATTTTAAATATAACCTTTATTTAATACAATACTTATTTGTTATAATATACAAGTAAAGTGTATATGCTTATTAAAATATTAGGAGAGAAGCAAAAATGGATAAACTTAAATATACTATTTGTTTTATTAAAAGAGGAGACGAAATACTACTTTTAAATAGAGAAAAGCCAAGTTGGATGGGAAACTGGAATGGAGTCGGAGGAAAATTTGAGGAAGGTGAAACTCCAAAGGACTGTATACTTAGAGAGGTATACGAGGAGACAGGCATAAAGCTTAAAGATGTACAGTTTAAAGGTGTTGTTACTTGGAGGGTAGATAAAATTAGAAATGGTGGAATGTATTTATTCATGCAGGAGGTTTCAGAGGATTTTGAGTACAAAGTTCCCATAAAAACAAGAGAAGGAATTTTGGATTGGAAGAAAGTAGAGTGGATTATGAATCCAGAGAACACAGGGATAGCTCATAATTTACCTAAATTTTTGCCAAAGATGCTTAAGGATAAGGGTACATTTCAATATCACTGTATTTTTAATAACAATGTATTGCTAGACGTTGAAATAAAGAAATATGATATTAAAGAGAATATTGCAGTAAATTTATTGTTGAAAAAGCTATTATTAAATGTAGATATGCTACAATGCATAAGAAGAGACAGTGCGGAAATAATATTTGCTTCAGATAAAGGTGTGCTGCTTTATGACGCTATATCAGGGGCTTACATGATGAGTACTGAGGATATGAAGACAGCGAAGGAAATAATAAGCAAAATTCCACAGAATGCTAATATAGTTGTTTGTCATCAGGAAGTGTACTATGATCTACTTATGAGCACATATCATTTTAAGGATAAAATGATATGTAATAATTCTGTATACACTAAAAATACTCTAATGGAGGTTTCAAAAGCTTCACCAGAGATAAGACTTTTAACTAGAGATTACATAGGTTTTATTATTAAACATTATTCAAAGAAAGAGCTTTGTAATGACGATTATATTGGTGAAAGAATAGATGCTGGAGTTGTGTATGGTGCATTTATAGATGGTGAGCTTTGTGGTTTTATAGGAAGCCATGAAGAAGGTTCAATTGGAATGCTTGAAGTTCTTCCTCAGTTTAGGAGAAGAAAAATAGCAACGCATCTTATTGTTAAAGCTGTAAATGAGATGCTGAAAAAAGGTTTTTATGCTTATGGACAAATTGAAGATGGTAACGAGGCATCTACAAAGCTTCAGAAAAAACTTGGATTTCAGATTTCAAAAGAGAAAATTTGTTGGCTATTTAAATTATGAAACCCTATAGCATATTAAACAATCTAGTATTTTTAAACATAAAAACTGCAAATGACAATAAGCTTGTAAAGGTTGATGCTGTTAAGATAAAAAATAAAATAGTTACTAAATTTAATAAGTTTGAGCAGCTTAGTGAGATTAAGGGAGAACTTAAGATTTTTGCCGAAGACCTTCCTTTAGTTTGTCATGATTCAACCTTTGCAAAAAGTATTCTTAATGTTGGAAGCAAGTTTTTGGATTCTTTAGAACTTGTGGCCATACTTTTTCCAGAGTTTCCAGAGTTTAATCTTCAGTATTTAAAAAATAAATTTGTGACAAAATATAAAGATATTAGTATTCAAGAAGAGTTGATAGAAGTACTTAATTATGTTATAAGCCGCTTTTATTCTGAAAATGGCTATGCTATTCCTATGAATATATTAGAGCTCGAACATTGGAACTGGTATAAGTACATTTCCAGCGTGAACATGGATGATGTGAAATGTTTTGTAGATAACAAACCTACTGCTTTAGAAAATAAAGAGAGAGAGCCGTATCCGGTTTTTGCTCTTAAGGATTACGAAAAGCTTTTTGAAAATGAGGCTATATGGAAACGCGGAGGAAGAAGCTACACTCTAAGACCACAGCAGAGAGATGCGGCTAAAGTTATAAGAGAAGGACTAGAAAAGGGAAAAATAACAATAATGGAAGCACCAACGGGCCTTGGAAAAAGTATGGCTTATTTGCTTCCTTCTATTATTTATACACATCTTAAACAAGAAAAAGTAATTTTATCCACAAACACTAAGGGGTTACAAGGGCAACTTGTGGATAAAGATATACCAAATATTTTAGAAGCACTGGATTTAAAAAGAGATGTTAACTATACCTTGATAAAGGGAAAGAGCAATTATCTATGTTTTGATAGGTTTGAAGATATAGAATATCCAAGTGATATGAAAACTCTCCTTGGTTATGTGTATTTAAAAAGGCTGTTAACAGAAAAGCAAATTGGAGATATTGAAGATATAAGTGACGAGATAAAAGAAAAATTTAATTTAAATGAGTTATTGGAACAGTGTTTTTGTGATTCAGAGCTTTGTGATGTGGATAGTTGCAAATATAAAGAAAGATGTTATTATGCCTTGAAGGTTGAAGCTTTAAAAGAAGCTCAGCTAATTGTAGTAAATCATTCACTTTTATTAAAGTGGCCTTATCAAAGTATTGTGCCGCTTCAAAATCTTGTGGTGGATGAAGCACATAATTTAACTGAAGAAGCTTATGATACCTTTGAAAGCAATTTAATTTCGTATGAGTTTGAGAAATTTTTAAAAGATATATATAATAGCGAAGAAAAAAATGGATATTTATATTATTTATCAAAGAGAACTAAAAAGGAAAACTTGCCTTTAAGTGAAATAGAGAGTGATATAGAAACATGTAGAAATGAAATTATCAGCATTAAAAGTGCTTTTGAAAAATATGTGTCTACCAGTGGAATAAGCAGGGAGTACAATATTAAAGAGCATTTAAATAAACTTAATCCAAAGATAGCAAGAATAATGGAGCATTTGGATTATCTTAAAGGAGATATATCTAAATTTAATATGGATTTAGAAAAAGCAATTACAACTTTAAAAAATATATCTACTTTAGAAAAAGATAAAAGGCTTAAGATATTGGTGGAGAAAGTAGAAACCATGAATGATTACATTAGACTTTTAGAGGAAGTGTGCATTCAAAGTGAAGAAGCCTATTGTTTTTATTTTGAAGTAGATAGGAACCTTCAGTGGTGGAAAATATCAAGTATACCTTTGGATGTATCTGGCGCTTTTTATGAAAAAGTTCTAAAGGGAGTTAATAGCTGCTTGTTTTTATCAGCTACTTTAAGTACGGATAAGGGCTACAATAATTTGAGAAACACTTTGGGAATTAACATTGCCAGTTCGGAAAATAAGGAAATAGTAGAAGTGCCGCCTATAAAGCCAATTTTCAAATATAAAGAGAAAAGTGCAGTTTATGCAGTACAGGGCATGGACCCAAATGATGCAGATGCCTTTTCAGAAGAAATGGAAGGTTTTATTTTAGAAATTTTAAATAATGTAGAGGGCAATATCATTGTGCTTTTTACAAGCATAAAAAGGCTTAAGGTATTTAAAGAAAAGGCAGCGGAAAAGCTTAAAGCTCTGGGGATTAGTATTGTTGAAAGCAAAAAAGATATAGAAAAATTGAAATCCAGAGAAGGAAGATATATTTTACTAGGCTCAAAGGGATTTTTTGAAGGCATAGATATACCAGGTGATACTATGGCAACTGTGGTTTTAGATAAGCTTCCTAATATAAATGGAAAGGAACCCTTTTATAAATCATTAATAGATAAAAATATTGAAAAAGGCAAAAACTATTGGAATGCATATGCCGCAGTAAATTTCCCAATTGTATCTATAGATTTAAAACAAATTTATGGAAGAATTATAAGAACCGAATATGACTATGGTGCACTGTTTATTATGAGTAAATTTGATAGCAATAATTCAACTGTAAGAAAACTTGAAAAACAGCTTTATGGGGTGCCTATTATAAGAAAAAATAAACATGAAATTTTTAAGGATTTAAATTACAGGCGAGTAAGGTGGAAACAAATAAATCTCTATCAAATAATGAAAGAGGTTAAGGCTGCTTTAAAGAAATCTATTTTAGAAGAAAAGCCTAAAGGTATTAAACATATAGAGAAGTTTATAAATGAATTTATGGCTTTAGAATATGGCAAAAGGTATTTAAAATACGACGCGAGCATTCAGCTAGAGGAGAAACTAGAAATTTATATTTGTGGAAAAAAGGTGAACTTAGGCGTAGGTAGAAAAAATATAGAGGAGTACTTTAGGGATATTTGCTATAAAAATTAAGAGTACAGATTACAGAGTACAAAGTACAGCGAAGGATGAATTTCCTTCATTTTACTGCGGAAATTCTTATAATATAAGATTTTTCATAGCGTTAGCGGAGAAAAATCATCCATAACTGTGCTCTGCACTTTGTACTCTAGTTAAAGGAGATAGTGATGAAAGCTGAGATATATGATAAATTAACTGCATTAACAGATGAAGAAATAAAGATTTTAAATGGAGAGCATGAAGTTAATAAGAGCTTGTACACAGATAATAGTAAGTTTGTTATAGATAGTAGTAAATTACTTCCCAAAGGTCAACTAATAGATATTAGAAAACATACAAGATTTATTAATTTTCCTAATCATACACATAACTATATCGAGGTTAGTTATGTGTACGAAGGGTCTCTAATTCAAATAATAGATGGAAGAAAAATAAAGCTTGAAAAAGGTGAAATTATATTTTTAAATCAGTACATTACTCATGAAATAGAAGCTTCGGGTAAAGGAGACATAATAATAAATTTTATAATTAAACCGGAATTTTTTGATTACATATTAACGCTTTTAGGTGATGAAAATGTAATAAGTAAGTTTTTAATAACTACATTATATAAGGATTATGAGGCAGGAGAATATTTATACTTTAAGGTTTCAGAGAAAAAAGAAATTCAAGACCTTCTCACGAAAATAATTACCGAGTTATATGAACTAACTATAATGAGAGATGCAGCAATAAAACTTTTAGTAGGACTTTTATTAGTAGAACTTTCAAGAAATTCGGAGAATATAGAAGTTTATTCCATGAATAATTATGAAAAAATGATAATAATTAGCATTTTTAAATATATTGATGAAAATTATAATAAGGCAACTTTAGGAGAAGCTTCAGAAAAATTAAAGCAGCCTAACTACAAATTAAGCAAGCTAATTAAAAAGCATACGGGTATGACCTTTAAGGAGCTGCTTCAAGAAAAAAGACTCAGTAAGGCTATAGAACTATTACAAATGAGCAGTTATTCTATATCTGAAATCATTGAGCTAGTTGGTTATGAAAATCCAACATATTTTTATAAGATATTTGAAAAAAAGTATGGGGTCACACCAAGAAAATATAATAAGCATTAAAGTTTCTAGTATAAGCTAGAGACTTTTTTATTTTTTTATGTTTGCAAATAAGGATAAAAAATTTAATTCGTTTGGATATTAAAAATAGTGATAAAATGAAATATAATTTAAGCATAAGTAAACGATTAAATCAAAGGAGGAATTATCATGAAAGATGACTTGCCAATTGACATGACTATTTAGAATTGAAGGAATAGGCTTTTATGTAAGTATCCAATTTTAAAAACTAAATGTATTATATCAATTTTTGCAATAAAGAATAAAAAGTAGGAAAATACTTATTTGGATTGAATTGCTTAAAGGAGGAAAATAAAATGATTCGCAAAGGAAGTATAATGAAATTATTTAGTGGATTTGAGGAAGAATATAAGAAACGTCATAGTGAAATTTGGCCTGAAATGGTTGAGATGTTGCGTAAATATGGTGCAAAAAACTATTCTATTTTTTTAGATCCAAAAACAAATTATCTATTTGCTTATGTGGAAATAGAAGATGAAGAATTATGGAACAAAACTGGGGAAACGGAAATTTGCAAGAAATGGTGGGCTTATATGAAAGATATTATGGAGACTAATCTTGATAACAGTCCTGTATCAATTGAATTAAAAGAAGTATTTCATTTAGATTAAATGTAAAGGTTTAGATTGGGGGGATAATAAATGGGAATTAGTAAAGAAAAAAAATCACTTTGGATAGCAACTATTTCAGCATCCATGGCAAATTATATTGATGCAGGTTCCATTGTTGCTGGTGCGGCAGGTTTATCGTTTTGGACTACTTTTCTTCATATGACTGACATACAACTTGGGTTATTGAGTGCTTTTAGTTCAAATGCTGTTTCGGCAGCTATCGGAGCATTAATTGGAGGTAAACTTTGTGATAAATATGGACGTAAATTAATTTACAACTGTTCTATGTTGTTTTATATGGTAGGAATATTGCTTATTGTTTTTGCACAATCGTTTCCTATGTTCTTTATTGGGTATGTAATTGTAGGATTATCAGTTGGTGCTGATATACCAGCATCTTGGACTACTATTGCTGAAGGTGCTCCAGCTAAAAATAGAGCAAAGCATTGTGGTTCGGCACAGCTTGCATGGTCAGCAGGCCCAATTATAGTTTATATTCTTTCAGTTGCATTAGGTGGTTTAGGATTACTTGGCAGTCGTATAGTTTTTGCACATTTATTTTTCGTTGCCCTTTTTACTTGGATAATAAGAAGAGGAGTACCAGAATCAGAATCTTGGAAAGCTGAGCAAAAGAAAGAAAAAGAACTTATAAAAAAAGGGCAAGCATCACAAAAGGTTACTTTCAAACAGTTATTAACAAAAACAAATATTAAATCAATGTTATTTTTAGTTGGAGTTTATTTGTTCTGGAATTTAGCAGCAGGTACAATGGGATTTTTCATGCCATTAATTTATCAAACCGTTGGAAAGGTTTCATCACAAACAGCTAATTTGCTTCAAGCAGGTTTATTTGGAATTACAGCAGTTGGAACTTATTTTGTATTTATGGGCATGGGAGATAAAGTAAGCCGTAGAGGTATTTATGCAGTTTCGTCAATAATGGCAATAGCAGCATGGTCAATATTTTTATTACCATCATCAAGTATGAAACCATTTATGCTTGTAATATTTGTTGTTGTATATGGACTTTCTTGTGGATTTGGTCAGCAACCATTTTATCAATTATGGTCAAGTGAGCTTTTCCCAACAAAATACAGAGGGAGTGCTCAAGGAGTAATGTTCTTTGTTGTTCGTGTAGCACTTGGTATATGGAGTTTTGTAGTGCCAACAATTATGAGTAAATTTGGATTTCAATTAGCAGCAGCATGTATGGTAGGATTCCTTATAATTAGTGCAGTAATTGGAGTTGTATTTGCTCCAAATACTCAAGGAAAAGCACTTGAAGAAATTGAAAAAGAGCGTTATGGTGATGCAGTTTAATATATATTTACAGTAATTAAAACATTAAAATTTTTGTTAAGGACGGGAGGAAAGCCATGGATTATTATTTAGCTATTGACATAGGAGCTTCAAGCGGCAGACATATACTTGGATATATGGAAGGCGGAAAGCTAAAAATAGAGGAAATATATAGATTTGAAAATGGCATAAGTAAAATAGGAGACGAATACTGTTGGGACATTAAAGGCTTATTCAATGAAGTAAAGAACGGTATAAAAAAGTGCAAAGAAATTGGGAAGATACCAATAAGCATAGGAATCGATACCTGGGGAGTAGATTTCGTCCTATTAGATGAAAACGATGATATGCTAGGTAATGCATTGGCATATAGGGATGATAGAACAGAAGGAATGATGGAAGAAGCCTTTAAAAAGATTCCTAAGGACATGCTTTATTTGTACACAGGTATTCAGTTTCAAAGATTTAATACGCTATATCAACTTTTGGCGATAAAGAACAAAAATAAAGAAATTTTAGATAAGGCAAAAACATTTCTAATGATACCGGATTATTTGAATTTTTTGCTTACAGGGAAAAAGGTGAATGAGTACACAGATGCATCCACAACTCAATTAGTTAATTCCTTTGATAGAACCTGGGACAAGAAGATATTAAATGAATTTGGAATAAACAACGATATGTTTCAAGAAATAAAGCTTCCTAAAACAAACCTAGGTGGCTTAAGGAAAGATCTTGTAGAAGAATTTGGATTTGATATGGATGTAATACTTGCAGCAACTCATGATACAGGCTCAGCATTTATCGCATCAGTTTGCAATGATAATGACAGTATTTATTTAAGTTCTGGAACTTGGTCTTTAATAGGAGTTGAAAATCGTTTTCCAATATGTGTTCCACAAGCAATGGATTATAACTTCACTAATGAAGGCGGGATAGATTATAGATACAGATTTTTAAAGAATATTATGGGGCTTTGGGTAATACAAGAGGTTAGAAGAAATTTAAATAGTAAATACTCTTTTGCGGAATTAGTTGATTTAGCAAGAAAGCATTTGGATTTTTCATCAATTATTGATGTAGATGATGACAGATTTTTAAAGCCAGAAAACATGATAGATGAAATAAAGTTATATTGCAGCGAAACGAAACAGAAGGTCCCAGAGGAAGTTGGAGAAATAGCAATTTGCGTATTTAACAGCTTGGCTCATAGCTATAAAAAGGCGGTAACTTCCCTAGAAGAAATATTTGAGAAGAAATTTAAAAGAATAAATATTTTTGGTGGTGGCTGCAAAAACAATCTTTTAAATGAAATAGTTTCAAATATAACAGAGAAAGAAGTAATTGCAGGTCCATCAGAGGCAACAGCTGTAGGAAATATTGCAGCTCAATTTATAAGTTCAGGTACTTTTAAAGACTTAAGTGAAGCAAGACAAGTTATAAAAGACTCATTTGATATAAAAAAATTTGGTCCAATTAAAGTGAAATCAAGATGAAACTTAAGTTATGCATGTTCCAAAATGTAAATCTTCAGGACATTATGGTACATGTGTAGCTTAATAGTTGAATTGGTTTCATCATAAAATAGGAGGTTAAGAGCATGAATATAAAAGAAAAATATGAAGCAGCTAAAAGTGAATATGAAAGATGGGGAATAGATGTAGATAAGGTGTTAGAAGATCTTAAAAAGGTTAAAGTATCTATACATTGCTGGCAAGGTGATGATGTTATAGGCTTTGAGGCTAATCAGCAGGAACTTTCAGGCGGAATAGCGACTACTGGTAATTATCCAGGAAAAGCAAGAACACCAGAAGAATTAAGAGCAGATTTAGATAAAGCACTTAGCTTGATTCCAGGAAAGCATAAAGTAAACTTACATGCTATATATGCAGAAACAAATGGAGAAGTAGTTGAAAGAGATGAAATAAAGCCAGAGTACTTTAAAAATTGGGTTAAATGGGCAAAAGAAAGAGGACTAGGTTTAGATTTTAATCCAACAATATTTTCTCATCCAAAGGCCTCCGATGGTTTAACACTTTCTCATCCAGATAAAGAAATTAGAGATTTTTGGATAAGACACAGCATTGCATCAAGAAAAATTGGAGAATACTTTGGTAGAGAACTTGGTCAACCATGCCTTACAAATTTATGGATTCCAGATGGCTACAAGGACATACCAAGTGATAGATTAGGACCAAGAAAGAGACTTAAGGAATCACTAGAAGAAATATACAAGGAAAAAATAGATCCAAAATATAATTTAGACTCTGTGGAATCAAAGGTGTTTGGTATAGGAGCAGAAGCTTACACAGTAGGTTCAAGTGAATTTTATATAAATTTTGCAGCTAGAAATGGATTATTACCTTTAATGGATACAGGACATTATCATCCAACAGAAGTTGTTTCAGATAAAATTTCTTCAATGCTTTTATTTTTCGACAAAGTTGCATTACATGTAAGCAGACCAGTACGTTGGGATAGTGACCATGTTATAGTTTTAGATGATGAACTTAAAGAAATTGCCAAGGAAATAGTTAGAAATGATGCTTTAGATAGAGTAATAATAGGCTTAGATTTCTTTGATGCAAGTATTAACAGAATAGCAGCATGGACAATTGGCGCAAGAAATATGATAAAAGCATTACTCTTTGCAATGTTAATGCCAAATGAAAAATTAAAAGAGTTACAGGATGAAGGCAACTTTACTGAAAGATTAGCCTTAATGGAAGAATTCAAAACTTATCCAATGTGTGACATATGGAATTACTATTGTGAAATTAACAATGTACCAGTTAAAGAAAACTGGCTTTCTGAAGTAAAGACATATGAAAAAGAAGTATTATCAAAAAGAAAGTAGGTCTTAAATATGAAAATTGAAGAACTAGATTTTGTAAAAAATTATATAAGAATTACTCAAGATGCATGGCTTAAAGGTTGGCATGAACGTAATGGTGGAAATTTCTCATATAGAATAGCTGAAGATGAAGTAAAACAGTTAGATGGGTTAATTGATGAATCAGGAGAATTTACTCCAATTGGAGTATCTGTTCCAAACTTAGCCAATGAGTATTTTTTAGTTACTGGAAGTGGAAAATTTTTAAGAAATGTAATTTTAGATCCAGAAGCAAATATTGGTATAGCTAAAATAGATGAAAAAGGGGAAAATTACAAAATTGTTTGGGGACTTATAAATGGTGCAAGGCCAACAAGTGAATTTCCATCACATCTTATGAGTCACTCAGTTAAAAAAGAAGTGACCAATGGAAAGAACAGAGTTATCCTTCATTCACATACTACAAACATCATTGCATTAACTTTTGTTTTACCACTAGATAGCAAGATATTTACAAGAGAATTATGGGAAATGGCTACAGAATGTCCAGTTGTATTCCCATCAGGAGTAGGTGTTGTGCCTTGGATGGTACCAGGCGGGTCTGCAATAGCTAAAGCAACAAGTGATCTAATGAGAGAATTTGATGTAGTAATTTGGGCGCATCATGGAACTTTCGTTTCTGGCGAAACTTTAGATTTAGCTTTTGGACTTATGGATACAGCAGAAAAATCAGCTGAGATTTTAGTAAAAGTATTGTCTATGGGTGGAAAAAGACAGACAATAACTGCTGATAATTTTAGAGATCTTGCTAAGGATTTCAAGGTTACTTTACCAGAGAAATTCTTATATGAAAAATAATTAAAGGGAGTGTGTTTTAAATGATAAATCGTATAGTACTTAATGAAATGTCATATTTTGGGCAAGAAGCTATTAGCGCAATTCCTGAAGAAGTTAAAAGCAGACAATTTAAAAAGGCTTTTGTAGTTACAGACAAAGACTTAATTAAATTTAATGTTGCTCAAAAGGTAACAAAAACATTAGAAGCTGCGGGAATACCTTTTGAAATTTATGATAATGTAAAACCAAATCCAACAACAGAAAATGTTTTAACAGGAGTTAAAGCTTATGCAGCTTCAGGAGCAGATTTTCTTTTAGCAATCGGCGGAGGTTCTTCAATGGACACTGCAAAAGCTATAGGTATAATAACAAACAACCCTGAATTTTCAGATGTTGTATCTCTTGAAGGAGTAGCTGCAACTAAAAATAAATCTGTGCCAATAATAGCCGTTCCAACAACAGCAGGAACAGCAGCAGAAGTTACAATAAACTATGTAATTACAGATGAAAAAGCTGTAAAGAAAATGGTATGCGTTGATCCTAAAGACATTCCAATACTTGCAATAATTGATCCTGAAATGATGTCTTCTATGCCAAAGGGACTTACAGCTGCAACAGGTATGGATGCATTGACTCATGCAATAGAAGGGTATATAACAAAAGGAGCATGGGTGCTTACAGATACTTTTGAATTAAAGGCAATAGAGCTCATTGCAAAGCATCTAGAAAAGGCAGTGTTTGAACCTACTAACATGGAAGCAAGAGAGAACATGGGTGTAGCGGAGTATATGGCAGGAATGGGCTTCTCAAATGTTGGACTTGGAATAGTTCATTCAATGGCACACTCCTTAGGTGCCGTATATGATACTCCACACGGCGTTGCAAATGCGCTATTGCTCCCTTATGTAATGGAATATAATGCTCCAGCAACAGGAGAAAAATATAAAGAAGTAGCTCGCCAAATGGGAGTAAAGGATGTTGACAGTATGAGCGCTGATGAATATAGAAAAGCAGCTGTTGATGCAGTAGTAGCTTTATCCAAAAAAATAGGAATTCCTCAAAAATTAAATGAAATTGGAGCAAAAGAAGAGGATTTAGAAAAGCTAGCTAAATTAGCTTATAACGATGTTTGTACACCGGGAAATCCAAGAGATACTTCTGTAGAAGAAATTCTTGAAATATATAAAAAAGCATTTTAGCATATTGATTAAAAAAACCGTTGCATTAATTGTAGCGGTTTTTTGTATAGAGGTATGTTGCATATTTTCCTATAAAGTGGCGTACATATCATTTGATTAGAATTAATAAAAATATTTTTTTAATTTGCTACAAGCATTTTCTTTTACTATAGATAAACCGCTTCAACTATTGAAATTTATGTGCACCATAATGCCCAGAAGACGGTATTTTGTTACAAATAAATTTCAAGTTTCAAGGTGGTTTATCTTTAGTAGGAACATAATATTATTCCTTTTATTACGAGAGATGATGAAGAATGGTTAAGAAAAAGCCACCAAAGAAAGTTTATTAATGATGCTGAACATGTTATGCGATTATATTTATAAAAGTTAGGCATATATACGAGGAGTGTAATTATATGTTTTTGTTATTAAATTGTGTTAAAATATAACGTAATATGTATACACAAATTAAATTCTAAAAGGAGGTAGAAAACATGAAAGAAATAGTATTTGCCGGAGGATGCTTTTGGGGTGTCGAGGCATATTTCAATACGATTGATGGGGTTGTAAGTACAAAGGTTGGATACGCAAATGGAAATACAGAAAATCCAACTTATGAGAAAGTCTGTGAAAACACAACTGGATATGCTGAAGCCTGCTATATCGAATATGATGAGAATGCTGTTAAACTGGAAAAACTTTTACAAGCATACTGGAAGGTAATAGATCCAACTATAAAAGACAGACAAGGACATGACAAAGGAACTCAATATCGTACTGGAGTATATTACATAGATGAAAGTGATTTAGATGTTATATTAAAGTCTAAGAATGAAGAGCAGAAGAAATATGAAAAACCTATAGTAACTGAAATTTTGCCTTTAAAGAATTTTTACAATGCAGAAGAGTATCATCAAAAATATTTAGACAAAAATCCTAATGGATATTGTCATATTCCAAAAGAATTATTGAAAAAACATTAAAAAATATCATAAAGTTTAAACTGAATTCCAGGTAATTTGTTGTTGCCTGGAATTATTCGTATTTTACGTAGACCCCTTGAGTAAACTTGTAATAATGTAACTAATTTGTAATAAAAAAAGCTGTTTTTTTGTAACAAACTGTACTAAATAAGGTGTAATATTATAGTGTAGGCATTATAAATTTATAAGGGGTAATCACAATATGAAAAATGTAGTCGCAAATAGAAGGCTAGATAGAAGAAAAGTATTTTTTACACGTATAAGTTTTATATTTTTAATGATTTTGTTTGTTTCAGCATTAACAGTTTCTTTTACAAAAAGAAAAATTGAGACAAACTCTTATTTATCAAATAAAGTAGTTAACAGTACAAAGAAGCATAAACCCAGTAGTGTAAAAAAGAGCGTTGTAGTTTTAAAAAATCAAATATCTAATTCTGGAACAAGAGTGGAAGATGTATATAAGGAAGATGGTAAAAAAACTGCTTATTTGACCTTTGATGATGGTCCGTCTACAACTGTTACACCAAGGATATTAGATACTTTAAAAGCAAATGGTGTACATGCTACATTCTTTCTAATGGGGCAAAATATAGAGAGAAATAGTGAAAGTAAAGAATTAGTTAAAAGAATTTATAATGAGGAAAATGCTATAGGAGATCATACGTATAGCCATAGCTTAAAAAAGTTGTATCCTCATAATCTTCTTGATGTGAGTGCTTTTATGAGTGAAGTTGACGAAACTCAAAATATATTAAAAAATATTTTAGGACCAACATTTTTTACAAGGATTATAAGAATGCCTGGTGGATATATGTCTAGAAAATATTATAAAGATCCAAATTTAATTGAATTTGATAACATACTTAAACAGAGAAATATGGTAAACATAGATTGGAATGCATATGATTTTGACGCTGAAGGAAGAAAAAGATATGCTGGTGAATTGCTTGATAAAGTGAAAAATACAGTTAAAGGTAAAAACAAGGTTGTTATATTAATGCATGATACCTATGGGAAAGAAGAAACTGCAAAGGCTTTACCGGATATTATACAGTATTTAAAAGAGCAAGGGTATGAATTTGGCACGTTAAAATAGCTGTGGCTTAAAAGAATATAAGGAATAATATTTATATTTTTGAATACCATTATAATGAAAGCTTGTTTAGGAAGTGGCTTAGTTGGAAGCCAATATAATTCTTGTAATAATTCTTGCCATATCAATACTAGGCAAGGCAAATTCAGTAGCAGTCGGGGTAGCAATTCTCTTGATATTAAAGCTGCTTAATCTTGATAAATATGTTTTCCCTACATTAAATGATAAAGGAGTTTTTTGGGCACTTGTATTGCTTATAGCAGCTATACTTATTCCTATTGCAAATGGACAAATAACTGCAACTAATATTAGGGGAAACTTGTTATCATGGATTGGTGTGGTAGCTCTTATTCTTTCATTTCTTACTACTTATTTAAGCGGACTTGGATTACAGTATTTAACTGTAAAAGGAAATAGCGACGTTATGCCGGCACTAATTATTGGTTCTGTTGCGGCCGCAGCTTTTCTTAAAGGAGTTCCTGTAGGTCCTTTAATTACTTCTGGGATGCTTGCAGTAGTAGTAAAACTAATTCATAAATCATAAAAATTGCGAAGTAATACTGCTTTGTAACATTAAAAAAATTCTATAAATCTAAGGTAGAAAAATCGTAAAACCCTAAGATATTTCAATAACTCGCATACACTCAGACAGATTGAAATATCTAAGTATTTTACGATTTTTCTACCAAGATTTATTAGAATTTTTTTAAATCGTTCCTTCAGCAGTATTACTTCGTTTTCACAGTAGTACAAGGAAAAACTTCATCTGTGCCTACGTGATTTTATGTCTGAAGCTTTGTAATTACTTAAGTTTTTATAATACATTATCTAGATCTAGATAAAGATTTATATTCCTTAACC
Source organism: Clostridium guangxiense (assembly GCF_021043395.1). GTDB lineage: Bacteria > Bacillota > Clostridia > Clostridiales > Clostridiaceae > Clostridium_S > Clostridium_S guangxiense. Next base: position 52,492 of record NZ_JAJNKE010000011.1, read on the forward strand.
TTAAATGATCTTTGTTTTTCTTGAAACACCTTTGTATTAAAATTATATATTATTGCTATTTCGTATCTTTTATATGTATGATATAATTATTGTAAATATATATGTTTTCTATGATATCTATGTAAAGAATTTTGAGAAAATTCTGATATGATAAACATAGTGTTATTAGTTGCAGAGAATGGAGTGATGCTTAGTGTTAAAAAAACATATTGATACGTATTATTACATCGTAAGGCTTTTTTTTATATTACTAGGAGTGGTGTTAGCATCCGTTGGGTTAGAAATATTTTTAATACCAAACGATATAATTGATGGTGGGGTTGTTGGGATATCCATTATGACAAGTTATTTAACAAACCTACCACTTGGACTATTTACTTTCCTATTAAACGTGCCATTTTTTATTTTGGGATATAAGCAAATAGGAAAAACTTTTGCATTTCTTTCAGCATTTTCTGTAGTTGCTTTATCTATAGGTGTATCCATATTAAAGCCTATTCCAGGAATTACTCACGATATACTTCTTGCGTCAGTTTTTGGAGGAGTTATATTAGGAATTGGAGTAGGACTTATAATAAGAAATGGCGGCTCTCTAGATGGTACAGAAATGGTTGCTATAATTCTTGATAAAAGAATCAGCTTCTCTATTGGAGAAATAGTGATGTTTTTTAATGTGTTTATATTGACCAGTGCAGGTTTTATATTCGGATGGGATAGGGCAATGTATTCTCTTATAACTTATTTTATTGAATTTAAGGTGATAGATATTATTGTGGAAGGTGTAGATGAATCAAAGTCTGTTATGATAATTTCAGATAAACATAAAGATATTCTTTCTGCTATAAATGCCAGACTTGGTAGAGGGGTAACCATTCTTGATGGTAGAGGTGGTTATAGGGGAGTTCAGACTAATGTTTTATATACTGTTGTATCCAGGCTTGAAGTCTCTAAGCTTAAAAGAATAGTTCATGATCTTGATGAGAAGGCACTTGTTACAATAGGGAATGTTGAAGTTGCTGGTAAGAAATATAAAAAGAGAGCAATACATTAGCGAAGTAATAGTGCTTTGCTTCCACGGTGGTGCAAGGAAAAAATTCCTCCGTGCCTTATGATTAATCAATTGGAGCCAATTTTTAATATAGATTGAATTTATAGAATTAAAAAATGTGAAGTAGGTTAATTTGCTTCACATTTTTTCTATATATTACTAAAAGGGTTTGAAAAATTAAAGAGTTCAATAAGTTTTTTATTCAAGTCCTAATTTTTTTCTTCTATCGATTATAATTTTCTCAAGCTCATCAGCAGCTTTAGTAACATCATCTTCAATTATTAATCTTCCACCAGTTATCCCTTCAAGGTCTTCAGTTAAAAGCTTTGAAACAACTGGACTTCCATCTATAAATGGAGATATTGCAAGATGGAGAGGTAATCCCAGTGAAAGACCAAAGGCTCCATCAGCAAGAGCTTGTTCTTCAAGCCACTGTGGTGCAGAAAGTACAAGTGGAAGCTGAGGAATATCTATTCCAAGATAATCGGCAAGTTCAGTTGCCACTATCTCAAGTCTTCCAATTGCAAGGCAAGGTCCAAAATTAAGTACAGGAGGAATTCCAAGTGCCTTACATACTTCTTTCAGACTGTCACCAGCAAGTTCAGCAGCAGAAGGTGACATTAAACCTACATTTTCAAGACCGCCGCTTGAACATCCAGCAGATAATACTATTATATTTCTCTTTATGAGTTCTTTTGTGAGCTCTACTGTAAACACATCATGTCCCTTTGCAGTTAGATTTGAGCAGCCAACAACGCCGGCCACACCTTTAATTTTTCCAGAAGCAATTAAATCAACAAGAGGTTTCCAGGTACCGCCAAGAAAATCTTTAAGGGATTTTTCACTGACTCCAGTTACAACATCGTCATATCCATGGTCTTCTGGTATATTAATAGTTACATCTTTTCTTCTCTTTGAGTAATTTTTTAATGCTTCATCAATTATTGTACTTGATATATTTTCACGTTCTTCAAAAGAGTAATTTATAAAATCTGCATTTGCTTTTTTAGCTACATCATCTACACATATCATTTTAACTTCAAATTCATCTGCAATTGGCTCGATTCCAGGAAGAGTACAATTAAATTCAGATAAAATAAGGTCTATTCCTCCAGTTGCAATCAATGCTTCACTTGTAAAGTTGTTGCCCGCATGACCAGAAAATACTTCCTTATAGTGTTCTCCTCTAAGCTGCAAATCTTGACCAACACAAGTACAGCCAACTATTTTAAAGCCTTTTGCTCCTGCTTTTTTTGCCATTTCAGTTACATCTTTATCTATAAGGCGCTCTTGAAGATGAGATATCATTGAATGTTGATGTCCTGTTATCATGATATTTATATAATCTGGATCTACAACCTTGAAGCCAACCTTTGCCTGACGTATAACGGGTTCTCCTAAAATAACATCATTTAATAGGTTAGTTAAAGTAAGCCCATATAAACCTGTTGAAATTCCAAGTTTTAAGCAATTTACTGTCATGTCAATGGGGTCACTGTTTAAGTTTGTTGAAGTTTTTACTATAGCATCAAATACCTCAGATTTTGCTCCACCAGGAAGTATATTAAGTTCAGTCCATTTTTTAAATCTTGGGGCATAAGCCATTTTTTCTATAAGCTCTGTTTTTTCAAATGTTGGTTTATAAAGATCAGCTAAAACTTTATCAGCTATGAGTGCAGCTTTCTTGTGGGGGTCTTCTTCTTTAATTTCAAATATACCCGCTAATTTGTTTAGAGTGTACATACCTTTGATTTCTTTTTTATTTTCTCCGATTGCCTTTAAGTTTCTTGCAGTAGTTTCAACTACATGAACATAGCAGCCTGTTCCTGCAGCAACAGCCCTTAGAAAATTTCTTGCAACTATTGTGTTAGCATCTGCGCCACAAATACCTCTTGGGGATTTTGGTGTGATCCTACAAGGTCCATTAGCGCATAATTTGCAGCACACACCTTCCTTACCAAATTTACATTTAGCCTTTTGACTTTCAACCCTATGTTCGGAAGTTTCTACATTTAAATTACATATAAAATTATGAAGTTTTGAGTCTGCGTCAGCACAGACATTACAGTTTTCACATTTACTCATTATTAATATTCCTCCTTGAAACAATACCTTTTTAGTATAGTTTTTGATTTATATAAAACCAAGCTTAGTGGGTGCTTGGTTAATATAGGACTTTACCAGATTTTAAGTCTTGGAAATTTACTTTCTCAAGATTTTGGATTAAAGATAGCTGAATAGAGGATAAAGCATTATGTATTTCGCATTTGCCAGCTCTTTTGGCACTGCAATATAAAGGGTCAGCAATACATCTATTTACTAAAATAGGACCATCTATAGCTTCAATGACATCTTTAAGTGTAATGTCCTTTGGTAATTTATTTAATGAATAACCACCTTTAACGCCTCTATAAGATTTAACTATTCCACTTTTAATAAGTTTTCGCAGTAATTTCAATAAAAAACGCAGTGGAAGATGTTCATGCTCTGAAATAGTAGCAGCATCAACCCTTTCATTAACTCCAATTTTAGAAAGGTGAAGTACAACTCTGAGACTATAATCTGCTTCTTGTGTTATCCTCATGATATTCTCCTTTAAAGTATACTTTAATAGTATAGATTTAATATATAACTTTTTCAATAATTTGTCAATCAAAAAAATGCAAAGTAACAGTATTTAATATTCCAAGATACGGTTACTTCACAATATTTTTAAACTGCGAAAGTTGAATAAATGAGGTATAATATTCTTATTATATAAATTAATAAGGAGATATTTTATGATATTTTTTGGACACTTAGGAATTACAACGGGTATTGTTAGAATATGTGAAAAGTTTACACCTAAAAAGGATTTAGATATAGATTACAGATATATTTTAGTTGGATCTGTGCTGCCAGATATTATAGATAAGCCTATAGGAGCCTTTTTTTTAAGAAATGTATTTCACAATAGCAGAATATTTGCTCACTCACTTTTATTTGGAATTGCTTTGTTGTGTATTGGGGCCTACAGAAAAAGTAAGTGTGGAAAAGCCGGAATTTTATTCTTAGGAATTGGATCTTTAATACATCAATTGCTGGATAGTATGTGGCTTTATCCTAAAATAAGCTTGTGGCCATTTTTAGGTCTTAAATTTCCAGCAAGACCAGAAGGAAGCTGGGTGGCCGATGATCTCACAAGATTAATTTCTGATCCTAAGTACTATGGACCCGAACTATTTGGTTTTATTATAATAGCGTATTACTTTATAAAGCTTGTTAGAAATAATGGTATTAAAAAGTTCTTAAAAACGGGAAGGCTTCAATGACTTAAGAGACTTTTATAAGGGAACTTGAAAATTGGGGGTTTAAAGCTTATACCGATAAACTGGAATTTGTCGAGCGCTATAGTGAAGGGTTTTACGGTGCTGTGCACGTAAAAGGTGAACTTTTTTATCTTCAATAAAAAGCTAAGGTTGATTTTCCTCCGTTTCCCTACGGAAAATCTTTAACGTATTTAAATTATTTATTTTTCGTAGAGAAACGGAGAAAAATATTCCTTAACCTTTTGCCGTGGCAAAAACCTTCACCTTTGACAAGCAAAGCTATGTCAAACCCTTCACTTTTCACATAAGTGAAAAAGTTAGTTTTTTAATGAGCAGGGCGAATTAAAACCCTTCACTCAGCTCGACAAATTCCAGTTTGTTAGTATGAACTCGATATTAGTAGTTTCAATCTTAAGTATTATGTATTTATAGGAAGTTTAGAGGAGAAATTATGGAGAATAATTTTCTTGATTTAGCAATTAAAGAAGCAGAAAAAGCAGCAGTTAAAGGAGAAGTACCTGTTGGGGCTGTAATTGTAAAAGACAATAAGATTATAGGAAGAGCTCACAATATGAAGGAAACTTTAAAAGATGTAACAGCTCATGCTGAAGTTTTTGCAATAAGAGAGGCAAGTAAAAAGCTTAATAATTGGAGGCTTAATGGCTGTGAAATGTATGTAACACTTGAGCCATGTGCTATGTGCGCAGCCACTATTTGCCAAAGTAGAATTAGTAAAATATATATAGGTACATTTGATCCCGAAGCTGGTGCATGCGGTTCTGTAATTAATTTGCTTCAAAGTGGACGATTAGGTTACAGCGTAAATGTAAAGTGGCTATATTCGGAAAAATGTAGTGAATTGTTAAAGGACTTTTTTAAGTACAGGAGAATTAAAAATATGATGGGGGCTAAAAAATGGAAGTAAAATGGTTTAAAGGAAATAAGGATTTAAAGGATGGATTTGAACTTAGAAAAAAAGTTTTTGTAGGGGAACAAGATGTTCCAGATGATATGGAAATTGATGAATTTGATATAGATTGTGACCATATTGTTATCTACAAAGGGAAAGATGCAATTGGGGTTGGAAGAATAATATTTGATAATGGTAAATGCTTCTTTGGTAGAATTGCGGTGTCAAAAGAATATAGGGGTACGGGTATAGGAAAAGTTCTAGTAGAGGAAATGCTTAAAAAGGCATTTAAAGATGGAATAAAAGAAGTGCTTATACATGCGCAAGCTTATGCGCAGGGGTTTTACGAAAAATTAGGTTTTAAACCATATGGTGAAAAGTTTTATGAGGCTGGTATAGAGCATATCTCCATGTCTATACGCATTTGATTTTTTACCGTCAATTTAGTATAATATCTTAGTATGACAAATGGAGAAGTATCGAAGTGGTCATAACGAGCCGCACTCGAAATGCGGTTGTCCTTCGGGGCACATGGGTTCGAATCCCATCTTCTCCGCCATCAATATAACAGAATGTATATATTGAAATTACAAGTCATTAAGTAGTATTAATGGCTTTATTTATTTTTTGAAACTTTATATTATTTGTTTTATGGAAAATTTTGTTTCTATGGATTCACAAGGTATAATTAATTATAGGGGAGAAAGGATGAAAAAAGAACTAAAGTTTTATAAAACACTATTTATGTCGACATTTTCGGTTAGTGCCTTCACTTTTGGAGGTGGATATGTGATTGTGCCACTTATGAAGCAAAAATTCGTAGATACACTTCACTGGATTGATGAAGACGAAATGCTGGATATAGTTGCTATTTCACAATCGTTGCCTGGACCAATGGTTGTGGATGCTTCAGCGCTAATTGGTTATCGGTTGGCTGGTATTCCGGGTGCATGTGTGGCACTGCTTTCAACCATCTTACCACCGCTTGTTATTTTATCTGTTATTTCACTTTTTTATCAAGCCTTCAAAACCAATTCAGTGGTAAATGCTGTTTTAAAGGGAATGCAGGCAGGAATTGCAGCGATTATTGCTGACGTGGTTATTTCTGGTGCAGTTAAGATTTGCAAGCAAAAAAACACCCTTTCGATTTTTATAATGCTTGCTTCTTTCTGTGCAATTTATTTTCTAAATGTAAATGTAATTTGGGTAATATTAATTTGTGGTGCCTTTGGTGGCATTTTAACAATTATTCAAAACCGAAAGAAGGTAAACAAATCATGATTTACTTGAAATTACTATGGAGCTTTTTACAGGTTGGACTTTTTAGTTTTGGTGGTGGTTACGGTATCCTTCCGGTAATTCAGCAGCAGGTTGTTACTCAAAATCACTGGCTGACCTTGAAGGAGTTTACCGATGTAGTAACGATTTCTCAAATGACACCAGGACCAATTGCTTTAAATGCTTCTACCTTTGTTGGAATGAAAATGGCAGGAATAATGGGGGCCGTTGTGGCAACCTTTGGGTGTGCGCTTCCAACGGCAGTACTGGCACTGATTGTTGGTCATTATTATTATAAATATAGGGACATAACGCTTGTAAATGGGATTTTTGAAGGTTTGCGTCCAGCCATTGTTTCATTGATTGCTTCAGCTGGACTGTCCATATTGTTTTTATCTCTGTTTAACACTGAAGTATTTACTAAGAGTGTACTCTATAATATAGATTGGAAATCTGTAGTTACGTTTATTATTTCTCTGTTCATTTTGCGTAAATGGAAAACCAACCCGATTTACATTATGATTGGTTCTGGAGCCGTTGGGGCAGTAGTTTATCTTTTGATGTAAGGTATTAAAGTGCTACATAGAATATAGAAATTAATCTATTTTGTGAAAAAGAGATCTATTTACATGAAAACAAAAGGACATCGCTTAACACAGAGTTTAGAGGATGTCATTTTTAATGCTTGAAACTGAGAAAGGGTTAATAAATAGGGTCAATCAGGATTTTGCCGTTTACTTCAATTGGAATAGCTCCTGCATCTCTTAACACTACAGCAACTGCAACATCTAGTCTTGATGGGAGGTCTGGCCACTTTATAGATGCCTTGAATTTTATATACTTGTTCTCCGATTTAAGCAATTCTTTTACAATATCATCTATTGTTGCGCGGCCAATTTTATGGTGTACAGCAAGAATTTCTTTTTTCATCTCTTTATAATAGGTGCAAAAGAAGTCAAAAAAGCCTTCACTATCAGAACTGGTTGAGGTATACATCATTGTTTCATATTTATTTACTTGAATTCCCTTTGCTTTGAATACTTCATTCATGTCATGGGATCTGTGAGCATCCATAACATATACAATATAGCCCTCACGTGCCATTGTTTCATATTTGCTTGTAATATCAATTAGCTTATCCATGGAACTGTAAAGGAAGGGAGGGTTGATTTCGATTGTAGTATCGCCGCTAAAAATAATTTTGTATTTTGGGTCATAAATGCAAATATGTCCACGAGAATGAGAGCCATCAAAGGAAATAAAGAATCGACCGAGTTTCCAGCCAGTAAGTGTTACACTACCATATTTTTGAGTAATTCTGGAGCTGCGCCTAAGGATTATTGCCTCGTCTACCATATGATTATCATCGTGGCCAACAGTTTCTTCTATAATTTGTCTAAGCACATTTTTAGTTAATCTATGAGATTTTTTTTCGGTCATCTCAAATAGAGGATTCCCAGAAAACTCTGAGGTATATACATCTTCCCATTTTTCTAAATCTTCATAATCACTCATGACATCAGATATCATGCTTCTGGTGGTCGCTATTTCTTCCTCAGGAAGATAAAATTTCCATGGGAGACCAGTTTCTTTAACAACATCACAATTCATCGCGTGATCAAAATGGCCTTGAGTAACTAACATAATAACTTCTTTCACTCCAGTTTTTTCATACATGTAAGCTAGATCAAGTATCTTTTTCTTATAATATGGTATTGTACCTGGATCTATAATGTATAATTTATCTTCATCTCTTAGTACATAAGTGGTTGAAGATGGGGCATTGCTCCAGAAATTTCCGCTTAAGGACCCTTCAATTCTCCAGACGTCAGGTAATACCTCTTGCATTACATCATCAGTTTTTGTTGCACTTTTTAAATTTTCCATGATTAAGACCCTCCTAAAAATAATTTATTTTATGAAATAATTACATAAATATATTTCATAAAATAAATTATAGACTATAGTAATTGAGTAATCAATAGTTATGATATATAATAATAAATATATTTCATATTTATTTTGGGAGAAAGCATATGAACGGATTTGAAAAAAGGCGCCAAGAAAAGAAAGAAGCTATATTGTATGCAGCGAAAGAATTATTTAAACAATACGGATATAGTAAAGTAAGTATTGCGGAGATTGCAAAAAAAGCATCTGTTTCACAGGTATCAATTTACAACTTTTTTGAAAGTAAAGAAAATTTAAAAAATCAATTATTAAAAAAGCTTTGGGAAGATTATTATAAAACAATAATAGATATTGTGAATGGTAACGAAAGTATAAGAAAAAAAATAGAAAAGTTTTTTTATACAGTTGTAGATTATTCAAGGAATTATACAACAAATTTTGTGGTTGAATCTCTACGTAATGAGCTGAAAAAAGATGAATTTTTTGTAGGAGAACAATTATCAAGTATTGAAGAAATTATAACTTCTCTTCTTGAAGAAGGAAAAAAAGAGGGGATTATAAAAAATACAATTACTACAGAGGTTATGTTGAATTTTATTGATATGTTTAGGTTTTATGTCATAAATAATCCACAGGCCGTAATTAATTATGACAGAAATCCTAAGCTTTTAGATGCAATGATATCATTAATTTTAACAGCATTAATGGTTTAATACTTGTAGGGGGCCTTGGAAACTTGAAATTGCAAGTCCAATAATTTATTTTATGAAAGCGTGATATTATGAAAACAATTGATGTTATATACTCACCAATCTGTGAAGCCAATGGTGCATTCTTAGAACAATTAGAGGAATGGCTAAAAGGTACTGACGTTAAAATAAATTATATTCCATATGATAGTTTGACATCAAAAGAAGTCGGGTGGTACAAAGCACAGGGGACTATACGTGAAAAATGTAAGCTAGTTTCCTCGGTTTTTATAGATGTTTTCTATAATGAAAAATTAATAGCTACTGTTCCTCTTAAAAAGGAAAAAATAGAACAAGCTTTAAACATTCATATTAAAGAACATGAGCAAGAAAGCATGTCTAAAACTGCACAAGCCATCTCAGTAAGTCAATTTAGAGCAGCAATATTAAAAGGTGAAATTGAATGGATACCAATAACGATTGCAAATTATGAGGATGAAATGACAATGTGTTTGAAAAACTATCCGTATGGTAATCCTCCTAAAAGATTTCATAAAAAATGCGTTGAAATTAAGAAAAAAGTATTTCTTGAAGTTTTAGAAAAAGAAAATATTGCAGGCATTTATGCGAAATATCAGGGCAAGGTTATAGGTTTACTTGAGATTTTTCCTAGGGAGATTATGAGAAAATATGGTTTTTTAACAGGGAATAAAGGAGATGATGAGGATTATTTAACGGTTGGATGTTATGAAGTTGGCTTTGGTATACCAAGGAAAGAGATGATAGATGAGCTAATGTTTCAGCTTGAAAAGTATTATTCTAAATTTATAAGAACTTACCTTGAGGGAATTGGAGTCTTTGAATGGAATGAAGGATTTATGCCTTACTGGGTTTACGATAAGTATGATTTTCACAAAACTGAAAGTATAAAAGAAAATACAGTTGTTATGGAAAAAGAGATTTATGAATACAGATAGATAACATGAAAATTAAGAATTGCAAATATCAAATTTAGCAATACAAACTGGAAGTTGTAACAGTTGATAGTTGACAGAGGACAATTGACAGTTAAGGATGATTTACCTTTTGCTTTGCTCAGGTAAATCTTAAAACTTAACAGCGTCAGCTGCGCTGAACACTATATTTCAAGCCATGCGCAAGCATTAAGTTTAACATATCTCATTAAAATTCCGCTTAACATATTTAATTTTTCTTTTGGACTGCATATTTCAAGCATTCTTCTTTGCAAAAAGTTTTCTGTAAATATTGCGGTCGCTTCCATAGTAGCTAGTGAGCAATTGCTGTTAATAGCAGCCTCTTTATTTAAGCAAGAATAATGATATACATGTCCAATTTCGTGAGAAAGCTGTAAAATATTATCGGCGGGCGGTACCTTCAAAATTAAATAGTATTCTGCTTTCTTTTATGCCGTGTAAATTAACAGAAAATCCACCACCTCTTTTATTAGCTCTAGGTTCTGAATCAATCCAATTCTCGATAAAGACTTTGGTAGCAACGGAATTTAGGTTATCTCCGAGATCTTTTAAATTATCAAGTATTATTGATTTTGTTTCACCAAAGGTATAGTTTTTTTTGGTTTTACATAAGGGAGCAAATAAATCATAAAAAGGCAAAGGGCTATCATAGCCTAAAAGTTTTGCTTTATGAGATATTCCTTTTTGAATATTATATAGATATTTTTTAATAACCTTAAACATTGTAGTTATTGTTTCCTCTTTTAAATTATAGCTATTTACAGCCATATGAAAAACAGAGTTATAACCTTTAAGTTCTGCTTCGGTAATTTGTTCTCCTTTTATAGAATTGTATGCCCACATAGAGGTTTCTGAAATTTTATTATATGAATTTAATTTTGATTTGAAGGCTTTTTTTCTGATTTCTAGATCACTATTGCTAGATAGACTTTGGATTGCTTGAAAAGGTAATAATTCATTTTTTTCTTGCAGAGTTATTTCAACTTTAACATTTGAAATTGTAATTCTATGGAGGTTTTCAAAAGCCATTGAACCTGTGATTTTCATCTTGCCAAGTAGTTTTATTTCGTTTTTTGAGGGCATATGTTTTCCATTATCAATAAGATTTTTAAGATAATATTTGTAATCTTTAAAAGTATCACTTCCATTAATAATATTGTCTATGTTATTAATCTTTAATAACCAACTTTGAAATTCTCTTTCTGCAGATATGATCCTAGGTTCAAAGGTTAGCATTTTATTAAGAGTTTGCATTGCTAAAGAATTTTTGGTATCAGCTGTGGATATTAAATATGAATATGGACCTAGTTTACTAAGCAGGTCTTCAGCTTTGTTTTTAAATACTTAGATTTTATAAATTTCATGAACAGTTCATACTTGAGAAACACATAGCACTTCACGCTAATTGCATATTATATACTGTTAAATTACTATTTATTACGGCTAATGTTGTACTAATTAATACATGGCGGTATAATGCTATTAAATAGAGGAAGGGGTTTTGTTTTATGAATAGTGATATTTTAAACTTTGAGCAAGCAATGGAACTTTTAGGTGTCAGTGAAAAAACTCTCATAAAAATGCTAAGGGAAGAACATGTTCCAGCTCGTAAAATTGGACGTGAGTGGAGATTTAGTAGGGAAGCTCTTATTAAATGGATTGCAGCTGGAGATTCAACTAACTACATAAATCAAAATGAACTATACATGGTTTCCAAGGATACTGTTGGTAAGTCTGCAGTTTTATTTGACAAAATCGAAGAAACCATAACTGCTGTAAAGGAAAATGACAATAATATTAAGATTATACTAAAAGACCTTGAGAAGGATATCACTATTCCTGAGAATGCTTCGCTTCGTATTAGTTACAAGCAGCAAAGAGAAATTGAGAAATTGGAGTTTAAGATTTTTTGGGGATTAAAGGAGTGATAAAAATGTGGATTTTATACGCTTTGGGTTCGGCGGTATTTGCAGGTATGACAGCTATTTTAGCAAAAATTGGAATAAAAAATACGGATTCTAACTTAGCCACAGCTCTTCGTACAATTATTGTAGTTATATTTTCATGGTTAATGGTTTTTATTGTGGGTTCAGAGAACAAAATTAATTCTATTTCAATGTATACACTTGTATTTTTAATTTTATCAGGGTGTGCCACTGGTGCGTCTTGGTTGTGTTATTTCAAGGCCTTGCAGCTTGGTGATGTAAATAAAATTACTCCTATTGATAAAAGCAGCGCAGTTTTAACTATTATTTTGGCTTTTGTGTTTTTAGGGGAGACGCCTACTTTAATTATGGCATTAGGTGTTATTGTTTTTGCCATTGGGACTTATCTTATGATACAAAAAAAGGTGTCAGAGTCCCATGATACCAAAAGTAAACTATGGCTTTTTTATGCAATTCTTTCTGCTGTATTTGCTTCCCTAACTGCGATACTTGGTAAAATAGGTATACAAGGGGTAGAATCGAATTTAGGAACAGCAATTCGTACGATTGTGGTGCTTATTATGGCATGGATAATTGTCTTTATTCAGAAAAAACATGTTATGATAAAATATATTGATAGGAAAAGTGGGGTGTTTATAGCGCTTTCCGGTCTTGCAACGGGGCTTTCTTGGCTTTGCTATTATCATGCACTTCAAATTGGTAAGGCTAGTATGGTGGTACCTATAGATCAACTTAGTATTGTGGTTTCAATTGCATTTTCACGTGTCTTTCTCAAAGAAAGACTTTCCGGAAAAGCGTTTATTGGCTTGGTGCTAGTTATATCTGGAACAATGCTTTTATTGATTTAATGCAGTTGCATTATTTTATTAAACAAGCATAGAATATAAAATAAGTGATAAGTTAAGGTAAGTTTTTTCTGCTTTTGCTATGAATAACTTTTGAACTTAATTTTGTTTCATTTTCATAAGAGAACATGTATATCTATAATTTAATAGTTGAGCTGATTCTCCTATATGGGAGTGAGCATAAGAAAACCATCCTAAACTTGTCACTGGTTTTTTTATTTGTTGTCTTTGAAGTTGTAAAATTGCCCAATTTTAGCTGCAAGGTTTTCAATAGGCATTGTTTGAAGGTATACTTTTCCTGGTCCTTTTAAAGTTCCTAAAAATAATCCTTCTCCACCGAAAAGCATGTTTTTAACACCTTTAACCATAGAAATGTCAAAGCTTACTGTAGAATCAAACATTGCAACATGGCCAGTGTCAACTTTAAGGATGTCATTATTTAAAAGAGAATAGTCCTCTACATGGCCATCGAATTCAAGAAATACTATTCCTGGACCAGTTATTTTTTGAAGTATGAATCCTTCTCCGCCAAATAAACCTGTAGATAATTTTTTCTTTAAAAATATACTTAATTTAACTGAAGATTCAGCGGCAAGAAAGCTTTTTTCTGGCATATTATACTTTCACCTGATAGTAAATGTCTTTCAATTATCTTACCAGGAAATGATGAAGGGAAAGCCACCATACCCATGTCTTTTTGGCAAGTAAATGTATTGAGGAATATTGATTCTCCAGAAATTGTTCTTGAAATTCCACCTAAAAGACCGCCTTTCATATTTGTATCCATTTTTATGTTATCACTCATCCACCCCATAGCACCTGATTCAGATACAAGAGTTTCACCAGGATTAAGCTTGCATATTACAATAGGTAAATTATCTCCTTTAATTTCATATCTCATTAAAATCCCTCCTCAGTTATATTATATACATTTATGGATCAAAATAAATGCATTTCCAAATTTTAATTATTTAATATTAGTTTAAGCTAAATTAAACAAAGAATAATAAAAAAGGTTGAAAATATTACGAAATAATGGTATTATATACTAAAAGGTATAGTTTAAATTTAATAATTCATTTATTTTGAGAATTTATGATATGTAGAATTTATGAGAGAAAATTAAAACTATCAAAAGTGTATGAGAATTTATGAGAGTTTATGGGTGAGAGATATAAAATGAATATTAATGAACTATACCTATTTTGTTTAATGGCTCTGAGTTTAGGAGCCTATTTTTTTTAGGTAAAAAAATTTTTGTACATATTTTGATTTTATTTTGATACACATAGTGAAACTAGCTCAACTACAAACTATATGTGCACCATAATTCCTTGAAGATTGGCATTTTGGCACACAAATAGTTGAAGTTTCGCAGCAGTTTCACTATATTACATAATTTCCATATAAAAAAAGATTATTATAGTTGAAATTGCGTTCTTTTAATAGTATAATATGATTGTTCTGCAAAAATACAATATATAAAGGATTAAATCATATATGGAGAGATGTCCGAGTGGTTTAAGGAGCACGCCTGGAACGCGTGTGTAGGGGAAACTCTACCGAGGGTTCGAATCCCTCTTTCTCCGCCATTTAATCTTTGCTGTGCTAAACGGGGAGTTAGCGGTGCCTTGTACCTGCAATCCGCTATAGCAGGGTCTAATTCCTTGAATAAGGCTTTGATTTGTGGGGTCTGCCCTTTAAATGCTGGTGTTGATAATTGGGTCCCACGCAATGAAAAATCATGAACCCCGTCAGATCCGGAAGGAAGCAGCGGTAAGTGAAACTTTTCGTGTGCCGTGGATTAACCTGATTTGAGCCAACTTTAAAGGTAACGCTCATAAATTAATGTCGAGTTCGAGGTGCACAGCATTTAATAATTGAATTTTATTGTATATAACATAAGATGCTTTACTAGGCATCTTTTTTTGTAGTATTATAAACTTAAGAAATACAGATAAAAAACTTGAAAGGTTGAAATGACTAATATTAAATTGGCCCTGACAAACTGGAAGGTGTAAAGCAGAGTACAATGAAGGATGATTTTTCTCCGCTGCGCTTTGAAAAATCTAAGAACTTGATGTGCGCAAAGCGCTTAAAATATAGTGCTCAGCGCAGCTGACACTATCAAGTTCTAAGATTTACCTGAGAGAAGCGAAAGGTAAATCCACATTCACTATACTCTCTACTCTTTACTCTTAGTATTTATAAAAATTATTTGAAAAACTTTGATAAGTGTATCTTAAAAATTTTATGCGGTTAAATTATATAGTATAGATAGAAGGTGAAAATGTGGCATATACTGCTTTATACAGAGAATGGAGGCCCAAAAACTTTAGTGAAGTTGTAGGTCAAGAACATGTTACTGTTACATTGAGAAATCAGGTTAAAAATAATAGAATAGCACATGCATATTTACTTTGCGGAACTAGGGGAACAGGAAAGACTACTACAGCAAAGATTTTATCAAAAGCAGTAAATTGTCTTAATCCTAAAGATGGTGAACCATGCAATGAATGTGAGATGTGCAAAAAAATAAACGAAGGTATGGCTATAGATGTTACGGAACTTGATGCAGCATCAAATAATAGTGTAGACGATATAAGAAACATAATAGATGATGTTCAATATCCACCCCACGAGGCTAAATATAAAGTTTATATAATAGATGAAGTCCATATGCTCTCTCAGGGTGCAGTTAATGCCTTTTTAAAAACTCTTGAAGAGCCACCTCAAAATGTTGTGTTTATACTTGCAACTACGGATCCACATAAGCTTCCTATAACCATTTTATCAAGGTGCCAAAGATTTGATTTTAAAAGAATAAAAAAAGATGCAATGGTTAATAGGCTTAGGGAAATAGTTACAGCTCAAGGGGTTTTTGCAGATGATAAAAGTCTTAATCTTATAGCTAGGATGTCTGATGGTGCAGCTCGTGATGCAGTAAGTATTCTTGATCAAGCAATTTCAGTAGGAAATGGAAAAATAGAATATGAAAAAGTACTAGACATGCTTGGACTTGTTACTAATGAGTATATATTTAAACTTATGGATTGTATTATAGATAAGAATGTTGAGGCTTGCATACGAACTATAGATGAAATTGTTTTTTCAGGTAAGGAAATAGGTATTTTTATAAAGGACTTAATAGAACATGTAAGAAATTTAATGATGATTAAGGTAAGTAAAAATCCTGAAGAAGTTTTAGATATGTCTTCTGAAAATTTAAGCATAGTTAAGGAACAGTCAAAGAAAGTAAGAATAGAAGAAACTATGCGTTATATAGGTATACTTCAGGAAGCAGACGAGCAGGCGAGAAAAAGCAGTAATAGCAGAATATATCTTGAGCTTGCTATAATAAAAATGTGCAAAGTTGAATATGATACATCTAATGAAATTATATTATCAAGACTTAACAAACTTGAAAGATTAATAAAAAGTGGAAATATTGTAGTAAATAACAATAGTGGTAATGAAAAAACACCAGCACCTAAGGTTCAAAATAAAGTTAATAATGAAATGCAGGTGCCTATTCAAGCTTCTGATGATGCTGATGAGGATACTGCAATAAAAACGGATGTAACCTTAGATGATGTTAAAAAAATTTGGAAAGATGCAATAGAAATGTTTAGAGCAAACAGAAACATGGTCATGGGTGTGCATTTAAGTAATGGTAATCCTGTGGCATGTAATAATGGAGTTATACAGATAGGATTTGATAAACAGTATAACTTTAGTAAACAGCATCTTGAAAAAGTTCAAAATAACAAAAAAGTAGAAGAGGTATTCTCAAACATGCTGCATGGCAGAGTTAAGGTTGTATATTCTTCCCAAGGTAATGATGATATAAAAAATGCAAGTCCTGAAAATGCAGAAGACATAATAAAGAAAACTTTTGGTGAAGATAATGTTGATATTATTGATGAATGAACTTGTAAATGTTAAAATATAAAATATTGATACAAAAATAATTGAAGTTAACATAGGAGGTTTTTTAATTATGGCAAGAGGTGGATTCCCAGGAATGGGCGGAGGAAATATGAATAATCTTATAAAGCAGGCACAAAAGTTTCAAAAGCAAATGGAAGATATGCAAAAGGACCTTGAAGATAAAGAATTTACAGCTACAGTTGGAGGCGGAGCTGTAAGTGCAACTGTTAATGGAAAGAAAGTCATAACAGATATAAAAATAAAACCAGAAGTTGTTGATCCTGATGATGTAGAGATGCTTCAAGATTTAATATTAACTGCATGCAATGAAGCTCTTAATAAAGCAGAAGAAGAAACTTCAGGAGAAATGAAAAAATTAACAGGCGGAATGAATTTACCAGGAATGTTCTAATATATAAATTTAGGAATTACCAGAAAGTTTTAAACCGTATTTGCTAAGAAATTACAAGTAATATTAAAAATAAGGATAAAGAGTAGAGTGAATGAGGATTTATCTTCCTTGCGTAGGATAAATCTTTGAACTTATAAAAGCGATGATTATAGTTTTGACATATTAAAGTTAGAAAGGCAAGTGGCATTATGGAGCTTTACCCCGTAGCAATTGAAAAGTTAATAGAAGAATTCGCAAAACTTCCGGGAATAGGATATAAAACTGCACAAAGACTTACACTATACGTCTTAAATTTACCTAGGGACGAAGTAGATGGATTTGCCAATGCCCTTATAAAGGCAAGGGGAACTATTAAATATTGTTCTGTATGTGGAAATTACACAGACACTGATCCTTGCGCTATTTGCTCAAATCCCAATAGAGATAAGGGCACGATATGTGTTGTAGAAGAGCCTAAAGATGTAATTGCAATGGAAAAGGTAAGGGAATACAACGGAGTTTATCACGTTCTTCATGGAGCAATATCTCCAATGTCTGGAAAGGGACCTGATTCCATAAAATTACGAGAACTCATAAGCAGAATGAATGGAAGTGTAAAGGAAGTAATAGTGGCGACAAATCCTAATGTAGATGGTGAAGCTACTGCCATGTATATATCAAAAATATTGAAACCACTTGGAGTTAAAGTTACTAGAATCGCTCACGGTATACCTGTTGGAGGAGATTTGGAGTATGCAGATGAAATAACTTTATCAAAAGCTCTTGAAGGAAGAAGAGAAATTTAGATAAACTATAGGAATACTATTCCCAATTTATGTCTATAATTTTAATAGGATATAAATTGGGAGGTTTTTTATTATGAATAAAAAAATACCTGGTAAGAAAAGCAGCTTAAGCGTAGAACAAAAAAAATTACTTTTAGCTATAGAAGAGGCCAGGCATGAATGGAAGCAGTGTTCGGAGTATTTTGATGTAGTAAGTGATCCAAAACTTATAGATTATGCTATATATAAAGAAGCGGCAGCCAAATCAAGATATATATATTTGTTAATGCAGGCAAAAAAAATGGATATTAAAATAAATGGATACGACGAATATTTAAGGGAAGTAAACTCTAATTAAACGCTTACGTAATCTATAGGGATAAACTATTTGAAATTTTGAAAATGCAAGTGTCAAGATTATACAAGTGATATTTTTTTAGTGCACAATTCACAATGACATTTCACAGTTAAGGATGATTTATTCCTCCTGCGTTGGATAAATCTTAAAACTTAATGATGTTCCGTTTTGCTTAATGAAATAAATAAGCAATTTTATAAATTTAGTACCAGTATTTAAGTTTTAAGATTTTCTGTAGCTAAGCGGAGGAAAATCAACTATGACTGTGCATTGTGCACTTATTTTTTATAAGTTAAATCCTATTAAAGGTATTTTAGCTAATTTAAAAGATAGATATAATTTGATAATGGGGGGATGAGGAATGGAGTATATAGGTTATTTTGTTGTTGCAATTATACTCATTTTAATTGTAGTTAAGCTGTTGTCTTGGCCTCTTAAGATTTTGATAAAGTTAATTATTAACGGTGTCTTAGGTGCGATTTTGTTATTCATTGTAAATATATTTGGAAGTTATTTTGGCTTTCAAATTGGTATAAATATAGTTACTGCACTTATAGCAGGAGTGCTTGGCGTTCCTGGAGTAATATTTCTAATTATTTTTAAATTGTTTTTTTAGAACAGCAATATATAAATATTGCGAAGTAATACTGCTTTGCAACATTAAAAAAATTCCTCCGTACCTACGGAATTTTGGGTGTGAACTTGTCCACTCATTTATTGATTAACGGTGATTATAGGGTATTTTTCGTAGGGAACCGGAGAAAAATTTACCTTGCATTTCCGGTTTAGCGAAGCAACAGTATTGAAGGAATAGTTTAAATAAAATTTTATAAATCTTAGTGGCAAATTGTTAAAAGCTTTAGAGATTTCGATTTGTTTGAACGATTAGTGAGTTATTGAAAGCTCTTAAGATTTTAACAATTTGCTGCTTAGATTTATTAATTTTATTTAATATTCCAAGATACTGTTACTTCGCAATATTTTTAAATTCTCGTTTTGCTTTTTCTAAAAGTTCAGGATTCAAATAAAGCTCTACCGCTGAATATGATATAGCTCTTACAACCATAATTGCTTTTTCTTTGGCTTCTGTACTATTTACATACTCTAAAAATTTTTCTTCATGAGGTTTTGTTTCGCCGTCACCAACACCTATGTTTCCATACATGGTTGGACATGCATAGCTTACGTTACCTAAGTCTGTAGAGCCGGGAGGATCTTTTCTTTCTACAAAATCCTTAATTCCACATTTCTCAAGGTTTTTTTTAGCAATTTCTATTAGGACTGAATTTACCACAAGATCATCGAAGGAATTTTCAAAATTGCTGATTTCTAATGCTGTTCCTGTCATAAGGGCTGCACCTTTAGCACAATTTTTTACTCTCTCAGAAACTTCGTTAAGGTAATCTCTTTTTTCTGATCTTACTTCAAATCTGCATGTACATTGATCTGGTATAATATTTGGAGCATATCCTCCCTCTGTTACTATTCCATGTATTCTTACATCAGATTTTAATTGCTGACGTAGTGCACTTATGCCAGCAAATGTTAAGTTAACAGCATCAAGTGCATTTATTCCCTGATGTGGGGCAGAAGCCGCATGACTTGCTTTGCCATTAAATTTGAACTGAAAAGCATCCATTGCGAGAGAACTTGAATTTAATGAAGTATTTGCGCCAAGATGCATTTGGAAAACAGCATCTATGCCTTCAAAGGCTCCTTTATTTACCATATCAACTTTTCTTCCAACGGTTTCTTCAGCAGGGGTTCCTATGACTACAATTTTACCTTTAAAATTATCCTTTAGCTTTGATAAAACTAAAGCCGATCCAACAGTAATAGCTGAAATCCAATTGTGGCCACATGCATGGGCATTTTTTTTATCAGAGCCATATCCAGGAAGAGCGTCATATTCTGCGAGAAAAACTATGCTTGGACCAACATTATTTCCGAATTCAGCTCTAAATGCTGTTTTGATTTCCATATAAGGAAATTCTACTTTAAAGTGGTTTTTCTCAAGTAAATTTACTAAATATTTTGAAGAAGTAAATTCATTATCTCCAAGTTCAGGGTTATAAAATATGTATTCATTTATATTTTCTATTTCACTTTTTAGTGCTGCTGTTGTTTCATCAACCTTTTTAAATAAATCCATGTTTTATCTTTAGTGAGATATTATACACTCACTAAAATTCACCTCTTTCTTTTGTATTAATTTAAATTAAGTTTATTAAAAATATTAGCTAAATGCAAGGTGTTTTTTAAATTAATAAAAATAAAATTGATGAAATAAAAAGATATTATTAATAGTATGCATTAAATTTTTCGAAAATGATAATTCATAAATGCAGCTATAAATTTTACCAGTACTTCTTTAAATCATAACAGTTTATGTTGACAAAGTAAAAAATAGTAATATATTAAAGGATATTGAAAAGTGGGAAGGTGTATAAATTACTTAGGTGATATCTAATGCTGCAAGTAAATTATGAATTTAAAGGTAAAAAAGTTATTGAGTTTTTCACATAAAGAATATATAATGTAAACATATAAATTGTACTCTTAAAGTACAATTTTTTTTATTTATTCGTGCAAACGATTGCGCCAACTGAATGGAGGGTACAAATTGGATAAGGATATTTTAAGCGGAAAATACGATTATGATGGAGAATTAGGAACAAATTATTCTAAGGAAAAAACCACATTTAAGGTTTGGTCACCATTAGCAGAAAAAGTTGTACTTAATCTTTATAGAGAAGGAGTAGGAGACAATTTAATAGAAAAAAATTTAATGGTACTTCAAGATAAAGGTGTCTGGAGCTTTACTAAAACTGGAGATTTAGCTGGTACCTTTTATACTTATGAAGTGACCGTTAACGGAAAAACAAATGAGACCCAAGATATTTATTCAAAAGCAGTTGGTGTAAATGGAGATAGAAGTATGGTGATAGATCTTTTAAAAACCAATCCAGATGCTTGGGAAAAGGATATAAGACCATACATTAGGAATCAGACAGATGCAATAATATATGAACTTCATTTTAGAGATATGTCAATGGATGAAGCTTCAGGTATAAAGATCAAAGGAAAATTCCTGTCTTTAACTGAGTTTGGAACTAGAAATTCTTATGGTGAAGCTACAGGGATAAGTCACATTAAAGAGCTTGGAGTAAATGCAATTCATATACTTCCATCCTTTGATTTTGGAAGCATTGATGAAAGCAAAATCAATTCCAATGAATACAATTGGGGATATGACCCTAAAAATTATTTGGTACCAGAAGGAAGTTATTCTACTGATCCATATTCAGGAACTTGCAGAATAAAAGAAATGAAAGAAATGGTTAAAGCACTTCATAAGGAGAATATAGCTGTAATAATGGACTGCGTATTTAATCATACCTATGAGTATGAAAATTCTCCATTTAGTAAGACTGTTCCTGATTACTATTATCGTCAGGATGAAAAGGGAAAGGTTATAGCTAATTCAGAATGCAAAAATGATACAGCCTCAGAAAGATTTATGTTTAGAAAATATATGATAGATGCTGTAACTTATTGGGCAAAAGAATATCATATTGATGGCTTTAGATTTGATCTTATGGGACTGCATGATGTAGAAACAATGAATCAGATAAGATATGCCTTGGATAAAATTAACCCTAATATATTGATATATGGAGAAGGTTGGAATCTTGGAAATGAGGTTACAATAACCGATGATGAAAAGGCCATAAAGTTAAATGCCAAGAAACTTGACAATAGAGTAGCTTTCTTTAATGATGACATAAGAGATGGTATTAAAGGATATGTATTTGAAGAAGAATGTGGAGGGTTTATTAATTATAATGCAAAATGGATTAAAGACGATGGAAAAACTGCATATTCAATTTCTGATTTAAAGGAGCAGGTAAAACATAGTATAGTTGCTGCTGTAGAACATGAGGATGTGGATTACGAAAAAACACCATATAAGTGTAAGCCTTGGGCAAATGAGCCAACACAAACAGTAAATTATGTATCCTGTCATGATAACAACACGCTTTGGGATAAAATAAATTTAACAAACCCAGAGGCAGCTGAAGAGGAAAAGATAAAAATTGATGAAATGGCGGCTTTCATAGTTTTAACTTCTCAAGGTATTCCTTTTATTCAAAATGGTCAGGAAATGCTTGGAACTAAACCTAAATTAAATGGAAAGGGGTTTGATAGCAATAGCTTTAGGTCACCTGATTCAGTAAATAGAATTGAATGGGGGAGAAAACATACTTATAAGAAGGTCGTAGATTATTACAAGGGACTTATTAAATTACGAAAAGAACATCCCGCTTTTAGAATGACTACTAAAGCTGAAATACAGAAAAATATAAAATTTTTTGATACTAAGGAAAGTGTTATTGGGTATTTTATTTTAAACAATGCCAATGGTGATGAATGGCAAGAAATAGCTGTAATTATAAATGCCAGTGCGCAGGATGAAAAAATTGACTTAAAAAAATCAGGTTGGGCTGTAGTTGTTAAGGAAGAAAAAGCGGGGACAGAGGTACTTGATATATTGTCTGGTGATGAAGTTTTAGTTAAAGCAGGAACTTCTATGGTGTTGACGAATTTAAAATAAGCTGTGTTTTAAAATAATGTCTCCCAAATTTTTGTTATTAATGACTCAAAATAAATTCATAAGTTGCTTTTAAAAACAATATATTTGTTATATCATATATATAACAAATATATTGTTTTTTATTATATGATTTATTATAACGATGTTAATAAAATTGACAATATAAGGTTAAAATTGTATTATTTATATCGTGAACTAGTATTTGTAAGTGTTTAAAATGAGGAGGAAGAAGTATGGCAGTTGTTCTTGAAGTCAAAGATGTAAAGAAACATATAGGGAAAAGACAGATAATAAAAGGAATAAGTTTTGATATAAAAGAGGGAGAAATTTTTGGCTTTTTAGGGCCTAATGGAGCTGGCAAAACTACAACAATAAGAATGCTTGTGGGGCTTATTGCGCCAAACTCTGGAACTATAAAAATCATGGACCATGATATTCAAAAAGAAAAAGAAAAAGCTTTAGCTAATGTTGGTGCTATAGTAGAAAATCCGGACATGTATGGGTTTTTAACCGGGAGAGAAAATTTAATTCAATATGCCAAGATGTATGGAAATATAACAAAGGAAAGAATAGATGAAGTTGCTGAAATAATAGGGCTTAAAGATAGAATAAATGATAAGGTAAAAAAGTATTCCCTTGGAATGAAACAGCGCTTGGGACTTGGGCAAGCACTTTTGGTGAAACCTAAGCTTCTCATATTAGATGAGCCTACAAATGGACTTGACCCTGTTGGAATTATGGATTTTAGAAAAATAGTAAGGCAGATGGCCACGGAAAATAAGTCAGCAGTAATGATATCGTCCCATATACTTGCAGAGATACAGCAGGTTTGTGATACTGTTGCTTTTATTAATGGTGGTGAAATAAAATCCGTTGAAAGCTTAAATGATAAGAAGACAAAAGAGGCTAAAGAAAATTTTGTTATTACAACCTCAAATATGGTGGAGGCCATGGGAATTTTAACTAAACTTCCTTTTGTATATGATGTTAAAGATGGAAAAAATAAAATTTCATTATCTCTGGATACAGGAAAATCATCTAAAGTAGTAACTGAACTTATGAAGGCAAATGTAGAAGTAAGCGAGTTCTATAAAACACATAAAAATCTTGAAGATAGATTTATGCAAATAGTGGAAGGAGGGGAGGCAAAAGATGTGGGGGCTAATAAGTAATGAGCTTTATAAAATAATAAAAAAGAAAAAGTTTTGGGTAACTTTAATTGTATTTGCGGCTATTTTATTTTTGTTTGGATTTTTTCAATACTCAAATCAAAAAAAATACAGAAGCCCAGAGAAAAGAATTGAAATGACGAAAACACAAATTGAAACAAATAAAAAAAGTTTACAAAGCGGCGGTATAAGTGCTAATGAAAGAAAAAAGGTAAAGCAAACAATAGTTCAAGAAGAGCAGAGTTTAAAAAAGTTAAAAAAGGATGAGGAAGATAAAAATGTAGAATGGACAAGAAGAGTTGAAAAGGATCTAAGGGCAAACAAAGAGGAGCTTATAAAGGCAAAAACCAAAGGTAAAAATGAAGATATAGATAATGCGACAACGGCTGTTTCAAAGGACCAATATTACCTAGATAATAATGTGGACCCATACAGTGAAACTGGAAAAGATGTATTCTCTGCTTTCCTTAACACAAAAGCATTTATAGAAATTATAATAGTTTTTATGATAATTGCAGTTGCAACCTCAGATATAGTAAGCTCTGAATATTCTCCTGCCACCATAAAAATGCTTTTAGCAAAACCAGTATCGAGATTTAAAATTCTGCTTTCGAAGTTTATAGCCATTTTTATAGCAAATTCATTTTTAATAATAATACCACAGTTATTGTTATTTATAGCATTAGGTACTATGGATGGATTTCCAAATATGTTGTCACCAGTAACTGCGGGAACAAAGTATCAATATGATAAAGCTGTAATAGCCACAAATAACCAAATTGGAGTATCACCAATAGTTGGTTCTACGCAAATTGTTTCCTATGCTAAATATCTTCTTTATGTTACAGGAATTGATTTACTATTTATAGCGACCTGCGTGTCAATATGCTTTTTAATTTCAGTTTTAATTAAAAACTCGGGAATAGCAATAGGAAGCAGCGTTGGAATTGGACTTGCAATGTCTATACTCGGAATAATGATGCTTCAAGGGTCACTTCCAGCTGTTCTTGAAAAAGTAAGTCCGTATCTTCCGATGACTTATGCATCCTCGGATATGCTTGTATATGGATATTTAGCAAAGACGATAGACAATCCATCTATAACAATGGATATGGGTGTAGGTGTGCTTGTGTTTTATACCATTGTATGTTTTGTTATTTCAAGTATTGTTTTTATGAAAAGAGATATGCTTGCATAATAATCAGGGAAAGGAGGGAGAAGTTTGTATAATCTTATAACAAACGAACTTCAAAAAATATTTAAAAAGAGAAAAGTTCTAATTGTAATGATATTATTTTCTGCTATAACTGTTTTATTTTCAGTTATTCAATATCAGTCTCAGCATAAGACACCTATGCAGACAGTAGTAGAAGATGAAAAACTTATAGCAACCTATAAATCTGCACTACCATATGAGGACGCCAATCAGGCAAAGCAATTAAGGCAGATTATTAATACTGAGAAAAGCAATATAAGAAATGCATACAGACAGGAAGAATTAAAAAAGCTTAGCTGGAAAGACCAAATAAATAACCTTATATCGGACGATGAAAAAAAGAAGGATTCTGCTGATTTAGCAGGTGATAATACCAAAATAGAGCAGGTAAATGAAGATATATTGGTGAAGAAATATGCTCTTAAAAATAACATGCCTGAACTAGCAGATAGTTCTAATGTAAAAGCAATAGATGTATTTACGGAAATGGTGTCTGTTTTATCAATTATTATTTTACCTGTAATAATATGCATAATAGTTCTTGATGTTGTTTCTGGAGAAAATTCTCCGCCTACCATGAAAATGCTTCTGGCAAAGCCGTGTTCAAGAGGAAAGATTTTGTTTTCAAAGTTTTCAGCAGCGTCAATTGCCAGCATAATTTCTATAGTTGGTTCTGAAATAATATCATTTTTAATATTAGGTATTATCATAGGGTTTGGAAAAGCTAATTCACCTCTGCAGGTCGGAACTAAATATGAATTTAACCCTAGCAAAACTTTGGCAGGAGATTGGCACGATGTACAGGCTATACTTGACAGCTCTTATGTTATACCTCAATGGAAGTTTATTTTAGAAATCATTGTTTTACAATTGCTTTTTATAGTTGCCTTTACGTCTGTATGCATACTTATATCAACTATTGCAAATACCAATA
This sequence comes from Clostridium guangxiense, assembly GCF_021043395.1. Taxonomy (GTDB): domain Bacteria; phylum Bacillota; class Clostridia; order Clostridiales; family Clostridiaceae; genus Clostridium_S; species Clostridium_S guangxiense. The sequence goes on from NZ_JAJNKE010000011.1 coordinate 78,820, forward strand.
CTTTGTCTATGACGGCGGGTATAGTAATTGCTGTAATCCTAAGCTTTATGATAATTAAAATAAGCTCTGGTGATGGAAGCAGCGCTGGAGATGTACCACTTAGGAGAATAGCGCCATATATTATAAACACTTATGCATCGGCAGGTTTAATGCTTACAGGTAACTTACCTCAAATGATAAGGAATCCTGATGTTTCACTTACACTTGGAATTGCAGTTAATGTAATTACAGGTGCTCTAAGTTATATTTTGGCACATGTGTGGTTTACTAAAAAAGATATGCTTGTATAAAGATAAAGCACCTTGAAACTTAAAATTTAATTGTATAAAAAATAATGATGAAAAGAGGAATTAATTATGAGAAAAAATAGAATTATGATAGCTGCTGTTCTTGCAGGAATTATGATTTTAAGTGTTGGCTGCGGAGGAAATTCATCAAATGGGAATCAAGCTAAAGCTAAAAAGGATCCAAATGCTATTCAAATAACGGGCAACGTAAGGTCAAAAAATGTGGAGAGCATAACATTAGGTGTTCCTATGGATGTTTTCGGTTGGAATATCAGATGTATTTGTAAAAGAGGGGCAAGAGGTTAAAAAGGGTGACAAATTACTTGCACTTAATTTAAATGATTTTAACGCATATGTAAATAAAGAACAAAATGAAATAGATATAGAGAATTTGAAAAAGGATAAGATAACTGATGAGGATCAAAAAAAGCTAGAACAAAAGACTATAGATGGTTTAACTGACGAACTTAATGCTACTAAAAATAAATTAAATCAAAGTTATATAAGTGGAAACAATGTAATATGTGATATGGATGATGCGGTTGTTACAAATATAGGATATTCAAAGGGTGATACACTAAATTCTCAAGTTAAAATAGTAAAGCTTGAGGACTTAAAGAATATACAGGTGGTAGCAAAGGCACCAGAAGAAAATATAAATGATATAAAGGTAGGACAAAGCGTTACAATATCATCACAGGCTTATTCAGGCAAAACTTATAAGGGAAAGGTAACTTATGTAGGCAAAAGTGTTATAAGCAGCAGTGCCAGTGTAAGCAGTGATTCTAGCTCAGATGACGATTCATATATACCAGCGGAAATATCAATAGATGATAATGACGGAAAACTCCTACCAAATGCATCTGTAGATTTGGAAATAAAACGTTAATTTTTAAGAGGAAAATATTATGTTATATGCTGTAGGTATAATATTCATAATCGCTGGTATTGTTCTTAGAGTTTTTCCACCGAAGAAGATAAATTCTATTTATGGCTATAGGACAAATCTATCAATGAAAAATCAAGATGCGTGGAATGAGGGTCAAAAATACTCAGGAAATACCTTCATTGTGTTTGGATTAATTTATTGTGCTTTGGAATTTGCTTTAGCTAAGCTAATTAAAAATACTAATATTGCTTACCAGCTTGCAATATTTTTAATTGGTATAATTATTATGCTTGTTATTGATGAAGGACATCTTAGAAAAGTTTTTAATGCTGATGGAAGCAGGAAATAGCAGCATAGTAATATTATATAATTAAGGCTTTGCAATAAATAAACTGTATTTTGCAAAATAGACATAGAAATGTGCCTATATTTACGGAATGCAGTTTTTTTATCCTAAGTTTATAGAAACAAAATACAATAAAAATCAATAAAATACAATAAAGTATAACAAAAAAATGACTTTTAAGATTTAGTTTGCTATAATTCTAATATATCAGTTTGATGAAGGGGTAAATTTAGATGGAAGAAAAATTTTACACAATTAATGAGGTTGCAGAGCTTTTGGATATGCACCATAAAACTATAAGAAAATTTATAACAGAGGGCAGTCTCAAAGCAAATAAGGTTGGAAAGCAATGGAGAATTTCCGAGCATGATTTAAATTCTTTTATGAAAGTAAATAAGAATAAGGATATAGATGAAGAACAAAGTTTAGACTTTTCTATAAGTGAGACATCATCAAATATAAAAAAGGCAAGAATAAATGTATCAACGGTTATAGATATTGAAGAAATAAATAAGGAACAATATATGAGAATATCAAATACGCTTATAGCTATTATGAATTGTAAAAATGCTAAAATGAATAATTCAACAATTAATATGAAATATTATGAGAAAGAAAATAAATTAAGAGTATTACTTTGGGGACAGATAAAGTTTATTGAAGAAATGCTTAGTACAGTTTCTATGCTTGTAGCAACACAAACTAAAGATAAAATGAGGGGAAATAAAATATGAATATTAAAAAAATAGTAAAGGATAATATCCCAATTGCACTTATTGAAAGTGATAAGCTGGTTTTAACAGATGTTAAGTCTGCTTTAGATCTTATGGCAACTGTAAACTATGAAACGGGCTGCAGTCGTATGGTTTTAAATAAAGCTGCCATATCGGAAGACTTTTTTAAACTTAGCACTCGTCTTGCAGGAGAAATACTTCAAAAATTTATTAATTATCATGTGAAGTTTGCCATTATTGGGGACTTTTCTATGTATAACAGTAAGGCATTGAAAGATTTTATTTATGAGAGCAACAATGGGAGAGACATATTCTTTGTTTCAACTGAAGATGAAGCAATTGAAATGCTTGCTTTGGATAAATAGAAAATTAGATTGTACATCAAGACTTCCTCTTACACCAAAAACAACTTTGGCATTAATATCACTTTTATGACTAATTAAAATTCAATAAATTAATCATTTTTGTTAAGGTTATTATTCCTATGTAAAAATAATATATATATTTAGAATAATATTCTCAAGTAGTAGAAATTGGAGGGAATTTTAGTGAAGGAACTGCATATTAAGGCAGTAGAACTTTTAAAAAGAAGAGAAAATTTTATAATAGCAACTATTTTAGATAAATCAGGTTCGATGCCGCGTGGTACTGGTGCAAAAATGTTAGTATTAGCAGATGGTTCAATTGTTGGTACTATAGGTGGGGGACAGCTAGAAGCTAATGTTATACATACAGCAGTGCAAGCATTAACTTTGAGACAAACAATATTGCAATTATTTCATTTGACCAGTAAAGACACAAATGCAATTAATTTGTATGCTAAATTGTTTTTTTTGATACATATAATTTTTTGCTATTGTCTGTTCCTGCATAAAATACCTCTGATGCATCTTTTATGTGTTGACTATTAAGCTGCGAAAGTAACCAATTTCTATCTAATTCCATATTTTTCAAATTTTCATCTAGTATAATTCCATCGATTATTATATCTTGTGTAAGTCCTGTACTTGTAACATTTATATTTATGTTGTTAGGAGTTAATGGCTTTTGATTTGGTTTTGGTAATACAGATAATTCACCATCTGTTTCTATTATGGCAAATTCTACATCAGCCACGTTAAATATATTTTTTTCTCTTAATTTCATCATCAATTCACTAATTGTAATTCTATTGCTTTTCATATTTGTTTCTATTATATTTCCATTATTAATTAGAATGTCTGGCTTTGAATTGATTATTTTTCTCAGTTTAAAGCTTTTGATATGAATATAACCAGTTACAATTACTAAAACAGATAAAACAATAAGCCCTACCATAGCAGATACAGGTGTAAATATTTGACTAACAATTGAATTCGCAATTATTGCACCCATTGAAACGCCTATAACAAAATCGAAAAATGTCATTTGGGATACAAATATGTACTCTTCTGCGGATAAATATCTAAAGTACCTTATTTGGAAAGAAGTAAGTATCCTCTGAAAATAGAGTGGAAAATTTATATATATGATATATAATTGTAAGATAAATTAGTTGAAAAAATTCTAAAATTAAGAAACTCGTGAGTGAGGGGATGGTCTTGATGATTAAATTGCGACAATTCACTATTTCAGATATAGATTTTATATTAAATAACTGGTCAAACACAGAACGTATAAAAGGATGCTATTTTCCAAATGACGCAAAGAAATTAACTAAAATTATAAACGAGTGGGCTGCCAAAAGCTATCAAGGCAAATATTTTGAACAATTTGCAATAGTACATAGCGAATGCATTGTTGGCATGATTTCCTTGTATGAAGTTAATATAAGTGCTGTGAGTGCTGGTGTTAGTATCGATAAAAAATACTACAGGAATGGTTATGCCATGCAAGCACTAAATTTAATTAAAGAAGTTGCTAAAAGCAAGGGATATAAGAAATTAGTATCTACTTGCAGAACTAATAATAATGCAAGTATAAAATTACACGAAAAGTTTAAATTTAACAATCAAGAAAATCTATAAATAAAAAGGGAAATGAAATATATAGATGGTACTATGAGTTATGGATAGATAACGTGAAAGATTGAAAGTGCTAATAACAAATTCATCCTGACAAACTGGAAGCTCATTCAGTGCACAATTCACAATGCACAGTAAAGGATGATTTTTCTCCGCTATGCCGCAAAAAATTTAAATTTATTACATATTTTGTCACAATAAGCTTATGCCACCTATAAAACTTTCCACTCAAAATTCCGTAGGTGCGGAGGAATTTTTTCTCTTGCACCACTGTGGGAGCGAAGTAACAATGCTGAAGGAACGATTTAAAAAAGTCCTAATAAATCTTGGCTCAAAAATCTTAAAATACTTAGATGTTTCAATCTGTCTGAGCGATAGCGAGTATAAACATACGTGGGGTTTGGGCTTTGCCCATTATCCTTCTAGAACCCAAAGCAACCACTTTTTTTAAATAACCACTTAGATTTATATGATTTTTTTAACGCGATAAAGCATTATTACTTCGCTTTTTTTATTTGTTGTGGGACAATTTTGAGCGTTTTGTAAATTTTTGTCCATTAGAATGAGAGCCTTCTTTTACTCCATGTTCTATACCTATATTGGCTCCATCTCTAGGAAACATTTTTCTAAGTTCTGCGTCTGATTTTGGTCTATCCTTCATTCTACTTTTATTGTTATCCATAATAAGCCTCCTAATTAACTTATTTAAAATATAGCTAATTTATTTTGTGTACATAAAATATGAAATATTCATATAATTTGTTGATAAAGTGAAGTTTGTGTATAACTATAGATTTTTAATGATAAAATAAAATATTGGTTTACAATAATACATATATGTTGTATAAATTAAATATAAAATTATCAACATATAGTATTGTTGATAATGTGGATAAGTTATACACAATTTTTTTGTAAATTAAACCCTAAAAACAGGGGATTTGAGGATAAGTGTTAAGAAAATCCACAGTTATCCACAGCAAACTGTGGTTAAGTAGGGCAAAAAGTGGATAACTTATATTTTGAAGGTGGAAAAGATAAATGATTATAAAAGAAAAAGTAGTTAAAGCAGAATTTATAAAAAGACCAAATAGATTTCAAGCTTATATAAAATTAAATGGTGAAGAATCTATGGTGCATGTGCCTAATACGGGAAGATGCAGGGAAATACTAATAGAAGGTTGTACTGTTATTTTAAGAGAGGGTAATAATGATAAAAGAAAAACAAAATATGATTTAATAGCTGCGTACAAAGGAAATAAACTTATAAATATAGATTCACAAATTCCAAATAGAGTTGTTGAGGAAGCATTATTAAATAAAAAGATATTGGGCTTAACAAAGTATGATATTGTAATGAGAGAAAAAACCTTTGGAAATAGCAGATTTGATTTTAAATTAATGGATTCTAAAGAACAGACATATTATCTTGAAGTAAAAGGAGTTACCCTTGAAAATGAAGGCGAGGCAAAATTTCCAGATGCTCCAACGGAAAGAGGGACTAAACATTTAAATGAACTTATTGAAGCTAAAAAAAGTGGATATGGAGCTGGTGTGTTATTCTTAATGCAGATGGATAACATAAACGAATTCACGCCTTATGATGATATGGATAAAAATTTTGGAGAAGCGCTTAGACGAGCATACAGAAGTGGAGTTGACGTGATGGCATATGAATGCTCCCTTGGAGAGGACTATATAACACTAAGTAAAAGTGTAAAAGTGAAATTATAAATAGTTGTTTAAATTATGACAGTAATCTATAATTTATATATAGTGAAAGTTGATTTCTTGTAATGAAGCACAAGAAGATCATCTTTCACTCTACTCTGTTACAAATTTTGAATTGTCACGATAAACTTGTAATTTACAATTTTTAGGTTCTAGGTTGTCTATACATAGAGGATATTATGTAAGGGGAGGATTTTAATCATGAAATATAAGTATTGTCCTATATGCGGAAAAAAGTTAAAGGAAAAATACAGCTGGGATGAAGGTGGGGTTCCATATTGCAGCACTGACGACATAATGTTTTTTGATACCCCCAAACCATGTATTATTGCAGCCGTCATAAAGGATGATAAAGTGTTACTATTAAAGCAGAATTACACTTTTAAAGATTCTAAAGTACTTGTATCAGGTTATGTAGCTAATAATGAAACTGTTGAGGAAACAGTCCTTAGGGAAATAAGAGAAGAAACAGGTATTATAGCAAAGGAGCCTAAGTACCTTGGAAGTTATTATCTTGCAGCAAAGGAGATAATAATGCTTACATTTATGGTTAAATACGTTAGTGGGGAGATAGTTAAATCAGAAGAAGTTGATGGAGCGGAATTCGTAAATTTAGATAATGCTTTATGTGAAATGAAGAAAGATAAAATAGGGAGCGAGGTTGTAAAAAAAGTAATTGGGGAGGTTAGGGGAGAATTATAGGTATGATCTAAAAGCTTAAAATTAGTGAAAAGTTTTTGACAGTACATACTAGATTAGAGAGTAAGGAGTAGAGTGAAATTACACACATACATACACCCATTGCTGAGCCATGTTTTTCTTGTGGTGTAACAATTAATACTGTATTCATCATAATAGGAATCATCATTCCACTAGCTGAAGCTAATCATACTTATATAATCTTTTAACAAAAAAACGAGTGATTTTAATAACTGGATTTACATTATTAAAACTACTCGTTATGTAAATATTATACAACAATTATAAAAAGCTTTGTAAACACTTTTTTAATTAATTTATAGCGGAAAGAATGTACTTCTTAATAAGTTCCCATCTATCACGAGGAGGCTTAGGTGTCCATTTAGCTGCAATTGCAATTACTAATTCCTTCTCTGGTATACAGCAAATAATATTACCACCATCACCTATAGCGGAGTATGTAAAAACTCCATCATCAGTTTTAAGCCACCATAGATAACCATATTTCAAAATTGTGCTGTTAAACTTTACTTCAGAATGAAGAACTGTTGATTCGCAAATCCACTTTTGAGAAATAATCTGTTTATTATTACAAATGCCATCATTTAGATATAAGAGTCCAAATCGTGCCATATCCACGGGTGTTAGTGTAAGTCCCCATCCACCTACGGAGTTACCCTTTGGATCTTTGACCCATCCTTTTAAGTCATTTCCAAATAAATCATCAACTTTAAATCCTTTCATTTCATGATCTTGAATTTCTCTCATACCAATAGGTTTAAATAAATATTCATTAGCAAATTCACGGGCACATTTTCCTGTACTGCGAGTGATAATGGCTGAAAGTAAGTGGGCTCCTTCAGAGGAATATTTAAAATCTCCAATTTTTCCACCATGTCCAAGGCCATCAAGTGTGTATTTTATCCAGTCTGACTGCCTGCACAGTCTTGCAAAGGGTTCGTGCCAGGCTTTAAATGGATATGGAGCAGTCATTGTGAGAAGATGGTGTATGGTTATTGCTTGTTTTTGTATATCGGCAGGATTAAAGGCATACTCAGGGAAGAAATCCAGTACCTTTTCATCAACACTTTTAATGTATCCTTTGTCTATTGCAATGCCAATTAGAGCGGATATAATACTTTTTGTAACAGATGCTACATGTAAAGTATCAAGAGGTTGGAAACCGTTATAGTATTTTTCAAAGGCAATGTAATCCTTTCGAAGAACAACTATTCCCCTTATATCGCTATATTGAGCTTTTACAATTGAGTCAAGCTCCAAAAGTTTTTTGTGGTTCATTCCTACGTCTTGTGGGCTTACATTTTCCATTATAAGTACCTCCCAGTTATAGATTTTGAGTTTTCTTTTAATGCTTTAGGAGAACCTTCTCCAATAATATATCCTCCTTTTTCTCCTCCTTCGGGGCCAAGTTCAATAATCCAATCACAGGTCTTTAAAACGTCTATATTATGTTCTACAACAATTACAGAATTTCCGTTTGCTATGAGCTCATCTAATAATCCAATAAGTTTTGCAGTATCATATGAGCTAAGACCTGTAGTTGGTTCATCAAGTACATAAAGAATATTTCCTTTTTGTTTTTTACCAATTTCTTTAGCGAGTTTAATTCTTTGGGCTTCACCACCACTTAAAGTAGGGGTAGGTTGACCTAGTTTGATATAGCCCATGCCAATTTGATCTAGCACCTTCAAGGTTTTTATTATACTTTGGTCATCTCCAAAAAAATCAACGGCTTCAGATACACTCATTTCAAGGATATCGTGGATATTTTTGTTTTTATACTTGATAGACAATGCATCATCATTAAATTTTTTTCCATGGCACTTGCAGCAGATTTTGTCTATGCTTAAGTTACTTGTAAGCCAGATTTTTTCATAGCCACTTCCACCGCATGTAGTGCAAGCACCTTTTGAGTTGAAGGAAAAATGACCAGCAATTAAATTTTGTTTAATTGCTTCTGGCTCATTGGCAAACAAGCTGCGTATTTTATCCCAGATGCCTATGTAAGAAACAGGGTTTGAGTTCATATTTTTACCAATGGGAGCCTGCGATATTTCTGCATATCCAGATATGTTTTTTATGCCTTCTAATTTATTCTTGTTACTTTGATTATGAAAATAGCTTTTAAGAAGAGGGAGAAGTGTGTTCTCTACAAGTGAGCTTTTTCCGCTTCCTGATTTACCAGCTACTCCTACCATCGCTCCTAAGGGAAATGATACAGTTACATTTTTAAGATTATTTGTGTTTGCATTCTGAATAGTAAGGCATGGAATTTTATCACTGTGTCTAATGCTTTGACATGTTTTTCTTTCCGGCATAGTGATTTTTCCAGAAAGATACTTACCTGTAATTGATTCATTACATTTAAGTAAACCCTGCAAATCACCTTGATATATTACTTGTCCTCCGGAAGTACCAGCTTTAGGACCAATATCAATAATATGCTCTGCCGCTTTGATGGTGTTTTTGTCATGATCTACCACGATAACTGTATTGCCTAATTCTTTTAATTCCTTGATGGCTTTTAAAGTTTCAATTTTTTCAGTTTCATGAAGCCCTGCTGTTGGTTCATCAAGTACATATATTAAGGAATCTAGCTTTGATTCTAGATGTTCATTTAGAAAAAGTCTTTGTAGTTCTCCACCGCTTAAAGTTGACATTTCTCTGTAAAGGCTTAAATGCCCTAAACGGAATTTCATTAAATGGCTTGTTTTACTAAGTATTTCTTTAAGTAGATTTCGCCCAAATTGTGTTAATGTTTTTTGCTCTAATAAAGCTTTAAGAAACTCATGCATTTCTAAAATTGTCATTTTCCCAAGCTCTCCTATATGCTTACCATTTAAAAGTACTCTGCGGGCTTCATCCCCTACCCTAAAACCATGGCAATCAGAGCAAGTAGTCATAGTATAAATGCCATCTAAAGCTTCGCCCTTCTCATAACGCCTTTGAAAGATTCTTGTTAAAGAGTAGCTTTGCTTTCCATTTTCATAATGACCATAGATTACTTCGTTTTTAACTTCTTCAGGTAATTGTAAAAATGGGATTGAAAAGTATTTTTTAAATTTCTTCTCCAATAGATTCATAAAACCTGGAGATACTTTGACACTATCAAAAATTTGTTTTAGAGTTGTATGTTTGTCTGGAATTAGCTTCTCAAGATTGATTCCAAAATATGCTCCACGTCCAGAACATTTCATGCACATTCCAGATGAAGAGTTATACGAGAAAAAATCTGGCTTTAAATGTTCTTCTGTATTTCCACAGCTGCTACAAATAAGGTTATTATCAACGGGTGATTTGCATATGGAACAAAGTATTTGACCGTCACCTGCATAAAGTAATGCAAGCATATTAAGAATACCAGTTCTTGAACCCAAGGTTGAACGAGGATTGCTTTGACGAACAATATTTTGCTTAACTGCTATAGCAGGTCCTAAACCTTGAATGCTGTCGAACTTGTTTTCATTGTCAAGCTCAGTAAGTATGCCTAGAGACTTAAGGTATTGTTTGCGACCTTCTTCAAATATGATGTCAAAGGCAAGACTAGTTTTACCTGAACCGCTTACTCCTGTTATAGCAATAAGCTTGTTTTTTGGAATAGAGATATTTATATTTTTGAGATTATGAACTCTCGCTCCTTTGATTTTTATTTCTTTCATTAAATCACCAACCTTCACTGTACTCTGTTTTAAAGTGGTTCTATAGGCAAGTAGATATCAACTAAAATTTTATGCTCTGAATTAGTATTTGGATCATTAAGGTATACTTCAAAAGGAAAGGAATCATGAGGCTTGAAGCCGCTATTTGTGAGCCATTCACTGTACATAAAGTCCCAGGCATCACTAAATTCATTTTCAAAAATGTTAAAATGACCTACAACGTATTTTCCAGAAGGGATTATCATACTGCCAATACCACTGTTTTCTGCCACAAGCACGTTATCTGGAATTATAATGCAAAGACTAGTTGTAAGCTTATCTGCCTCCGTAAATTCAGGATTGTCATGATAAATAGCTAAAAACTTTGTTCTTCCAGCTTCTATGAGATTCTGCTTGTCTGCATATTTATATAGTTTTTCCAAAAGTTTTGAAAAGTTAACGGCTAAACTTTTATATGAACCCATATATCTAACATAAGCAACATATACACTTGAAAGCATTAATATTTCAAGATCACCTTGGACAGGCACACTCTTGCTTTTGCCTTCAATTATTGGTACATACTCATTATACTTAGAAATTTTATAGGGGTCTTTGCAATTCTTGCTATAGTTATTTCTATAATAGGCTGGACTTACTTTATAATGATTTTTAAAGGCTCTAGAAAAAACAGCAGAGTCAGTGAAACCAAAGTGATAGGCAACATCGGTAATTGTCATATCTTTGCGATGAATAAGCATTTGAGTTGATTTCTCTAGCTTTAAACGATTTACGTATTGAGATAAAGGTTCATTAACTATTCCTTTAAAGATTCTGTGAAAATGAAACTTTGAGAAGCCTGCAATATTAGAAAGTTCTTCAAGAGAAAGTGAGTCATATAAGTGAGCTTCTATGTAATCTTGTACCTTATGAATTCTATGTAAATATTCTTCTCTGCTTTGAGAATTTTCCATGAGTTTTACTCCTTAAAATTTAAATATTATATTGAGTATTTTATTATAGCATATTATAAAAATTAAGAAGTAACTCTATTTTGCGATAATGTATTATAAGAACTTAAATGGTTGAATAAATTTACCACTAAAACTCCGCAGGTACGGAGGAATTTTTTCTGTGCACTACTGTTACTTCGCAATTTTCTTAAACTTATCTATATCCTGTTTAGTTGGTTCATATAAACTGTAACGAGATTTATTATATATTTTGGTAATATCATCTATGTTATTACCTGTTAAGTTTAAAATTCTATCCTTTAGCTCCATTGGTGTTGAGGAGTCTTTTACATCAAGACCTTTTTTTCTATAGCGTTTAATTAACTTTTTATAGTATCTTCTAAGCCTTTCCTTATTTGATAGATTAAAGTTGAATTTTGGAACTATGTTTGATAAATCTTTTCTAAAATCTTCATTTAAAAAGGTAGTTTCTGTTTCTGCATTTTGCTGATCTTCTATTTTTGTATTAATAAGAAATTTTATCATTTTAAATAGAAAAAAAAGTATTGCAAGTATTAGCATTAAGGATAAAATTAGATAAAAATACTTATATAAAAAACTATCATTTCTGTATTTAATATTTTGGGGGACTTTTTCGTTATTTTTAAACATGCTTTGGTTTGGAAATTTTTTTAAAATATTTTTGTTAGTGTTTTTGTTTGAATTTAAGAGACTATTTGGTGAAAATAAAGTAGTTAATGCATTTACTAAAGCATGGTCGCTGCCTGAATTTATTCGGTTTGTTATCAAAAGTGTAAAACACATAAAAATTAAGAATGCAGAAAATATGGATATAAGTAGTTTTCTTGAACTTAAAATTACTGTGTTGTTAGAGTTAACTTTGTTTTCTGAATTTATTAGAAGCCCATATTTGCTTCGACTAGAGTAGAATAAAAAGACCAATGAAAGCATTACAGCACAAAATAAGGTTAAGTGCTTTGAAAATGAATTGTTTAACGCATATGAAACTAGTAAATTAATTGATAATAAAGCTTCACCTAAAATAAGAATGGATATGCTATAAAAATTATAATCTATTTTATAGAATTTTCTTATGGAATTTATTAACGCTAGGGCAGCATATATACCATATAAAATTCTTTCGTAATTTGGGAAAGGTATTAAAATAAATATGAAAAATAAAACCAGATTTAAGGCTATTGCTAGAAAATGCTTTCTTATTTTTATTCTCATAAAATTTATTATTACTACGTAAATTATTAAAGCTATTCCATGAGTAAATATGAACCCATTTTTATACACCATTTCTAAAATATTTAATACTATAGGATAAAAGATTAGAAAAAATATTAAGTTTTCACAAATTTGAAAAATAGTTTTTTTGGGTGACTTGTTTAATTTTCCTATATCGGGTATTTTGTAACTATCAATTTTATCCATTGTTTTTAGATACCTCCCAAACATAAGTTTTAATTTTTGAACTTAATTGTTCAGTTATAGGCGATGCCTTAATAAGTATTAAGTTTACTTCTACATTAAATTTTTTTAGGGTCATAAGCTCGTTTACAAAATCTTCGCTGTAATGATGAGAAACAATGATACATAAGGAATTTGTATTCTTTTCAATTTTAAAGTTTTTTATCATGTCAGAAAAACTAAGTTCTTGATTTTCTAAATTTATGCATGCTAGATTTTTATAAATTAAATCAAGCCCAGCTTTCCCATTTTTACATGATATGCTAATGGATTTTTTGGACAAATCATTAATTCCATTTGAATATAAGGAAACAGGTATATTTTTTGATATACATTTTGTGGCCATTGATGCAGCAATTCTTATAGATTCTTCAAGTTCAGTTTCTGAATCCCAAGGGAAATATTTTGTGGTATCTAGTAAGATGATAACTTCTATAGAAGATGATGAGTTGAATTCATTTACTTTTAAAGCACCTGTTCTTATGGAAGCAAACCAATTAACGGTTTTCATCGAATCATATGGAGTGTAATCACGAATTCCCTTTAGCATAAAAGGATCTTCGAGTAAGTACTTTTTTGTTTCTAGATCACCTATGATATTCTGAAATTTAAGATCAAAATTTGTTCCCAAAAGAAGTTTAGGATATACATATAAAAATTTTTCATAATCTATATGAAGTAAATATTTATAAATTATGAATATATCGCTTATGGTTAAAGTGAAATTATTTAGGGAGTAGTGTCCTCGCTTTAATGCCTTTACGTTGAGCTTTCGTACAATTCTTTCATATGGCAACATAGAAAATATATCTTTTTTATAAAACTCATTGTCTAGAGAGGCAGTTTTCATGTTGTCAAACTTTAAGTTTCTTGAAACCAAAAATTGAACCTCTAGCCATATTGCAGGAAGAAATTTTTTATTTGATATTATTTCTTTTAAAATTAGACTTTCGTTTTCAAACACTTCAGGCTTATTTAATTCTATTTTAAAGTCTAAATTTTTAAAGCAGTATTTTGTATACAGTTTAATTTCATAAACTATAAGTATATATGTTAATACTAAAATCCAAATAATTTCCATACTATTTTTGACTCCAATCTTCAGTAGGTACTTTTATTTTATCTAGTATATTATTTATAGCAGAAAATGTTGAAACTCCTCTTATACCTAAAGTGTCTTTTAATATTATTCTATGATTAAGTACATATGGACATAAGTATTTTACATCCTCCGGTACAACATAGTTTCTACCATTTATTGCAGCATAGGCTTGACAACATTTTAGAAGAGCAAGGGCACCTCTTGGACTTACTCCCATAAGTATAGAATCATCATTTCTTGTATATTCTATGATATTTAAAATATAACTTTGAATTTCGTCATGAACATATACTTTTTTATATTCACTTTTAGCAGTTAATATCTCGTTAATGTTGCAAACAGATTTAATATTTTCAAGGGGATTCCCCATAATAAATCTTTTAAATAATTGTTTGCTTTCCTCTAAGGTTGGATATCCCATGTTTATTTTCATCATAAATCTATCAAGTTGGGCTTCAGGAAGGGGAAAAGTTCCCTGATTTTCAATTGGATTTTCTGTGGCTATTACAAAGAATGGTTGAGCTAATTTATAAGTATGACCATCAACTGAAACTTGATATTCTTCCATGGCTTCAAGTAAGCTTGATTGAGTTCTTGGAGTTGCTCTATTTATTTCATCCGCAAGAAGAATATTTGTAAAAATAGGTCCTTTTCTAAAAGTGAATTCTTTTTCTTTTTGATTATAGTAATTTATACCTATAAGATCTGAAGGAAGTAAGTCTGGAGTGAACTGAATTCTTTTAAAGGTTACATCGACGGATTTAGCAAGAGCTTTTGCTAGTACTGTTTTACCGGTTCCTGGAACATCCTCTATGAGAACATGTCCACCTGAAACCATTGATGTCAGTAATAAATCGATTACATTCAATTTGCCAATTATAACTTTTTGTATATTAGTAATTATGTTTTTAGCTGTAGTTTTTATAAAGTTATTATCCAAGTTTAACACATCCCTTTGCAGTTTTATTAAGTATATTATAGTATAATATGGCAGTGCAAAGTTTAGGAATTATATACAAATATTTAGCTTTAAGTTTGGATGTTTTTGTGAAGTTTGTTTTGTTATTTATTTTAAATTAGATTCTGATTTAGTGACCACTATGCCATTTTGGAAGGTTACAGTTGCATTACTATTATTACTGTTAATCCATGAATAAATTTCACTTTTATCCCCAGCAATGAATTCAGATTGAGAAGTTAATTGTCCTTTACCTAGAATTTTTTTTACTTGATTATAAGTCATGCCGCTATTCACTTTATTGTATTTATCAATTGTAACATTTGCACTGACTGGTTTTATTAATACTCTAGCTTTATTAATAACTCTATCTGTTTTTAATGTAATGGAAATATCGGTATTACTATCTTGCCATATGTATATAACGGTTTTTGTGTTTGTTGACACGTTTTCCTTTCCAACTCCAAGTATTTCTTTAACTTGATTATAGGTCATACCCATTTTTACTTGCATAAACCTTTCATTTTTACTTGTTGTAGTATAGGATGTTACGTTGATATTTTTTTTACTTACAAAATAGGCCAAACTAAAAATTGTAACGATGGCAATTATCGCGAAAGTGATAACAATTTTACTTTTTAAAGAGAAGCTTTTAGAGGTTATTTTGTTATGTGTGCTTAATATATTGTCCTTTTTTACTTTTATCATCAGAAATCACTCCTAAAGGATAATTTATTTGAAATATTTTATATAGGTTGACAGAGAAAAATTATTTGAATTCTCTGTCAACTATTGACTAGAAATTACACATATATAATTTTAGAATGTAAATAATTTAAGTTTTGCTTTTATTCTGCTGAAGAAAAATTGTAATTATTTGAATTGTTATTATCCCAGGTGCTTGACTGATTTTTAAAGGCTGTGTTCAATTCATAGCTTCCACTTGGAATAGTTATTGTAGCCATCCATCTTCCATCGGATTGTTTAGTCATCGTTGTATCTGTAGGTGAAGTAAAGCCATTACACCCCCAATGCAAGGTTATTGCTGTGGAATTTGATGCTAGCGTTCCATTATAGTATATTGAAACTTGTTTACCTGCTGTAGGAGCTGGGCTTACTTGTACTGGAACGGTTCCTGACCATACTGTTAAATGCCAATCTTTATTGCTGTTATTGTCCCAATTAGATTCATCTGTAAAATCAAAATCTAATTTTGTGGCTAAGCTTGGAATAGTTATTGTTCCCTGCCAAAAGCCATCTGAACGTTTAGTCATAGAAACATTTGATGTGCTTGTCCATCCATTAATCCCCCAGTGCAGAGAAACACTGCTTGAGTTAGCAAGAGAACCATTATAATATATGGTAAATGAATTCCCTTGTAATAAAGTGCTGCTATCATAATCTACTTTGTAACCTAAACTTGGAGAATAGCTTGTACTATTTGATGATTTAGTTACTGGTATACTCCAGTTAACTGAATTGTTACTGTCCCAATTAGTTCCATCTGTAAAACATAAATTCAAGGCGCTGATTGCTGAGGATGGTACTGTTATCGTTGCTTGCCATTTATTATTTCCAAGTGATGTCATTGCGGTGTTAGTAACACCACTCCATCCGTCGTATCCCCAGTGTAAAGTTACATTTGAAGAATTTGCTAGAACTCTATTAGTAGCATCATATGTGATTGAGACAGTACCTCCTGCAGTTGGGGCAGAAGGATCCCAACTAACTGTATTTGTTGTAGGTGTAGTGGTTGATGAACCATTATACAAAATGACAATTGAATTTGCAGGAATAGTTCCTGTTACTGTTCCATTAGATACAGTTAATGTAACATTGGCACTACCGTGATTTGTATAGGTTCCAGCAGCTAAGTTTGTAGAAGAATTGATATAAGTATTGTCACCATCGTTTACAATTACGGTTCCTTTGGTTCCACGATCTATCAGCATTGTCTGATTATTATTTGTCCATCTTAAGTATTCATTTTGTCCAACCATTGCATTGTGAAATTGATTAATAGCTACTATATCAGTGTCTTTCCATAAACCGTCGCCTTCATTTCCTATAGAACTTGTAGGTCTATCAAAAAACAGAGGGGTAGCTCCTGCTCTTGAAGCAGCTATAGCCCAACCTATTTTTATTTGTGAATTTGTTAAACTGCTACTTACATTGTCTTCGTAATTATCATGAGTTTCAACAAAATCTACACAAACATTTGGATCAAGTCCACCCATGCCGCTTGCTTTACTTAAGTCCTTTGAAGTTATAGCATTTCTAAGATTATAACCGTAAGTACTTGCAGTAACATTCATAAATGTTTCGTATGATGATATATTGTCTACAGTTCCATCTTGAAGTACTTCACCATAAAGAAATAGGCTGGACTTATTATGCAAATTATTTAGAACATTTGTCCAATAATTTCCTGCCCAAGATTGATTAGCATCTAGACCTATATTAGTTTCTATATGCTTGGCAGCATCAAAACGAAATCCATTTGCACCAGCATCTATACATTGATTTAAGAAAGTTATTGCTTTGTTTTGAACATCAGAACTCTGTGTTTTTAAATCAGGCATTCCTATTCCTTGTTGTGTTACATCATATCTGTTGTTCCAATCACTACACTGACCTAAATTGTGATATAAGCTTGAATCCTTAAAACTTGAATCTACGGTTGAATCAAGTTGATCTGCATTTCCGTTGTTAGCCATATGATTCATTACAGCATCTACAATTATTGATATTCCATAGTTTTTGGCTGTGCTACAAAGTGACTTAAAATCATCGTAAGTCCCTAGTTGTGCGTTGCCAACAGATTCATTTGTAGGTTGATATAATAACCACCAATTTGAAGCATCTGTGCCTGATTCTTTTGTTCCTTGTACAGGTGATACTTGAACAGTTTTATATCCAGCTGCAGCAATATTAGGCAACTCATTTTTTATAGTATTGAAAGACCAATCAAAGGCATGAAGTATAACACCATCCTTAGTATTAGAAGGCAATGCAGTAGTATCAGCATATGCTATTGATGTTTTATTTTGGGATAAATAAATTCCTTTAGATGGGAAAATAGAGAAGTAGAAGAGTACAGCTATCCCAATTGTTACAGGTAATACTTTTTTTTGCAATACTTTTAGCTTCATTTTCATTTAAATCATCCTCCATGATATAATCTTTAAAACCTTTACATTAAGTGCAAATTTATTTCTTTTGCAGCAATTTGTATTAGAATAAATTAGCCCTCCTTTCATATGAAAATGTAGTTGACTATTTGAGAAATCGTTTGCACAGATGCGGTTTGATTGTATTATATCACATTTATTGAATAAATTTACTTAAAAATTATATTTTACATAAAAAATATAAAATTATAATTGTAGATCAATATCTTGAATAGTTAAGGTGGTTGGACAACTTTATACTAAGATGAAATAAATATATTTTGTAAGTTATTAATATTTCTTTCTAGAGATTTATATTCTTAATTTAAACATAGAAAAGAATATTGAAGGGATTTTCGTTTTATCGAAATAAAAGCTAACATCTATTTAAAATAATGTAAAATATCAAAAACAGGTAGTCCAATTTAAACTACCTGTTTTATGAGGATATTCTAACTCTAAGTTTTGAGTTGTTATTTACATAGTGGTTTAATATAGTTCAAGAAGGATAATGGGCAAAGCCCCATAGCCATCAACCTAAGAAAAACAAAAATATGCATATATGATATAATTTTAGAAAAAAGTCTAACAAGGAAG